>JALHOZ010000019.1 GCA_022842725.1 Saprospiraceae bacterium
AATTCAATTTAAAATCAACCGTTTCTTTGCCGATATCAGCCAACATCTCGTCACTTATTCTGGACAATCTGGCTTCTGTATACCTCATGGCTGCCGGACTGTCACCATCCATAGATCCAAAATTACCCTGACCATCTACCAAAGGATATCTCAATGACCAATCCTGAGCCATTCTAACCATTGCGTCATAAACGGATCCGTCACCATGTGGGTGATATTTACCTAAAACCTCCCCAACGATACGGGCAGATTTTTTATGCGATCTTCCAAAGGCCAACCCCAATTCTGACATACCAAACAGTACACGTCTGTGTACCGGTTTGAGACCATCTCTTGCGTCCGGCAGCGCTCTTGAAACTATCACTGACATAGAGTAATCTATGTATGATGATTTCATTTCATCTTCTATATTAATCGGAACAATTCGTTGATCGTTAGCCATTTATATATTTTTAAATATTGTTTTTTAAAATAACATGCAAAAGTAAGAAAAAATAATGAAAAGGCATAAATTAAGTCTTTAAATATTGCAAAAAAATTGAATATTTTTAAGAAATTTTAACCCTTCCAAAATTCATAATCCGCAGGAATAAGCTAAATAAAACAACGGCTACGCAACCTACAGCATTCAACCATAAATAACCGATATCTAAGGTAAAAAAGATACATAAAACAGCAGTCTGAGCGATCAGGGCGCCGTAAAATACTTCATTAGCCTGTAATCTTTTGAAGTAAAAAGCAATAATAAAAATCCCGAGGATGACTCCATAAAAAATCGACCCTACAATATTTACCAGCTGAATCAGGTTTTCATAAAGGTTTCCGAAAGAGGCGAAAAGTATCGCAAGAAGTCCCCAGGTAACCGTAAAAATTCTGGATAAAAATAAAAGTTTTTTATCATCTACATCCTGATTGATGTTTCTTTTATAAATATCAACAGCTGTGATGGTCGCCAATGCATTTAGTTCTGCTGAAGTGGACGACATTGCTGCAGCAAAAATAACTGCAAGCAGCAGTCCGATTAAACCGGTAGGCAGATTCTCAAGGATAAAATGGATAAAAACATAGTCTTTGTCATTGGTTTCTTCTTCAGGAAGTGCTGATTTTATAAGAGCCTGACTTTTTATCTTTAATTCTTTTTCCTGATTCCACAACTTTTGAAGATGATCAGGATCTGATACATGATGGTTGACAAGTAGTTGTTTTTTTTCTGTTTGAATACTATCAAATGATTTGGTCAGGTTGGCCCATTCCGATTTTGATGAGGTATTTTCTATTTTGGTAACAGTTGTATTATTGTAAAAAACGGGAGCAGGATGAAACTGATAAAATACAAAAACAAGGACACCGGTCAATAAAATAAAAAACTGCATCGGAATTTTTAATATTCCGTTAAAAACCAAACCTAACCGACTGTTTGTCATCGAACTACCCGAAAGATAGCGTTGTACCTGACTTTGATCTGTTCCAAAATATGAAAGAGACAGAAACAATCCACCCAATAAACCACTCCAGATGGTATAACGGTTGGACGGATCAAACGAAAAATTAACAACTTCAGTTTTTCCCGCTAAAGAAGCTATTTGCATGGCTTTAGAAAAATCGACTTCCGGATGGATATGGGTTAGTATGTAGTAAAAAACAAAAAACATGCCTCCCATGATCACAAACATTTGTTGTTTTTGAGTGACATTCACTGCCTGCGTTCCTCCGCTGACCGTATACAATATGACCAAACCTCCTATCAATATATTCAGGATGTTGAGGTCCCAACCAAGTAAAGTTGAAAGAATGATGGCAGGAGCATAAATCGTAATACCTGCAGCCAATCCTCTTTGTACCAGGAATAAAACAGCGGTCAGAGACCTGGTTTTCAGATCAAATCTTTTTTCAAGAAATTCATAGGCTGTATAGACCTTGAGCTTATGGTATAAAGGGATAAACGTCACGCTGATGATGACCATCGCCAGGGGTAAGCCAAAATAAATTTGTACAAATCCCAGACCGTCATAATAAGCCTGGCCGGGAGTCGACATAAAGGTAATGGCACTTGCCTGTGTAGCCATCACTCCAAGACCTATTGTCCACCACTGAGTATCATCGTTTCCCTTAAAATAGGCATGGCTGGATTGTATATTTTTTGATTTCCAATAACCATACAATACTATAAATGCCAGGCTGGAACCTAATACTATCCAATCAAGAATTCCCATTACAATGTCTTAAAGTAACCGGAAAACAAAATAAAACTAACAATATAAAATATATTCATAACAATGATGAATATATATATCAGGAGCCATGAAATTTTACGGCTTCCTGTCATGACTGATTGTATTTTGTGGTGTGATGATGTTGGCAAAAAGTCGGTACGCTCCGGGTACACCAGCCGGGAATTGTCTGAAAAAGCTCAAACCGGTATACACAAACTCGCCTTTTCCATATTGTGCAAAAATGAGTGAACCGGCATTAGGTGTTTCTCCCGGATCATTGCAGGAAAAAAGAGTTTCATACTTACTATCCCATTCTGATGCAAAATACAATCCTCTTTCCTGAACCCAACCTTCGAAATCTTTTTCCCCAATTTTATTGGGAAAGTTCAGGTAAGGATGTTCAGGCTTCAATATTGTCATTTCGGCAGATTCTACTGTGACACGGTCTCTTGAAATTTTAAAAGGGTAAGGGCCTATTTGCGGGGTCACCAGACCATTGCTCGTATTGTATTGAACCACAATCTTTCCTCCGTTTTCTACGTAAGCGAGGATGTCTTTTTGTTTGAATTTAAGAGCTTCAATCGTATTATAAGACCGGACTCCAAAAATGACACAAGGGTATTTTTGAAGGACATCAATTCGCAGGTCTGAATCTTTGAGTTTATCAACTTTATAACCCATTTTTACAAGATAATCAGGAATGACATCACCTGCACCGTCCACATATGCAATCGTCAGAGGAGTGGTTTGAATGTCCAATCTGATAAAATCGGCTACTGCTTTTTGTTGCACCCACTGATGAACTATATGGTCGTATTTAATTTCTTCCAAGGCGTCCATATACACTTCGTCGTTTATCAAAACTTTTGGTGTTGCGCTCACCTCAGAACTTTTGTCCGGAGGAGTAACCTCAAATGTAAATTCCTGACTTTGACCTTTGCCCGTTATCGTAAATGGGATTGTTCTTGGTGATATTCTCCATCCCTTCGGCATGGGTAAAGCAAGAATTCCCGATGTAGAATCAGCAAAATTGGTGATATTAATGGTCACCGGTTGTTTTTCACTGTTTGAAAAAATATTTACTTTATTGGAAAAGTTTACAGAGATTCTCGGTAGGATAGAAAAAGACCTGTATTCTTCACCGTTTTCAGGACTGTTGAATTTGTGTACTACATGTTTTGTAAAAGGTAACTTTGTGCCTTTAATATCCAGAGTATAAGTGATTTGTGCCGGATGTGGTGTTTCCGGTTTTCCTATCCATTCTGTTTTGTCGACCTGATACATACCCAAACTGCCTTCTGTCCTCAACCAGTATGGCGTGGTATAATCCGCTTTTTCAGGAATGGATACAGATAATTGATGGAATACCATTTGGTTGTCTTCAATGTTTATTTGGAAAACCGAATCAATATCAAAAAAATCTGATTGAATGCTATGTAAGGTCACGTCAATGGGCAATCTTTTTGTGATTTCAATGTCAATTTTTACATTTTCTCCGGGTATGGCATCTTTTTTATTAGATTTTGCTTCTATGTACAAACCGGCACATGCTTCAATAATTTCAAGACATTCTTTACTTTTTAGATTTTTCCAGAAGGGATCTTCAGTTTTTTGTATTTGTGAATAAATCTCCAAAAGTGCCGGAACGGAAGCTTCAGGTTTGGTAAAATCGAAAGATTGGATCGTTTTTTCCACCATTTTTCCAACCATATCGCCTCCTTTTACTCTTGACCAGGTAGTATTGATTCCTTCAAACATATTTTGTTTATCTGAAGGCATGTCCCCTTTGAGTAACTCCAGATATTCCATTTGTGAACCTCTGGAACCGGTGGATCCAAACCCCTGACATTTGTGCTGACTTCTTGATTCTGCTGAAATTTCGTTATTCGACTTTCCGAGAAGAGGGTAGTAGACTCCCACATCAAATCCCATCAGCAGCGACTTGTCTGCTTTGTCAAATTTTTCCTGACTGCCATAAAACCACCAGGAAGTATTAAAAAATATCCTTTTGGCCTGCCATGTTTCTACCCATTGTAATTGTTCAGGATGGAACACAGGATCTCCTGATTTGTCAAATATTTCCAAAGCCAGGATGGCAGAAGCTGTATGATGTCCGTGCGTTTTTCCCGAGGTTCTGTGATCAAACCTGTTGATGATGATGTCTGGTTTACAAGAGCGGATGGCCCATGCTACATCGGCCTTGATTTTGTCAGTGTCCCAGATCGAAATGGTTTCTTCTGCATTTTTTGAAAATCCAAAATCATTTGCACGACTGAACATTTGTTTCCCATTATCAATAGCACGTGCTTGCAATAATTCCTGCGTTCTCAGAACTCCTAAAAACTCATCAATTTCTTTACCAATCAGATTTTGACCGCCGTCACCTCTGGTTAGGGAGAGATAAGTAGTTTCTGCGTGTTTTTCGTTTGCCAGGTAAGAAATAAGCCTTGTATTTTCATCATCAGGGTGTGCAGCAACATAAAGCACAGACGCCAGCATATTAAGTTTTTTTAACTTTTGGTAGATCTCACCGGAAGTTACAGCTGCGGGTTTTTGTCCTGAAAGTATTAGCGGGAGTAACAAAAAGAGGACTCCTGTTGTCAATAATGGTTTGATAATCATGGTAAGGAATCAGGATTTTACTGTACCGGGAAGTTCAGGCATCGCACAATCGTCTTCAACTTTTTTGCCGCAAACGGTACATTCTCCTAATTGGTTTTTTAACATGGGATTGTTACTGGCACAGGTGCCCCGGAACTCTTTCCCGGTAAAAATCTGTCTGATATTGATCATAATAAATGCCATTCCGAAAAATGCAAATATGATTCCTAATACATATAAAAACTCTGTCATGACGTAAAATTATGTTAATCAAACAATTTGAATCCGGAATGGTTGAGTTTATTAACAGATTATAAACCGTTCTTTATTTTATATACACTGGAGCATTATTAAAAATAAAACTAAACCTTTCATTTGATAATCAATACTAAATATTTAATGAAAGAGAAAATCCGATCAAAAAAAATTATCTGAAATTCAGATCTCTGGTAATAATTCCGTTTGAAATGGAGTCTCTGGTAGGATTTGCAAAATTTATATTTTCCCTCAACAACCTGGTTCTAGATGAAAATAAACCCACACCATTTTTTATATTGGTATAAGTGGGAAACTCCCCACTTGACGTAATTCCGATATTAGCCTGTACAATACTAACATAGTTTTTGATTTCTTCGCCTCCTGAGATGATTTCGATAGATCCGGATTTAAGAAACCTGTTGATCAACGGGTCAACAGTCAGACTGCTTTTTAGAAATTCATAAAATGCCCGTCCTCTCACGGCATATTGAATATTTAAATTAAAAGGTTGGTTGGCTGCAAAATTTTTAGCAATCGGCCACCTCAACGATTTATCTGAAGAAACACCATTTTTTTCTTCTGTATAATGAATAATGATGGCAATGTCGTGGGTAAAAGCAAATTTATCAGATCTGAAAGATATGTTCAGGTCTCTGTTATATTCAAAAGCAAGACTTCCGGAAGCTGAAGGAGAGGCAATATCTGATTCAAGTAATTTGCGCAAAACCCTGGTCGTCGAACTGGCTATTACAGAACCATCTTCTTTTTTTAAGGTGATCTCGTATCGTGAGGTATCTCCCAAAATACCACCTTGCAATTCATCATTATGCAATTTATAAAGAATATTAGGAGATTGAACAAAAATACCTTCACTTCTCGGATATCCTTCAAGATTTCCATCAACTCTTTTCATAATATAAGAATCGTTTGTCCGAAGGTTTTTTAATTCTACCGTAATATCATCATAATATAAGTTGTTCGGGTCACTTGCCAGTATTTTTGGTTCGATATCTTCGTCCACAAATACTTTTTCAACTCTTACGTACACCGCAGTGTCGTTTTGAGATAATAGTCCGTAAATAACCGGAAGTTCTGTCTTTCCTTCCGTCAGGTCAAAATCATTAGAGCAGGAAAAAAACAAGAAGAAGGCCGCAGAAACAAATATAAATTTATATAACATATGATATTTTCTTAAAAAGACCGCAAAATTAATCATTTTATGAAGAATAACGACATCAAAAAGAAATAATTTAGATATTGTCACCTTTTGTCATTCTACCAAAGGATGATCCATTAAAAAATATACTCTTTTGTAAGGAGAAAATGAATTATTCAGAGATGTATATGATAATCAATGCTTTATGTCCGGATCAGTTGTTTTCATATCCGAAATGTTGCAACATTTTATCGTCATCTCTCCAGTTTTCTTTGATTTTTACATTCAGATCCAAAAAAACGTGGTTTTGAAAAAACTCTTCCAAAGCCGTTCTTGATGCAATACCCAGCTTTTTTATGCTTTCGCCTCTGTGTCCGATGATAATGGGTTTTTGTGACTTTCTGTCGACATAGATATCAGCATAAATCATCAACAAAGGAGCACCGTGTTTTTCTTCTTCCTTAAATCTGTGGACAACCACTTCACAAGAATATGGTACTTCCTGGCGGTATTGTTTTAAGATGTTTTCCCGGATGATTTCGGAAACAAAAAATCTTTCAGGTTTGTCTGACAATTCATCTTTTGGGTAATAAGGTGGATGGACTGGCAGATAGGTTACGATATCTGATAACAGTTCATCGGTATTTGTTTTTTCTTTTGCCGATATAAAATAAGTTTTGGTAAATGGAAAAAATGAAGATAATTGTTCGGCTTTTTCAGTCGCTTGCTCAGTTTTATCAATATCAATTTTATTAATAATCAATAAAACAGGGGTTTCAGCTTTAACAAACAAAGAAAAAATATTTTCTTCGCCGGTATAAACGTCAAAAATATCTGTTACAAACAGGATGACATCAGCATCTTCAAAAGCAGAATATGCATGTTTGTTCATGGAAGCCTGCATTTTATAACTGGGCGTTTCAATAATACCGGGAGTATCCGAAATAACCATCTGATAGTTTTCGTCACTTAATAAGGCGTGGATTCTATGTCTAGTGGTTTGAGGTTTGGAAGTTACAATGGATAATTTTTCCCTGACTAGGGTATTAACCAAAGTGGATTTTCCAACGTTCGGATTACCGACAATGTTGACAAAACCTGCTTTATGTTGCATTTCAGACATGATGATTATTTTAAAAATTTAGGATCAGAAAAAATAATATTTTCCATTTCTTCCTTTAAAAGATTAGGGTTTTTGCTTCTCCAGTTCATTTCATTCAGATTTTTATCAAAAAACATATAATGATGTAGCCTGTATTTGCGCATTTCTTTTTCAACATGTTCAAAGGTATTTACCAGACATATCCAGCCATCATGGTCTTTTACGTCTTCATACCATTCTTCATAATAAGAATCATCGTCCCCGTGATAGTTGAGTACATTATCACAAAACAATACGTAATGATAAATCTTTTTTTTCAACAGAAAATCAACCACATCTCTTTTAAAAAACATAATATCATTTTCAATACAATCATTCCATTCACCGATGAGTTCAATGGCCGCAAAAGACTGCTCGTAGTCGACATACAATAATTTGATGTACAGGGTTTCAGAACCAAAATCATCCCATTGCGGATGGATGTAATGGTTATAAATTTTATTGGTAAAAACAAATTCATCATACTGCCGCCCATAAAAAGGTGAAAATCGGTCTTCTTCAGCCGCATAATAATCTCTCCAGCCATACCAAGGCTCAATGTCATGCATTGTCTGTAAAATTTGAGTGCAAAAATAGTGCTTTTTTTCTAACCTGAGGTCGATTGCCGTGATCTGACAATTCAGTTGTTCAGTTTTCTTTACATTTATAAGGATTTAAAAATGAAAAAGGCTGTCCGTTTGATGCTTTAAGGAGCTCAAACGTTAAAATTTTATTAAAAATTTAACAAGAGCCCTGATTCATTTTGGAGAAAGTCACATTTTATTGTATTTTTGTAGTTTGTAATCAAGGATTAAGCCTTTCAACCATACGTTTAGTCAAATTTTACGAACTGATACCATGTTTTTTAGAGTAGCTATAATTTTTTTGTTTGTTTCCGGAGTTTATGCGAAAGCATCGGCCCAAAACAGAATTAAATGGATTGCACCTTCAGCGGCTGCAACCAAACAAAACACGCCGGCGAAATATTATTTCCTTTATTTTTATTACAGTGATTGTAAATGGTGTAAACATCTGGAGCAAACAACTTTTACGGATGATTATACCGCCCGTTTTATCAACCAGAAGTTTCATGCAGTTAAAATTGATGCTACCACTGAAGATAAAGTGGAATTTAACCAAGAGACCTACAAAAGCGTCAGCGTAGGCAAATACGAGTTTAACGAATTGGCTGTAGAACTGTTAAACGGAAAAATGTCTTTCCCGGCAATTGTTATTCTTGACGAAAAGTTTAACCGTATCGGCGTTCATCAAAACTATTACAATGTCGACGATTTTCAAATGATTATGGCTTATTATGCGGGAGGACATTACAAAACCACATTATTCCGTCATTATTCCAATAATTATTGCAAAGATTCCCATTTTTACAATTTAGTATCCGATAAATAAGGTAGTTAGCTTATTTCCAGCGAGATATTCATTTGTTTTTAACGCTTTTCCGCCTTGCATCTTTAGTTCCGAAACAACTATAAAGCCACCTTGGGTTTTTATCTTCATCCACTTTTTGTGGTCAGTGATGATGGTGCCAGGAAGTTTAATATCTTCTTTATCAACTTCATGAGAAGCCGATAAAATTTTACACTCTTTTTGATTAATAATCGTCCAGGCTCCCGGAAAGGGATTCATTCCTCTGATAAAATTGTATACTTTTTCCACATCCTTGTCAAAATTGATTTCTGCGTCAGCGTGAAATATTTTAGGTGCATGGCTCGCGAGGTCCGCATTTTGTCTGATAAATGAATATTTACCGGATTGAATCAGTCTAAGCGCTTTAACCAGTGTTTTTGCACCAACATGTTGCATTCTTTCGTAAACAATTCCTGTTGTATCATTCGAAAGTACAGGAATCTTTTCCTGAAGCAATATGTCACCGGTATCGATGTCATGTTTTAATTTGAAGACTGTTACACCTGTTTCGGTCTCTCCGTTGATGACAGCCCAATGTATTGGAGCAGCACCTCGGTATTTGGGCAACAAACTTCCGTGAAGATTGTAACTTCCTAAAGGGGGCATAGACCAGACTATTTCCGGTAACATTCTGAAGGCTACTACCACAAAAATATCGGCATTTAAGACAGCCAGATTTTGTATAAATGTTTCATTTTTAAGTTTTTCGGGTTGTAGTACCGGCAGATTTTTTTCAATAGCAAGCTTTTTAACTTCTGATTGTAAAAGTTGTTTGCCGCCCCTTCCTCCCATGTGATCCGGAGCTGTCACCACACCAACAACATTAAATCCTTCTGCAATCAAAACATTCAGAGAGGTTGCTGCAAATTCCGGTGTTCCGAAAAAAACTATTTTCATATAATTGTATATAACCTGAGAATATAGTGTGTACCAGTTTGTTGAACCGTAAAGGTCAAAATTTATAGCCTAATGTAAACAACAGTCTGGAAGGGTTTGGGTTCAGGATAAAATCTCTTCCACCTATTTGAATGTTTTCACCTGCAAAACCCAAATTGTTTTCATAAAGCACGTCAAAACGGAATCTCCACACATCCACTCCGGCTCCTGCCTGAATTCCATATTGAAAAGTTTTTAATTTATCTTTATAACCATCAAAATCCCATAGATCTGAGGTTTTACTGATCAGAACATTTGCTACCGGACCTGCCTGCACTCTGAAAAAGCCTGTTTTTAAACCCAACATAACCGGTATTTGTACCTGATTGTACCGGTCGTTCTTGACCAATTGGATAACGCCAGCTTCAGAATATTCTTCCAGCAAATAGGTAAAAGAAGAAGACTGGAACATGACTGCGGGTTCGACATAAAAATTGGTAAGTAATACCCGGGTGTACAATCCGAAATGATGACCGTACTCAGCTTCCGTCAATTGTGTGAAAAATTTGTTTTGTTGCGTCCAATCGACAACAGATTTTTGGCCTAATTGAAAACTACTGATTCCGGCTTTCATGCCAAACTCTACCTGACTTGATCCTTGAAAAGTCAGAACAAAAACAAACAAAAATATGAAAACTATTTGATTTTTCATGGGTATTGGATTTAAGGATTATGAAAAGATATAGGTTGAGAACGAAATAACACGTATAAAATGTGTATTTTTGCACTCATTTTAACCATTAATTAACCCCAAAACTTGTGTTTGTAGGGGGAAAATATTTATAAAATTTTGAATAGTAATTATTTAATTATTAATGTAATTCATAATATAACAAAAATAGTGCCGTAGTGAATTTTACGAAAGCAGAATATGTAGCCAGTTATCCTAAAGTCAGTTCATGCCCTGTAAGTGACAAAGCGGAGTTTGCTTTTATAGGCAGGTCCAATGTTGGCAAATCTTCTTTAATCAATATGTTGACGGGTAAAAAAGCACTTGCAAAAGTTTCGAACACTCCCGGCAAAACTCAAATGATCAATTATTTTAACATCGAAGACAAATGGTTTTTGGTTGACCTTCCGGGATATGGGTATGCGCGTGTTTCAAAAGATAAAAAAGCGACCTTTAGTAAAATGATACTGAACTATCTGGAAAAGAGAGAAAACCTGGTAACTTCATTTGTTTTGATAGACTTACGGTTGCCCCTTCAAAAGATTGACCATGAATTTTTGACCTGGATGGGCGAAAAAGGACTTTCGTTCAGTATTATCTTTACAAAATCAGATAAATTGACCAAGGCTGAATTAATAAAAAACCTTCAACGCATCAATAATGCCTTATTGCAGGACTGGGAGAGTTTACCCAATCATTTTATAAGCAGTTCAGCTACAAATGTGGGAAAAGAAGAGATATTGCAATATATAAAGGAAATATTAGCCACAACCAATGAGTAAAGAGAAAACAAAGGAATTATTTGGTGTTATAGAACAGTGGCCTATCACCAAAGCCAGTAAAGGACGGAAAGAATTTATAGAGCAGCTTAATAGTTTTGTTTATGAAAGATTGAACGAAGGTCACAATGGAAAACTTTCGGAATTAATATCAAAAACAGTATATCTTGAAAAACAAAGAATTAAACTCAACCCCTGGAAAGTTGACCCTGTTGATGACAAAGCTTATTGGAATAATATAGGTACACAATTGGATTTGATACAAAATCTTGCTGATAAAGAAAATGCAGAAGAAGAGCTTTTAAAAAGAATCATCAACCGGTATTCTGAAGAAATCGTTGGTCACTTTGATAAAAAAACATTTTTGTTCAGTCGTTGGTTTCTGACAACATTTTTTAAGAGGCTTTTTAATAAATATTTTGGCAAAAATCAGTGGCGTTGGGGTAAGAAGTCGCATTTGTTGGAAAAGATAAAGGTGACAGGTGATATATCTTTGGTTCAGAATCTTTTTACAAAAGGTACCGTAGTTATTCTGCCTACCCACCATTCTAATCTGGATAGTATAATGGTTGGCTATATGATAGATACCAAAATGGAATTGCCTGTGTTTTCATATGGTGCAGGGCTAAACCTCTATAATGTCGAAATTGCAGCTTATTTTATGAATCGATTGGGTGCCTTCAGGGTCGACAGGCGTAAAAAAAATCCAATCTATCTTGAATGCCTTAAAGGAATGACGAGTTATTCTTTGACGACAGGAATAAACAATATATTTTTCCCCGGAGGTACGAGATCCAGAAGTGGAGCAACGGAGTCAAAGGTAAAACTCGGTCTGATCAGTTCTTTGATTGAAGCACAAAGATTGAATATTGAACATGGAGATAACAGCAAAATAATTGTTGTAACGATGAATCTCAATTATCATTTTGTTTTGGAGGCAAAAGCTTTGATTGATCAGTATTTAAGGCATGTAGGAAGAGAAAAACATATTATTTCGCGGGATAGTAAGCCTGGTTTTTCCGGTTATGTTCAACTTATACGCCAATTGTTCAACAAAGAGTCGGAAGTATATTTTTCTTTAGGAAGGGTAATGGATGTGTTCGGTAATAGTTTGGATGAAAACGGAAATAGTCTGGATAAATTCGGGAATATCATTGATATCAAAGATTATTTTACGACAGATGGACATATAAAGGCGGATGCACAGCGCGAAAGTATCTATACAAGGCTTTTGGGTGAATATGTAACTAAAGAATATCAGAAAAATCAGGTGGTTTTAAGCTCTAATATCATTTCATACGTCGCTTTTCAAACCCTTTTTGAAGAATATGATTCTCAGGATTTTGTTCAGTTTATAAATACCAAACACAATAAACCAAGTATACCATACCAGCTTTTTAAAGACAGATGCTCGGAAGTAATGGATATTTTACAATCCTGGGCTAAAGAAAATCTGATTATTTTGGCACCTGAAATACAAAATTCGGATATTGAAGAAATGATTCATCACGGATTGGAACATTTAGGGATCTATCATAAAAATATGATATTAAAAAAAATGGATGATTTGGTTTTTGTGCAAGATTTGTCCCTGCTTTTTTTTTATCATAACAGATTGGTGAATTATTCTTTTGACACCTTATTGCCTTGGGTTTCAAAAATAAAAGTTGAATAAAAATTAAAAAAGTTGAATTACATCATTTTTGATTTGGAAGCCACTTGTTGGTTGGGACGACCACCTCACGGGATAAACGAAATTATAGAAATCGGGGCCGTCAAAGTAAATCGTTATGGCGAAATTGATTCTATATTCAGTAAGTTTGTAAAACCTACCTATAATCCTGTATTATCAGATTTTTGTAAAAAACTAACTTCCATCAGTCAGTCAGATGTCGATAAAGCAAAAACTTTTTCAAAAGTTTGTGAGGAGTTTATGGAATGGATTGACATCGATCAGGATTATATGCTTGTAAGCTGGGGAAAATACGATAAAGAACAGTTGTTGTTAGAATGTAAATTACATAAACTGGACGAAGAATGGTTGGATTTTCATTATAATGTAAAGCCGGCTTACCGTAAGTTGAAAAACGAAACACACGAACAAGGCTTAAAAAAAGTGATTAAAAATGAAGGTTTTGAGTTTTCAGGCATCCATCACAGAGCGATTTCCGATGCTGAAAATCTGGCCAAAGTTTTTATAAAGTATTTGGAAAACTGGGATATTGGTTAGAAAGTAACCTAACATTCATAACCGATAACCAAAACCCCAAATTGATATTCGGTTAACTTTTTTATGCTTGCTTATTAGTAGTTTTAATGATGGTTTTTGTGAAAAATAATTGTGGCATTGTTTTTAAAATATAACTGCAGAAAAAATTAAAATTACAACACTGCTGATTGCAAGGTTAACTATGTAAAACAAAATGGTAAATGTAAATTTAAGGACTGTTTTGAGCCAGTTTTGTTTATAATAATATTTGAAACTGAATAATGACAGCCCTAAAATGCTTATTCCTATGTATTTCCAAACCCAATCATTTAACATTTTTGGCATAGCTGCTTCCATGAGTATTAACAAAATACAAATCATAAAGGCTGAGGAGTGAATATGAAGCAGCAAAGTCAAATGTTCCATATAATAATAGCTACGACGGAAATAAAACAATAACAAAATCAATGCTGTGAATATCAAACACATAGGTAATGACCATAATACATTTTTAAGAAAAAATGAGATAAAGTCGTCATTTTTAATATAAAACTTCATAGATTGTTTAATAAAAAGCCTGTTTAAAAATCCTTTGATCTCATATTTGTTCAAAAGGGTGTCATGAGATTCAAAAAGAACTTCACGCAAAAGGATAGGTTTTTCGGATTCACCATCTGTGTCAAAAACAAAAAAGGGTTCAAAAATTAGGGTGTCATATGGAATTAATCCTTTACCAAAAATTGCGGTATAATATTTATGCCTTTCATCATGTGATACGTTTAGTTTGGTAAAGATAGAATCCATACTATCTTTTTTAATATAATCGTTTTGAGTTACAAAAATATCTGATCCTAACGTTATATCCGAAAACGAAGAATAAAAGACAGTCATCAACGAAAATAAAATGAACAACAAAACAAGAAACATTCTGGCAGGGTGGTAGTACGGTGCCCTTTTGCCTGCAACAAAATTTTGGGTTAGTTTCCAGGGGGTTCTTAATAACCACACAGATCTGAGAAATGTATTATCCAGGTTGAAGATCGTAATAAATGTCTGAAATAATACATCTTTCAAATGCAGAGGTTGTTTGCTTTTTTTCTGTCCGCAAGCAGCACAAAATTTATCACCCTCCTGAAAGGGTTTTTCGCAATTTAAACAATATGGTTCCGGATTAGTCAATGTAAATTTTTGCTCAAAATTAATAAAGCCTTTTACAATGAGATGGTTTTTTTGCAAAAAATGAGTTCTGAATGTGATTTTATTGTTTGTCGAGACCAATCCGGTAAGTCGTCGATAAATGTTTTAAGTATAATTTACAATCGTAAGGATCGAAGTGATATCGTAATTACAACGTTTTTATCGACAGATTGCTATATCCTGTTGATGATTTTTGGACTTCAATCTGCGTAAAAATTCTTTCTTTGAGGGATTCAACATGAGAGATTATTCCTATCATCCGGTCAGATTCATTTTGCAGGCGTTCCAGATTTTCCATAGCGATATCAAGGGTTTCCTGATCCAAAGTACCGAACCCTTCATCAATAAAAAGACTTTGTATTTTTATTTTTTGAGAAGATAAATCCGAAAGACTCAGTGCAAGTGCCAGGCTGACCAAAAAGGATTCTCCACCTGATAATGTTTTGACGCTTCTTTTAACCTGCCATTGATATTGGTCAATAACGGTGAGGTCTTCCATAATATTGGTATAGTCCAGCTCGTATCTGTCCGTAAGTTTTTGCAATCTTTTGTTGGCCAACGAAATGAGGTGTTGCAAAGTGAGATTTTGTGCAAATTTTGAGAATTTTTTTCCTTCTTTGTCTCCTATGAGTTCGTTGAGGTCTTCCCAGATTTTGATGCCTGCCCGTATTTTTTCATATTCATTTTCTAATTGTTTTTTTGACGATTTTTTAGTTTCGTTTATTTCAGTTTCTTTGTTAATTTCGCCGAGTTTGGTCAGATACCCGGTTTTAATTTCATTAGTTTTTATCCATACAGCATTCAGATCACCTGAGTTTTCTGCCACAACAGTTGGTGATTGTTCAAGTAGATTTTGAATGTTTTGATTAATTTCTGTCAACTTTGTCTGTATTTCAATCTCTTCAAAAGTCAGTTTTTGTTTTTTTGTCACAATATCAGAAAGTTCATTTTCTGACAATATATCTTTGCGGGCTTCGTCGGCTGAATCATAACCAAGAGACAATAACACAGGGTTTAATCTGTCCTTTATTTCCACCCATTTTTTTGTCAAAACGGAATATTGTATCTGGTGTTCGTCATGGATGGTTGTGTACCGCAAAATATTCGAGGTGATATCTTCCCAATTTTTATATGTATCTTTAAAAAATACCTCAGGTTGTTTGGCTTTTACTAAAATATCAATATTTTCTTTTAATGCTTTATATTCTTCTCTTAGTTTGGCAATTTCTGAAAGTTCAGACAAAACCACTTTAAAATTTATTTTGTCGATTTTTTGTTGGTACAGGATTTTAGTTTTTTCATTTTCCGTGATGGATTCATTTACCAAAGTCAAGGATTCTTTGGGCTCCTTCAATCCGAGTTCCGATTTGATATTTTCTGTTTTTGAAATAATTTGTTTTTCTTTTTCTTCTTCTGCTGCCAACATACCGGAGAACGTGTGTAGTTTTGCATTTTCGGTTTGAAAGCTCGCTTCCAACGTTTTGAGTTTATGTGTTATCTCGTCCAAAACTATATTTTGTTCGAGGTACATTTTTAAAGTTTGATCGACACAATAAGGATGATCGACTGAACCGCAAAGCGGGCAGGATTCGCCGTCTTTCAGTTGTTCACGCAATTCATTTAATTGATTCAGCTGCCATTTTTTATCTTTTTCTTTCTGAAGTTCTTCCAATGTTGTTTTCACTTCATTTATAGATTTTTGAAGTTCTTCAAGTTTAACCCGCCGGGCCTCTATAGAATTTTTATGCGTAAAAACTTTCGTTTTCGTCTCTTCGGCCTCATTTAAAAGCTGAATAACATGTCGGATTTTTTCCCGTAAAATCAAATTTTTGTTTATTTCCCGGGTTATGTCTTCAACTTTATTTTCTAAAATCGTTTTTTCGGCTTCATTAACAGACTCGTAGGTTTGCCAAATTTCGTCAAAAAAAGATGGATTTTTCTGGCAAACACTTTCCAGTTCTTTTACTTCCGTTTGCTGGTTTTGTGAAAGTTGTTGCAGCTCCTTTAGATATAAAGATCTTTTTTCTTCTCCTTTTTTTTGGATAATCAGCAATTCTCTGTTTTTAATCAAATATTCCTGTTCTCTTTCTTTAAGAATAGTCAAACTGTTTTCAGGTGTTCCATATATACCCAAAACATCAGAAATATAAGTTATTAATGTTTTGAATTCATTTTGTAAGTTGGTGATTTTTTCTGAATGTAAACTGATTTGATTTTCCAGTGTACCTTTTTCTTGGGTTAATCTGAGAACGTCCAAAACGGATGAAATATGTGGAGAAATTTTATCATGTTTTTTCCATTTTTCCAGAAAAGGTTCAAAATCTTTTATTTTCGTTTCGAGTGTATTTTTTTGCTGGTTTAGTTGTTCACGGTTTTTAATAAATTCATGGTATTGTGCATGCAATTTGATTTTGTTGTTCAATGAATTCAACGCACGTTCGATATCGGGCAGTTGCTCCTGAATATATTTTTTTTCATTTTCCAATCCGGCCAATTCTTCCTCACTTAACAAAACAATGTTTTGAAGGGCAAACAATACCTGTTGGATTTCCTGTTGTTTTTCCTTGTTTTTTTCAAAAGCGGCCTTTCCCATCGACTGATAAATATGAGCTCCGGTGAGTTCCATGAGCAGTTTTGCTCTTTCATTTTCATCAGCTTTCAAAAACTGGGCAAATTCGCCTTGCGCCAACAGGATTGATTTACGGAACTGTTCATAATTTAATCCAATAATTTTTTCATTTCCTTTCGGAACCTCTGATTTTTTTGACTCAATGATATTGCCTTCAGGAAGCGAAGACAATTCCATTTCATAGTCTTTCCAGTTTCCCTTACTGTTTTGGGTGATTTTCCAGACGGAACGGTATTTATTTCCTCCGGATTCATATTCAATTTCAGCAAAAGCATCGGTTGTATCATGGGTTACGACAGAACCTATTTTTTCCATTTCGGCATTTGAAAAACTACCCAATCTCGGGATTTTGTTGTACAAAGCCAGGGTAATGACATCAAGTATGGTGGATTTTCCGGCACCTGTAGGACCGGTAATTGCAAAAAGTCCTGCACTTGCCAAGGGTTCTTTTTCGAAATCCACAATATGAACACCCTTCAGGGAATGAATATTTTTGATATGAATTTTTAAAATCTTCATAAAATATATTCCGGATGTAAAAATGATGATTCAGAATTATTTACTACAGAAAGTTTACGGATGAGGCTTAAAAATATTTTGGGTATCACTATTTTGTATAATGGCCAAATATTATGGTTTAAAAAATTTAAAGAGAACAATATTACAAAGAGATAATATTGACTTAAAAATATGTGTTGGCAATTGATGTTTATCCGGTCTCTCATAAGTTTATTCATAAAGGTTTTCCCACAACGTTACATATGCCTTTTCAAGGGCTGTTCTTTTTTCATCATCGATATTTCGGTCATCCAATAATTGCCTGAATACTTCCAAAGGATTCATGTCGTCGATGGTAATATTTTCATTTGAAGGTTCTAACAGGCCGGAAACCGAAGCAGATGATATAAATTTTGATTTGAGAATTTTTAAAGCAGGATGATTTTCATATGTCATTAAAATTTCCTGTAACAACCGTTTATCATCCAATCCATCATCGGAAATATTCCATTCCAACTCGATGAAGCAGGGAAGTTCGTTGTCTTCCAAACAAATTTTTTCGAGTTTTTTTTTGATTTCAGGACCGGTTCCGGATATTTTTGACAATTTTCGAAAAACAGGAATTTTTACCGGCACAATATCAAGGGAAAAGTCTTTAGTTTGAATGAGAATCACTTGTTTTTCATAATCTTTTTCGGAAAAATCGAGAAAAACCGGTGAACCGCTATATCTTATGATTTGATTTCCTTTGATCGTTTGCGGTTTGTGAATATGACCTAATGCTACATAATGAATGGATTCACTAAATATGGTGGATGGAAAACCCATAAGATTTCCTATATGGATATCTCTTTCACTATCAGACGTCTTGCTTCCGTACAGATGGAGGTGACCCATGGCTATAACAGGAATTTTTTCACCAAATCGGTGTTTTGCCAATTCCGTCAGTTGGTCATAAATATTTTTAACAGCCAACATTTGTTCATCCTTTTCGGAAGGTTCCAGTAAAGAACGCGATTTTCTCAGGTCTTTTTCTCTGAGAAATGGTACTGCGAGAATGATGGCCTCTGTTGTTCCGTTTTTAGTCAGTGGTATGATATGTTCTTCAATATTTTCGGAAAGAGAACCGAAAACAGTTACATTCATATTTTGGAGAAGATTTTTTGGCCCGTTTAACAAGGCGGGAGAGTCGTGGTTGCCACCGGTCACGATCACACTAACATTGTTTTGATGTAAATCATTGAGGACCTTATAATATTTTTTTATATCTGCATACGATGGGTTTGCATAATCAAAAACATCACCGGAAATAAGAACCACATCAACGGCTTCCTGATCCACATATCGGATCAACCAATCAGAAAATTTTTGAAAATCCTGTTCCAAACTTTGTTTATGCAGGATTTTTCCGATATGCCAATCTGCTGTATGGAGTATTTTCATGTATGTTTTGGATACCAATAAAACAAAAAATAAGTTCTTATTCTTATCGTTTCAGGCTTTTTTGATCAATTTAAAAATAAAAATACCAAAATATAAAAAAATGATGATTCAGGCATAAAATTTATCATCAACTTTTCTGATCAGAAGTATTTTCCAAAGATTTTCCTTTGAGAGAAAATGAAATCAGGGAGTCCATAGATCGTTGAGCTATCGGAGCAGCAAAATCATTGAGATTTTTAAGACCGGACTCTATCAAATTTTTATTTTTTTGTTCAATGGCATTTTCAACCAAAGATTTTAGTTCCCGGATTTTTTCTGATTCTGTTTCTGTCATAATATCTTGGTTCTGTATCAAAAACTTATCCGTTGCCAACAAAACATTTTGTGCTTCGACAGTTGATTCAATAAGTGCTTTTTGGTCGGCATCTTCTTTGGCGTGTTGTATTGAGTCGAGCAACATTTCAGCCATTTTTTCTTCCGAAATACCAAAACTTGCGTTTATTTCTATCCTTGCCTCTGTGTCAGAACGCAATTCTTTGGCTTTAACGGTCAGGATTCCGTCTGCATCAATCAAAAAATGGATATCGATTTTTGGCAAGCCTGCAGGCATAGGTGGAATATCCTTGAGAATAAACTCACCCAATTTGCGGTTGTTGACTACCAGATCTCTTTCTCCCTGAAAAACTGAAATTTTGAGATTTTTTTGACCATCCACTGATGTTGTGTATTGTCTGCCTGCTTTATGAGGAATTTTTGAGTTTCGTGGGATGATTACATCCATCAAACCACCGACTGTTTCGATACCTAAAGACAAAGGAGCAACATCGAGCAAAAGCATATCTTTACGGTTTCCTGCAAGAATGTCTGCCTGAATCGCTGCGCCTAAAGCTACAGCTTCATCGGGATTCATTTCATCATGAGGAGTCATTCCAAAAAACTCCGTGAGTCTTTGTTTTACGTAAGGATTTCTTGTCGAGCCACCCACCAAAATAACTTTATGAATATCTTTTACGGAAATTTTGGCATCCCGAATAGCTGATTCACAAGCTTTTATGGTTTTGTCTACCCATTTTTTGCAGATAATATAAAATTCAGCTTTGGTAAGGGTGAGTTGAAAATCAATTGTTAGGGTAGCAGCGTACAGGTCATGATGAGATAAGTGAATTTTGGCTTCTTCTGCCATAAATAGCAGTTTTCCGTAAAGGGAAAAATCCACTATTTTTTCAGATAATCCTTTGTTTTTACTGACCCAATGCTGCAATATGTCATTGTCTATATCGTCCCCTCCAAGATCGGTATCTCCTTGGGTTGAAAGCACTTCAAAAATACCATTTTCTATATGAAGAACAGAAATGTCAAAAGTTCCTCCGCCCAAATCATAAACTGCTACAATTTCATTTTGATCCATGTTTAATCCGATGCCGTAAGCAAGGCTGGCCGCTGTTGGCTCGTTGATGATTCTGAGTACATCCAATCCTGCCAGTTTTCCAGCGTCCCTTGTAGCCTGTCTTTGTGTATCGTTAAAATAAGCAGGAACGGTTATTACTGCCCGGGAAATTTTAGATCCTATATATTTTTCAGCTCTTGATTTCAGGGATTTAAGGATCTCAGCTGAAAGTTCGACCGGCGTGTAAAAATTGTCGTCCATTTTGATTTTTACCAATTGGTCGGTGCCGCTGTCTATAATTTCATAAGCTGTTCCGGTTGTAAAATCTTTTACATCAGCATAACTTTTTCCCATCAATCTTTTTACTGACTTTATAGTTCTTGCAGGGTGATCAATCAACTGTTTTTTAGCCTCCAGGCCTGTAATGATTTTGCCATCATCATTAAAAAACAATACTGAAGGCATCAATACTTCTGATCCCGATTCATCTTTTATGACCGACGGAATTCCATCTTCAATGATGGCTACCAAACTGTTAGTCGTTCCTAAATCGATACCGACGATGATATCTTTTGTTTCTGTCTCCTTTTTTACAGAACCGGTCTTTATATCTATGGGAATTTTCACAATTGAGTGTGTTTAATGACTTAATTTATACAGTTTTCTGTTAAAAAAGTTTATTTGGACACTGGTAAAGTCGTACCTTTGCAAAAAAGTAGATATGAATAGTTCTGTACTTCTTATTGAACAAAAGGACGGTATTTTTTACCTGACGATTAATCGGCCGGATGCATTAAATGCTTTGAATAAAGATGTTTTTGATGCTTTAGAGCAGTTTTTTAAGGAAAAAAAAGAAGATTTCGGAGTTAAAGGTGTAATTATCACCGGATCAGGAACCAAAGCCTTTGTTGCAGGTGCGGATATTAAAGAATTTATCCATCTGGATGCTGTCGCCGGTGCAGCATTGAGTAAAAGAGGACAGGATATCTTTTTTATGATTGAAAACTTTCATGCTCCGGTTGTTGCTGCAGTCAATGGATTTGCACTGGGCGGTGGTTGTGAATTGACTATGGCCTGCCACTTAAGAATTGCCGGTGAACATGCACGATTCGGTCAGCCTGAGGTCAATCTTGGATTGGTTCCGGGCTATGGTGGCTCACAAAGATTGGTTCAGAACATAGGTAAAACCAGAGCTTTGAAGATGTTGTTAACGGGAGATATGATAACATCGGCACAGGCACTTGATTGGGGATTGGTCAATGAGGTTGTTCCTTCCGGAGAAGAAATAGTTGCTTCTGAAGCCTTATTGAATAAAATTACAACCAAAGGTCCTTTGGCTATTCAGAAAACGATTTCACTTGTCAATGATTATTTTAATAAAACGGTTGACGGATTTGAGAGTGAATACAAGGATTTTGGATATACACTTGGATCAGAAGATGCAAAGGAAGGTGCTGCTGCATTTATTGAAAAAAGAAAACCCTCATTTAAAGGCAAATAATGTTTGAATTCTTTTTAGAAACACAGAAAATACAAGGCCGGTTCCGGATTTTTATGCTTTTATCTATCCTTTCGGGCATTATTTTAAATATTCAGGCTCAACAGGTTGTAGTCTCAGAAGGAGGACAAAACATCCAGATTTTTACCAAAGATTTATATTATATTATTGCGGGAAATGAAGATTCAAAAAATGATTCTTTTGGTATAAAAAAACCAACTCCTCATTGGTTGAACGAGATCAACATCATTGAAGCCGAATATTTTGTACAGGTGTTTACCAATCAGATGGAAATCGATGCATTAAATCTGGACCTCAAACATGCAAGAAAAACCAATAATATCGTTGAAGAAAAAAAGGGAAAGGAGACTTTACAAGATTTACGAAGTAAACAAAATGATCTGGAGAGTTTGTACAGCAATGCGCTTTCGTATAAGAAGTTGGCAGATAATCTTTACAAAAAGGGAACAACCGGGCAGAGTAAAAAGTTGGATAAACTTACAAACTATATACAAAGTAAAGATTATATGTTTAAAAGTATTTCATACCGGGGAAAACAAAAACCTGAAATGGTTTTAAAAACATCGCCACCGGAAGAAATCAAAGCCAAACAACCTGATAAAAATCAAAATGTAGGGACAGTAGCAGAAAACAAAATTTCAGACGTTACTTTTAAATCCTCGGAATGTTCGATGTTGTCAGAACAAAGGTTTGGTTATGTCGAATATAAACATGCATTTACCCCATTGTTTCACTACACACCTGAAAGGTTGATTTCTTTGTTAAAGGACGAAGACCTCGTATTGGGTGATTCAAGAATACGATATGATAAAAAATCCTATCACATGGATTTCAAAATTGTACTCAGATCAAAAGATGCTGCAAAATCCTACGGATTTATACCTGAAGGAAATTTGGTCAGACTTGAGTTTGTCAATGGACTGAGGTTGAATCTGAAAGTTAAAGAATTGGTGATCGGACGATTGGAAGAGTATTCAGGGAGGGTCATTTATGATCTTACTTTTTTATTGGATAAAGAGATGATAAAACAACTTGAATCTATGCCTTTAGATAATATGGGTGTCATGTGGTCTACCGGTTATGAAAAATACACTATTTATGAAATTGACACCTTTATGCGACAGATTTTATGTTTTAAATCCATAATTAATTGACCATGCTTGGTTTAAAATTGGCTACCGATCCTTATTGGGTAAATATTGCCGAAAAAAGTATTGATGAAATCCTCACCGACCATGCTTATTGTGAACAAAAGGCTGCTTCGACCTGCATTTCATTAATCATCCAATTTCCTGACAAAACAGATTTGGTGGATGAACTGACTCCTATTGTAGCTGAAGAATGGGGACATTTCCGAAAAGTGATAAAAGAGTTAAAAACAAGAGGATATTCATTCGGAAAAAAAAGAATTGATGATTATGTTGTTGAACTAATGAAATTCCAGCGAAAAGGAGGTAAAGAGATAGATCGGCTGATGGATAAACTTTTGATTTCTGCCATGATAGAAGCCAGAAGTTGTGAAAGGTTTCGTCTTTTGTCCCTGCATATTTCTGATGAAGATTTAAAAAAATTTTATCACGAATTTATGATTTCAGAAGCAGGGCACTACCGAACATTTATTGACCTCGCCAAGATGTATTGCGGGGAAGAGCCTGTAAAAAAAAGATGGCAGGAAATGATTGAATTTGAAACAAAAATTATGCAACAAAGGGAACTTCGGGGAGACAGAATGCATTAATCAGTTTAACAGAAATATAATGAAACGTAGCATAGTAGTTTGGGGCTTTTTTTTGATTTTTGGACATTTTTTTTCATCTGCACAGGCAATTTTAGATACAAAATTGGCCAATTTGACTGATTCTGAACAAAGAGCGGTCTTTATTAAGCTTTATTCTGACACAGACATTTCAACGGCGAAAAACATCAGAGGAAAAGAAAATAAAACTCAATATGTTTTTGACATAAAAACAAAAACGTCTCAAAAAAACCAGGAAAATATACTGCTATATCTGCAGCGTGAAAGTGTACCATACAGATCGTTTTACATTGTTAACGGCGTTGCTGCTACCTTAACCAAAAATCAAATGAAACATCTTCTTACTTTTCCTGAAGTGGAAAGTATCATGGAGGACGGTATATTTGTAAAACAGGAAGTTGAAGCACAAAAATCGGACGAAAGAGCAGTAGGATGGGGTATAGAGGCCATCAAAGCCAGACAAGTCTGGAATTTGGGATTTAAAGGACAAAATGTTGTCATAGGAGGTCAGGATACCGGATACAAATGGGATCATGTGCAATTACAAACCAAATACAGGGGATGGAATGGTGCATCGGCTTCGCATAATTACCATTGGCATGATGCTATTTATCAAAATAATCCGATGAATTCAGGAACCAATCCTTGTGGATACAATCTTTCTGTACCTTGTGACGATAATAACCATGGAACACACACGATGGGGACTATGGTAGGAAATCATAATACTGATACTATCGGAGTGGCCCCTGAGGCCAAATGGATTGGATGCCGAAATATGGAAAGGGGATATGGATCCTTAACTACTTACGTGGAATGTTTTGAATGGTTTTTGGCACCTTATGCATATGGCGCCTCACCCATAGATGGCGATCCAACAAAAATGCCTCATGTGATCAATAATTCCTGGGGATGTCCTTCGATTGAAGGATGTAACGCTCTGAATATCGGTGTAATGGAAGAAGCGCTGATGACGCTAAGGCTTGCCGGCTGTGTTATCGTGGTTTCAAATGGAAATTCCGGTTCGGGATGTGCTACCACCTTTGACCCACCTGCTTTTTTTGAAGGTAGTTTTTCAGTTGGGGCAACCAATAGTTCGAATGGTATTGCAGGCTTCAGTAGTAGGGGACCTGTAACTTTTGACAACTCAAACAGACTAAAGCCAAATGTTTCAGCACCGGGAGTTGGTGTCAGATCCTCTCTGGCAAATGGTGGTTATGGTAGTTTTAGTGGTACAAGTATGGCAGGTCCTCACGTTGCCGGTGCTGTAGCCCTGATCATCTCTGCCAACCCAAATCTTGCCGGTGAAGTAGATCAGATTGAAGATATTCTAGAACAAACGACCTTGCCATTAACGGGTGGAAATGTTTGCGGAGGCATTCCAACAACAGCCATTCCAAACAATACCTTTGGATATGGGTTGATCGACGTTCAAAAAGCTGTTACGCGTGCAAGGAATGATTTATTTGTTCCTTTGATCAAAGTTGACCAGTTCGGGTACAGAACCGGAGATAAAAAAGTAGCGATATTAAGTAATCCCATTTCAGGATTTAATCAGGCGGATAGCTATTCACCGGTAGGGAGTATTTCTCTCAAAAATTCTTCTACGCATGCTGTGGTATTTTCCGCAGCCCCGATAAGCTGGAATAACGGGAATACCCATAGCCAAAGCGGAGATCAGGTGTGGTGGTTTGATTTTTCAGGATATACTACTCCCGGGAAATATTATGTTGCAAACGGCGCAGTCAGGTCAGAAGATTTTATCATTCACGATACGGTATATCAAGAGGTATTAAAAACGGCATTTAAAACATTTTATTATCAAAGATGTGGTATTGCCAAGGTTGCTCCTTACGCCATGACGGGTTATGTAGATGGCTTGTGTCATGCTCAGGATGTTACGTGTAAGTGGTATGCCAATCCGGCATTGTCTTCACGTTGGAAAGATTTATCTGGTGGTTGGCATGATGCGGGGGATTATAATAAATATGTAAATTTTGCTTATGCTGCTGTTTTTGATTTGTTGATGTCATTTCATTTACATCAACAAGCATGGGTCAGTGATGACATGAATATACCGGAGTCCGGTAACGGAATTCCTGATTTGTTGGACGAAATAAAGTACGAAACGGATTGGTTGCTTAAAATGCAGGAAACCGATGGTGGTGTATTAAGTGTCGTAGGTGTTGCAAACTTTGCTACGGCAAGTCCTCCTTCTGCTGACAATGCAGACAGGTTGTACGGACCTAAAACAACGAGTGCTTCCTATTCTGCAGCGGCTATGTTAGCCTTTGCCGCTACACAATTCAGAAAAATAGATCATGTGGTTGCACAGAATTATGCGACAACCCTCCAAACGGCAGCCGTTAATGCTTATAATTGGGCTGTAAATAATCCCGGAGTACTTTTTTATAATGCCGGAGTTTTGGCTGCGGGCGAGCAGGAAATTGATGTATATGAAACCAGTATGAGAAGGATGTCCGCTGCTGTTTTTTTATATGAACTCACCAATGATGTAAACTACAAAAATTATGTAGAGTCCAATTATACACAAAGCCATTTGAAACAATGGAATTTTGTGTATCCTTTTGAAAATCCTACGCAACTCACTTTGTTATATTATACCTTTCTTCAGGGCGTCACATCTTCTGTTGCCATCGATATCAAAAATACCTTCAAGAATTCAATCGAAAATTCTTCAGATAATATTCCTGCCCATGTAAATCAACTGGATGCATACCGGTCGTATCTTACCACAGGAAATCATGTATGGGGAAGCAACAGAGTAAAAACCAATATGGGGAATCTGTTTGCAGCATACAAAGATTTTGGATTAAACAGTGCCAATAACAGCCTGATTGATGGAATTACGCAGGATTATTTGGGTTATATCCATGGAAGAAATCCGGTCGGATTGTCTTTTCTGACAAATATGGAGCATATGGGAGCTTCAAAGTCTGTCAATTCTGTTTATCACGCATGGTTTACAGACGGTAGCAGTTTATGGGATGATGTCAGATCTTCTGTTTATGGCCCGGCTCCGGGATTTGTTTCAGGTGGCGTAAACCCTAATTATAATCTTGATGGTTGTTGTTCTAATAATTCGTGTGGAAGTTCAAACTCAATGTGTGTAAGTCTTGAACCACCAAGATTGCAGCCCGTTTTAAAATCATATCGGGACTGGAATACGGGTTGGCCTCAAAATTCATGGGAGATTACAGAGCCTGCCATATATTATCAGTCTTCATATCTTTTTTTACTGGCCGGAAAAGTGAATCAATCAGCATTAAGATCACAAAACAACACCAAGGTGACTCAGGTTTCAGGTGACATTCAGGTCAGTAGTGTTCCCTACGGATTGATATTGACCTCTTCAAATGGAACTTTTTACAGGCTGACCGTAAATAATGCAGGCACGATCAATATTCAGACACAACCAGTTCCTCCGACTGTGGTTTCAAAAATTGAAACAGGCGACCTTTTAATCGTTGAAAATCAAAAAGGATTTATCATGCGATCAACAAATAATAATCTTTGGAAGGTTTTTGTAAACAAACAAGGCGGACTTTCAACTGAAAATATCATTTCAATTCCTTCAGTAAAAACTGAAATCCAGGGATCGGATCTTTTGATCATGCAACCACAACATGGATTTATTGCAGGCGATGAAGATGGAGTTTGTTATAAAATTTCCGTTTCTGATTCCGGCCACATATTGTCAACTGTAATTTCTTGCGAATAGATCGTTTTAAATTCCGAAAAACTAAGTTGATGTGCATGGTTTATCCAAGCAGCATAAGCGGTTTGTTTCTCAAGAAGACTTTTAGAACCGATCATAATAAACTGTTCCCTGGCTCTGGTGAGAGATACATTCAATTTTCTGTCGGTTCCATCAACACCGAGAGAGGTTATTCTTTGGAGCTGACTAACATTATTAACACAAGTTGAAAAAAGGATAATATCCCTTGCGCCTCCCTGATAGCGCTCGACCGTATCCACAGTGATGTAAGTTTCAAACTCAGGTAAATATTTTTTTATATCGGTCGTTATTTTTGAAATCTGAGCCCTGAATGGTGTGATAATACCAAAAGATGAAGATGTGATTTTTTGGTTTTTTTCTTTATAATTTTTTATAAGATCAAACAAAAGAAGAACAATAATCATTGACTCATAAACATTGACCTTTGATTGGACAGAAAACTGAACCGGACTATCAATAAACAAAGTCCGGTTTTGCAAAAAAGACTTGTTTTTACCTGAAAACAGGGTAGATTCTTCTGTCAATCTTTTGAGGTGGGGCAGTGGTGTTAATTTGTTTTCATAAAAGTGAACATCAACAAATTTTTGTAAAGAAATATGCATGCGTCCCTGCTGCGATAATATTCCAAATGCATGATGCCAAAGATTTTTTTGATATTGACTGTACATCCGGTCAAACAATGAATGTGAAACATCCATAAATCCGTTTTGATTGAGATCGTCGTCGGAAATGGTTGTATATTTTGTGTTTTGTTGAACGACAGCCGGAAGTTGTTTATGATCACCTATTAAAATTCTTTTTGAAAATCTTGATAACAAACCACAAAGTTGCGGTTCAAGAATTTGTGATGCTTCATCAATGATGACGGTTTCGAATTTTTTTAATGCAAAAAGTTCCGGTTTCCCTAAAATGCTGGATACCGTACTGACAAAAACCCTTCGCGAAGCAAAAAAGTGTTTAATCTCCTGCCTGTTTTCCATAGTTTGTAAATGCTGATCCAGCAAGTTTTTATGAAATTCTGATGCACAGGATATTCTGGAGCCAATTCTAACAAAATGATGAGCAAAAATCGGGTCAATCTCAGCAATAGATTGACATATTTCATCAACAGCCCGATTGGTATAAGCCAATATTAAAAAATTTTCCTCGCCCGAATAAAATAATTCTTTTGCCAGTTTTTTTAGAATAACATTAGTTTTACCTGTTCCCGGAGGACCCCAAATCAGGAAAATATCTTTTGAGGCCAGCGCCTTAACAACCAGGTTGTGTTGTTCGTCAGTCATAAATGACTCCTTTTCAACATGTATGGTTTTAGAAGGTAATTCAGGGGCTTTTAACCCCAGAAATAATCTTCTGTAATCCCGATTTTGGCCCATAAACTCGAAAACAGACTCATACAATTTATGAAAGGAACTGTCAATCAAATCCATTTCAAGGTTCCAAACGGAAGATTTGTCAAAATAGGTTTGGTTGTTTTGTGGATTTCTGAGGGTTACTTCCACGTAATCTGAACCAATGTCGGAAATGCTGCATTTGTACAACGGACTGTGTAAAACGGGATTTATTTCGGAAAGAACCGGATAAATAGTCGCAATGTCTCCTTTTCTGAAATTTGTTGCCTTTTGATCAGAACGAAAAGAAAATACAATTTTCGGATCAGGTAAATAACTTTGGTTGACTTTGATCGTCATATCCGGAATGATAGCGTTGCCTGATTCTTTTTCCTGGAGTGTATCCAACCAGAGAGAAGCGAGACCTCTCGATGTTTCGTTTCCGTGTTCTCCGATTTTTGAAATGGAATATTCTCCGGCCACTAACGAAATAAAATGATGAATATATTTTTTTTCCAAAGGGTCAAGTGAAGCATATTTTTCTGCAAATATTCTCACATTTTCAGCAGTAAAACCATATACGTAATCCATGTTTTTTAGCTGCACAAAAGCTAAAAGTTTAGGATCTTCCGGAAGTTTTTTTAGCAAAACTTCAATCAAAATGATTTCATTTCTTACTTTCAGTAATTCCATGTGCTGAGGCTTTAAAGAAGGTGCAAATCTCAGAGATGGAGCATTTACTTTTGAATACAAAATGTAGTTTCGGATATGTTCTATTTTATTTTCATAAACCGACCTGACCAACATTTCATAAAGTTGTGTTTGAGCAAAATGAGAGGCACTTATGCCATAAACGTTTGGTTTCCAGGGACTACCGCTTTTGAGTTCGACGATTCCTGCACATCTTGTTGTTTCATCCAGTACGAAAATGTCGAGACGACCTTGTATGCCGTATTTTTTTGAATAAAACGTAGATTCTAAAAACGATGTTTTTTTGGTAATATTCAGTTTTGGAAAATCATTTTTAACAACATCTTTAATATGATAAAAATGGATATCAATTTTTGACCACAGATCTTTCAGTTCGATATCTGACAACAACGAAAAAGCAAGCGCAAATTTCTGAAATAATGGTTTTCTCAGATCAGACAGTTCGGTTTCAGGATTTTGAAGCAGCTCTTCCATCAGATAGTTTACGATGTTACCTAAAAGAACCGGTGTTTTATTCTGTCCGTCACGAAACTTGTTCAACAGGTATAACATAGCAAAACTGCCGTTATCTTTGAAACATTCAGCGATAGCGGTTACATCAACCAGGAAATCAGATTGTAATACAAAGGATCGGGGATGTAGTAGGCCCTCATCTGTGATTTCCACATCTAATAAGTTAACAGGAATCGGGAAGTTAAGATGTTTTTTAGCCGCAAGGATATTGGAATTAAACAATTCATTTCTATCAGCTATATTCCATACGACTGTTTTGACGGTTTCAGCTTCTTTTTCATCAATGAAAGAAAGGGTAAAACTTTCCGGAAAAATGTCAATGATTACGCCTTCAGCTACAGAAATAAATTGTGTTATGTTTTCTTTTTTTCGGAAAAAAACTAATTTGGCATCATCAGAGAGTTGGTAAACCCCGTTTGTCGTTTCTTTTTGCCAAATCGTTTTCAGCAATTTTGTAATGATAAAACTACCCAGTTCAATATGGTTTGTCAACGAAATGTCGGATTTTTCCAGACATTTTCTAAAGCTGTGGGCATAAAACAACATAGATTTTGACAAAACATATTTCATACCTACATAAGCCAATTTTGAAAACATCGTTGGAAAATGAAGGTTTTCTTCTTTGGTGTCAAAATCGAGCAATGTACTGAAAATAGCGTGAAGTCCTTGTAGATTTTCTTTTTCAGACAAAAAATCATTTTTCAAAATGGATTCAAAATCCAAAATGATATGGTCAATAGTAGTATCAGAAGCATTTTGATCAGTATTCAAATCAGTCATACAGTAAGTACTTTAATCTTGTTTTTTTAAAAGTTTGTAAATCATTTTCCCAGGAAGCTCTTATTTGATTCTCAGGAACATTTTCAATTAACATTTTTCGTAGTGAATCTGTTCCCGCTAATTTGTCAAAAAATAGATTTTCAAGAAAAAAAATCTGATTTTTGTTTTTCATTTCCTGATAAAAAGAAATCAAAAGGGACAAATCCAGTTTTTTTTGATCCAAAACAGATTGAACTGTAAGTTTTGAAAGATCCTTGCCAAAACATGCTTTTCCTTCATGCGGCGGGGTTTTGGCTCCTTCATTGGGTTCAGGAGTAAATGAAAAATCACTTTCCAGAGCAGGATGTCCAATTACCTGAAATTGTTTTTCAGTTCCTCTTCCCAAACTAAGGGTTGTTCCTTCAAAAAAACAGACAGAGGAGTACAACAAAACAGATCTGGAGTTGGGCAGGTTGGGGGAAGGTTTCACCGGAAGTTCATAAAATGAATCGTGGAAATAATTTTTGTTTTCAATTACCGTAAGGTCACATTGCACACCGTTTTTTAACCACTTTTCACCGTTAATCATTTTTGCATATTCACCGATGGTCATGCCATAAACAACAGGTACCGGATGCATTCCCACAAATGAAGAATATTGTTTTTGTAATACCGGACCGTCGATATAATGCCCGTTGGGATTGGGTCTATCCAATACCATCAACGGGATATTATTTTCAGCAGCAGCTTCCATGATGTAATGCAATGTTGATATGTAGGTATAGAACCTGACACCTACATCCTGAATGTCGAATACCAACATATCGATTCCTTGTAAATCAGAAGAAGAAGGTTTCTTTTTGTTTCCATACAAGGATATAATCGGAAGACCTGTGTTTTTATCTACGTCATCCTGAATGGTTTCTCCGGCATCCGCTTTACCTCTGAAACCGTGTTCCGGCGCAAATACGGCAACAACTGTGATACCAAGTTTTACCAAAGTGTCCACAAGATGTTTGTCTTTGACCATACTGGTTTGATTGACGACCAAACCAACTTTTTTATGTTGTAGTTGCGGTAGATACAATGCTATCCTTTCTGCAGCAGGAATAATTTTTTGCTGCGATGTATCAACCTTAATGGTAGTGGAAAGTGTAGGAAGCTGTTTTTCTGATTGACATTCAGTAAGCCAAATTAATGCGAAAAAATAAAATAAAATCCCCTGCATGTTATAAAGTTATTGCACTTGAACAAATAAACCGGTAGAAATGATTTGACCATCTGGTCTGCGGGCTATAAAGATTATATGATTATTATAATTGTAAAAATAAGCCAAATGATCGTAAATATATTCATTTGTATTAGACACCTTAGTTTCCATAATTTTTCTACCGTCAATACCATAAATAATTAAGTTTGCCTCGTCAACAATGGTTTCCGAAAACTGAATGGTGGTATATCTGCTAAAAGGGTTAGGTTTGGCGATGGCCATATTGTTTTCAAGAACGATATTTGTTATAAAAACATGTAGACTTTCTCCAAGCAAACCTAAACTCAGTTTATAATAAGCTTTTTGATTGTTCAATGAAAAGGAATCAACAAAGGTATAGGATACAGGAACTTCTGTACTGCCACAGACCCCTCCGATACTACCGATTTCTGTGAAATTAACATTGTCTGAGGATCTTAAAATTCCGGTGCCGAAACAAGTACTTCCGGCATTCATCGTCCACCGAATGACTACATTTCTGTCCAACGAGAAAGCCGTTAAGTCACGAAGTGCAGGATGATAAAATTGAGAAAACGTTACAAAGGGTAACAACAGAAGTGAATAAATTATGATCGATCTTTTTGTCATCCTATAAAAGTTTCAGGGTTTTAAAAGGTATTAGTCACATAAAATAATGATATAACTGAAAAACCGGAATTTTATTTTAGTAAAATCATAGTTACATCTCCTGTTTTTGTATGAATGCTGCCATCCGGCCTGAGATATTTTGTGATATAGGTATACACACCTTGTTCTACCAAATTGCCTTTATAATAACCTTCCCAATCAACGGTGCCTGGTCTTTCTTTGTCAAAAACAAGATTACCCCATCTGTCATATATTTTCAGTGTCAGAACTTCAAAACAATCCGGAATGAGCCAAGACCATTTATCATTTGGTGAATTTGCAACGGGAGAAAAAATATTAGGTATCTGAACATCTAAGGTGGGGTCAACGTCGATAAAAAAATTATAACTGAAATCACAACCTGATTGATGTGTAAAGGTAACATCAATTTCTGTCGCTTGTGTCGTTGTAATAATATTCGTAAAACATGTGTTACATGACATAAGAGATGAAGGTTGCCATTCAACTGACCACAACGTTCCGGGATTTTCCACAGAAACTGAAATGGGTTTTCCGGGATAGACAACAGAATCCTTTATGTTAAATAATGGCGCTGAGAGAGGAATGGATTCAAGATAAAAGTCATAGATTACCTTACAATCTAAACTATCATGTGTCCATACTAAAAATGCATTTGTTGAATCAGGATAAACCGTTTCAGAATTGATGTCTCCGTTACTCCATTCAAATGACCATGTTTCTTCCATACCGGCAGTAAGGTTGTACTCGGCGTTTTCACAGTCCGGTTCGAAAACAGGTTGTGGCGGAGATTCTAAGGCAACAATTTCAACAGTAAATAAAGAATCACAACCAAATGCTGTTTGAAAAGCGAAGTTGTACAATCCTGTTTCAAATAACATTACATTGTGTCGTAGCAGCGTATCACCGGGGCATAAGGTGAATTGTTCTTTTGCAGAATAAGAAGGAACCACAGTAACTACATCCAAAGTAAATGTAGGGCAGGGAAGGGTTGCCAACGTGTCAAAAAGGGAAATATCTTCCTGAATCCATTGATTATTTATAAAAACAGAATCTCCGGTACAAAGGAAATGGTTTTGCTGTATGAGTTCCGGTTCAGAAAATGAAAGGATATATGTTTTTACACTGTCACAACCAAATTGAGTGGTACCACGAATGGAAAAAGTGGTATCAGATGAATAAATAATCTGGTCAACTTCGACGAATTGACCCACACATAAATCGTACACAATGGTATCATCCGGGCTTTCATGAACCAAAAGATTGATTCGTGTTACTGAATCACAACCCAAAAGTGTAGGTATATATTCAAAATACTCTCCTGAAGTTGAAAGCCATTCATTATTCAATAAAACTGAATCCCCTTCACAAATATGAATGGTATCTGTTTTGATTTCTCTTACATCCGTTACAGAAACGACATTATTTCCGAAAGAACATTCACTGGTTTCAAAAAGGCCGGGAATAATTTCTCCGGTTTGTTTCTCGCCATCATAATTTACGATCATGTATAATGTTGACATATTTAAAGCCGAAAAACTGTACGTGATATCTTCCAAAACTCTGCCGGGCTGAAGGGACAGATTGATCGTGTAAACACCAATGAGACTGCCTCCGCTGGCAGGATTTCCGTTGTAAAATGATATTTTTATTGGCTCTGTCATAGATGCAGAAGCTGTCGGTCCATTGGCAATATCAAAATATACGGTATAAAGATTGAGTAACGGATCAAAAAATAAACATATAATCTCACCTCCCAATTCGACGGAAGTCTGTAGAAAATTTCCGGACGAGTCCAATAAAGAGGATTGCACTAAAAAATTATTATATCTCCCGTTTGAAATGGTCGCATTATTTCTCATAACGGCCGGGACAGACAATTGGTCAGTGATGTTAAATACATGATAATTATACTGATTCCAGACCCCACGGGAAGGTGCCCATTTTTGTTTGGTTCTTGGAGCGCCAAACACATGCAATCTTCCTCTGTTTCTTGAATTTTGTCCACAGGGAACACATATTTTTGATTGTCCGGAATAATCTATATCCCCCACGATGGGATATTCCGATCCGGTGCCTGAAGAGCAGGCAAATCCTGTAAGGTCAACCGGCGGACTGACCGATCCGTTAATAATTCTCAATAAATTTTCGTCTCTGTATACAATTTCCTGGATTCCGTCCTGATTAAAATCAAACATGGTCATCCCGGTGCTTCCGGATTGGTCATTGGTACTTAAACGCCAGGATTCGCGTAGGGTAGTGGTGCCATTGTATTTGTAAGCCAAAAGCAGGTAAGGTCTGGCAACACCAATTGATGGTGTACCACTTCCATCCAGATCTCCCACGAAAGCCGGCCCGGAAGCGTCCGGACAACAGCCTGTCCCTGTAGTAGGCATTGTTGTACTGGCAAGCAAAACTGGAGTATTGCCGTTTAGCGTATAAACATACAATCTGGAAAATTGAGAATTACCCTGACTTGAAACCACAACATCCAGTTTTCCATCACCGTTGATATCACCGAGTGAGGTGTATCCTTCCCGACGAAAATTATTGACCAGAATATTCAGAGGAGTCATATTGTTCCCGGTTAATCCGCCAGGATTGGTGATATTTACCTGATAAATGGTGTAACCTGCAGCCAATTCGAGGTCATCGGGATTATCGTCAAGATCAGCAGCAATAGTAGTAGCATTTGAAAAGCCATTAAAAGTTTCAGAAGAGCGCCCTATGCCATTATTACCTCCTGATGCGAGTTTGACGCCAGTACGTGCGTTAAATATCTCATTATAAATATACACTTCAGGGATTCCGTCCTGATTAAAATCTGCAAAAGCCGGAGCACCACTGCTGCCATCTGAACCGGTGAAATCCCCATAAGTACGGTCTGATATCCAAAGAATATTTCCGTAGGTGTCATAACAAACCAATCTTCCCCTTTGATTGGGTGGGTTTTGATTGACATTTGCTGCTGCGAGCACTATTTCAGGAAGACCGTCTCCGTTGACATCTGCCAAAGCAAAAGTTGTAGGACCACCCCAAGTAAAAAAAGCGGTCGAAATGCTTTTCAGCGACTCTCCGTTGGAAGATAAAAGAAAGGTAATACCACTAGTGATTCTTGGATTTTCTGAAAAATCTTCTATTCCACTCATGACAATTTCCGGAATACAATCATTGTCTATGTCTGCCAATAAGGGTGACTGATAGGTTGAAGTTGAAGCTATACTTTCCCATTGTTTGGAGATTTCAAAATCAAAAACAGGAAAGGTATCTTTTTGGTAACAGAGCGTAGTATCAACAATTAAACAATTATTTCTAAAGTCTGTCAGTGTATTTGTTACTTGGGAAAAGGGACCATTTTTATCTTGTATTTCCTGATAATTATTGCTTTTTTCGTTAAAAGTGACTCCATTTATGGTGAAAGACTCCACTTCACAAAGAGAACGAGATTTTGATTTGTCGTAAATCCGGGCTTCTATGGCCAGTTCTCCAATATTTTGTAATAATGGGCCTGAAGTGTCAATTTGAAGGCAGTTATCACATCCATTGAGCAAGACAGCTTTTTCAAATTGTCCAAATGTTGTGACGGCTAATAAATTGAAAAGAACCGGAAAAAAAGATTTTTTTAATACTTTGGTTAAAGCATAAGTCATAATAAATGACGATTTGGAAATTTACTTCCAAAAGTAACTGATTTAACTGATATAATGAAAATATTAGACTTTATTGCATCAAACGGTACAGTTAAATATAGGTTATGCAGTTTAACGACAAAAAGGTATTATTTTCTGTTTGTATTATCAGTTCCCATCAATATCTCCGATTTTAACAGGCACAAAATGAAGATCATTAATATCCTGATAGCCCGGTTCAATCATATAATAATCCGGTATCAACAATGGATCAGTATAATTTTCAAAATAAGACTCAGGAAAAAGTATCCAGCTATTATTATTTGGCAATTTTTCATAAATACCTAATATTACCTTTCTTAATGTAATTAAATCCAAAGAATTGATTTTGTCGTCATTATTTACATCAGCTGCAATCAACTTTTTTGGATCTGTTATTGGTCTTAAACCCAAAATATGCTGCTGAATTAAAACAAGGTCAAGTGTTGATACACCATTTGTTATATCATGATCAGAAAACCCTGAAAAGGTATATTCATTCAAAGGGTTATTGTATGGAAAAATTATTTGGTTGTTTTCAGGTTTTATAACCCGAATTTTGTTGCCAATTTGTCTTCGGATCTCAAAATCAGGAAGAGTGGCAAAATTTGAATTTTTAATCTGACCTCCAATCACTCTGTTTTCCTGATCTTCACATGAAAAAAACAAAACAATGTTGTCTACATCCCAAACACTAACGTCGCCACCAATATTGGTAACACAATATGGCGTAAGTTCTATTCGAACTGAATCATTTTCCAGCAGGATAAAATCTTCATTTTCAAATAAATCAAACTTACCTTTTGTCCATTGGTTGGATGTGTTTATGTTAGATTGCACATACACCAAAACATCATTTTTATAAATTTCGATACCAAACCTGGTCGGGTAATTGTTTGGACCGCTGGCACCCTGAATCCAATTATATTGTAAAGGAGAAAGGTGATAGAACTCAAGGTGATTAAACCTGATCAGACTTCCTTCTCCCGGTTTTGCTTTAAAGCCAAAACTTACAGGAGCCTGGTCTGTCTGATCAAACTGGCATGATGTTGAGGCACTGACGCACATGGCCAATGTACTGGCCTGTCCATTTGTACAGGAATGTTTATTCTCCTGAGGAGTATCCCGGTATACATTTGACATGGACACTGTTCCGCAGGCCAACGGGTTACGGTATGTCGGTAAAAATTCGTCGTAATTCATGCTGTTTTCCGGAGTAAGTGCATTACACTGTTGAAAGTCATATGTCACATTCTGAACACATGGCAGAATTTTTATCACAACAATGCTGTCACATCCGGAACTGTTGGTTTGACTTTGTTCATAAACACCCGGTGCATTGTACGTAATCCCGTTTATCACGTAAGATCCTGCATTACATAAAGAATAAACAACTTCTGAACGCGTGGATAAACCTTTTATGATGTTGATTTTTAATAGGCTGTCACAACCATTTGTCGTGACCAGATTTTGAAAATAAACACCGCTTTCACCATAAATCTGGTCATTAATTTCAATAATTTCAGAATCACATAATGCATATTCTAATAAACCTTCAAGATTTTGCGAGACCGATAAATTTATGGTGATTATGGTGTCACAAAGGAATTCACCTTCCAGGATTTGGGTATATTCGCCTGTAGCATTATAAATTTCTCCATTCACTATCACAGAATCACCACTACAAATCGAGTAATCAAGATTTATTCTTGTTTTTTCATTGACGGTTAATATAAAGGTATCCCGTAATATTCTGCATAACTCAGTTTCAACTTCTACCGAGTATTCGCCTTCGGTTGACGCATTTATTGTTTTATCTTTCGAACCATTGCTCCACAAAATGTCTTTATAGTTGATGAAATTAACTTTAAGTTGAATGGTATTTAATGGTGTACAGGAAACGATATCATCAGGAAGTCCGATAGAGATGTTTTGGTATGCTTCATTGTTTATGATTGCTGGCAAAGTAGAATTAGAAAATAAAGATTTAGCTTTCAGGAATTCTTTACCATTGACATTGTTAGCTATCTCAAAATTTGGACCGAAAGTGCCATTAAAATACATGTTGAAATTAATCAAAACATCAGGAGTATTTGTATTTATGATCTGATCCTTAACAGTATTGATTTCTTCGATATTTAATGCTTTTTCCCAAATTCTGACTCTGTTAAGTAAGCCACTAAAAAAATTGGAGCCGTTTCCAGCCAAATTTTTATAACAACCTATCCTTATTGGTTCAGTTGATGGATATATGGAGGTTTGTCCACCTTGTGTCCAAACTGATGGAGTTAATTGTCCGTTTATGTACATTTTTGTTTCAGTTTGGTTGTAAACCACAGCAACATGAGTAAAAACACCAACAGGGACTACTTTTTGTACTGAACTTAAAAAATTCGGATCCGTACAAAAACCTGATTGAGAAGCTACCCAAAACAATTTACCTTCATTTATGGAGAGGGAGAAACTGAAGTCTCCGTTACACCATTGTTTAGCAACCAATATATTATTGCCGGTTTCACAATTTGGATTAACCCAGGCTTCAATGGTCAATTCATCGATTTCTTGCAGGGTTTCGTTGGATTGTTCGACAACTACACAGTTATCGCAGCCGTTTAAAAGTAGTGATTCATTATTTTGTCCAAAGGACATATTACATACATAAAGAATAAGTATTACTACACTTAATTTATTTTTCATTGGTTGTGTAAGTTTAAATTTTAAACTACAAAAATAAATTAACATTTTGAATATAACCCCGTTTATGTAAAATAATTTTACCCTTTGACGATTATTTTAAATTATTTATCAATAGCAGGATAATATATTTATATTGTAGTATATACGGATATTTGTTTTTTTATTACTTGATTCTAAATATATCTTTATTGTCTGATAGTAAGCTGGATGTGAGGATCGCGTTTTCTTTAAGCAGGCAGGGGATATTCTCAATAATTGGATATGACAAATGAGATTCTTTCGAATGAAGTAAAGAATCATTATAGGTAATCAAAGTGGTGTGTGTTATTGGACAAATGTATAATGGAATTTCATTTTTAACAGCATCTTTTTTAATAAGAATTATTCCCGTTGGATTTAGAATGTTTTTTGTATATTCAAGTAATCGGTATTCTAAAATATTAAATTTTAGCTTTTTAGCACTTTCGTATAATTTAGTAACGTATCCATGTTTTAGCATTCTTTCCTGAGCTTCAGGGCTGGCCAGTTCATACGCTGGCTCAAACAAAACAACATATTTTCTGGCAATTCTGTATAGTTCTTTTAGTGCATCTTCTTCTTTTCCCCCGTTTGGCTCAAGAGAATGAGAAGTATAAACTACATCTACTGAATTGTCAGGCAAAGGGATTTCGAAAAGATTTGCTACAAATAAGTTTACATTTTTTTTATTGTTTTCATTCAGAAAAGCATGACCCCATTTCAGTCTTGACCAGGAGATATCAAGACCAAAGATTGTTTTAGGTCTGCATCTCAAACCATTTAGCACAGAATTGAGTGTAGTTGCTTCACCAACACCGATTTCTATAATTGAATCAAAGTCTTCAAGTGTATTTACTATATTGACAATACATTTACAATATTTTTCAGATTCTTCCTGATGTAACAAGTAGTGCTTTACATAGGAACCGGATTGAAGATCATAAGCTATTAATATATCTTCTAATGTATTTGATTTATGACCATCAACATTTTTTAAAAATTCAATAATATTTTCTCCTTTTTCAAAGATTTCTTTAATTCTTTTGATGATAGCAAAGTTTTGCATGATATATATTTTAAATTTTTATTTTTAGACTAATATAAGTTTACCTGTTTAATGATATTGATAGCTGTAATTCGATAGATATTGAATGTAATAAAACACACTATGTTAGTTTCATTTCTTAAATAGGTTTTAATAAATGAACTCCTTTCATTTATTTTTATCTTACTATTTTGAGGCTTTTAAAACAAAACTAACAATATCAGTTTAAAATTTTGAATTTATTTTTTATGCTTTTATATACCCCTGTAAAAACCACCACCTCATTTTTATGATTATCCACCCCTTTGTGGGTAATCCCTTTAAAAAATAATATCCTCCAATCGCTAATGCAGCAAACATTTTGGCAAGATATTCTAAAAATTTACCAACGCTCACAAAACCGGACTTGTTTCTTAATCGCCATTTTTCATGAGAACCTGTATCTTGACATATATAAGATAAACGGTTGTTAATTCGGTCTTCATCGATATAATGTTCTAAAACTACATCGGGGAAATACCAGATTTGATATTTTTTTGATTTTATTTCATAAGCAATGTATTTATCGTCACATCTTCTTAATAATACTTCGTCAAAACCACCAACCTCAAGTAATACACTTTTTTTGTATGTCATGTTGCAGCCGGTAGGGTAAATCCCTATTGATTCATATTGTTTCGGTTGATTGCCCAAGTCATGTTTACTAACCAAACCCCAGGTAAACCAACTCATCCATTCAGGTTCAGACCCAAAATATTTAGGTATGATTTTACCACCAAAACCTCCTATTGCAGGATGTTTGTTTATATTTTGAATTACGTTGGTTATAAAATCGGGAGGTAATAAGGCATCATCATCAATATAATTTATCCATTGACCTGCTGCTTCATGTAAACCTTTATTTCTGGCAGCAGACAGGCCTTGTTTTTTCTCCAAAAAGTATGAAAACTTTATATTTCCTGAATATTCACTTATAAATGTTTTAACATACTCTTCGGTCGTATCCGTTGAATTGTTATTGATAATCAATACTTCAAATTTTGAAGGATCACAAGTTTGTAAAACTACATGTTCCAAACATATTTTTAATATATCGACCCTGTTGTATGTGCAAATAACCGTAGAAACTAACATATTGGTAAATTATTTCTTGTCAAAAGCATCAATAAAGGAATTTCTGGTGTAATTTATAATCTGACAATTACGGCTAATTGCATACGATCTGATTTCATGATACCCTTTAAAGGTCAAATAAAATTTTTCCAATACCTCATGCAGACGTCTCTGGTTTTTACCCAGTTTTTTCATAACATCAGGTTTTGCAGTTTGTGTGTCATAAAAATGTTTTTGAGTCAGGTAAACATTGTTATTTTCTCCTACAAATATTTCTGATAGCCATGAATGATCAGCCCCATAAATAAAAATTTTTTTGTATCCCATCCATAAAGAAGTCATAATCGCAGGGATAAGAATATTGTGAGGTCGTGGCATGCCTAATTTTGCATCGAAAATTCTGAAAGTAAGCCATGAATAGCCTTCCACAGGAGTTGTATTATAAAAAAGGACTTCAATATTCTTTATTTTTTGTAGTCCTTCACAAAAGTCGGAGTTTTTAGCTCCAAAAGGCAAATAAATTGACATTGGCCATAAAGTTTTCGAATCTATTGCCTTTGTAAGCTTTTGTCTTAGCTCAATGTATTCAGAATCCACATCCGCTATCCAATATTCAGGAGCATTGAGAATATAATATTTAGGTTTACTGATTTCAAATTTCTCAGTGAGCGCAAAATTGTTAACAGCCATCAAATCACCATCAAGGATATTTAGGTCAACTTCCTGCAAAGATGGCCCATTACCTAAAATATGAATTTTCTCATTATGATTGACTTTTAAAAACCCTGACTTAAAATGGGATGTTGTTAATACTCTACCTAAAGTTACCAAACTTTCGACAAACTTAAATACCTTCTTCGTTGGTGTCTCCATCATATTATGATTTCCATTCAAATCTTTCTCCCTTTTTCCAGCTTCTTTCTGAGGTTTTGCCCAAGATATCCCGAAGATACCTGGGGTGAGCACCATGACCCGGACGAACAGACCGGATATTTTTTTCATTAAAAACATCTCCGGCTTTAATGTCTTCGGCCACGTACAAACTTCTGGCAAACTGTTTACCTTCAGATTGTTTTTTTGTCAATTCGTAAGTGGCTTCACCCAATGATTTTTCTGCATCTCTGACTGTTTTAACCATCAGGGTAAATTCTTCGGTATTTAAAGAAAAAGCAGCATCGGGTCCTCCCAGGGATCGGTCTAAAATAAAGTGTTTTTCAATCACAACTGCCCCCAAAGATGTTGCCACCACTGGTGCCGCCCATCCCATGGTATGATCCGATAATCCAACTTTCACCCCAAAATCCAATGCCATCCTCGGGATTAATGTAAGATTTGCTTCTTCAAGTGGAGCAGGGTAGGAAGAGGTACACTTTAAAAGGGTGATATCATTATTCCCAACATTGCGACATGTTCTGACAGCAAGATCTATGTCTTCATATCCTGCAATGCCGGTGGAAATAATCATGGGTTTCATTTTTCCTGCTGTGTACTCAATCAGGGGAATATCCGTAATTTCAAAAGAAGCGATTTTGTACATCGGAACGTTTAAATTTTCTAAAAAATCAACTGCCGATTTGTCAAAAGGAGAAGAAAAACAAACAAGTCCCTCTTCTTTGGCTACCCTAAAAAGTTCTTCGTGCCATTCCCAGGGAGTGTAAGCTTCCTGATACAGGTCGTACAGCTTTCTGCCGTCCCATAAAGTTCCTCCTTTAATGGTAAAATCCTCCATTTCAGAGTCGAGGGTTATGGTGTCCGCCGTATAGGTTTGTAATTTTATAGCATCCGCTCCACATCGGGCCGCCGCTTTTATGGTTTCTATTGCCTGATCGAGGTTTCCGTTGTGATTGGCTGATAATTCCGCTATAATAAAAACTTTATTTTGCATCATTTTCTTTTATATAAATCAAGGCCTTTTGATTGTAAATTTCTGTTTCTTTAAAATATCTGAACCCGGCTTTTTCAAATGTTTTTACTGAAGCAATATTGGAAGGTTTGATATAAGCTAATACATTTTTTTTGCCCGCATAATGTTTCAGACCAGCTGAAATAAATTTTGATGACAGGTTTTTACCTCTGAATTCGGGATTTATGTTTATTCCAATCACGATGTCATCGTTTTCTTTGTCAAATCTGATAAAAGCTGCTTTTGTATTTTTGTATTCACCTATAAAAAAAGCAGAATCCGGATCAGATTTTTTCTGAGTAAACCAATTTTTATGAGCCTCTTTTGTAATTTTTTCTGATCTGAAGGAGTTATTTCTTGTATCTTCATCATTTGCCCACATAAAAATATCTTCTGAATCCTCGTCTGTAACCTTCCTGATATGTAATGTTTCTGCGATCTTCCTGTGAATTATTACATCTTTCCAGCTTCCGTCGATAAAACTATGTTCTTTGAGTGTGGCTTCTCTTTCAAAACCGATATCCTCAAAAATCGGGTACAACCAGGGTCTGACGTCAAAAGCATAAGTGAAAATTTTATGAAAACCCAACTCTTCAAACGCCACTTTTTGGATCATGTTCAAAAATGTCTTCCAGTGAAAAGCAAATAAATCTCCTTGAATTTCTGTCTTCAATAAAAATGATATTTCTGCATGTCTGTCTTTCCAATTGATGTGAACCAGTCCTCCGTAACCAATACAAATACCGTTTAGCAAATAAGAAAATAATATTTGTGATGGATGACTTTGTCCAAACAAAGAAGAAACTACCTTGCTAAAGTAGTGTTCCTGATCTTCTGCTGTCAGAGGTTTCTCTTGCCGGAGATGAAATATCTGTTGGTTACGCCATTCCATGATGTCCAATCTGTCTTCATACCGTATAGGCACGATACGGTTTTCACCATATTCTAACGTTTGATTACGTAAAACAGCATAAGTTTCCGGAAATGCCATGGATTATTTTTTTATTAAAAACCATGTCACATCATCCTGGGGGAAGGCCGGATCTTTTCGGTAAACAAAACCGTAATCAACCAAAATACAATCTTTAAATTTGTCAAGAAATTCTCCGGCAAAGTCTCTTTTGTACAACCTTTCCTGATGACCTCTGTAGGTGATTTCTACCGGAACGGGATTGTAATATTCTGCAATTAATATATATTTTGCAGCATGATCGTAAAGTTTTTGATAGGTCAGAGCGAGCATGTCAGGGTGCAGATGTATCATAACACCTTTGATTAAGACAACATCAAAGGTTTCTTCCATTTGAATATGGTAAATAGAATCGTTGATTACATTTTCTGAACCAATGACGTTTTGTAATTCCTGTGCCGCTTGCTGATTGATTTCAATGCCTTTCAGATTACAATCCGGATAAAGTGTTTTTATGGCTTTTAAGTTCATACCGATGTTTGCGCCAAACTCTATTAATGACGATATATTTCCGGCATTTTTCAGTGCTTTGCTGAACAAATGGATATTACTTGCCAGCAATTTTTCGCCTGTGTTTCTGTTTATATACTGGTCTCCAAATTCTCCTGCCCAGAAAGCCTCCTGCTCTGTTTTGAAATTATTCATTGATTTTATGTTTCATTTTATATTTAACTTCTGCCATTTTCCAATCATTTTCAGTATCAATATCCTGACAATCAAATGAGGACATTTCATAATATCCGCTATTGTCTGTCAGAATTTTAGTTTTCTCTAAAAATATTTTGGTTTTCAACCAATAAAACTGTCCTGCGTCATGAAATGATTTCTCCAAATCCTGACTACGTGTCAATGCAAATTCAGGATTAAAAAATCTGATGAAACCATCTTCATTTTTTAATGCACGTTGGATAGGGTAGTCGTATGCCACAACAGGTATAACCGAATCAACATTTTTTTCAAATAAAATATTGTAAGAAGCAATCAAATATTCAGGTTGAACCAAAGGTGTACATGGATACATACAACAAATGTGATCGAAATATTTTCCTGAATTTGAATAAACATCAATTACTTCTTCAATTACCTGTGCAGTGGTAGCAAAATCATCAGCGTTGTTTTTGGACCTTAAAAAAGGAATAGATGCTCCAAATGACATCGCTGTTTTTGCAATTTCTTCATCTTCGGTTGATACCATGATTTCTTCAAATAATCCTGACTGAATAGCGGTATCTATTGCATAAGATATCATGGGTTTTCCCAAAAAATCTTTGATATTTTTTCTTGGAATTCTTTTACTTCCACCTCTGGCTGGTATAATACAGAGATTAGCCATGATAAAATGACAATATTTTCTGAATGACAAAGTCTTGTTGTTCATCCGTTAAAGTCGGATACATAGGTAAACTGATACACCTGCTGTAATACGTTTCTGCGTGAGGCAAATCACCCTCTTTCCAACCAAATTGCCGGTAATATGGCATGAGATGGGTAGGAATATAATGTATCTGAGCAAAAATCCCGTTTTTCTTTAATTCATGATATAATGCCAATCGGTTTTTAACCTCAATGACGTATAAATGATAAGCATGATTGGGTAAAAAACCTGATTGACCCAAAATAAAATCTTTACCGGCAAAGGTTTCTGCGTATTTTTTGGCAATCTCTTTGCGTCTTACCAAACCTGTTTCAGCTCTTTGTAACTGGCTGATTCCCAGAGCAGATTGCATGTCTGTCAGTCGGTAATTATAGCCTAATTGCTGCATTTCCATGTACCAACCGGGATACGTATCGACATTGGTCTCGCACGAAGCCCACTCAGCAGAATTAAGATATGGATCATCACCTTTGGTGATACCATGTGATCTTAACCGGTTTAGTTGTTTATATAAATTTTCATCATTGGTTGTGATCATTCCTCCTTCACCACAAGCGATATGTTTTACAGGATGAAAAGAAAAAATAGCAAGATCTGCAAATTTCCCGTTGCCGCAAAGTTGGTTTTTGCTATTGCTGTCGGTAAAATATCCACCCGGAGCATGACATGCATCTTCAATTATCCACATTCCGTATTCGTTTGCCAAATCCCTGAATTTTTCAAGATCAACCGGGCGGCCTGCAAAATCTACAGGAATGATTCCGCTGTAGGTTCCTTTGGGTGAAGCGGACACTAGTTTTTTAACCTCATCGTAATCCAAAAGATAGGTCTCCGGATCAATATCCGTAAACACAACATCTCCGCCACAATATCTCACACAATTGGCACTTGCAGCAAAGGTGATGGGCGTCGTAATCACTTTTTGACCTTCCTTAACCTGAAGTGCCATCGTACAAAGGTGCAAAGCCGCAGTTCCGTTAGCCACAGCAACTGCGTAAGAACATCCTATATATTTGGCGAAAGCCTCTTCAAATTCCCTGACTTTCGGACCTTGGGTGAGATAGTCAGATTGGAGTGTTTCAATGACAGCGCGAATGTCATCTTCTGTTATATGTTGTCTTCCGTAAGGGATCATATCGTAAAATCAGGATAAAGGTGTTCTTTGATGAGTTTTCTCAATGATTCAACAGTTTCCCACTGAGTATTTTCTCCGGAAGAATAATTAAATCCTGCCGGAACAATTTTAGCATTGTGTGTTTTGATAAATTCGTTCAGATTCCAAACGGGAACCTGAGGAAGGATGACATAATATTTGCCCAAATCATAAGTCGTAAATGAATCCGAAGATGTAATCATTTCTTCATGGATTTTTTCTCCGGGACGGATTCCGACAATTTTGACTTCGCATTCCGGACCGATAGCTTTGGCTACATCGGTTATTTTGTAGGAAGGGATTTTGGGCACAAAAACCTCACCGCCCCAACCATGTTGCATGGCAAACAAAACCATATCAACACCTTCCTGCAGTGATATATTGAATCTTGTCATTTGTACATCCGTCACAGGCAATATGCCCTCTTTTCTTTTTGCCATAAAAAAAGGAATCACAGATCCGTTGGAACCCATCACATTTCCATACCGAACGACACTGAACCGGATGTCTCTTTTTCCACGGATGTTATTGGCCGCAATAAACAATTTATCTGACGTCAGTTTTGTCGCTCCGTAAAGATTAATAGGTGCACAGGCTTTATCCGTAGACAGCGCCACAACCCTGGAAACTCCGGTTTTCAGACAGGCATCGATGACATTTTCAGCTCCACCGATATTGGTCTTAACACATTCGTCAGGATTATATTCAGCGATAGGCACATGTTTCATCGCAGCTGCATGTATGACAAAATCCACACCTTCCATCGCCCGGATAAGTCTTTCTTTATCTCTGACATCTCCGATAAAAAAACGGATGTTGGGAAACAAATGAGGCGGATATTCCTGAGCCATCTGAAATTGTTTCTGCTCATCCCTTGAAAATATGATCAACTTTCTGATGGTTGGAAAGTTTGAAAATATATGTTTTGTCAATGCATTGCCTAAAGAACCGGTACCACCTGTAATCAGAATGGTTTTATTGTCGAAAAAGTTTATACTGTCCATGTAAAATAAATGCCTTCCTGGTTTTGATTTACAAAGGTATAAATTAAAACATAATTATTTTTAATATTTGATTTTTTTTAATGTATCGAAGAACGTTGTTTTCCAAATGAAATAAAATTACATTTTAACTAAAATAAAATTTTACCTTTCAATAATGGTTTCTATACCTTTGTGCGATTTTTTATACCATAAATTTTCCGGCCACCATGAAATTGCGCAGAAATCATTCCTCTTCCGGAAACAACAGTCTGGGTTTTATCATTAGAGTGATCGTATTCGCAGGATTATTATTAGGTACTATGTACTTTATATTGAAAAATAAAGACAATATTTTGCAATATCTTGGAAACGACAAAAAAAAGATTGAGAACAAAGATTTTGTCTATGAGCGAACCTACCTGCCTGTTTCAGATGGTTTAATACTACATAAAACCAATTTTTCATTGGCTTATGATTCAAACTGTAAAACTGCAAAATGGGTTGCTTACCGTTTGACAAAGGAGCAACTAAAAGATAGAAACGATTTGGAAAGGGTATTGTTTTCTTCCGATCCTCAACTAAAAAAAGACAAAACAGAATATTATGATTATTCAGGAAGTGGCTACGACAGAGGTCATCTGGTTCCCGCTGCCGACATGAGTTTTGATAGTATCAGTTATAAAGAAACCTTCCTGATGTCAAATATCGTTCCTCAAAAACGTGCCTGCAACCGTGGAATTTGGAAAGAACTCGAAAAACAAACACGACAATGGGTCAACAAACACAACGAAGTGTTCATCATTTCCGGACCTATATATACTCATCAGAACCGTCCGGTAAAAATGGACAAAAGCAACATTTGTGTTCCGGATGCCTTTTTTAAAATTGTTTTGGTTTATAACGATAAAGTTCAGGTAACACTTTCATTTGTCATACCTAATGAATTGTCAGACAAATCATTATCAGAATATATTTCAACCATAAGGGAAATAGAAAAACAAACAGAAATTAACTTTTTTGATCATATGCTTGATAACAGCGTTGAGGAAAAATTGGAAAATTCTGTGAATCCTGATTTTTTTCCTTTACAGGAAAAATTATATAAACAACGTGTGGAAAGCTGGAATTTTGAATAATTCGGACACTTTTTCAAAAAAATAAGGTTAAATTTGCACAAAATTGATAAAATGGACAGAAAATATACCGTCGAAGACAGGTTTTTAAAATATGTAGTCGTTGATACACAGGCAGATCCTATGAGTCAGACGTTTCCTTCCAGCGAAAAACAATGGAATTTAACCAATATATTGTTGGAAGAATGTAAGGCTATGGGTCTCGAAGCCGAAACCAACGAAGCCGGATATATATATGCATCCATACCATCAAATACAGGCAAAAAGGTGCCGGTAGTATTTTTTTGTGCCCACATAGATACTGCCCCGGATTGCAGTGGAACAAATGTTAAACCTTTGGTTCATCGCAATTACAGCGGCCAAAACATTGTATTGCCGGATGACATAACCCAAATCATCACGCCTGAGAAATATCCGCACCTTCTTAACAAAACAGGTCATGACATCATTACCGCAAGTGGACTGACCCTTCTTGGCAGTGATGATAAATCCGGTGTAGCCATCATCATGGACGCGATGTATCAATTGGTCAACAATCCTTCATTGCCCCATGGCGAAGTAAAAATATTGCTTACAACCGACGAAGAGATAGGCAAAGGAGTAGCTAAAGTAGATTTAAATAAATTAGGGGCCGATTTCGGGTACACGCTGGATTCCGGCGATCTTGGATGTTTTGAGGATGAAAACTTTTCTGCGGATAGCCTGTCCGTTAAGATCACGGGAGTTTCTGCTCATCCCGGTTACGCAAAAGATAAAATGCAGAATGCCGTAAAGATTGCCGCTGCCATTATTGACAGATTGCCAAAATTGAGTCTTTCTCCGGAGACTACTTCCGGAAAAGAGGGATTTCTCCACCCATCAAAGTGTTCAGCTAATCTCGAGACGGCCCAGATAGACTTCATTCTCAGGGATTTTGAAACGTCAAAACTGGATGAATACACCGAATTAATTGAAAGGATTTGTAATGATGTGATGGAACAATTTCCGGGATGTCATTTTGAATTGATACGAAAAAATCAGTACAGAAACATGAAAGATGTCCTGGATCATCATCCACACGTTTCAGGATTTGCCTTACAGGCTATGCAAAATCTGGGTATTCCGGTAAAACACGGATCAATCCGCGGAGGAACAGATGGTGCGGTTCTTTCTCATATGGGTCTTCCTTGTCCCAATGTTTTTGCCGGAGAACAGGCCATTCACAGCAAACATGAATGGGTATCCGTTCAGGATATGCAAAAAGGAGTCGATACTGTTATTGAAATCTGCAGATTGGTAGCACAGTCTTAAAATCTTTTACCCTTAGGTTTTTCTATACGCTATTCTGTTTTGCTTCTGGGGAAAAAGTCCAGTTTTGCAGAAAAAATGTGGGAAATGAGCACACCACTTACACTTCCGATATTTGCCAGAGCATAATCAACATGTAATCTGCCTAATTTTAATCCCAGTCCAACGGTAGGAAGTACCTCCAAACTTGTATTGGTTGGATTCGTGATATCTCTTACCGTCTGAAAATTTCCAACTCCAAATCTCAAAAACACTTTTTTGATGTAATCGATTTCTGCGCCTACACTGGGTTCTACTATAAATCTTCTGCCGGAAATGATCGCAGACTCTCTACCATCGGTAGAAACGACAGCATTCACTTCAGCTAAAAATCCAATTTTTTTGAATTTACCCCGATATCCGCTTCCTAATATCATTCGTGGTAGAGTTACCTCACTGCTTTGAACCGGGATTTCGTTATTATTTAAAGCCAAAACTAATTTTTCTTCTTCCGAAAATGTAAAATTCCAGGCATTGTATGTTGTGGTAATATCTCTGAAGTTAGCCCCAAACAACCAATTGTTGGTCACATATCTCAAACCGAGATCCGCACCGAATCCCCATGATTTTGCAAAAGATCCTGTCGAACGATGAATGATTTTGATATTTCCTCCCACCGACAATCCTTTTACTTTACTGATATTCTGTGCATAAGAAATCAGAGCTGCATAAGCTGCATCAGAAAAAAAAGTCACCCTGCTGTAATCAACAGAACCATCTTCTCCGACAAGATCCAATGTATTGGGAATATTATCGACGCCCATTCTGATGATCGATAATGAGCCGGCACTGTTTTTAACATCGTTAAATTTTTTAGAAACAGAGAGGTAATCGTAATTTACAATGCCGCCAAACCACTGAGCATGCATGGCATTTATCTGAAAAGGAGAATTCATTGAAGTAAGTCCGGCCGGATTCCAATAACCACTGGTTCCGTCTTCTGTATTCGCAACCATACTGCCACTCATGCCATGAGCACGGGCACCAACACTTATATTAAAAAATTCATTAACGTATTTTTGTGCATGTATTTGTAACGACCAGGACACGAAAAAAAACATTACAGAAAGTAACTTACAAGATAAATGATTCGGTTTCATATCGGATTGAAAGATATTTTATAATTTTGGCAAAATTACACAAGAGACGGCAATTAAACGATAATTATTTTAAACTTATTATATGTATTATAAAATTAAATCACATATTTTCATCCAAAAAACAGTATTTTATGTACTTTTTGGCACCTTGTTGACACTTTATCTGGTTGGGTGTAAGTTGCAATCTTCAGATACAACACCTTACCAAATTACAAAAGAGGTGAACGGAGGCAGGGCAGGAGTTTCTACTGCTCACCCACTTGCCACAAAGGTAGGTATTGACATACTGAAAAAAGGGGGAAATGCGGCTGATGCCGCCATAGCCGTACAATTTGCTCTGGCCGTTTGTTACCCGGGGGCGGGTAATATAGGTGGCGGAGGTTTTTTATTATACCGTGATACAAAAGGTCAGGTAGTATCTCTGGATTTTCGGGAAAAAGCACCAAAAGCGGCAACAACAGATATGTATCTTGACAGTTTACAAAATCCGATAACGGATGCCAGTTTTAATGGAGCACTTGCAGCCGGAGTTCCAGGAAGTGTGGATGGTATGGTAAAGGTTTTTGAAAAATTAAGTAAATTAAAAAATTGGCAAATATTGATTCAGCCCGCTGTAGAGTTGGCAGAAAAAGGTTTTCCTATTACACAAGGGGAAGCGGATAATCTGAATGAACATCAGTCGTTATTTGAAAAATACAACAAACATCAGACCGCTTTTCATAAAAAAAATTGGCAAAAAGGAGATTTGTTGATACAGCCGCAACTTGCCAATACGTTAAAACACATTTTATCTAAAGGCCGTGATGGATTTTACAAGGGCGAAGTTGCAGATCAGTTAATTTTGGAAATGAAGAGGGGAGGAGGTATCATTTCAAAAAATGATTTGGAATCTTATCAATCTGTATGGAGATCACCATTATCAGGAAATTACAGAGGATATAAAATTTATTCCATGGGCCCGCCCTCTAGTGGTGGTGTGGCATTATTGCAGATGTTGCAAATGACTGAATCTTATTCGTTAAACCAAATGGAATATCATTCAGCTGCACATGTTCATCTCATGGCAGAAGTTGAAAGAAGGTCGTTTGCTGACAGAGCGTATTATCTTGGGGATCCGGATTTTGTCGATATACCTCTTTCGTTCTTACTGGATTCGTCATATTTGTCAAAAAGAATGTCCGGATTTAATCCCAGAATGGCAAGTATTTCTGACTCAATAACCCATGGAAAGCCTGAAAGTGAAGAAACAACTCATTTTTCAATCGTAGATAGTGAAGGTAATGCTGCATCAGTGACAACAACCCTGAATGGAAGTTATGGCGCTTTGACTGTTGTAGAGGGTGCCGGATTCTTCCTTAATAATGAAATGGATGATTTTTCGATAAAACCGGGATTTCCTAATATGTATGGTCTTGTCGGAGGTGAAGCCAATAAAATCGAACCGGAAAAACGTATGCTCAGTTCGATGACGCCTACCATTATCACTAAAAACGACTCTCTCTTTATGGTTGTCGGGACACCGGGTGGCAGTACCATTATCACATCTGTTTTTCAGGTGATTGTCAATGTCATAGATTTTAAAATGTCCTTGTTTGATGCGGTAAACGAAACCAGATTTCATCACCAATGGAAACCCGACCAGATTTATACAGAGAATGGTTGTTTGCAACCCAACGTAAAGATGGTTTTGGAAAGTTTAGGCCACAAAATCAAAGAAAGAGAACCGATAGGTAGGGTAGAAGCTATTTTGGTGGATAGAAACAAGTTATTAACTGTTGTGGCGGATCCCAGAGGTGATGATGATGCACAGGGATACTAAAACGGGGTTTGTGATAGAGGACATTTATCCCAAGTTATTGTTAATAATGTGATAATATATGGTATATTAATGTAAAGTGTATACATATTACATAAAATAGACATATATTTGTTCTTTCAAGCCCCCGGGGTACAATTTTTGTTTTTTTTGACAATATATTATGTGCCCGATCATCAATCAAATGATACCATCTTTCAATAAAAAAGCCGGATTTACCGGCCTTTTTATTTTATACCCTATAGAATCCTTAATCTTTTTTCCTCTTTTTAAAAGGATCAAAGTCTTTCAGCTTGTCTTTGATTTTATCGATTTCCTGGTTTGTATTTTTATCCAATACATCTTTAGCCTTTTGTTTCAAACTATCACTTACTGTTCCTTTAGTCAGCGTATCCAGTTTGTTGATGACTTTATCTTTGGCTTTGTTTTTAATGCTGTCCAAAGCTTTTTGGGTTTGGGCTTCAACTTTGGTTTTAACTTTACCAACTTCTTTGTTAACCACCTTAGTCAGTGAATCTTTGGCCCTTTCTTTTTGTTTATTAATCTCTTTTTGAAGGGTATCTTTGAGTTGTTTTTTGGTTTCATCGACCATCTGATTGACAGCATTTCCTCCACTTACTCCCTGGGCATTAACGGGTGTTATTTTTATAGCGGGTTTTAGCAGGCTACCGGTCAGGTTAACATTCAGATAGATAAAATCTCCCTGATTGATGTTTAAACCCACTTTTCCGGCTTCAGCCTCTAAAAACTTAAGTCCGGTATTTGCTGCTGCAGTGATTTTTGATTTTTCCAGCATTTTTCTGGGGATTTTCATCTTCATGAGCACATCCATTCCTTTTCCAAAATTGTGTTTTCCGGAAACATCCATATCTATTCCCTGCACGGTTTTTTGAAATGGTTTAAACTCTACAATTCCTTTGACTATTTCAAACCAGTTTTTGGTATCTGTTATATCAAAATTTTGAATTTCTTTGATCTGAAGTTTATTTCCCAAAGAAAGCAGGGGAGGGTAAGCATTTATTTTGCCCTGCAGTGTCTCTATAAATCCGGAAGCATCCAAGGAACTCAGGTCGACAGACATATCTTTTGTAAGATTGCCCCTCATCACCAAAGTGGTATTAAACATGCCGTCGATGTATTTTGCAACAGGCATAACTTTTTTAAAGAGTTCAAAGGCAGAAAATGCTTCGACAAATTTAATTTTACTAAGGTCGAGTTTTACAGCATAACCCGGACTATTGATGTTTTTGGCCTCATATTGACCATCCATAGCGATTTTGCCTCCGAAAATATTGGTAGTAAAACCACTGATAAAAGCTTCTTCATTTTTGATACGGATTTCACCTTCTGCATTTTTTAAGTTTAGATTGGTATACTGAAGTTCATTAAAACGACCATTCAAAACCAAATCCATTCTGGCTGGTACAACAAAGGGGCCGCTTGCCTCAGTGGTTTGATTTTCTGGAGTTTCTGACATAAAGGCGTTTGCATCAAAATTTTTCGAAGTCAAATTTATATCTCCGATGAGCGTGCCATTTGAAAAGAGATAATCAAAAATTTGTCTGACAAAGCCGGATACGACAAAATCACTTTTTCCGACATTCCCTGATAATTGTGCTATCTCCAGATTATTGGCCCCTGCATCACCTTTGAGCACCAGATTGGAAACCTCCAGGTCTCCCGACTTCACTTTTCCGATTTTTCCATCTAAAAGAATGGACGATTTTTTAACAAAGTTTTCCTGATTTTTATCCAGGACAAGCTCAGTGTTGGTGTTTGTGTTTGTTTCTTCTGTTCCTGATGACCATTCATCCATGTTAAACTGGTCAACAGTAAATACAATTTCTGTTCTGGTTCCTTTTTGTGTCGAAAGGTATGCCAATGGGTTTTCTACAACTGCTTTAAAATTGACATTACTGGAGCCCATTTTAAAATCACTAAAATCAGCATTCACTTTTGCAGGTGAAAAAGATGCTATTCCGGAAGAAAAAGAAACAGCAGGACTTTCTTTATATTTTACAAAAAAGTTTTTGGCATTGATATTACCACTTGCATTGATTTTTTCATAAGATTCATTGATAACGTAACTCATTAAGGTTTTGAAACTGACATTGGCATCGATTTGCCCTTTCATATCTTCAAGATCCAAAACGGGAAGGGATTTTTTTACATCTGCCAGGTTTAATTTACCTTGAATTTTACCGGAGACCTCCTGATCAGCCATAGCATTATTTACAGCAAGATTTCCTGAAACCAATTGTTTATTAATGTCAAACCGGAATGCCGGAACTAAAATGGCAATGTCATTGTAATCAGGTTTTTGTGCTGAAGTGGTCAGATCCAACTGAATTTTATCAACCGGAAAAGGACTTCCCGGATAAAGGATGTATCCATCTTTGACTTTTACAGAAAAATCAAAACCCGGATAAGCAGATTTTGCCGAATCATAAATCCCTTTCATTTTTAATGCAAAACTGGCCTGACCCTTGGTTTTTACATCTTTAAAATCCTTGGTGTAGGCATTGGGTACAATCGACAATATATTTCTGATATCTTCAAAAGGCGTAGCCACGTTCAGATCAATATCCATAAGTGAATCTTTAAGCCCCACACTCATGTTTCCACTTAGCTCAAGTTCATTACATCTGATGGTATTTTCTTTCAATGCATAGGTTTCATTTTCTGAATCTACAGCAATAACGGCATCAATAGACATATTGGCGTTTTTCAGGTAATTAGTCCCGTCATACCGAACACTCAAACTATCAGATCTGCTGGAAGTCTCAAGGTCAAATTTTGCCGCTTTAAAATCTCCTTTACCTGTATGAAAAAAGTTTTTAATTTCGCTGTACAGGGCCATACTTTGATCAGTATAACTTATATCTACATTGTTCAATTCATATTTTTTAATATTCAACAAAAACTCACCTTCCGGCTTTTGTGTAGCTGTGGTATCCGGTTTTGTGATGTCATAATTGGTGGTTCCGTCCGACAAAACCATCACGTTGATCTGTCCTTCTTCCACGCCAAAATAATTGATTGAAGGCGTGGCAGATGAAGATATCAGTGACATGATATCAACGTCCAGTTCTACTTTTTTAAGTTTACAAAGTGTAAGGTCTTCAAAAGTGTCGATTCCGGTCACGCTCAAATCTTCCAAAACAAGATTAACATCAGGAAAAGAGCGCAAAAAAGACACATCGGCATTTTTAAATTCCACAACTGCCAGAATTTCTTCATTGATGACCTTTTTAAGTCCTTCCACAATTTTATCTTTAAACACAAAAGGTAAAAGGAAAAGTGCCAAAAGAACGCCACCCAACGTGTAAAGCGAATATCTGAATATTTTTTTGAACATGATTTTAAATTATGAGGTTTCTTGTCATATGACGTTCGATTCTTTAAAAAATTACAGGTAATGCAATTTATTTTTAATTGAATTGAAGTTATTACTATTCAATAACGGGAAAAAGTTTGGCATTGTTCAAGTATACAACTACCTTTGTACATGTTTTAACGGCAGATATTATGGTTTCGTATTTTAAAGCCAAGGCGGGAGAAGTATTCACGGTGGAAGATGCAGAACATTGTGACTGGATAAATGTCTGTCCTCCCTTTAAACATGGAGAATTGGAGGCTTTGGCTCAATTTGCTGACATTCCTATCGACTTTTTAACAGATTCATTGGACGTTGACGAAAGATCCAGATACGAAAAAGACGAAGAAAGTACGCTAATATTGGTCAATTCGCCTATTTTGAACGACGATTCCAAAGAAAATGAAGCAATTTATGTTACCATTCCGATTGGCATCATTTTGACACCGAAGTTTTTTATCACCGTTTGTTCCAAAGAAAATCCGGTTTTGGAAAAGTTTTTGGAAAACAAAGTTAAAGGTTTCAACCCTTCGGATAAAAGACTGTTTGTTATTCAGATATTCGAACAAAATGTATATCGGTTTTTGGAATATCTAAAAAAACTAAATCTGAGAAGAAATCTCATTGAACAGGAATTATATCATTCCAGCAGAAATGAAGAGCTCCAACAACTTCTAAGGATAGAAAAAAGCCTTGTCTATTTTGTGAGCTCACTCAGTTCCAATGAGCTTTTAAAAATGAAGATGAAACGAACTGACCTGTTGCGCATTCATGATCATGAAGATTATCTGGATTTATTTGAAGACATCATCATTGACAACAGTCAGGCTTTGGAAATGTCTAATGTCCATACGAATATCCTCAGTGGCACCATGGAGGCCTATGCCAGTATTGTATCCAACAATCTGAACGTCATCATTCACAGATTGACGATTGTAACCATTATACTTTTGGTGCCATCAATGGTTGCCAGTTTTTATGGGATGAATCTGAATCATTTGCCCTTCAACGGCAGTAAATATGCCTTTTACTTTATCATACTGATCAGCATATTGCTGGGTATTTTTGTCGTATGGTATTTCAGTAAAAAGAAATAATTATTCAGCTTTTGCCGATTTTTTGTATGCTTCTGTCATTTCTTTGGATATGGAAGATTGAAGTAACCTTATGTGCGTCTTCGTATCAACTTCCAGAGTCACAACCTGATCTTCTATTTTATTAACTTTTCCGATGATTCCGCTTGAAGTAACCACGTCGTCACCTTTCTGAATGGCGTTCATAAAGGTTATCTGTTCTTTTTGTTTTTTAGCTTGTGGCCTGATAAAGAAAAAATAAAACAAGGAAAACAAAACAGCCATAAACACTAAATTGATCATGCCCGCGCCGCCTTCTGCCTGTAAAGCTATAAATAAGTTCATATTTTGGTTTTTAAATTGGGGCAAAGATACACAGAAGGTTTTAATTTCTTTGTTATCATTTCATATTAATTCCATTACGGCTTTTTCATAAAAACTTAATCCAAACAGATATTGTTGTCATTTTTATGATTCGAAATCATCAAAATATTTTTATCTTAGGTTTGCCGGGCTCAGGTAAGACCACCTTAGGCAGAATTCTGGCAAAAGAGCTTTTATGGGATTTTGAAGACAGCGACCAGTTCATTGAGACCATGGAAGGCACAACCATCAAAAATATTTTTAACACCCGCGGAGAAAAATATTTTCGCAAAGCAGAATATCTTTACCTGAAAAATTTTTCATCAAATGGGGTAGTGGTAGCTACAGGTGGTGGTATGCCCTGTCAGGCAAAAAACATCTCTTTACTTCGCAAAAAGGGAGCGTTGATATACCTTAAATGCCCTGTTTCTGTAATCATCAACAGGTTGTCATCAGGGGATAAAACCCAAAGACCTATGATTAAGGCAGAAAACACTGAGGATTTAGTCATTTTTTATGAAAAATTGATAAAAGAAAGAGAATCATTTTATCAACAAGCTGACCTTATCTTCGATTGTCAACAAAACACTGAAATAGTTGTTAAAACAATTAAACAAATGTTATTTTGATTATGGTCAAAGATATAGGTAACAGCATCAAACAACGCAAGTTCAAAAACGGACTGGAGAAGGCTTATATCAATTTATTTTATACGACCAATCATTTCAGAGACCTTCACCAGACGGTATTTAGTAAAAGAGGCATCCTGGGGCAGCATTATAATGTTTTAAGAATTGCACGTGGTCAATATCCTGATCCCGTTTCGCCGGGTTATATCAAAGAAGTTATGTTAGACAAAGGTAGTGATGTCACAAGATTGGTAGACAAACTGGTTCTTTTGGGTTTTGTCGAAAGATCCGTAAATGGTTTGAACAAAAGAAAACTGGATATAAAAATCACAGAAAGAGGCCTGACAGAAACCAACCTTATTGAACAGGAAATGGTGGTGATTCATGAAAACCGAAACAATTTGTCTGAAGATGAACTTGAATTACTTTCAGGATTGCTCGATAAGTTACGGGGCTGACAATGATTATCCCTCAAAATTTAAAGAGATAGATATGATTTCTGTTCTTACCTTTTCCAGAATTCTTGCCTCGTTTCTGCTGTTGTCATAAATCAACAGGTTAGACAAACCCTTGGAAAATTTTATTTCCGGTGAAAAAATGAAGTAAGGGTAAAACATTTGAATTCCAAAACCAAACTCATATTGGAAATCATGCGGGGATATCTTTAACAATGATCTTCTGGATTTCGAATTTGTTTGTACGTCATAACTATATTTTACACCTGCAAGCATAAACATTCTTTTATCCTTATAAGGCATCGATTTGTAACGCAATTGTAAGGGCATTTCTACAAATACCGACTCAATTTTTCGGTTAGCCACGACGTTTGATTGTACATTGGTAAATTCAAGACCTCTTTGAGCAAAAGAAAATCCCGGTATGAATCTGAAATCGAAGTAGTCGCCAATCTTTAAATTGGCTATCATATGCATATTCAATCCAAGCTCACTGCGTCCTTCTGTCACACGAACGCTATCGTTGTTGATAAAAAAACCGGATCTTGACAAAGAAAATCCCGTCCTGTTGAAACCCAGATTTATGCCGAAATAATATGATTTGCGCTCAAAATCCTTAAAATACCGGTCATCTTTGCCACCCAATTGACCAAACAAAGGCAAGGAAGTTATCAAACAAATAAATATAAGAAATTTTTTCATTTTGTTCCAAGATATATTGTACAAATACCACCCGTAAGTGGAATAAACTTAGTCTGTTTAAACCCGGCCTCCTCCAGTTTTGCTGTAAATTGATGATAGTCGGGAAAAACCTGAACTGACTCATACAAATAAGAATAAGCCTTGGGATCCCGGGATTTAATTCTGCCGATCAAAGGAAGTAAATATTTAAAATAAATTCCAAAAAACTGTTTCAAAGGAAAAACTTTAGGTTTGGAAAACTCCAGCACCATAATAGTACCACCAGGCTGAATCACCCTATACATTTCTTTGAGTCCGGCAATGAGGTTTTCAAAATTTCTTACTCCATAAGCTGACATGGCCACGTCAAAAGTATCACTTTGGTAGGGGAGATTTTCAGAATCACCATGCTCTAACGTGATGACAGATGTAAGATTTTTGGCTTCTATTTTTTTATCTCCCAAACGCAGCATCTCTTTAGAAATGTCCAGGCCATTGATTTTTAATGGTTTAAGCGACAATGCTGCTTCAATAGCAAGGTCAGCTGTTCCTGTTGCAACATCCAGAATTGTCTCGTGTCTAACGTTTTGTAATTGTTTTATGGCTTTTTTACGCCAGATGACATCAATGCCCAAAGACAAAAAACGGTTTAAAAAATCATAATAAGGCGCTATACCGTCAAACATGCTGGTGACCTGCTTTTTTTTGGATGTATTTACATCTTTGTAGGGCGTTACTTGAGACGAATCGGGCATATTAAAAATTTATATCATATTTTGTTCGGAAAAACCATAACTATTAAAACGTAGTCTAAACCAACATTATTGTAAAAATGTTCTCTGTAAATATAAATTAATCAATAAGCATGGATAATACCTTTATAGCCAAACAATTTGACACCCTGGCCAAACTCATGGAAATATATGATGACAATCCGTTTAAAATACGTTCCTACAGTCAGGCCTATGCTGTTTTGAGAAAGGTAGAAAGACCATTTTCCGATATGAACAGACAGGAACTGGAGGCCATTCCGGGGATTGGAAGTACCATTGCGGACAAAATTATTGAAATGGTAACCACGGGAAAAATGGAAGTTTTGGACAAATACCTTCAAAAAACACCTCCCGGAATTTTGGATATGTTGAATATCCGGGGGTTTGGCCCAAAAAAGGTAAAACAAATCTGGAAGGAACTGGAGATTGAAACTATCGGAGAATTATTGTATGCATGTAATGAAAACAGAATTGCATCCTTAAAAGGATTTGGCATCAAAACGCAGGAAGAATTAATCAAAAATCTTACTTTATTCGAAAGCTCCAAAGATAAGTTTCTTTTTGCCAAAGCAGAAAAAGCGGCTTTAAAGCTGGTGAGTCAGCTAAACCAAACGTATCCCGATTATTTATTCGCAATAACCGGAGAACTTTCGTTACAACAACCCATTGTCAGCGGAATAGGTATGTTGACAAATCTGCCATCAACAGAATGGAGTTTTACGTTTGAAGACTTTTTTATAGAAAATGAACAATGGTTTTATCAGGGAATACCTTTAAACTTAAAACAAACGAGCGAAGAGAGATTTATCTATGATCGTTTTGCAGGTTCTGCGTCGGAAGATTTTTTGAAAACCCTTCACATGGAGGAAAAGCTTTATAAAGATGAAAAAGAAATTTTTGAAACCCTGGGATTTCCTTATATCCATCCTGCCAGAAGGGATAATGTTATGTTTTTACAAAAAGATCTGACAATAAACCCTGTATTATCAAGAGATATGATCAGGGGGACAATACACCATCATACAACGTACAGTGACGGAATTCATGCATTAAATGAGATGTTTCAAAAAGCAACATCTTCGGGTTATGAATATATGATTATCACAGATCACAGTAAATCCGCATTTTACGCAAATGGTCTGACGGAAGAAAGGGTAGAGCAACAATGGAGAGAAATCGATGAAATCAATAAAGAAGGAAAAGGAACCTTTTTATTCAAAGGAATCGAAAGTGATATATTAAACAACGGAGACCTGGATTACCCTGACCCGTTTATCACCAAATTTGATTGTGTAATTGCGTCAGTTCATTCAAATCTTAAAATGGATATTGAAAAAGCAACGTCCCGTTTGATTAAAGCGATTGAAAATCCAAACACCAAAATTTTAGGTCATCCTACAGGAAGGTTGTTATTGAGCAGGTCAGGCTATCCTTTGCATATGGAATACATTATTGATGCCTGTGCAGCCAACGGGGTTGCAGTAGAACTCAATGCCAATCCCAGAAGATTAGATATTGACTACACGTATCTCGATTATATGGCAAAAAAAGAAGTCTTGTTGAGTGTAAACCCGGATGCACACAGCAAGGATGCCATCGAACATATAGAATATGGTATAAAGGTCATTCAAAAAACCAATTTTAACCCGGACCTGGTGATCAATACCTGGAATTTGGAAAAGATAAAACTTTGGTTACAAGTTTAAATGCCTGATTTACTGTTAAATACTTGTTAATCGACCCAAGTTTAAACAAACGGGGTTGTCAGGCGTTAAAAGTATTCCTAATTTTGTACTTCATTTGTTAAACATCAAAAATTAATTCGTATAATGAAAAAGTTTAATTTGTTTTTTTTACTTTTATTGACTGGATTTGTTGCCTTTACATCATGTAAAGAAAAAGGTGCTGAAGAAGCTGCGGCTACTGAAGCCAATGCAGCTACTGACAATGCTATAACAGCAACTCAGGTACCGGATCCTACCGCAGCAGCTTCTCAAACTCCGGCTGTTCCTGCCGGACCTGTAACAGCCATTACTTTTGAAAATCCTAATTTTGACTGGGGAAAAGTAAATGACGGTGATAAAGTCACCCACATTTTTAAATTTACAAACTCAGGAAAAGAGCCTTTGATCATCAGTGATGCAAAAGGAAGTTGCGGATGTACCGTTCCTGAATGGCCAAAAGAGCCTATTGCTCCGGGTGCTAAAGGTGAAATCAAAGTTGTATTTGACTCTAAAGGTAAAGGTTCTAAAGAAGGTAAATTGGATACTAAAAAAGTTACCATTACTGCAAACACAGATCCTGCACAAACATTCCTGAACATTCAGGGTATCGTAGTAAACCCAAATGCAGCACAATAATTTTGGTTTAAGATAAAAAAGTTTGGTTAAATCCAAATTTTAAAAATATCAGAAGGCCGGACAGAACATTAGTCCGGCCTTTTTTGTTTGCTGAAAGTATCTAATCTTATGTTGACAAAATATCTTTCTTTAATCAAGTTTTCACACACCGTTTTTGCACTTCCCTTTGCTGTTATTGGCTTTTTTATGGGAACGATGATGATGGATTACCATTTTGATTTCTACCTCCTGGTCAAAGTATTACTGTGTATGGTTTTTGCAAGAAGTGCGGCTATGGCTTTCAACAGGTATTTGGACAGGGACATTGACCGGGAAAACCCAAGAACAAAAAACAGAGAAATTCCGGCTGGAATTTTACCTGAAAAACAGGTATTGCTCTTTGTAGGTGTCAATGCAGCATTATTTATTTTGACGACATACTTCATCAACCTTTTGTGTTTTTTCCTCAGCCCCGTAGCTCTTTTGGTAATATTGGGTTATTCTTATACAAAAAGATTTACGGCCTTTTGCCATCTGGTATTAGGTGTTGGTCTGGGATTAGCTCCTGTAGGTGCTTATCTCGCGGTGACCGGGAGTTTCCATTTTTTACCGGTTTTGTTAGGACTGGCTGTTTTTTTCTGGGTGTCAGGTTTTGATATCATTTATGCGCTGCAAGACGAAGAATTTGATCAGAGTCATCAGTTAAAGTCTATTCCGGCTGCTCTGGGCAAAAAAAATGCCTTGTTCGTATCGAGACTACTTCATTTGTGTAGTGCATTGTTTTTGACATTATTTACGTATCAGGCAACAGAAATATTTTCAGAACTGCAATGGTTGTTGATATTGGGTTACGGTCTCTTTTTGTCTATGTTGGTATATCAACATACTCTGGTGAACGAAAAAGATCTTAGCAGGGTCAATCTGGCTTTTTTTACTTTTAACGGTTTGGCAAGTGTTGCATTTGGATTGTTTTTTATAGCAGATGTTTATTTATTGTAAGAAACGTAATCAGTTTTTGCACAGCATTGGCCCGATGACTGATTTTGTTTTTGATATCTGAAGATAGTTCTGCAAAAGTTTGATCATAACCATCAGGTACAAATACTGGATCATAACCGAAACCGTTTATTCCCCGGGGTGTGTCAATGATTTTTCCCCGAATTATGCCTTCAAACGAAAAAGTTCCTTTTTGAGACACCAAAGCAATAACCGTTCGGAATTGGGCTGCTCTGTTCTCAATATTCTGTAGATTTTGTAACAGTTTTTGAGTATTAAGGCTGTCGTTTTTAGGGATTCCGGCATATCTTGCCGAATAAACGCCAGGTTCACCAAACAAGGCGTCCACTTCCAAACCACTATCTTCAGCAAGAGCCGTTTTTTGGGTATAGTCACATAAAAAAGTTGCTTTTATGTTGGCGTTTTCGTGAAGTGTTTTACCCGATTCTTCTATTTCAGTATCAATATGCAAATCATTTAAATCCAACACGTTATAATCATGTAACGAAAGTAACGCTTTAAGTTCTTCGCTCTTTTTAGGATTGCCGGTGGCAAATAACAAATCCATATAAAGTTTTTATTTTTTTTGGTCAATAAAATGTGATTTCAAACAGTTCCACAATTGTTTTTTAGCATCCATATTGGATTTTAGCATTTGTAATGCATCGGCAAATAAATACAAAGATGTTCCTGAAGACAAAATCTGGTACTTCGAAATATGGGATGGGAATCCTGTCTGTGCCGGATTCATGCCGAATATAAAAACATAGGCCGATTCAGGACATATTTCTTTTATGCGACAATCAGAATCACCCAAAATTTCAATGATAACAGCCCGTTCCTTAAGGTCAACCTGAATTGCTTTCATTATCGCTTCGAGTTGTGATAATAATTCGGGTTGGTACTCATCTGATCGCAAAACAACAACAAAATCTTGCACAGAACCGCTACCGGAGTGCACATTAAATCGATTTTCCGGAAGGAAAAAAACGATATCATTAGGATTAGTGTCCAAATTATATTTTTTAAAAATGGAAAAAAGTAAATTTTATTTGATTTGGTGTATTTTTTTGACCACGTATTAGAATATTATCATTTTTCTATTTAATTTTGAGCGAAAATAATAAACTTTATCAATATAGAAAGATAAAGTTTACTTTCTTTTTTTGAGGCCGTAATCACTAAACTCCAAACATATGAATATCAAGTTTAATAAAATTGAGAAATCCAGGGTAGGGGACATCGACTTTGACAATATACCTTTTGGAAAAATATTCACAGATCATATGTTTGTCGCTGATTATGCAGATGGCAAGTGGTCAAATTATGAAATTTGTCCTGTTCACAAGCTGGAGATTCATCCCGGAAATTTGGCATGGCATTACGGTCAGGCTATATTCGAAGGTATGAAAGCTTCTGTGACGAAAGACAGAGTTCCTATGTTGTTCAGACCGGAAATGCATGCCAAACGAATCAATGCTTCTGCCAGGAGAATGTGTATGCCTGAATTTCCCGAAAAAGATTTTGTGGAAGCCATACATACTTTGGTACATTTAGAACAAAATTGGATACCACCTCACAAAGGCTCCGCCTTATATATACGTCCGTTTATGATTGCCATGGATGAAGCAATCGGAGTCCGTGCATCAGACACGTACAAATTTATTGTATTCACCATGCCTGTTGGACCTTATTACAGTCAACCGGTCAAATTATTTGCTCAGGACACGTATGTTCGTGCAGTTGTCGGTGGCGTTGGTGAGGCTAAAACGGCAGGCAATTATGCAGCTTCTTTATATCCGGCAACGATGGCCAGAAAAGAAGGTTACGACCAGGTCATGTGGTTGGACGGTATTCATAAAAAATATATCCAGGAAGTTGGTACGATGAACATCTTTTTTGTAATCAACAATGAAGTGATCACTCCGAATCTTGATGGCGCCATTTTGGCCGGTATTACCAGAGATTCTGTTTTACACATATTAAGAGACCGTGGTTATAACGTTTCTGAACGCCAGATCACCATTGATGAAGTTATGGAGGCTGGAAAAAATGGTTCACTAACTGAAGTTTTTGGTACAGGTACTGCCGCAGTGATAGCTCAGGTAGACAGGATCAAATACAAAGAGAATGAAATATTTTTAAGTGATGACCAATGGAATATTTCAACAATGCTTAAGAATTTTGTCAACGAACTCAGAGACGGTTCTTTAGAAGATCTTTACGGATGGACGGTTCCTGCTGAAAACGTTTGGAATATATAACACCTTAACCCCGGCAGAAATGAAATATATTTCCTATAATTAATATTATGTTAAATAGGAATTTGTAGTTCTTCCCGATCGTATAAAGAATAAATTTATTTATAAATCATTCTAGTTTCGCAAAAAGTATTATTTTTGCGCGTATTTTTCAAAAACATATAAAATGTCACAAAAAAAATCTAATAAAAATCAGGCAGATGATCAGGTAATTGATGTTGTTGAAGTTCAACCATCTTCAGGATTTAATATTGAAAACTATGTAGCCGAAAACCAAAAAATAATCTCTTACGTTGTTGGAGGTTTGGTAGCTATTGCTCTTTTGTATTTTGGTTACAAATATTTATATCTGAAACCAAAAGAAAAAGAAGCTGTTGCAGCTATGTATAAAGCAGAAGCTTTATTTGCTCAGGACTCTTTTGCAGTAGCCCTTGAAAATTCAAATCCGGAAATTGAAGGTTTTCTCGATATTATTGAAAATTACAGCGGTACAAACGCTGCCAATACAGCTAAGTATTACGCAGGAATTTGTTACCTGAATTTAGGGAATATTGAAGAAGCCATCAACTACCTGAACAAATATTCGGCTCAGGACGAATTGACCGATGTCATGAAAACAGGTGCTTTGGGTGATGCATATGCAGATCAGGGAGATCAGGAAAAAGCTTTATCACAATATGAAAAAGCAGCAAATATGTTGGATAATGAAATGACCACACCATATTATCTGAATAAAGCAGCACAACTTTCTTATGTTATGGGTAAAAATGAAGATGCGATCAAACACTTTCAAACCATGACAACGAAGTATCCGGATGCTGCAGAATCAAAAGAAGCAGAAAAATATTTAGCAAGATTACAATAAAATCTTTTTAAAGATCATCATTTAATAAATCCGGCCTTAAAAGCCGGGTTTTTTCCAAGGATTGTTCGAATCTCCATTCATCAATCCTTTTTTCATGCCCGGAAAGAAGGACTTCAGGCACCTCAAGATTATGAAAAATTGCAGGTCTAGTGTATACAGGTGGTGCCAATAAATCATCCTGAAAAGAATCCGTTAGTGCTGATGTTTCGTCATTAAGCACTCCGGGAATCAACCTTCCAATAGCATCTACCAACAATGCAGCTGCCAGTTCTCCCCCACTTAACACAAAATCACCCACGGATATTTCCATAGTAACATGTAAGTCCCGGATTCTTTGATCAATCCCTTTATAATGTCCACATATCAACAATAAATTTCCACTTAAAGATAGTTTGTTGGCCATTTTTTGATTGAAGGTTTTTCCGTCCGGTGTCAGATAGATGATTTCATCATACTTCCTTTTTTGTTTTGCCTCCGTAATACATTTGTCCAAAGGCTCACACATCATAACCATTCCGGCTCCACCACCGTATTGATAGTCATCAATTTGTTTGCTTACGCCGATACCATAAGGTCTTAACGGAATAATTTCAACTTCAAGCAAACCCTTATCAGCCGCCCGTTTTAAAATCGAATGCTGAAAAGGACTTTGAAGCAGTTCCGGTAATACCGTTATAATTGAAATGAACATAAAAATTCTTATTAATGGTTATTCAGGTATGATCTCAAGTAGTTCAACATAAAATATCAATGTGGCATAAGGAGGAATTTTACCCTGAACACCTCTTTCGCCGTATGCCAATTCGTAAGGGATATAAAATTCAAATTGGTCTCCTACTGACATCAAAGGAATCCCTTCAATCCAACCTTTGATAACTTTTTCAATGGGAAAAGTTACCGGTTCTCCCCTATTCGACGAACTGTCAAAGATTTTGCCATCAATCAAGCGGCCTTCATAATGAACTTTAACACTGTTTTTAACCGTGGGTTTTTGTAACGAACCTCCGGATTTTAAAATTTTATATTGCAAGCCGGAAGGAAGTGAAACCACCCCTTCTTTTTTTGCATTTTCACGTAAAAAATCCCTGCCTTTTTTTGATTTTGTGTCCGTCAGATAATTATTAAATATCAATTCTCCTTCTGCTTTGGAAAGTTTATGAAAAGAACTATCTTTTGACAAAATATCTCTGATCGCCTGATTGACGAGGTCGATATCAAGTTGACCAACACCATGTCGTTGAAAGGAAGTAGCAATACTAACTCCTGCGGCATATGAAATGGTGTCATTTTTTGTTTTAAGCTTCTGAGCCAAAAGGCTGGAGAAACCACTACAAATGAGAAAAAAAATGATAATATGTTTTTCCATGGAAAATTTGGCGTGACAAAAAAGATGGTAAAGTAAACTCAAACGGAATTTGCCCGTTCAAGTTTACTGTACCTTTTTAATCATTACTTTTTTAGTTGGGCATAATTTTCAAAAAAGTATGGAATGGTTTCGATACCCTTATAAAAATTAAACAATCCGTAATGTTCGTTTGGTGAGTGAATGTCATCTGAATCAAGCCCAAAACCCATTAAAACCGTCTTTACTTTTAACACTTTTTCGAAAAGAGCAACAATCGGAATACTGCCGCCGCCTCTTACAGGAATAGGGTCTTTGCCGTAGGTGGTTTTCATGGCCTGTGCTGCTGCCATATATTCAGGTGTATCACTCGGAGTCACTGCTGCTTCTCCGCCATGATGAGGCGTAACTTTTACGGTAACACCTGCCGGAGCGATACTTTCAAAATGTTTTTTAAATAATTTGGTGATTTTGTCACTTTGTTGATTGGGAACCAGACGCATACTGATTTTAGCATATGCTTTGGAAGGAAGTACCGTTTTGGCTCCTTCTCCGATATAACCACCCCACATGCCGTTGATTTCTAATGTTGGACGTATAGAGGTTTGTTCCAGAACGGTATATCCTTTTTCACCCATGGTGTCTTTGACGCCTAAGGCTTTCATATACACATCTTTATTAAATGGGGCCATATTCATTGCTTTTCTTTCTTTAGCACTGACCACGACTACATCATCATAAAAGCCGGGAATGGTAATTTTTTTATTTTTATCTTTTAATGACGCGATCATGTCTGACAAAACCTGTAACGGGTTGGCTACAGCTCCTCCATAAACGCCGGAATGCAAATCTTTATTTGGTCCGGTCACCTCAACTTCAACATAACTTAAACCCCTGAGCCCAACGGTTATAGACGGAACATCATTTGCAATTACGGAAGTATCCGAAATCAAAACGACATTACATTTCAGCATATCTTTATACTCGCTACAGAAATCCCCAAGGTTGCTGGATCCGATTTCTTCTTCTCCTTCGATCATAAATTTTACATTACAACCCAGGCTCTCTGTTTTTACCATGGCTTCAAAAGCTTTGACATGCATAAAAAACTGTCCTTTGTCATCGCAGGCTCCACGTGCAAATATGGCACCTTTTGGATGGATCTTTGTTTTTTTAATGACAGGTTCAAATGGCGGACTATCCCATAAATCCATTGGATCAGGTGGCTGGACGTCATAATGACCATAAACGAGGACAGTCGGAAGTTTTTTGTCAATGATGTGTTCTCCGTACACAATCGGATGCCCTTTGGTAGGATATATTTTAACATGTGCGCAACCGGCTTTGGTGAGACTTTCAGCCACAAAAGAAGCATTTTTGGCAACATCTTCTTTGTATTTCGGGTCTGCGCTGATACTGGGAATCCTGAGCATCACCATAAGTTCTTCTAAAAACCTGTCTTTGTTATTGTCGATATAAGCTTGTACTTTTTGCATGATTATCTGTATTAATTTGATTGAAAACTTTTATTCATGTGGTAAAAAATAAAACTGAATTTATCCGCTGTTTCTTCAATAATTTTTGAAGTTGGCGTTCCTGCTCCATGGCCAGCACTTTTTGCAATTCTGATTAAAACAGGATTTGACCCTTTTTGATTTTCCTGAAGAGCTGCAATAAATTTATAAGAATGGGCAGGGACTACCCTATCGTCGTGGTCTGCTGTGGTCACCATTGTCGCCGGATAAGAAGCAGGTTTTACATTGTGAACCGGTGAATATTTTAATAAATATTCAAACATTTCTTTGCTTTGTTCCGCGGTACCGTAGTCATAAGCCCACCCTGCACCTGCGGTAAAGGTATGATATCGCAACATATCAAGGACACCGACCGCCGGTAATGCGACTTTAAAAAGTTCCGGTCTTTGGGTCATACATGCACCTACTAACAAACCACCGTTAGAACCTCCTGAAATTGCCAAATAATCTTTTGATGTATATTTATTTTCAATAAGATATTCAGCTGCAGCGATAAAATCATCAAAAACATTTTGTTTTTTCAATTGTGTGCCGGCATCATGCCATTTTTTTCCATATTCACCTCCTCCTCTCAGATTTGGCACTGCATAAATCCCGCCTTGTTCCATCCAGACTGCATTTGCTATTGAAAATCTTGGTGTCAGACTTATGTTAAACCCACCATAACCATATAAAATGGTAGGATTTTTACCATTGAGTACGATTCCTTTTTTGTAAGTGATAATCATAGGAACTTTTGTCCCGTCTTTGGAAGTGTAAAAAATTTGTTTGGATTCGAATTTTGTCGGATCAAAATCAATAGCCGGCGTGATGTATTTTTGCGATTTGCCTGATTCAGTATCCAGTGAATAAATAACACCTGGTGTCACGTAATTACTGAATGAATAATAGGTGATTTTTTCTTCTTTTTTACTTCCGTTGAGAGAAACAGAGCCCAAACCCGGAAGATCAAGTGTTCTGATTTTTTTGCCCTGTACATCGTATTGTTCTATCAGAGACAAGGCATCTTTCATATAATGTGCGAAAAAATAACCTCCGGAAGTGATTACACTCAAAACTTCCGGTTTTTCAGGAATAAAATTTTGCCAGGACTGGATGCCCGGATCTGAGACATCTGCTTTGACCAATCTCATATTTGGCGCGTTGAGATTTGTCAGTATAAAAATCTGATTTCCAATTACATCGACGACATCATGATCATTTTCGAAATGATTCACCAAAGTGATGATTTTGCTGCCCGGTTCATCCAGTTTTTGCATGTATAATTCGTTGCCACTTGTTGAATTGGCTGCAGAAATAAACAGAAACCGCTGGTCTTCCGAAACCGAACCACCCACGTATCTTCTTTTTTCCTGATCGCCGAATATCACCTTGTCCACTTTTTGAGAAGTCCCTAATTTGTGATAATACAATTTATGTTGGTCTGTTAAAGCTGAAAGTTCACTACCTTTTGGTTTGTCATAACTTGAATAATAAAATCCGTCATTACCTTTCCAGGAAAGCCCGCTGAATTTAATATCTTTCAGAGTATCTTCAAGAATCTTTTTACCTGCCGCTTCCATAATAATAACTTCTCTCCAGTCACTTCCTCCTTTTGAAATCGAATAAGCCACGAGTGATCCGTCTTTAGTAAAACTTATATCGCCCAAAGATGTGGTCCCGTCCTTTGAAAAAGTATTGGGATCAAGAAATATTTCTTCTGTTCCGTTTCCGGATTTACGGTACAAAACAAACTGATTTTGTAATCCGTTGTTTTTATAATAATATATGTAATCGCCTCTTTTGAAGGGTGCTCCTACCTTTTCATAATTCCAGATTTTTTCCAGGCGGCTTTTGAAATCGTTCCTGGTTGGCATCTTGTCGAGATAAGAAAAAGTTACTTCGTTCTGAGCATCTACCCAGGCAGCGGTTTCGGATGAAAGATCATCTTCAAGCCATCGGTAAGGATCTGATATTTTTGTTCCGAAATATTCAGACACAACATTGTTTTGTTTTTTGGTAACAGGATAAGTTATTTTATCTTTATCTGTCATAACACGGTTAGTTTTTGAGTTACATCCGGCTGTTAACAAGATTGAAACAACCAAAAAAGAGAACAAAATTTTAGGTAGGGTCATAATTGTTATATTTGTAAATAAAGCGGTGCAAAGATAAAATATAAAACCAAGTTGCCCATGTCTTTGTTGTTTTAAAATTATCATATCTATTTCAGTACTGAAGCGTTCGTCATGCAAAAAGAGTTTACCTATCTTATTTTTTACAAGCCATATAATGTACTGACTCAATTTACAAAAGAAAGACCGGAGCATAACACGTTGGCGGATTATATAAAGTTTGATAAAGACATATATCCTGTCGGCCGGCTTGACAAAGATTCAGAAGGCTTATTGTTGTTGACGAATGACAAACGATTAAATCAGATATTGCTTGAACCTGCCAATAAAAGACCCAAAACCTATTTTGTTCAGGTAGATGGGGACATAACTGCTGAAGCTGTCAAACAATTACAATCCGGCGTTGAAATTGCATTGGAAGACAAAATTTATAAGACGAAACCCTGTCAGGCAAAAAAATTGGCTAAACCTCCTGTGTTGCCTGAAAGGAATCCTCCTGTCCGATTTAGGGCAAACATTCCTACGTCATGGATTTTAATCACCCTGACAGAAGGAAAAAACCGACAGATACGGAAGATGTGCGCAAAGGTTAATTTTCCTGTTTTGCGTTTGGTCAGAGTTCAATTGGGTGATCTTGCTTTGGGTAATCTGCTTCCCGGTAAATTCAGAAGAATGAATCTCGAAGAACTTCAACAAGTTTTGGCGATAAAACCTGAAGAATGGAAGAAAAAAAGTCCTGTTGTAAGCACAACCGGCAAAACGGATCCTAAAAAAGCTACCAAACCTTCAAAATATAAGTCATCTCCTCTCCAAAAAGGTAAAAAGAGATGAATTCTGTTCACAAATCCTTCCAAAAAACAGACAAATGGCATCTGTTTACAGCCATTTGTATCACAACATTTTATTGGTTTCAGGTCTTGTCTTTTGATAAAACGGTTTCAGTTTTCTACAGTTTGGTCTTATTTGCAGGTTCGGTCGTCATTTACAACCTTCATGGTAATGTGACTTCTGACCTCTGGAAAAAAGACAAAATAAGACTGACCATTCTACTTGTCGCATCAATTGGTCTCATAGTCGGGATTTCGGGTCTGAATACATTTTGGATAGGGTCTTTGTTACCGGCAGTGGTAATTAGTGGATTATACATTTTTCCGGTGTTTTCGGGTGGCCGCCGGTTAAGAGATTTAGGGTATTTAAAAATATTTTTACTATCAGGCGTTATCACGTATCTCGCTGTATTTTTACCTTTATATACGGAGAATCTACATCCTGCCGTTCTTATCAGGATTGTTTTTAGCAGATTTTTATATGTTTTTCTGATAAGTTTATTGTTTGACATCCGGGATAAAGAAACAGACCTTCTCAACGGATGGAAAAGTTTTCCCATATTATTAGGAAAACAAACCATCCTGATAATGTCCGTGGTGATACTGACCATTGTTGGTGTTACGGACTTTTTAATGGTTTATCAATTCATCATTTCACTTCCTGTTTTTATTTCTTTGGCTGTATCACAGTTTCTGTTATTTATATTGATTTTGAAAGCTTCTATGTTAAAATCCAAAACCTATTACGGTCTTTTAGCTGATATTTTGTTGGCGGTTCCTTTCCTGATTTTGATATTAATGTCCTGATTTTTTGAATCATAATAATTATGTAATACTTTTTCATACTATATAAAGTATTCAAAATTTGCTTATTATAAATAAAAATTTATAATTTTGCGTTATTATTTGATAAAAAACAGAATATGACTCGTAACATATTGATATGTTTGACCTTTCTTGGTTGTTTTCAGTTACAAGCTCAACATCCATTTTCAGGCCAACAAAAAGAGACATTGTATGAAAGTGCAAAATATCTTGACGGATTGTCTTTGTACGGGATTTCATCGTACCATTTTTCACAATATCTTCGGCAACAGAATGTAATAGCTGAAGGTTATTATGAAAAACTTTTTAACGATGCTCTGTTTTCCAAAGACATCGCTGAATTGTTTCTGGAGTTGCCTCATTCCCCTACCCGACTGCACTATGATATAGACAAACATTTGCCGGATCCGATTACTATACCTGCGATTTTGGAATTAGGTGGTTATTATTATAACCAAAGAGCCTATAAACAATGTGTTGAGACCTATGATAAAACAGATCTCAGCCTTATTCCTTCAGCTGATCAGGTAGAACCGCGATTCAGAAAAGGTTACTGTTTATTTGTCATGAAAGAATTTGAAAAAGCAAAAGTTGAACTTAATCTGATTAAAAAAGATCCGGGATTATATTATTTTCATATTCAGTACTACCTGGGTTTATGTGAATACTTCACCAAAAATCCGGACAAAGCGGTCACTTATTTTCAGGCTGCCGAGCAAACGCCTGCTTACAAACCTTATATTCCGTATTATATCTGTCAAATATATTTTAAACAACAAAAGTATAACGAACTCATCACGTACGGGGAACAATCCCTGCAAAATAAAAATTTAAAAAATCAGTCAGAAATTCGTTTATTGATCGGACAGGCATATTTTTTAAGAAATGATTATGAATCTGCTATGCCTCACATGAGTTTTTACGCCTCGACGACAGAAAAGATGTCTGTCGAAGAATTTTATGTTGTTGGATATACGTATTACAAAAACGGTAATTACCAGGAAGCCATAACCTATTTTGATGCAATAAATCTTGAAAAAAACCAGTTTGGACAGCTTTCCAATTACTATCTCGCAGATTGTTATTTGCGAACGAATGATTCGGCATCAGCACGAATAGCATTCAAAAATGTAAGTCAGATGTCTTACATACCCAAAATGCAGGAAGAAGCAGCCTTCAATTATGCAAAGTTGACGGCAGAGTCTGGCATCGAAAGGGAGGCCATTCAGGCATTGGAAAACATCAAAGAGTCATCGTCATATTATGAATCATCCAGGAATATTCTGGCTGATGTGTTGGAGCGAAGTGGTGATTTACATTTTATATTTTCTGTATTTGAAAGGCAGAAAAACTTAAACCCCAAAATGAAAAAAATATATCAGTCAAAACTGATTGAAGCCGGCCATAAATCATATCTCGAACAAAACCGGAAAAGTGCGATCAATTATTATGACAAATCGCTTCGGTATGCAGAACTGCCTGAAAAGGAAGCGGAAGCATTATACTGGATAGCTTACTGTTATCAACAAGAAAATGAAGTCGACCAATCGGTACGATTCTTTAACCAGTATTTTACTAAATCAAAAAAACTAACGTTACCTCTGCCCTATTCACCGTTTATGGCAAACTATGGACAAGGGTACAACTACATCAAACAAAATAACTATAAAAATGCCGGCGAACATTTTGAAAAGGTTCACTCGATGTACTTTGCTGACAAACTTTTTTCATCACCGTGGAAACAGGTGGCAAGTGACGCTATGGTGAGACATGGAGATTGCCTTTTTAAAGAAAAAAATTATGGGGAAGCAAAAAAATGGTACCAAAGTGTCATCAATCAAAAATGGGAAGACGCAGATTATGCTTTATTTCAAAAAGCGCTTATTCTCGGGCTTCAAAACGAACCTTACGAAAAAATCGTGGCTCTTAAAGAATTGACCAATCAGTTCAAAACCAGTGATCTCCTGGATGACACCTACCTTCAGTTGGGTGATACCTATGGTCAGTTGTCCAGTCTGGACAATGCTTACAACAATTACCAGGAATTGATTAAAAAATTCAATAAAAAAAGTCCATTTATCAATGAAGCCCGCATAAAATCGGCTCTGATTGCTTACAATAAAGGAGATTTGAATACTGCCATCAAACAATATAAAGAAGTTTTGCAAAATAACGCAACACCACAGGAAGTACAGTCTGCAGTGACCGGTCTGGAGGAAATTTACATCAATGATCTGGGCAAACCAGACGAATATCTGGCTGTATTAGAAAAAATACCAGGATACAAACCGTCTGACTACTCCTCTGATTCTTTGCATTTTAAAGTTGGTGAAGTCCGGTATCTCAATGGTGAATATGAAAAAGCGATCGATGCATTTTCAGCCTATCTTCAAAAATTTCCTGTTGGGTTTTATTCAACACAAGCGGCATATTATCGGGGAGAATCACACGCTGTATTAAAAAAATATACGGAAGCACTCAAAGATTATGAAAAAGTAATTGCTGTTCAAAACAGTTCCTTTTTTGAGTCTTCCCTTAAAAAAGCTGCATTAATCACGTACAATCACACGATGAATTACACGCTTTCATATCAATATTATGACCAATATTATAATGTCAGCAGCGTAGGAACTGAAAAAATCTGGGCAGCATCCGGGGCGATGCGATCCGCGTTTAAAAACAATGATTTTAATAATGTAGTAAAACACGGACAATTTTTGGCAGAACAGGATTTGGTCGAACAAGAAGAAAAAACTTTTGCCTACTATTTTATGGGAAAATCGGCTTATGTTAATAAAAATTATGAGCAGTCAATGTCTTATTTCAAAAATATCGGAAAAGAAAGTAAGACAAATCAGGCCGCTGAGGCACGGTTCTGGTTGGGAGACATTCTCATAAAAGCTGAAAAGTGGGATGAAGCGGAAGCTCATTGTAATGAAGCCAATGAACTGAATACGTATTACCCTTACTGGATTGCTCGTACCGTTTTGCTTTTGGCGGATATCTATATTCACAAAAATGACCTGTATAGTGCCCGGGCAGCCGTAGAAGCTGTATTAGAAAATTTTTCAGATGATGAAGGATTGGTCAAACTTGCCGGCGATAAAATGAAAATATTGGAGGAAAAAGAAAAATCCGGCAATAAAATCAAAGAAAAGAGCAAAGAGCAGTTAATATTAGATAACAGGGCTAAAAATTAAAAATATGTTTGTTTCGAAAATATTAAAAAAGTCATTATATATATTTTTTGTCGGGTCGGTGGTTATTCCTGTATCAGGACAAAAAGATTCGACAAAACTTGAATTTAGTCAGGTTGAGGTAGTTAAAAACTTTGAGGTAAAACTTAAAGAAGCCAACAGGATACAGGTGCCTCCTACTTATGACAACGAAAAAAAACCTTCCTTGTCATATAACTACGAGATAACTCCGGTTGCTGCCAATATGGAATATCCTGATCCTGAAATCAGAGCGCTGGCTATGCAGCCTGACGATCCGGTTTTTGTTAATAACGGATTTGTAAAAGGTGGTTACGGTAACAGAAAATCCCCTTTTGCTGAAGCCGGTTTTCACAAAACAAGAAAGGATATATACAACTGGGGCGTTTACGGCAAATATTTCGGTGTTAATGACGAAAAGAAGGTTTTAAACCACAAAATGTCGGATATAAACCTTGATGTTTTCGGCAGTTACGTTTGGAAAAACAACCTCAGGGTTTCAGGTCAGTTTGAAAATGATTTCACTACGAGACAGTTATGGCACGAATCAAGGTCTCCCGACAGCAATGTGGTCACCCGAAGAATCAATAAAAATGCTCTTGAATTCGGTTTGGGAAATATAGAACTTTCCAAAAGCAAATTAAATTATCAGGCAAAAACCGGATTCAAAACCCTGCGTCTGAATGATCAAAAAGGTTCAGAACAAATGTTTTTTGTCGAAGGAGAAGTCGAAAAGCACAGAACGGAAAACCTGGCTTTTGTAGTAAGTGCCAAATTTGAAACCATTGTGCTTCAATCCGAAACATGGTCTACTTTGTTTAATCTGCACGCCGATCCTCACATAATCTGGAGGATTGGGAAGTTCACTTCTTTGATTGGTGCTTCTGCTTTATGGTCAAGTGACAAAAGTGCCATTTTTCCAAAATTGTCTTTTTCATACCCGATTTACAAAAAACATGTTCAGTTGTTTATTGGTAGTGATCAGAAAATTTTTACTAATTCAGTTAATCAACTGACAGATTATAATCCATTTATGAATGTAGGCAATTATTCATTGTCCAATACCATTTCCAAAGAAATTTTTGGTGGCGTTAAAGGTGAATTTGCTTCCATTTCTTATCAATTGAATGCCGGCGTAAAAATTGCTGAAAATCATGTATTTTTCCAATCAGACAGTGTGGATGTCATCAGATTAAAACCATTATTTGATGATGCCCGATTCATATTTTTGTCGGGAAATATTGAGTACCGACTTACCGACAAAGTATCCATCGGCGGTTGGTTGAACCAAAATTTTATAACTACGGATACTTTGGAGAGTCCCTGGCACACACCGGCTCTTCAGTGCAACGTGTTTGCAAAAGCAAACTTTTTTGACAACAAACTCAGGCTGAACGGTAATCTGCAGTTTGCTCAAAACTATCGTTTTTTGAATTCTCAGGGAATTTCAGAACTTTCTTCGCCGGCTCTTTTTGATTTTGGTCTGGCTGCTGAGTTTTTTCCTTTGGAATATCTTGGCATGTACGTCAAAGGTGACAACCTGTTTAATAACAAATACCAACGTTGGCAGGGATATCAAAATATCGGAATACAGGTTTCAGGAGGTATCATTTTTACTTTTTAATTTTCAATTGAAGGTCAAGACGACATTTTGGACAATATATAGGATTTCTGACCCGATTTTTGCTGAAATAATAGTAATTTTGCCTTTGTTATAAAATAATACAGTACCCACATGTTCCATAAATATCATTTAATTCTATTTAGTTTTCTTTTTATCTTGTCTGTTTTATCCTGTAAACAGAAAGGATCCTCATTAGGTTTTTCAACAGAAAGGGATTGGAAAAGTGAATGGAAAGACTATGAAAAACTCATGGAAAAAGAGCCTGGTTTTAATAATTTCCAAACCGGAGTATTAAAAATCAGCCAAATGCTGGTAGACACACATTTTACCGAAGATCACAAAGAAATATTGACTAAAGGCATAGAATTGTGCACTAAAAATAAAAACACCAACTATGCTTTGATTTTTAAAAAAGAATTTGCCAAAGCATATCCTGAAGACAAAAACACAGAAAAATATCTTTTGGACTACACCGTATCCTTGGATGAAGATAAAAACGAACTTGAAGTCAAACTGCTTTATGACGGCATTTCAAAAAGATGGCCGAATAACAAAAAAGCAAAAGAAAATGCAGACAGAATCAAACGAAATGTCACTGAATTTGACTTCTTCCTCAATGAAACAGGAAAACAGATGTTTGGTAGTCCTGATGTTTTTAAAATTGATTCTGCGCGGGTGGAGCAATACATTTCTTTATGCGAACATTATGTCCTGGCCTACCCCAAAGAACAAAAGGCTGCTTCGTTACTTATGATGGGAGCCCAGACTGCAAAAACAGGTAAAAATCCACAAAAAGCCATAGAATTATTTGACTGGGTTTGGAGATATTTTCCTCAATTTTCTGACGCATCCCTCGCTTTGTTTTTAAAAGGGTTTACCTACGAAACGGATTTGGGTCAAAAAGAATTTGCAATAGATGCATATAAAACTTTTCTGAAAAAATACCCGAAAGATCAAAAAATCAAAGAAGTTCAGTTTTTATTGGATAACATTCACAAGTCAGAAACAGAATTGCTGAAAAAGGTTGAAAATTAAGCTTCCGGAGACTTCATTTCTGAATAAGGGTTAAAATGGATTTTTGCCCTATCATATTGAATTTGTCACAAATGACATAAAGAGACATTCATTTTATTCATTTGCCACGCAAAATCAACAAATTGGAAAAAAATGAGTTATATTTGTACAAATTTGTTTTGTTGTGTTTCTGAATAGATTTTTTGTTTTATTAGCCTTCACCTGCTTAGTTGGTGTTCCCTCAGCATATGGCACACACAATCGTGCAGGAGAAATTACATTCAGGCAGATCAGCAGTCTGACTATTGAAATGACAATTACTACGTACACAAAAACGAGTAGTCAGGCTGCAGACAGGGATAGCCTGGAGTTCTTTTGGGGAGATAATACTTCAGAATTTATAAGAAGAGACAACTCACTGACCCGAACGGAAGCCAATGATGTAAAAATCAACTATTATATAGCAAGACATACGTACCCCGGGCCCGCAACGTATACCATGTATTTTGTAGATCCAAACAGAGTGGGAACGATCCTCAACATCAATTATCCCAACTCGATAGACATTCCTTTTTTTCTTTCCACAACCTTCACATTGTTGAATCAACAGTTTCAGGGGCCTAATAATTCAGTTATTTTATTACAACCTCCCCTTGATATTGCTTGTGCAGGCAAAAAATTTGTTCACAACCCTAACGGTTATGATCCTGATGGCGACAGTCTGGTATATGAATTGGCCTTTCCGCTTCAGGCTGTCAATCTTCCTGTACCAATGTACCTTTTGCCGGATCAAATCCTGCCCGGGCCTAATAACAAAATATCCATTAACAGCAGAACCGGTGAATTTATTTGGGATGCACCTGTGCTTCTGGGAGAATACAACATTGCCATAAAAATATCAGAGTACCGAAACGGTCTGTTGATCAGCTCTGTTTTGCGGGATATGCAGATTCTTGTTCGGGCCTGTGTCAATGATCCCCCGACAATTCAAAGTGATGAAGAAATATGTGTTATAGCTGGTGAAAAGATAGAACTTCCCCTGCTTGTAAACGATATCAACAATGGCCAAAAGGTAAAATTGTTTGTTACAGGAGGTCCTATGAATATTCCTGATCCGGCATCTTTATTGACTCCTGCTGAATTTTCAGCACCTCCATTTACATCAAATTTTATTTGGCAAACCACTTGTGATCATATTTCAAAAGATTATTACCAACTGGTTTTCAGGGCCATAGATAATTATTTTGGTGATACTTCCGGTTTAGCAACATTAAAAACTGTTCGTATCAAAGTGGTAGGACCGTCTCCTGAGGAAGTCGGGATTTTGGCACAAAATGATTTTGTGGATTTGTCATGGAGTGGAGATTATTTTTGTGACGAAAATGAAACAATAAAATTCACCGGATTTTCGATTTACCGAAACGAAGAAAGTATTCCATTAGTCATAGATACTTGTAATCCAGGCTTAAAAAATACACCCTACACCAAAATCGCTCTTAGTTCAAAAGACGTAATAAATGGCAGATATGTGTATCGCGATGTACATGTAGAAAAAGGTGCGTCATATTGTTACCGGATTGTAGCTCAGTTTTCATTACTTACCAGCAGTGGAATTCCCTACGAAATTATAGAAGGTTTGGCTTCGGATGAAGTTTGTATACAATTAAGTCGCGAATTACCACTTTGGACGGAAGTTTCTGTTATCAACACGGATGAAAATCTGGGAGATATTCAACTCAGATGGTCTAAACCTCTACTCTCGGCTTTAGATGAAAATATGTTACCCCCACCCTATACTTTTGAGTTTTACAGAAGTTCAGACAATATAAATTTTAGCCTTCTTCCTGATAAAACCAAAATCGTTGCTTCATTGCCGGGCTTTACAGATACTTCTTTTGTGGATAATCAGCTGAACACAATGGCCAATACTTATTATTATAAAATCAGAATGTTGAGCCAATCAAATGAAGTTGGATTTACGGCGGCCGCATCTTCAGTTTTTGCTTCTTTAAATCCTTCTGACAATAAACTCGGAATCAGCTGGGACGAACAGGTACCCTGGTCAAATTTCGTTTATAAAATATACAAACAGAACGGCAATATTTTTGAATTTATAGGTTCAACTTCCGAAAAAACATTTACAGATACTGATGTGATCAACGGATTTACCTATTGTTACAAGGTAGAATCCGCCGGCACCTATAACACAGCTGATCTCAGAGATTCTTTATTTAATTTCAGTCAGATTGTTTGTGGTGTCCCAAAGGATAATGTTCCTCCTTGTAAAACAACCATAACCGTTAAAAATCCTTGTGAACTTATAAAGTCAGCAACAGGGGCCAATGAATTGTTCAATTTGATCGAATGGAGTAATCCAAAACAACTTTGCAGCGAATTGGCTAGTGATTTGTCAGGATACAGGATTTATTATGCTGAAAATCAGCAAAGTAGTTATTCTCTATTAATGGAAATAGAACAGGTTTCCACCAATTCCTACATTCATTACAATGAAAAAGGTATAGCAGGTTGTTATTATGTGACTTCCGTTGACTCATTAGGTAATGAAAGTTTGCCTTCAAACACCGTATGTGTTGAAAACTGTCCGTTGTATGTTTTACCAAATACTTTTACGCCAAATGCTGACGGGAAAAACGATATTTTCAAACCTATCGCCAATTTTTTTATAACTTCAGTGGATTTCCAGGTTTATAATCAATGGGGTAATTTAGTATTTAAGACTACGTCACCTGATTTAAACTGGGATGGAACTACTTTTAACGGAAAATTACTTGCTGACGGAGTTTATCACTACGTTTGTTCGGTCAATGTATCACTGGTTGACGGGAATGTCAAGGAAGAAAATGTTTTGAAAGGATTTATTCAAATAATCAGATAACATGTTTAACGGAATTGTGACCCATCAATGGGTGATACATCACATCACAGAGGAAGGAACGAATAAGACGTTTTATATGGATTGTCCGATAGCGGATCAATTATACATTGATCAAAGTATTGCACATAATGGGGTGTGTCTGACGGTGACAAAAATCCTTGACCAACAATATGCGGTGACAGCAATCAAAGAAACGCTGGATAAAACCAACCTTCAATTCAGTGTACCCGGAGACATACTAAACATTGAGATGGCAGCCACAATGGGAGGCAGAATAGACGGTCATTTGGTTCAGGGTCATGTCGACAAAACTGTCACCTGTGTCGGTATTCAGGAAAAGGATGGCAGTTGGCTTTTTGATTTTGCCGTAGACCCTGCAGACAGATTACTTTTAGTCAATCGTGGTTCCGTTTGTCTTAATGGAATTAGTCTTACCATAGCTTCTGTTACTGAAAATACCTTTCAGGTTGCAATTATTCCATTTACATATGAAAATACCAATCTTCAGTATCTGAAGTCCGGAGATCAGGTCAATATTGAATTTGACATTTTAGGGAAATATATTATGCAGTATTTGGAAAGACTGCAATTGACACCTACCCGATAATAAAGGGATACGATAAAACAAAAAAGTAATTTGCAGTCATTTAAGTAGTTCACAACAAACTTAATGATCTTTTTCCAACAATGAATTTAATTCATCAATTGCCATATTATATTTTTCTGCCTGATCCGGAAATTTTTGTATCAACTTGAGATACATGTTTTTAGATTTCAGGTAATGACCCTGCATCTGCAGTATTTTGGCCAAAGATTCTGAGGCTATATTGTCAGAAGGAACAATGGATTTTTGAGCTGATTGTTTAACTTTTTCCTTTTTGGAGATTTCTTTATCAAATTTTTTCTGTTTAGCTATTTGTTTTTGCAAAAGCAACCAGGCTGAAAAATCTGATAGTGAAGTGATCAACAATTTATTTTTTTGTTTCTTTTTTTTCTTTTTTCCTCCTTTTTTAGAATTACCGGAAGGTATCCCCCCTGGTTGTTCTACATTGTCGGTTTGAACAACATCAGTTTTTTCGATTTCTTCAACGTTCTGGTCAATTTGGGTGGAATTTTCACTTTCTTCTGATGCTGAATTTATATATTCCGAAGAAAAAGAACTGTATTCCTCCTGTAATGCCATTGTTTTTTCTTGTTTTCCTTCAATATTTCCCATTTCGACCACCGGTTTATCAGCCTTTTCGTCAGGTGCTTCAAAGATATCCTGCAAGGAAACAACAGGACTTTCCAACAAAACATCGCTACTCATCAAAAAAGGGCTAAACGTATTATAAACAGCTGAAGATGACCTGTTGTCCCAATTGGTCCCCATTTTACGGTTTAAAATCAAACGGTACAATTGATTATAAGGTTGATGACTTATTTGTGATTCAATATCACCAACAAGCAATAAATCCAAATTATCTGAAGGACGAAGCATGAGTGTTTTATAATTTTGCCACAAGATAAGAAGAATTGTGAGGATATAATGAAGCTTTGGGAAGGTTGACAGACATTAATTCTTTTATAAAATGTAATGGTAACATTATGAGGCAGATAACAAATATTATAAAAAAAATATTTGAATATCCTTTTCCACATCGTGTAAATGTCATAACTTAGACTTCAAAATAAGCAACATGTCAAAATATAAGCCAAAAACAATCTTAAAAAGTAAGGATCATTTATCTGTTCAGGAAAAAAGAGAAGAAGCAAAATTTTTTAAAGTTGCTATTATCATTACCATAATTCTGATCAGCCTCATGTATTTTGTGTACATAAGTTTTTAAACGCTGGCAAACGTTTTTAAAATTTTACATAAACAGGTAAAAGTCTCTGGTGAGTTGAATAAATTCATCGGAGTACGTTTCGCTTTCATTTTTTAGTATCTTCAACTTATTTTTGACAGGTTGGAATCCCTTTTTTCCTGAAAAACACATCAACAGTCTTTCAATTGGTTTGTTTTCTCTGGAATAAACTTCTGTTATACACGATAAAAACAATCCATATTTTTCCGCCATTTCAATAAACCGGATCCCTTCGAGATAGGGTAAAATGACAAAAAACCTGCCTTCCTTGTTCAATAATTTTTTTACACCCAATAATAAATTCCCGTGGCCTAATTTTATGGTATGACGGACACTAGCTTTATTTTCATTAAAGGAGAAAGTGCCACCACTAAAAAAAGGGGGGTTGCTCACAATTACATCATATTTTTTATCTTTTTGCTGCTGAAATTCCAGAAAATCAACATGATGTGCGAAAATCCTTTTTTCCTGTTGGTTCAATATAAAATTATCCCTTGACTGTTTAAAAGCATTTTCGTCAATATCGAGTGCATCAATTGTTAAATTTTCATTTTTTTGAGCCAGCATAAGTGCAATAACACCTGTACCCGACCCGATATCAAGTGCAGAATTTGCTCCGTTCACATCAGTCCAGGCACCCAACATGATTCCGTCAGTATTCACTTTCATCTGGCAAATATCCTGATGTACGGTAAACCTTTTAAACCGAAATACATGTTTATCGGTTACTGCGACATTCATATTAATTACAAATTAACGGGTGATAAATATTTTTTCCGACCCCTCTTCATGTAATAAAAAGTAAATTCCTGAGGGAAGGTCTAAAAAAATTTGTTGAACTTCATGACCGTAACACAATACAGCAGAACCTAAATTGTTCAAAACACATACATTTTTAAGTGGTTTTGAAAAAGATACTAAACCGGAAGAGGGATTTGGGAAAATTTTAATTTTGTCATTCACAGCTTGGTTGCCTGTTGAGGTAAGTATGTCTTTCCAACGAGCTTCAAATTCCTGCCTGAATATGTTGGCTATCCGCCGATCGTAAAAGATCAGGGTGTTTTCGTCATTTACCGTCTCCGCAGCGTAGGTCCAGTTATGTGATCCTGTTATTAAAACGGGCTGATTAGTATTTTCGTCCAAAATGGCGTATTTGTGATGAAAAATCTCCGGCTCCACGTGTTGTCTGACGCTTCCGTTCAAGTTTTGAACGAGATTAATGACACTTTGTGAAAATTCAACATCTTCTACTATCCATCTTGTACGGATGTCATCGCGAAGATTGTCCGCGACCTGATCACGTAAATCCCAATTTGTAAAAATCATCAGGGCCAACAACTGTTCTTCTTTCGCTTGTTCCAGTTTTGACACAATTTTTTGTGTGGTTTTATCTGAAGGAGAAAAATATAATTCTACAGGTATGCCATTCAGATTAAAAAAAACAGGTGTATTTTGGGTTTTCTGACTTCCAAACTTTGCATTTTGTAAGTTCGGAAGAGAACCTGAACTGCCCCACATTTCGTTAAATTCAAGGGTATAAGCTTTGGCCAGAGATTTATCTTGTATAAACAAAAGGTGATTAGGGTCCTTACGCATTTGATTGGTTGTAAAGTTCATCGCGCCGGTCACAACCCAGGCAGAATCCATACTTTCTGCATCAACGATTAAAAATTTGTTGTGCATCAATCCGGAGCCAATATTACCATAAAGGATTGGAAAAGGGGCTCCGTCCGCCCAACCAAAATTTCCTGTTTCATCATCTGTGACAACCCGTATGATAACACCCCTGTTATGTGCGTTTTTGAGCTCGTTCACCAGAAATGTTTCATTTGTATTGTAAGCGGCCAGGTCAATGCTTTGTTTAGCATTCCGGATCAATAAAACCAATTCGTCTTGTAATGCAGCGAAAGTGGTTCCATCCGGTGTGTAATTTTCTTTTTGAAAGTCAGGATCGACCGGATTGTTGAAAAATATTTTTATTTCTCCTGAGCTTTTAGATTGTGACAAAACCGGAATGTCCAAATATGATTTCAGCCCGTCTTTGGTTTTTACTTCAACACATAATGCGAGATATTGAGAGGGCTCCAAACCCGAAATATAAATTTGATTCGTCAACGTATCACAAATAGAATGAATTTCTTCACCTTCGCATCCTACCCTTTCTACCAGCCCATGTAATGTGTCAATTTGTATGGTCACATTCCGTTGACCAATCTCATTGATTTTATATTGTGTCAAACCTTTTAATGGTAGGAAACATAGACCTGTAGCTATTAAAATATATTTAAACATGCCGATTGTTTCGCCAAAGTTCGTCATTTCAGGTAAATTGAAGTTCATTTTCCTGAATTATCTTCTTTTTTTGATAAAAGAATTAAAATCTTACTTACTTTTATGGTTTGATAATATTCTGAAAAGTTTATGTTTTTCCTGATCCATGTAACGAAACGGAATCTGAGTGTGGCAAAAGATCAAATACTTAAAGTATCGCTTTAATCAAATAAACATAATAGAGAGATTATAAATAATTTAAAAATGAATAATCGAAGGAATTTTTTGCTATCGACAATAACCTTTTTACCCATTCTGGGTAGTGTTCTTCAATCTCAACCAACAGGCAAAAAATCGAAAGAAAAGGCTTACGTCATTTCTACCTGGGACAGTGGCAAAGAAGTGAATGAAGCGGCATTCCGTTTGTTGGACCGGGGGGCAAAAGCTATAGATGCGGCAGAAGAGGCAGGTATTTATATAGAAAACCAAATAAATTGTTGTGTAGGCTTAGGGGGCAATCCTGACAGAGAAGGTAAAGTGACGCTTGATGCCTGCATAATGGATCACAAATTTCAATGCGGCTCCGTTTCTTTTTTGGAAAGAATCAAACATCCTGTATCTGTGGCAAGAAAAGTCATGGAAAAAACACCACATGTTATGTTGGTTGGTAAAGGAGCTCAAAAATTTGCTCTTGAGGAAGGATTTACATTGGAAGAAGAAAAATTATCATCTGACGCAGAAGAAAGTTATAAAAACTGGTTGATTGAATCAAAGTATAAACCAGTCATAAACATAGAAAACCAGGTTCCGGATAAATTGCCAAGCGGAAAGTTTAATCATGACACAATGGGTACTTTATGTCTGGATCATGAAGGAGACCTTGCCGGTATGTGTACAACAAGTGGTATGGCTTTTAAAATGCATGGCCGTGTCGGTGATTCTCCGATTATCGGCAGTGGTTTGTACGTAGATGGCAAAACAGGAGCTGCAACAGGTTCAGGACAAGGTGAGGAAGTAATCCGGGTCTGCGGAACTTTTATGATAGTTGAATATTTAAAACAAGGTAGAAGCCCCGAACAAGCCTGCCGTTTAGTCATAAAAAGGATCATCGATATTAACCCGGATAAAGCAAAATCATTTCAGGTTGGATTTATAGCTATGACAAAAAAAGGAGAATTTGGCGCTTACAGTATTCATCCCGGATTCAGCTACGCGGTTACTTTGCAGAACGGTACAACGGAAGTGAGGGAATCTGATAGTTTTTTTAAGACATCATAAATTTTGGCATAATTATTTCTACTTTACTATAAATCAAACGGCTTCATGTCAATATCAGGCATTCAGGATTTATTTTTATTTGGAATTCATGTGAATGGAGGTGCTTCGCTATTGGGTTTCGGAACAATAAAAATAGCCAGAACGCCAGCCTCTTATACGACAGATAAAAGGAAAATATTACCCCCACAATCAGAAATTATTTTTGAAGAAGAATTTCATAAAGCCTATGATATCTCTGCCATTTCAGATAAACTATCAATCCCCGGATACATATTTGATGGATGGTCAACAAATTTTCTGCATCAATTTTCAAACTCACCGGATGGTTCACCTGTAACAGCTGAACTACCCGGTATTGGGAAAATCGAAAAAAAGGAAGGTAAAATCCATTTCAACCTGTCCGAACATTGGAAAGAATTTCAACCTTACAGAAATTTTCCCTCATTTGATGTCAGAAGTCTACCGATTCATAAGCATAACATTTCATTTGCCGTTGAAAACCCAAAAGCGCTGATTTTTGAAGGTAAAAAATCAAAATCATCTTTTACACAATGGATTATGCCACTTTCCATAATTGGATTGGTTGTATTATTTATGTTAATAAAAGAATGTTCTTCCGGCCCTACCCCAAAAATACATAAAGACCCAACGGCACTTAAAAAGACAACATCTGATATTCCAAATGAAATAGCCGATACCATCAAAACAACCGAAGAAGTTATTGATACGTCTGGTGATAGCCAACATGTAGAACCTGAACAAAAAATCAATATAACTGAAAATAAACCAGTTGATAATCAACCAACAACGATAAATGAAATAAACAGCAAGTCATCGGTCAATCTGAAAAAAACGACAAGCACAGTGGATAAAAACAAATGTACTTATATTGTGGGTGCTTTTAAAATTAAAAAAAATGCGCTGAAATTAATCAAAATCTTAAAAAAACAAGGTTTTGAAGCACAAATGTCTCAAAACGGAGATTTTTACAGGGTAGGCATTTATTCAGATTGTTTTCAGGATACATCAAAACAATATGGAATTATCATGAAAAAATTTCCTGATGTTTGGCTTCTTGAAGAATAGCCGATTATTATTATGTAAACTAATTTGTTCAAATC
>JALHOZ010000020.1 GCA_022842725.1 Saprospiraceae bacterium
CGCCTCAAGCCGGCGGGGCTTTTACTTTTGTCATTGCCACAAAAGTAAACAAAAAGGCTAGGCTCAAAAAAGGTGATTGCGCACTTTGGCATTGCATAAAGTTCTGATCATGCTGCGTGTGCGCACCGTGTATGCCAAATCTATCACACGGATCGGTCTGGTATTTGTGTTTCGTTTACAAAGGCAAGCACTCCGGTTTTACACTTCGACTCGCGATGGGCATCCGATTTGTCAACACTATCACTACTTTTTGAGCCGGGATTTGTCGTCCGGAGGAGAGTGGTCAAAAACCGAAATATTTTGATGGCACAACTTAATAAAAGGAAATAAGAAGCCTGATTTTTAATCGTCTCGAGCCAGCGGGGCCTTTGCTTTTGCCATCCAAATGATCGTTTTGGAATGATTCTACTAAGATAACAGGGTTACGCCCCTTTTTAAGATAGCCAGAGAATCACAAGTATTAACGCATAAAAGATAGACCGTGTGCGTCACCCTTCCATTTTAAGGGAAGGGAGGGGATGGGTATGAAATGATTCAATGCGCAGCATTGAAAATGACAACAATCAGTATTGTGCCTTACCATAAAAATATATCAAATATAATATTTGTTTCCCTCAACACCATCCACAAAATCCTTGCTTTTGACATAAAACAAAATACTAGTTTGAAAGTAAAACAGGGTATCCACAAAAGAAAAATTGTAGGTTAAACTTTTTAACCTGTCTTTTTCAAAAAAACAATAATTGGTTAGATATTATAACAAGACCATTTCCAAATGGAAAAACAAGGAATCAGGTATGATAACAGCCATTTCCAAATGGAAAAAACTTAAAACAGATATGAAACCATCCATTTCCAAATGGAAAAATAGAAAAACAGACCTGTGACTATCTATTTTCAAATGGAAAAAGTGTGAACCGGACTTGTAACCTGTTTTTTCAAAATGGAAAAAGTATGATTCGGAATTAAAACTGCTTTTTTCCAAATAGAAAAAAAATAAAACAGGTTTGAAACCTAAAATTTCCAAATGGAAAAAACATAAAATGGATATGTAAGCTAAATTTTCTAAATAGAAAACAAGATAGTTTGTCCCCTAATCGTTTTAAGTTTTTGAATATTATGTTGTTTTGGCTGGTGTTATTTTCTATTTACCGATGAAAGGTTTGTTTATATGGGTGGAAAACTATGAAATCAATACTTCCGGAGAAAAAATGTCCTGACATCATGATCTTTTGATAAAATGCCAAAAGTTTATCAATCATCTTTCTGTTATTGTTCATCAATAGAAGTTTTTACGGAGTTCCGGACAGGTTTCCTTTTTTTCAAAAAAATGTTTTCATATCCCTACACTTTTATTTTGATCTGTAAAACATGTATTTTACAACACAAAACCACACCAGTCAAAACGAAAATAGGCCCATCCAAAACCCGATACATAGAGAAATCATATATATAAAAGTTGCTAATATCGCATTTTTTTTGGACAAAAGTTGCGGAAGTCGCAACTTTTTCCAAAAAAGTCTACTAAAAAGGAAACAAAGTTGCGACTTTAGCAACTCTTTTTTGAAAAATTTTGATTTTTTCGAAAAATTTGACTATATCTTTGTAACGTAATTCAGTCGCACGGTTAACAAGATTGTTCCGGAAGCTGAAAAGAGAATCATTATTTTATTTTAACAATTTAAATTTTCAAACAATGAAAAGATTTTCAAAAAGCTCACTAAATAAATTGAGAAAAGGTGAGATTATCCAGTTTATGAGAAATGTTGTTCAGGTTTACCAGTTGCATGATATCGTCAACCAACATCTTGAAGAACATATTAAAACATTGGATGAAAGTGTAAATGATTTGAGTGCTACCCACAAAAATCGGGCGGATACTGACAAAACAGAAGGTTTAAAACAATTGGACAAAGAAAGAATGTCTAAATTAAAAGGTATCCGTATGTTTCTGAATTCTCAATTCAGAATCCTTGATGGTGAACAAAAAGAAGCCGCCAGGATATTGATGAACAATTATGATGACCACATATCCAATAGTCACAGTAGCAGCGCGCAGGAAAAAACAGCAAACATCATATCGTTACTGAATGATTGGAAACAAAAACCTGATTTGAATGCTGCTGTACAAACCCTGGCGATGTCTTCATTAACAGATCGGATAGCAGCGGTAAACGATAAATATGATCAAAAATATATCGAAAGATCTCTCACCGACAAAATATTGAAAATGACAGATATAAAAAGGGGGCGCATTATGGATTTGTTTATGGAGTTGTATTATCACACAGAAGCACATGCAGTGATTTCCGACCAAAAACTCATATATCGTGGCATTCTTTCAGAAGTCAATTTATTGGTCAAAAACTACAAGTCTTCTGTAAATATGCGTTATGCCCTCAAAAAAAGAGGCAAAGAAAATGAAGCTCTCAAAGAAAAAAACAACGACAATCCCGGATTTACGATATAGTTTAAAAGTAGGTATCTTGTTTGTCAAAGCACATCTCCGAAAGGGGGTGTGCTTTTTTTTTTGAGGGAGGGAGTGGGTTTGAATGAATTTGTAATTATAGATGGACAAGGTAATTATAACGGTTTGCCGCTACAAGAAGTTGGCGATTTCGGAGACGAAAACTGTCTGCCACCACTGAACTTGATACGAAGCACAAAGCTTCATTTAACCACTTAACCGCCAATTTATTGTAGGTGCTGTTAGTGGTAGTTATTTTTCTAAGCCCGAATACTTTTTGTAAATAGCTCGGTAACCGAATAGTCTTCCAATTGGAGCAATAGTATTCATTAAAAATTTTTGAACCCCAATCGGAATGTCCGCAAGATATGATTTACTGTCAAGATATTTAAGTGAAACTAACTCTTGAACTAAACCATATTTTCCATTTTTACTTTTTCCGTCAGCAGCAAGTCCCACTAAGTTTTCTATCAAAAAGTCAAAGTCTAATGCTGGTGTTACTGAATGAATATAGATTACAGCATCATTGTCATCATTGTAATGATTATGAGGTATATTCTTAGGAAATGTTATTTTTTCTCCTGCAGAAATTTTCTTTGTTTGTCCTTCAAAAAAAATAGTTAATTGTCCTGAAATAACTTCGAAGGTTTCGTCTTGAAGAATGTGGAGGTGTTTGGGAACAAGTTGTCCTTTACCTTTAATAACTGCTTTCATAGTAACGCGTTCTCCGTTAGTGTCTTTGGCAGTTTCCAAAAACTCATATGAATCCCCATTTGTTGGGTTAGTAATTGATTGTCCTTTTGTTGGCATACTTTTTATGTTTAAATTATTGTTTTTACGTTGTCAATATAATTACCACTAACATGCTTATTTACACTACAAACCTACGATACACTTGTGTTTTTTCCTAAGTTTTTATAAAAAATATTTTTTGTGTTACTTTTTCCTCTTTATCTGTCTGAAGGACTGATTAGAATCTTTTTGCATGGAGCAGAACCCGGAAAGGCAGGTGGGTAATGACGCAAAGTCCAATGCTTATAACAACTATTACGCTTGAGCGACTTAAGAAACGTGGGTATCAATCACTCTTGGACATGTACTTTACACTGAACCCATCAGTTTGCGAACTATGAACGAGTGACAGTTTATTAATAAAAACTATGGATCAGACCAAATGTCTGATCAAAATGAGAGAACCGATATATCCATTGCGGCCAGATGAAATATTTACGTATGTAAGGTGGTGTGAGAGGCGCTCCCCATGAGGTTCGGCTGGTGGGGCAGTTTACTCGATTACATCCAGTATTATCAGTTTTCTTGGTATATACAATTAAATTTAGTTTGATTAATTACTTTACCATCTTCAATAATAATACTTTCAATTTCAGTTGGTGCAAAATGAAAAGGTTTTTTGGTTAAATACTTCTGATCAAACAATATGTCTCTGGGAGCAATAACATACTCCATTAATACTTGAAAATTAAACTTATAACTTGTTTTATACTCTTTTCCATCTACTACAACTTGGACAAAGATCAAGTTGTTACTCTCGTCAAATTTATAATTTATCTCTTTTTCTGTCTTATCATTTCCATCAGTTATTTTTTCTTGAATGCAATTTTCTGAATTCATTGAATATGCATAACTTGTAACTCTTTTAATTACTTCTGCCTCATCTTTTTCTTTTCTAGCCAATTCAATTTTTGAAACTACCCGACCTTTATCATCATAAGTATATTTCAATATAAATTCGTTCCAGTCTCCATTTTTTAAACTACTTGTTCTTCTTTCTTCTTGCAATTTATCATATTGATTAAATAGATATGTTGTCTCGATTGTGCTTGGCACCCCTTGATCTTGATACTGCCAGTGATTATATATTTTTCTAACCAAGTTTTTCTTATCATCGTAATTGTAGGTTAGTTGCCCAGTTACAAAAAGTGCATTGTTATTACCTTCACGCATAAATACTTCTGACTCAATACTATCATTAACATTTGAGTAATTATACTCTGTTCTTCTATATTCTTTCCAAGTATCATTTTCCGAATCCCAATGATAATCAGAATTACTTATTTCTTTATCTCTTGAATTATAAATTTTCAATTCTTTAGATCTGTTCATCCATTCTTGTCCTTCATTTGATGGTCTTTCCTTTACTATTTTTGCTACCAACTGTCTATTCAAATAATGGATTTCGGTTCTTACATCTGATTCATTATCAATAAAATGAGTTTTTTCTTCAATAACCTTTGTACTATCAGATCGATCTATAAATACTATTTCACTTAGAAATATATCACTGCTATTTGGAATAGAAATGTAATGCTCATTTAAAATATTGTTTTTATTCTTCATTTCAAGTACCATTTTTTTAAAAGGGTAATTCAATTGCATTTTATGCTGATTACTTATAAAAGGAATTATCTTACTATTTGCATTAATTAATTCAAAATTGGCGGGTTTTAACTTTTTTTCTTTCCTTCCTTGGTTTAAGTAGCTAATTTGAAAAGTGTCCCCTTTAATCAAATATTTATAATATTTTGAAATTGTTGAAGACGAATCATCTTTCTCCTTTGCATCAAAACCATGAAAAACAGAAGTTAATGTATCAAGTCTGCTATTCCTATCATAATATATAGACGTATTTGTGTGAAAACCCATCTCCTCTTCAAACGAATAGTCACTTATATTGAACTCTTTTAAATACCAATAATTTTGTCGTGTACTATCACTATATATTTTTCTTTCTGTAACCATGAGATTTAGCGCTTTAGGTGCACATCCAAAAAGGAGTGCGACGCTGAAGTTTAATATTAATAGAATTCTCATTATACTTTTTTTTCTTATTGGAGATAACTTACAACTACACACACCAAAATGTCAGAAACTTTGTGGCTTTTACCAAAACCTGGTTTTTTTTTTATAGGTCTCTATGGTCATCTTCATTTGGTTGTCCAATTCATAAATATACGGACCTCCCTTTTTCCCTCTTTAAAAAACAATGATTTACAGTACATACAATTTTACTTTTAATATTGAACTTCCGTTTTTAAACGTTTGTGATACGTTTACAATCGGTTATCACTATCCTTACCGATTACAAATATAAAAAGTATTCCGGAATGGTGGATGGTTTGAGTAAAATATTTTGAAAAATTAGGATGAGGGATGGTTGTTTAGATTTGAGCGACTTTAGAAAATTCATTAATCCACAAGTAAAAAACTTAGGCCTTTAAGCTTTTGTTGCAAGGTATTTAGGACCGGCACAAGTGGCAAACTTGCGCCAATATCTGGGTGTGAGAAGCGCTTCCCATCAGTTTCGGTTGGTGGGGCCGTATACTCGATTATGGCTTCGTGATTAATTCCTTCTTTGATTTTGATAGTTTTGTTTTTGGCAGCGGAGCTCTTAAAATTTCACCTGTTGCTTTATAATGCGCTATTACCTCTGATATAAATTCTCTATCAGCTTTAGTTTGTTTAGTTGGTTCTACAACAAAATCTACACCTTTCGGCTCTATTCCTAATTTCATTCTTTTGATTTTACTAAATTTGGATAATATTGTTTTATAAGTTGAAATGCTTGTTTAGGAAAAATGACCATTTTTAAACCGCCAACATGGATTGCTCCTATTGACTTTTCGTAATGATCAACTAACCGTGATTTAGAAACAAAAGAAACTAACCCTTGGTTCCCTTTGTCCCAACTAAGTCTGCAAGCATAAGCGAACAAATTTCCAGGGACACCTTCATAAACTTTCTTCTTACCAATGTTAAAAGGCGCATTTTCGATTATATTGACAAAAAAATGATCATCCCTATCTTCCAAACTAATGAGTCCTTGTATTATGTTTTCATTTCCTAAGATCACCAATTTATAGACAATAACTCCTTCTTTCTTCAGTTCACCTTTCCAATTGAAGTTCCAACCCCTGTTTTTGGTTACAAGCTTTAGGTCATTTGGATTTACTTCAAGAACATCCGTTGGCAAGTTATCACCAGAAATAGTATTGACTATACTATTTGTCAATTTATCTATCCAAACACTCGTGATGGGCATCCGATTTGTCAACACTATCACATGTTTTTGAGCCGAAGCGAGCCGGAACTGAGTCGTCCGGAGGATAGTGGACCTGATAGCCTAAGTATCCCAACCAGACATATACTAACACCGCCAGGCACGGAGACGATGGTCGAAGTTTGTAACATCAATCCTGTACATAACGAATTTGTAATTCGTCAACACAAGCGCTAAAAAAACGAAGCTCAAAATCTAACATCAATTAGTTTTGGACTTTGTTTTTAAGTAGAGTGCGTATTGAATTACAAATTCATAAAATAGCACACCGCAGTTACAAACTGCCGACGATCGGTAGTTGTTATTTTTCGCCTCAAGCCGGCGGGGCTTTTACTTTTGTTCTCGTCTTATGGGACGAGACCACAAAAGTAAACAAAAAGGCCAGTGCTCTGTCCGGATAACAAGTTAAATGACAATGGCAGTTATTTTTTTGAGGATCAAGGCAAAAAATTTTAATGCCGCCTAAGCGGTACCTAGGCATAGCCGTAGCTACGGCGAGTATTTTTAACGCAGAGATTCGAAAAAAGAACAACATTTCATTAAGTTATTTATCCGGACAGAGCACTTAGCTCAAAAAAGGTGATTGCGCACTTTGGCATTGCATAAAGTTCTGATCATGCTCCGTGTGCGCACCGTGTATGACAAATCTATCCCACGGATCGGTCTGGCATTTGTGTTTCGTTTACAAAGGCAAGCACTCCGGTTTTGAACTTCGACTCGTGCTTGGCATCCGATTTGTCAACACTATCACTGGTTTTGAGCCGGATTTGTCGTCTGGATAAGAGTGGTCAAAAACCGAAATATTTTGAAGGAATAACCAGACATTCAAGAAGATCGCCAGGCACAGAGACGATGGTCGAAGTTTGTAACTTCGATCCTGTACATAACGAATTTGCAATTCGTCAACACAAGTGCTAAAAAAAACGAAGCTCAAAATCTAACATCAATTAGTTTTGGGCTTTGTTTTTAAGTATAGTGCGTATTGAATTTTACCCCGTTGGATATTTTTCCTACGGGGCAAAGATTCATAAAATAGCACACCGCAGTTGCAAACTGCGACGATCGGTAGATCTCTTTACTTTTTTTCAAAAAACGTCAACCCGTTTTCACGAAGGGCTTCAAATAATATGGGCAGAGAGGATTTGCCCAGACCGTGGAGTTTTAAGAGTTCTTTTTGGCTGTAACCGGAAAGTTTTTCTAAAGATGTAATACCTTCATTTTCCAATGCCCGCCTTGCCGGAGCTGCCAGGAGAGATAAAAAACCATCTGTGGGTTTTGCGATATTTTCGCAGACAGGACAAACCGGACAATCACTGCTTTTGTGAAAGGAATGGCCGTTGATACATGTACGCAATGTTGATTTCGGATCCGGTATCATACTTTTGATGTGCGATTGTTTTGGCAAAAATAAAATAATAAACCATTGTTTAAGGCACAAGTTTTTAATTTGTGCCTATATGTATTCATGGTTTATAATGTACATAACATTATGTCAACTTAATACGGCCTTTTGTTGTCCGATTGTCAAAATTAAATATTTTTCTTTAAATATTTGGTAATATAAAATATTTACTTTAATTTAGTCCCTGAATAAAATCCCTATTGTATTAAGGGTCGTTATTTCCTGTATTGTCAGTATTTACTATGAAGTATTTTTTTACCATTAATTTTTATATTATGAATTTTTTTAGTACCTTAGCTTCATGTAAGAAGCGATTCAGCGATTCAGCGATTCAGCGATTCAGCGATTTACAACTAAACAAATGGCTGTATATGCTTTTTTTTGCATCACTTCTTGTATTATCATCTTGCAATAATCAAGATTCTGATAAAGAAAATGTTAAGCAAGATTCCGTTTCAGGCCTTAATACTGATCTAAAACTTCGAAGTGATGTATGTTATGAAGAGCTTTTAGAGAATCAATGTGTAAGTCAGGTTCCTTATTTTGAGGAACAATTATTAGACGAAATTCCTGGTTATCCAGCAGATTGTACTTTCAAAGTAAAAGTCAAAATTTTAAATTGTGACAATCCAATGGCACCAGGTAGTACACAATTTTTTACCTTGTCATTTGAAGTAATTGAGGTTAATTGCCCTCAATATGATTTTGAGGTTAATGAAATATTATTTAATCCCGGTATCAATGTACCTACTGTTGAGGATTACATGACTGTACTATATGAAAAACTTTATCGTAGGTTTGAAGATGTTTATTTCGATGATTTTAAAATTGCTTTCCTGTGCCCTGGTGCAACAAATAAATGGTTTTATATAACTCACATTAGAGAATCTTGCTCAAGATTTTGCGTTTACCTGACAGGTCGGGAGGGTAATTATATTGCAACTCCTATACCTTGCGGAGCAGGATGTTGTAAAACTGAATCCAGAATGTGTTTTAATCGGGAAACCGGAAAAATAGAAAAAACCACAACAACGACACCTTTAACTCAAAATCAATGTGATCCACCTTCACCGGATACGCCATTTGGTTGTTTTATTGCCACACCTTGCAAGTTTATTTGTACCCAATAAAATACTTACAGACTGTAATCAATTCGCAGATTACAGTCTGTTTAAATTTTTAATCAGCTTAAAAGAAATCAAAAAAAATGAAAATGAAATCATTTATAATTATTGTTTGTTATTTTACCTTGGTTGTTGCTGCAGCTCAGGAGCCAGTGATAACATTTGATCAGTTTTCTCCCCGATGGTATATTGTGGCAAAAGATTCAACTTTTGTGGAGCCGAGCACTTCTGGTCTTGACCAATACTCAGCTTTTATTGGCTGGATACCGTTCCTGGACAGGGACTATACTTATTCACATTTTTATTCCAGGAATGAAAAGGGTGAAATGGATGGCGGCTTGGTTCAAAAAATAAATAATATTGATGGCGCGGTGGAATGGTCTAAACTTATCAATACCAGACATAATTATTTTCAGGTTTCAACCCAATCCCTTTTGCCTTCTTCTGACTCAACACTAACATTCATCGGAATGAAAAGGACTAATGTTTATCATCGGCCATTTCCTGCTTGGGGTAATGCAATTGGATATGGAGTACCCTGGTATATTACTTTAGACAAAAAAACAGGAATTACATTAAGTGAAAAAGTAAATTTACAGGATACAACAGGGGTTTTGGATTTTGTCCGCGGTAAAGGATATTTTTATGATAAAAATGGTGATTTGATTCAATTAAATTATGATCCAAGAAAAGTAAAATTAAGTATTTTTGATACACTTGATAAGAGTTTTATCCCTTTTCAGTATTTAGATCTGAGCAGAAACATTCCAGTGGAAAATTTAGCAGGAGAGTCATCTAACTTTTCAATACTTAATGATTCCACACTTATGATTTTTTATTATTCAAAAAGTGAAGATTCAGATATACAAACTGATGAATCATTCCTGGATATATATAAACTAACTAAAGATACTTACTCGATGGTAAACCGGGTTGACTTGTTACCCTATTATCATGTCCGACCTGATGTTTATGATATTAACGATAATATGATTATCCTGAATAGTAAAAACGGGGAAACAGGACTGATTAAATCGTACAAAAATCCTGACAATATATTTCAGTATAAAAATTGGTTTTTATGGTTGGATAAAAACGGAAAAGAAAAAGTATTCAAAAAAGAAATCAAGCTTGACAATTCTTCACATGTATATTCTTTTATTAAAGTATTTTACATGAACGAACTAAATGTTTACCTCGCAGGATTTCCTGCTTCGCAAGGAGTTCATGGATTTGATATACTGAAGATCAATCTGGATGGTACCATTGAAAAAACAGGTGCTCTCACAACAAATGACCCGAATAACAATCTTCGTTCATCTTTTTTTTATGTCAATGAAAAAGGTGATGTCATTATGCACGTTTTTTGGGATAGACATTACAGTTCGATTCTTGGATTTCACCTCAGCGACTTAGGTGTAGATTTTTCTTCCCATAGTTTGGACTATATACAACCGGTTTCGTTGCTATCACTGTCGCCAAATCCTGCAACCAATGAAGTAAAACTTAACGTCAGCGACGATAAATATCTTCAGGGGATGGTATACATTTTTTCAATGAAAGGTGAGATGTTGTTCAAACAAAAGATTTTAAGTGGTGATCTTCTGGATGTAAGTTCATTTCCACCAGGTAGTTATATGGTTCAATTTAATCCGGAGTCCCGTCCCGAATACTTCCTGACGACAAAGTTGGTAAAACCGTAAAACTTTGGTCAGTTTGTTTGATCTGTTGATATTGTTAGAAGAGGTAATGGTAAATTCGTAAGTTTTTATTTGCACAAAGATCGTATTCTTCCTGTTTGTATCAAAAATAATATATCTTTTCAGGGTAAACCTTTTTGGTTTTTAAAACCAAAAAGGTTTACCACTTCAAGAAACGTAGTTTGGTCTTCGTAAAAGGCGGTCGGATGGTGTCTCTTCCGTCATTTTTAATATAGCTGATGATTAATACCTAAAAAAATTAGGGTATAAGTTTTCTCAAAAATATTTTTTAAAATGGTATGAAAAACAAAAATAAAGGATAGTTTTGCCACATAAATAGTTCAGAATTTTTGTTTAATCCCTTACAAAATATCCCTTGATGAAAGTAAAATCAATCTACGTCAATCTTCCGGCCAAAGACCTGAAAAGATCAAGAGATTTCTGGACAAAACTCGGATTTGTATTCAACGAACAGTTTTCAGACGAAAATGCATTGTGTTTGGTGCTTCAGGAAGGGGTGATCTATTCCATGCTCATCAGCCATGATATGTTCAAAACTTTTACCAACCGGGATATCGCAGACAGTTCAACGACTCAGGTACTTTCTGCCATAGAAGTGGACAGCAGAGAAGAGGTCGACAGCATTGTATCTCTTGCTATGCAACATGGTGCTACCCGATACAGAGAAAGTGCCGACCATGGATGGATGTACTACGACAGTTTTGCTGATCCTGACGGACACCAATGGGAAGTTTTGTACACAGAACCTACCCAATTACCACAATAAATCTTTGATATTCACATATCTTCATAAGAAGGGGTGTGATGTTTTGGCTTTTTGTTTTAAACGTGCAGCGTGGCACGTTTAAAATAAAATCATATTATAAAAAGAACTCATTGTGAAATATCATGTTGTATCCATGTTGTCGGAATCCTGCTTGAAGTATAATATTACCGACACTCTTAACCATAAACAATATGAATTTAAAAATAATCATTAGTGTTTTTTTCTATTTGGTAATTATCTCAAAAATGGATGCTCAAAGTGATGACAAATCCGTTGTTTTGGATATATTGCCCATCGACAATTCTATTGTCATGATAAACGGCAAAGGAGAAGTGGTTTGTACTTTTCCAACCGGCGCCAGACCTAAGGTTGAAGATAAGATGAACAATACTTTTACGGTATTTTCTCTTGAAAGGAGTTTTGTTTATTATGATTTTTCTAATGGGTATTTGCCGGTTGTCCATGATAAAAAATGGAAATTTTATAATGTAAAAGGGGAAGAAATCAAAGATTTAGGTGATAAGTACACATTATTTACAACTCCCGTTGATGGTGTCTACCGGGCTTATGAAAAATTAACCGATGGGAATTATACAACGGTTTTTATCAATCAGTTTTTTGAAGAAATGTTTTACGGTCAACGATTTGCCGAGGCTACAAATATGAAAGATGGGTATGCTTTTGCCAAATTGAAGGATGTTGTTGGTTCATGGACTGTTGTATCCGGACAAACCGGGCAAATGATTGTTTTGGATTCTATGTTAAGTAATCAAATTAAAGAGATAACTAAAGATCCTAAAGGATTAGGCATCGTGAAATATAAAAACCAATATAAAACTGATTATATAGATAAAAATGGAAAAATAATTTCATCAAAAGAAATTAAAAATACATCTACAAAAGAAGAAGAATTAATCATAAAAAACATTCAAACCTGTTTGGACAATCATTCCTTCGCCATAAGTACAGGAATCGGCATTTTGAAAAAGGAATTGGCTCCCGACCTAAGAAGCAAAAACGAAGCATTGGAATGGGGCCTCGTTGTGAATCATGATTTTATCCCATCGTGGATGAATCTGAAAAAAAACGAATTTTTTTTCTGTAATGTTGCAAATGAAAAATATTTTGGAGGGACCATCCTTGACACCATAAGTGAAAAAACAGAATTTCGTTATTATGATTTTATCGATAAAAAATTAATATTTACTTCGGAAAAGGAAATTGAATATATCTATGGCAATAAGTTTTTTGTCACTTCACCATCTTCAACAGGTTATGGCACCAAACTCACTGAAATATATGATACAAAAGGTCAGCTTCTGTATAGTCTTCATCCTACGAAAAGACATTTTAATGGTATAAACGCTACGTCAGGTTTTGATCCGGATGATGTGTTTAGTTTGTTTATATCAAATGATGAAGACATAAGCAAACTTTCATTATTTGGTAATCTTCGACATATTGAGTTCGGCAAATGTTCTTTTTTACAACTTCCGGAATTGTTGTCCTCAATGTTGTATCTAAAGTCAGTAAAGGTGACAGCGTGCCCGAATCTGACAGAACTGCCGGCTTTTTTGGGCAAATCCACTACCTTTCAAAGTCTGGAAATTGCGGATTGTCCTAAACTTAAAAATATCGAACAAATCATTGAGTCTTCACCATCTCTTCAAAAAGTAAAGACACAAAATTATAACTTTGTAAACGGATTCGGAAATAAGATGAAGTTACAAAAACCTGAATTGAAATTTGACGTTAGTTTTATGAAAAGTCACTAATTTAATCCCGGGATTTTCCGGTAAACTAAAAATTTTAAGTTTTAGATTGATATTATTTTGTGTGGTATTTGCCAAAAAAAATATTGGATATTTAAACCGATAATCCAACACAATCCTAAGGAAGATTTTTTATGATTGGTGTTGATGAGCATCATTAATTACGCCAGGCTATTTTAGGAATTTAAATAAATGTACTTTTTTCATAATCTTCTTATTCCGATTTTTTGTTTTAACCAAAAAATATCCTGAGGTCAATACAAACAAAAAACTGTCGCCACCGACAACATTTATAATTCGTATAAGCTCAATCAAATATTTTATAATGAAAAAATCTTCAATTTCAGGGTAGTTCATTATATTTGTCAATAGTTTTCGTAAAAGAAATGAACAATCCGCTAAATGACAAAATATGAATCTAACACTACGTTTCAAAATACTTTTTTCCTTTGTTATTCTGATGTGTCAGACGTCGATATTTTATGGACAGGATACAATCAGAATTCCATCAAATTTTCCAAAAATACAGGATGCTTTGGATATTGCCAGAACCAATACGGTTATCCTCGTGGCTCCCGGCACGTATTACGAAAACCTGGTGTGGCCTTCAGACATTGACGGGATTTCGCTGATCGGATCGAAAGGAAGTGCGGTTACCATCATCGACGGAGGAAATACAGGCAGGGTGGTACATATGGTTGCTCCAAATCCCGGCACAGGAAATAATCTTATCTCGCAGGCAACCTTACTGAAAGGATTTACGATACAACACGGGAAAACAATATCTGAGGATGGTGCCGGATTAAGATGTTTTTATGCCAACCCGAAACTTGAAGATCTTCGCATTATACAGAATGAAGGCTCAGGCAGTGGTTGTGTAGGTGCCGGAGCTTATCTCTTCGGATATTCAGGCGTCATAAAAAATTGTGAAGTGTCAAACAACAGGATTACGGCCACAGGTACAGCCAATGCTCCAGGCATGGCAGTTGTGTACCTGAACGATGTTTCTGTCACAGATTGTTCCTTTTTGTTTAATACCTCTGTTTCCGGTATAAACAGTTCCGGTGGCGGTCTCCTCCTGACCAAAACGTCAAACTCACCGGCAATTCCAGCCAACATTCGTGTTACTAACTGCCGTTTTGATCAAAATGCCATCCGGGCAACAAATCTTTCAAATGGTGGGGGGTTGTTTATGAGAGGTAATCTTTCAGAGGATCAGACAAGTTTGTTTGTCGAAAATTGTATTTTTTATCAAAATGAAGCAAAACTCTCCGGTGGAGCTATGTATGGGGAAGCAAAAAACATCAACATAAAACAATGTTTGTTTTTTAATAATACCGCTTCATCAGGGGGCGGAATGTTCGTCAACAAAGCTGAAAAAGTAGACATAACGTGGTCGAGATTTACCCAAAACGAGGCTTTGGCAGGTGCAGGGCTATACCTGGATGTGGTATATACTAATAAAGTGCGCAACAGCAGGTTTGACCACAACCGCTCTCTGCCGGGTATGGTGGTCAAGGGTTCAGCCGTCTATCATAATACTGAGTATAGCAGTTTGATTCTGGAAAATGTAGTTTTAGATCACAATGCTGAAAACCCAGTATATACAGTCGATGAAAATGTAAGTATAAAATTTTGTACATCCTACCTGAATGAAAAAAGTACGTTCGAAGGCAAAACCGATGTTTATATAGATAATTCCATTTTGTGGAATCTTTCTGAAAAAGAGGCAACAAACCAGGATATAGATCTTTGGATAGGAACTTCATTGGTAAAAGGTGAAGAACCCGATGATTTTATTCTAAATGAAAACCCTTTGATGGTCAGTGATGAAATTCCCGTTCCTACACTTTTATCACCCTGTATCAATTTTGGAGAAAATTGGTCATTAGAAATAAAGCAGGATATTCAGGGATATCCGCGCACTATGCCGACAGGAAGTCAGTCTGATATCGGAGCTTATGAAGTAGATCAGTATAATTCTTTTGTTACGGTTCGCTACTTTTATGATAAAAATCAAAACGGAAGCAGAGAAAACGACGAGCCGTGGTTGCGGTTTGGAAAGGCAACAGACAATAAGGGGAAAACATATGTCAATACTACCGAAAAGGGTAGTAAAATATTTTTACGACCCGGCAATCAAAGGGTATCATACCTTGAAGATCTGTTTGGGGAATGGAAGCTCACCAATGAAAAAGACCACACCTTTTTTGTGAACTCATGGGAATATCAAAGAGACGTAAGTTTTGGGTTGTTTCCGCTTAAAACAGTAAGTCAGCTATCTTCATTTATGGCTTCTGATCCTGTCAGGTGTGGAAAACGAAGCAGCTTTGTAGTTGCTGCATCCAATTCCGGAACGACAACTTCCGATGGTCAGCTGCGACTTCGTTTGGATGAAAAAGTAAGTAATATAACTTTTGTTGACCTTCCTGATGTAACCATATCTGATTTGGAATACGGATGGAATTTTGTCGGATTGGAGCCGGGACAAGTACTGGCCAAATCATTTTTTATCCAGGCACCCGATCAGATTGTTTCCGGGCAAACGGAGACCCTCTTTTCATTTTGCCATCATATTTCCGGATTTACAGATACCGAAACCATCTGTTATCAGGCACCTGTACATTGTAAAGATGTTTCCGATGAAAAAGTAGCCACACCACAACATGAGGATTTTTACCATCTCATAGATCGACCTTTGACATATACCATACGTTTTCAAAATACCGGTATTGACTTTGCCAGAAATGTAATCATCCATGATGTCATCGATAGCTCATTTGATATCACATCCTTAAAAATCCTTCACACAAGCCATGAGGAGGTTTTGTCAGTTTTTTACGATGACGTTTCAAGACAGGTATCGTTTGAGTTTAAAAATATTTTCCAAACTGATAGTTTTACCCATTCTGAAGAAAGCAGAGGTTATGTAACTTATTCTGTCTTAAACAAAAAAGAGTTGCCATTACTAACTGTGGTAGAAAACAAAGCCCAAATCATTTTTGATAATTTTAGTCCGGTAGTTACCAATACTACACGCAATATTTTGGTCGATAAAATTTCTTCCTATGTTGATGATAAAACCTTGACCGACATTCAGGTTTTTCCCAATCCAACAGCAGACAGGGTTGTATTTAGCAGACCGGTTGATTCAGCCGAATTTTACACATTACAGGGTCAATGTATTCAAAAGTCTGCATCAACAGATCATTTGATGATGGATTTTCCGACCGGTTTATATATCCTAAGACTATCCTCAGAGGGTAAGGTCAGTTCGTTCAAGATTACAGTAGTGAAATAGAATCTTTTTCTCTTTATTTTTTCCTTGATGGTAATACCCGGCACCTAAAACCTGGAAACTCATTATTTTTTTTTCAAATAATGAGTACAAAAAAACACTTCCTGACTTACCTTTACAAATCACTTTCCAAACAGACATTTTTCTTTCGGTTGTGGTCCATTTTTTCTGAATGTTTATTGATTATCAAAATTCATGTTTATGGCTTTTATCTTACCTGTTTTGTCATTGGCTCCTTTCAGTGGTACCTGGGATCGTGATCGTGCAGCCCACCTTTTGAGAAGAACCACATTCGGCGCAAGCCTGGATCAAATCAATGAATTTGCCTCTTTGTCTGTCGATCAGTGTGTGGACAGACTGACAGCAGATACCACACTGCCTGATCCTCCGGTCAATACCAATTATGATGCAGACCCGGATGTTCCGATCGGACAAACCTGGGTGGATAAAGGCATAAGCCAGGGTGTCAACGGATATCGAAGACGTTCTCTGAATAATTGGTCGATAGAACTCATGACCAAAAACAATCTCCACCTCCGCGAAAAAATGACTTTGTTCTGGCACAACCATTTTGTGGTTGCAGACAACGGGGATCCGAGGGTTTTGTACTTCTACATCAACAAAATCAGGTCTATGGCCCTGGGCAACTTCCGGGAAATGACCAACGTGATTACCATTGACAATGCCATGCTCGAATATCTCAACGGTAGAGACAATACCCGTCAGGCACCCAATGAAAATTACGCCCGCGAGCTCCTCGAACTGTTTACCTTGGGGAAAGGAAATTCAGTCGGCAACGGCGACTATACCACGTACACGGAGACAGACATCAAAGAAATCGCCAGAGTACTTACCGGATGGGTGGATACAAGAGCTACGCTTCCTATCAGAGCAGAATTCAGACCCAATCGTCACGATACCGGTACCAAAACGCTTTCTCACCGGTTCAACAATGCCGTCATACAAAATGCCAACGAAAATGAATATAAAAACCTCATAGATCTGATTTTTACCAGAGAAGAAGTTGCTACGTTTATCTGCAAAAAATTATATGCATGGTTTGTTAATCTGAATGTTACGGATGAAGTTAAACAAACTGTCATTGCGCCAATGGCAGACCTGCTCAGACAAAATAATTATAATGTAAAGCCGGTTTTAATGGCTTTGCTGAAAAGTCAACATTTTTATGATGGATGTAATGAAGGAAGTCTGGTCAAAAATCCGATAGATTTTATAATGGGGCCCATCAATCTTTTTTCTATACCGGTTACCGAAGATGTTTCTATCAAAGATCGGGTATTAGGTGGTTTGTACGGTCTTTCCGTCACGCAACAAATGGCGTATTATCAGTCACCTTCAGTGGCAGGATGGCAGGCTTTTTATCAGGCGCCGCTTTATGATAAATTGTGGCTCAACTCATTTTCTCTGCCTTCACGAAAAGTATATACCGATGCCATAGCCAATACGGGACTTCCTTACGGAACGTACAGATTACAGATTGATCCGGTTTCCGTTGTTGAAAAATGTTCCGATCCGACAAGCCCGATTAAACTGATCGAAGAACTCCGCATTCTTTTTGCTCCTCAATATTATGCTCCCAATCAGATCAATGTTTTGGAAGAAATCCTGCTCGGAACGGACAATGCCACACAATGGGCGGCAAAATGGAATAATTATGTAGCTGATCCGACCAATGCCACCAAAAAACAGGCGGTGACGATCAAATTGCGACCTCTCTTTACCTATATGATGCGCATGCCATCTTTCCAATTAAGTTAAAAAATCATTACCCAACCTATAAAACACAACGATATGAAACGCAGACAATTTATACAAACAGGATCTCTGGTCACTCTGCCTATTCTTCTTAGTGGCATGGAAGTAACTGCTATCAGCAGGTCTTCTTTGTTCAACTTAGTCAACGGTGATGATGATAAAGTTTTGGTATTGATTCAGCTCAACGGTGGAAATGATGGTTTGAATATGGTCATTCCGAGAGATCAGTATAGTGGACTCACACAGGTAAGACATACGTTGGTCCTTCCGGAAAATCAAGTATTGCAACTGACTGACAAAACCGGTTTGCATGCAAAAATGACCGGTATGCAACAATTGTTTCAGGAAGGAAAACTGGCTGTTTTACAATCTGTGGGATATCCCGATCAGAACCGATCGCATTTCCGTTCTACCGATATATGGACCACAGCCTCTGATTCAGATGAATTTTTGACAACCGGTTGGTTGGGAAGATATTTGGATTTGAAATATCCCGGGTATCCGGTAGGTTATCCGAATGATGAACATCCTGATCCGTTTGCCGTTACCTTGGGTACAGTAGTTTCAGAAACCTGTCAGGGACCTTCAACCAATTATAGTTTTGCCCTTGTCAATGAAGCTTCCGTAAGAATCATTGAAGAAACGGTAGGGCCGGCAGGTTTTGTTGCCTGTTATGGAGAAGAATTGTCGTATATCAAAACAGCCATCGAACAATCCAATGCGTATGCAAGCCGCGTTTTAACATCTTTTGACCAGGGCAATACGATGGCGACCTATCCGGATTCCAATCTGGCCAGACAATTGCAAACCGTTGCCAACCTCATTTCCGGAGGTTTAAAAACCAAAATATATGTTGTTTCTATCGGTGGTTTTGATACCCATGCCAATCAGGTGATGATCGATGATACCATCAATGGTGGTCATGCTGATTTGTTGCAAACCGTTTCTGACGCTGTCAATGCTTTTATGAAAGATCTTGAAACCTTAGGCATCAGTGAAAGGGTGATGGGTATGACATTTTCAGAATTCGGTCGACAAATCCGGGCCAACAACAGTTACGGAACAGACCATGGAACTGCCGCTCCGTTGATGGTTTTTGGTTCTTGTGTGGACAGTAAAATATTTGGTGAAAACCCCGTCATTGACGAATCCATAGCTCCTCAGGAAGGTGTTCCTATGCAGTTTGATTTCAGATCCGTTTATGCCACCATGTTGGTCAACTGGTTGGGTGCTTCGGAAGACGACGTCAGACAGGTTCTTTTTAATGACTTTACGTTGATACCTTTTGTGAAAGATTGTGCAACCAGTTCGGCGACTTACCAGACAGATCAACCGATCACTGCGATTGTAACGCCCAATCCGGCTTCTGAAAACATTCAGATAGAGTGGGAGAGCGCCGGCGGAGATACCCGGATCACCATCATGAATGCCACAGGAGCATTGGTTGAAACCGTAACGGAAAAAAATATTTTTGCCGGCACACAAAAGCTGAATAAATATATAGGCCATTATGCACCCGGTTCCTATTTTGTGTACATTACAGATGGAAAACGTTCCGGAACTGTCAAGTGGGTGAAGATATAAACTAACAAATTACATTTTTTATACCTTTCAAAAGAGGATAAGTCGACGAAGATGTTGTGTGATAAATACATCTTCAGAGGTTTGTCCTCTTTTTTTTGTTGGATAACTTTTTATGAAAAAGGTGAATGTTAAGTTATTTGAAAAAAGGAAAAAATTCAAAATAAAGTTTTGGCGGACCTTTTGCGGCTACGTCGAACCAACTCCACAATTTATCATCTCAAAACCTCAACAAATTCAAAGATTTATTTTCAGGGGTCAAAACTATTTTCTGCGTTTTTGTTGTGATATCAGTAAATTTACCATATTTGTCAGTAATTTTTTTTATTTTGAAATACCAAACCACATACCATTTATCAAATATTTTTTGCCATACAGAAAGATGGGCGGGTTTTTGGTTTTTTATGATGCTATTTTTTTCTATTCCTTCGGCCAATGCCCAAAGGATTCAGTTTTCCAAACAGACAAATCTGATACGTTACGTTACCGGAACCATGGGACAGGCTAAATGTGCTGCTGATATGAACGGGGACGGTCTGGATGACATTACCAGGGTTTCCGGAAAAGGTATTTTTATTGATTTTCAGCAGAAAGATGGAACTTTTAAACATCAGTTTTTTCCTATGCCGGTTCAAACACTTCCTAAATGGAGTGTCTGTGCCGGTGACTTGAATAATGATGGTCTCAACGACCTTGTTTTCGGAGGTATTTCCAGAGTTTCTTTTGTTTTTTCTGAATTTTATCAACATAAGTTCAGAGAAAAAGTGATGCCAGATCCGATTACGGCCCAAAGGTCAAATCTTATAGACCTGAATGGGGATCATCTCCTTGATGTTTTTATCTGTAATGATGTCGGTATGTCTCTTCCATTCAGAAATGACGGGAACGAAACAATGGTTTATGATATTTCATTGGTCAGAACGTCTCCCCTCCCCGGAAATTACAGTTCGGTATGGACGGATTATAACAATGATGGCAAAACTGATGTCTACATTAGTAAATGTTTGCCGAACACATCTCCCGGACACCCGGCACGTACAAATCTCCTCTATAAAAATCTTGGCAACCAACAGTATGAAGAAGTGGGTGCTGTCGCAGGTGTTAATGATAATGCTCAATCCTGGACTACAGTTTCCGAAGATTTTGACCATGATGGCGATATGGATTTTCTGGTCATTAACCATGACGAAAAAAACAGGTTTTACCGTAACAACGGAAACGGAACGTTTTCAGATGTAATTTCTACTTCAGGCATAAACGAATCCGATTTGGGTGCATTCGAAGCATATGCCGGAGATTTTGACAATGATGGAAATCTCGATATTATTTCTGAATTACAACAACCTATGTATTTCGGAAACGGAGACCTTACTTTTACAGGACAAAAACTTCCTTTTGTACCGGGAGCCATGGGTGATTTTAACAATGACGGATTTTTGGATATTACTTCACGAAGTGATGTGTGGATAAATGAAGGTAATAAAAACCATTATGTAAAGTTACAACTCAAAGGATGGGAAAGTAATCATTCAGGTATTGGTTCAAAAATCCTGCTTACCTCCGGAGGAAAAACCCAAATCAGAGAATTAAGGGCAGGACAGAGTTATAGTCCGGCAAACTCTTTGGATGTTCATTTTGGTTTGGGAAAAGATACCCTCATCGAACAAATAAAAATAATATGGCCTTCAGGGACAGAAAGTGTTTTGTACGGACTAAAAGCTGATTCTACGTACATCATCCCCGAAGGGGTTTGTTTTCTTCCTTCTGATAGTCTGGAGCATGAAGGTACATTGAATCTGTGTCCCGGCAAAGTTTTGGGTCTGAGCCTTAAATCAAACTTCGCACAGTACCGATGGACAACAGGCGATACGACAAGGATTATTCATGCCAATAATCCGGGTTTGTATTATGTTATGTACAGAGATGGTTTGGGTTGTACAGGTATCAGTGAAAAAATTCTTTTGCAAAACCCGGACGACAGATGGTTACCTTTTACCATATTGCCCGATGATACGTTGTTTTGTTACGGAGATACCGTTTTGTTGCAGTCTGAAAATGGTAATGTTTATTGGTCAAATGGTGTGTCAGAAACAACAACAATACAAATAACCGAAACCGGCAACTATTTTTTTACCGCTGACTCCATTTGTGGCTCCGGATCATATTACTCACCTGCAAAGGATATTGTTTTTACTGAAGTTGCGGAACCCACCCTCAAAAATCAATTTGTATGGGGTATTGACTCTATCCTCATAGAACTGGCAGGAAATGACTGTATCTGGTTTGAAAATGAAAACGATGATATTCCAAAATATACAGGTTGTCGCCAAATATTTCCAAAAGATTTTGAGGGTAAAACCTTTTTTGTAGCAAACAGAAGTTCTCAGCAGGACAGGCACTATGAAGGAGGAAAAACAGATACAATAGGGTTTTTTACCAATCAGGCAGAAATAAAAAAAATGTTTTTCACTATTCAAAAAAATATTTTTCTGAAAAGTGTAGATGTGTTTTTCAGAAATTTGGGTCAAAACAAAACCTTAAAAGTGATTATCGTTCAACCGTCAGGAGATTCGATCACCACTATTTTTTCTGATTTGAAAAACGGTAAAAATGAAATTCTGCTTAATATCGGACTGCCTCCCGGAAATTACCTGATTTTTCCGGACAGATCAGATGCCCTTTTAAATATCGGGCAACTTGATTTTCCTTATCCTCTGCATACCTTTGGTTCAATAGATTCCTCTTCAACAGGACTAAATTTTTATCCTTATTTTTATAATTGGGAATTTGAAGTCGAAAGAAAACATTGTTTTTCACCAAGGATTCCGGTTCTGATCAATACTACTTCTGTTGAAAACCAGGAAACGGATGATTTGGTAGTTTACCCTGTACCGACATCAGGGACAATACAGATAAAAGGTCGTCAAATTAACGCTGAAACCCGGGTAAAACTTTACACTTTGCAAGGTAAAAACCTTCCTGTTTCCATCAGGTGTGAAAACGGATATTGTTATTTAGAATTGGCAGGTATACCTCCCGGAATGTATGTAATCCATGTCTCCATTGATGGCAAAAATATTCAAAAAAGATTTGTGTTAACAGATTAAATGTCTTGCCTGGCATCCACATTGTCTGTTCTGGAAAGATGATTATCCGATTCGGTTAAAATCATGTTTTGAAAAAACAATAATATTCTATATTGCGGACAGTTTTGTCATTCTATATAATATTCATTTTTGTTTTTCAAATCTGTTACATATCATGTTTTACTTACGGTGATCTTTTTGACAGCCGTATTAAGTATGCCGCAGTTTTTGGCAGCTCAGGTTCATTGCAAAGTTTTGATTTTTATCGAACCGGACTTATGTGATGACAACAATGTTATATTACATGCGGCTCCTTGGAATTATACACCACCGTTTACCTATTTATGGTCGACTTCAGAAACGACCCAGGATATTTCAGTTCCTGCAGGATCGGGCACTTATTCAGTCACCATTTCTGATTCAAATGGATGTACTGCTGCCCACAGCGTTGATCTTAATGCTTTCAATTTTACATTTAACATACAACAATACGGCGGCTGTCCGAATGAAGGAATTCAATTGACGATTGATTGGCATGATTTTACCAATCCCGGCAATTATGAATTTTTATGGTCAAACGGAGATATGACCAGTGTGGCTACGGTAACCACTCCGGGAAATTATTCAGTCACTATTACAGATCCTGATACCGGTTGTTCTGCAGTAAGAGATATTGATGTGGTGATCTATCCGGAACCAATACCCGTCATTAATGGTCCAATGAATTTGTGTTCAGGTCAAACTGCCGTTTTGACGCTGTCAGGAGGGCCATTTAGTTCTATATATTGGTTTCCCGGAGGTTGGGATACTGAAACCGTAACCATTACAGAACCCGATGTATATACCGTTACCGTTTACAACGATTTTGGGTGTATGGGTATGGCAACATTCGAAGTTCTGCCCGGAGGTATCGATCCGATATTGTCCGGACCAATGTTTATGTGTAATGGGCAGGATGTAACCCTTTTTGTTGTCAATGAAAATGATTTTGATGATTTTTTATGGAGCAATGGAGAAACCAGCGCTTCTATCGTTGTGAATACACCCGGAATTTACGAAATTACAGTAACAGATGTTAATAATTGTACTTCTTTTGGACAGATTGAAGTATTAGAAAATATATTCACCATTGATGAAGTGATCACCGCCAATACTTCCTGCGCCACGCCAAACGGAAGTATCGATGTCACGGTCAGCCCTTCGGGAACGTATACCTTCATCTGGTCAAACGGCGCGACAAGTGAAGATATCACTTCCCTTTCCGTTGGCGATTATATGGTTACGGTGAGCGACGGAAATGGTTGTTCTTCGATAGAAACTTTTATGGTGGCCAATAATACCACTACGCCGACGATTCAATCTACGGTCACACCTTCCACCTGCGGTTTGCCCAACGGAAGTATCGATCTTACTATTACTCCTTCCGCAAGTTATACGTTTATCTGGTCCAACGGCGCTACCACTGAAGATCTATCCAATCTCGCGGTGGGAATGTATTCCGTCACGGTCACTAATCAGGAAGGATGTTCGGCCCTCTCCACATTTGAAATCATCAACAACAATACCTCATTTTCGGTAACGGCTATAACTACCGCCAATACTTCCTGCACCTCGCCAAACGGAAGTATTGATATTACAGTCAACCCTTCAGGAACATATACCTTTATTTGGTCAAACGGTGCCACAAGTGAAGATATCACTTCCCTTTCCGGTGGCGATTACGTTGTTACGGTGAGCGACGGAAATGGTTGTTCTTCAGTAGAAACTTTTATGGTGGCCAATAATACCATTACGCCGACGATTCAATCTACGGTCACACCTGCTACCTGCGGTATGTCCAACGGAAGTATCGATCTTACCATTATCCCTTCAGGAAGTTATACAATTGTCTGGTCCAACGGCGCAACAACAGAAGACCTGGCCAATCTCGTGGTAGGAATGTATTCCGTCACGGTCACCAATCCGGAAGGATGTTCGGCGTCATCCACGATTGAAATTATCAACAACAATACATCATTTTCTGTCACGGCTATGACTACCACCAATACTTCCTGCACCACACCAAACGGAAGTATCAATGTCACGGTCAGTCCAACGGGAACGTATACGTTTATCTGGTCCAACGGCGCGACAAGTGAAGATATCACTTCCCTTTCCGGTGGCGATTACTTGGTTACGGTGAGCGACGGAAATGGTTGTTCTTCATTAGAAACTTTTATAGTTACTAATAATACCATTACGCCGACGATTCAATCTACGGTCATACCTTCCATCTGCGGTATGCCCAACGGAAGTATCGATCTTACCATTATCCCTTCAGGAAGTTATACAATTGTCTGGTCCAACGGCGCTACCACTGAAGATCTATCCAATCTCGCGGTGGGAATGTATTCCGTCACCGTCACCAGTCCGGAAGGATGTTTTGTTTTAACCACGATTGAAATCCTCAACAACAATACATCATTTTCCGTCACGGCTCTCATCACAGCCAATACTTCCTGCACCACACCAAACGGAAGTATCGATCTCACGGTCAGCCCTTCGGGAACGTATACCTTCATTTGGTCAAACGGCGCTACTAGTGAAGATATAATTTCCCTTTCCGTTGGCGATTACGTGGTCACGGTGAGCGACGGAAATGGTTGTTCTTCGATTGAAACTTTTATGGTGGCCAATAATACCAATACGCCGACGATTCAATCTACGGTCACACCTTCCACCTGCGGTTTGTCCAACGGTAGTATAGATCTCACCATTACACCGTCCGGAAGTTATACGTTTGTCTGGTCCAACGGCGCTACGACAGAAGACCTGTCCAATCTCAGTGTAGGAATGTATTCCGTCACGGTCACCAATCCGGAAGGATGTTCGGCGTCATCCACGATTGAAATCCTCAACAACAATACATCATTTTCGGTAACGGCTATGACTACCGCCAATACTTCCTGCACCACACTAAATGGAAGTATCAATCTCACGGTCAGCCCTCCAGGAACATATACCTTCATCTGGTCAAATGCCGCCACAAGTGAAGATATCACTTCTCTTTACGGTGGCGATTACATGGTTACGGTAAGTGACGGAAATGGTTGTTCTTCGATAGAAACTTTGATGGTGGCCAATAATACCATTACGCCGACGATTCAATCTACGGTCACACCTTCCACCTGCGGTATGTCCAACGGAAGTATCGAACTTTCCATCACACCGGCCGGAAGTTATACTTTCAACTGGTCAAACGGAGCAATCACTGAAGACCTGGCCAATCTCAGTGTAGGTATGTATTCCGTCACGGTCACCAATCCGGAAGGATGTTTTGCTTTAACCACGATTGAAATCCTCAACAACAATACGTCATTTTCCGTAACGGCTATGACTACTGCCAATACTTCCTGCACCACGCCAAACGGAAGTATCGATGTCACGATCAGCCCTTCGGGAATGTATACGTTTATTTGGTCAAACGGTGCGACAAGTGAAGATGTCACGTCCCTTTCCAGTGGTAATTACGTGGTTACAGTGAGTGATGGCAATGGTTGTTCTTCGTCAGAAACTTATATGGTGACCAATAATACCACCACACCGACGATTCAATCTACGGTCACAGCGGCTGCCTGCGGTTTGTCCAACGGTAGTATCGATCTTACCATAACTCCTTCCGGAAGTTATACGTTTGTCTGGTCCAACGGAGCTACGACAGAAGATTTATCCAATCTCTCGGTGGGAATGTATTCCGTCACGGTCACCAATCCAGAAGGATGTTCGGCACTCTCCACATTTGAAATCATCAACAACAATACGTCATTTTCGGTAACGGCTATAACTACCGCCAATACTTCCTGCACCACGCCAAACGGAAGTATCGATGTCACGGTCAGTCCAACGGGAACGTATACCATTACGTGGGCTGACAGTCAATCCGGGTTTTTTAGGGAATTTTTATCGGGTGGTGATTACAAATTTACCATCACCGATGATTCGGGTTGTAATTTTTTCCAAAATGTAGTTATAGAAGACAAACCTTCTATACCCGTAGTTGAGATATCGGCGATACAACCGGATTGTTCATTAGCAACAGGTTTGGTAGTTTTTACATCAAATGAAGAACTTTCGGCAATAGAATATTCGACAGATGGTGGTTTGACCTATATTTCCTGTTCGATACCTTTGTTGTTAGCGCAGGGCAATTATGTGATTTTGGTGCGGAATAATGAAGGATGTATAACATCAAAGACATTAACCATCCAAAAAACGCCGGCACAGGAAGGTCTTTTTATCGATCACATAGACTATTCTGAGGACGACGTAAACCATCTTCATGTATTGTTACAAGGTATTACTGCAGATGACATCGATACTGTGATGTGGACACCGATGGTTGATATTGTAATGGATTTTGGCAATATCGAAAATATGTTACATCCGGAAATTACCCATCCTGACAGTTTTTTTTATCAGGTAATCATTTGGACCAAAGCAGGTTGTTCGGATACGGCAACGATATCAAACAGGGTTTCTGAAAATCCTGAGATTCTGGCTCCTAACATTATTCAAACCAACAGTACAAGTGGTAATGATAAATTTTATTTATGGTCAGAATCGCAGGAAGTGGTTTTGGTAAAAAACCTTACGATATACGAAAGGTGGGGAGAAAAAGTGTTTTTACGTGAAAACTTTCCGATCAATCAACCGGAATATGGTTGGAATGGAGAATTTCGCGGTTCTCCGGCGATTCAGGGCGTATATGTTTGGGTAGCTGAAGTTTTATTAAAAAATAATAAAACCATCAGGCTATATGGTGATGTTACAGTTATCAGGTAGAATGAATTTGTATTGGTAAAGATTGTTTTAATTTTAAAAATTGATCTTGTAGGCAAATAGTAAACTATTTTAGTTTACCTTTAATACAAGGAAAACCAATCGTTGCCTTTTATTGAAATAATATTTCATACAGAAAATAAACTGACACAAAAGTCCGTATGTACCAAATAATCTTTAAGCCAATGAAAAACACATTTTGTTTGTTGATAATGTTAACTTGTGTAATGAGTTTGATGATTTCCTGCTCCGATCCAACGGAAGCATGTTTTACCTATACACCAACAATAATCACAAGGAATACCACTGTAACATTTGATGCATCGTGTTCAGAAAACGTTTCATTCTATTCCTGGAATTTTGGTGATGGCACAGTAGATACAACGACAACTTCCTTAACGGTTACACACCGGTTTTTTTCAACAGGTCAATTTAATGTAACCCTGCAAGCAAAAAGAAAAGACGGAGTTACCTTAGGTAAAGACAAACCGGAAACAACTCAAACCATTACAGTCCAATAAAACAGTTCAGGTAGTACAACATTTTTTACGCTTAAAATACAACCGGAAAACAACTGATACATCTGATATGATAAGAAAGATGTATCTATGCCTTTATTGATTTATAAAAGGTTACTATTTCTTTTTTTTAAAATAACCAGGTACGTAAATTTAAAACGATTATTTTACAGTAAATATCAGATATGGTCTGTTTTTTTAAAATCCCTGTCTAAATAGCCGACATCCTTTGGAATAAAGTTTTCGGTCACTATAGATACGTCCGAAAACATTACAACAGACAGGTTGCAGTTTTATGTTGATGATCATCATGTTTTTTATAATGGGGCACATTAAAGAAAATGGGTCTTTCTTTTTTATTTCCGAATTTCAGTTGGTCTCAATTGCAGCATGACACTTTCGTTATTTAAAGTTATTTTGTATTCTATGGAATTATGTTAAACCGGAACCCTCCTGGATCATGATGTATTATTAAGGATGTCTGGAATGGATCTGTGGTCTAGGGCTTATTGTGTAGCTTTTTATTATAAAAATGTTGTACTTTTGGCAGCATCATCAATTTTTCCTTGTGTCTTTTAAAGTGAGGAACTCCGGATATCAGGGACGATCTTAACAAATACCAGTAAAACCGAACAAAAGATGTGACAAATGAAGACAGAAGAAATCATAGGTAAAGCCATTACAAACATTTATTCATTGACGACGACGGAGGTTGGCGGTTTAGATTTTGGGGAGTGTTACATTATACCCTTCTAAGGAAAACATTGCAATTATCACCTGGCAAATTCATTCTTGTAGATTCAAGAAACAAAATGGTCTATCAAAGTTTGGAAAAACCGCAAGCGTATCGTAGCTTTGTAGCGGGTATAAGTAAGTTAGCTGTAACCCAAACAGACATTATTCAAAAAGAAATTGAATTAAGACAAAAAGTATATGAGAAATATAATAGTATTTATTTTGACAACTATATTCTTGACAAATTGCGGAGAATCTGAAACAGAATATGCTACAAAATGGACAAGAGAAATTAAAGAAAAAATAATTGAAGATGCAAATCAAAAACCTGATAGAAGATTTTTAGATACAGCAAGTAATCAACTGACATTATTTAAAGGAGACAAGAAATTAAAATACTATATGTTAAGACCAGAATTTGATAGCATAAAGAAAAAAATAATTTCAGTAGATACATTAGTTTCAATTTTTTATAGCAATGACCAGAATTTTGAACTTATTAGAGAGTTATGCCCTGCTATCGAAAGAAGTTTTGAAGGAGTTAGATATAAAGGAGAACATTTAGGTTTAGCTGAATTTAGATTTTGTGATGGTAAACTCAAAGAACAAGGTTGCAGATATGAAGGAAATGTTGGTTTATGGAAAGAATGGGATGAAAATGGAAACGTAATTAAGGAAACAGATAATGGAAAGACAGAAAAACTTGAAGGATTAAAAAACATTAAGTATGAGCGTTAAAATGAAAATAGAATAATTTAAAATGGGCAGCAGCTAACATGGGTTTGGCAAAAGTGGGGCTTTTGTACTAGGCTGAACATTTGTACTTTCTATTAGCTTTTGTACTAAATTTGAACTTTGGTGCTTTCTAAACCCCACCTTCGCCAAGCCCAAAAACGTTATGCTGCAAAATAAAAAGACAAACACACATATGAGATTTGGATTTACATTAATAGTATTGTTTTTCTTCTCGATTGGATTTTCACAGAATAATGAGAATATTCCAGTAGTGAAGTCATTCGAATTAATTAATTCTATTGCATACTTGCCATCTGTTCATGGAGAAAGTGAATCGTATAAATTTAATTCTGGAAGATTAAAACACAAGTATAGCAAAACAAAGTTTTTTTGGCGATTTCATTGGAATTCACGCAAGTTGATTACAACTTCAAACAAAGAGCAATTGTTAAAATCAGTTGAATATCTGATACAAAATAGAAACATTGAACTCTTTTCCATAGTACTGACTCATCAAGACAAAGATTCTCTTATATCAATGTCAAAAAAGAAAGATTATCTAGGATTTCCTTTTTATTCCTCAGACTATTCTGACCTGATAAAATATATTGATTCAAATGATACTGTCAAAATTGAGATTAAAGAGTTCAATACTGAGTATAGTAAAACAACAGATGCATTAACCTCAGTAATTGACGGCGCACCATTTTGGATTACCTTAAAATTAAGATTTAGCACAAATGATTCATTGAAATTTGAATATGTCGGGAACTTATGTGATAATGTTGAAGATACAAGTGTCGATGATTTTTTGTTGTTCTACAATATTTATAAGGACTTTAATTTATTCAAATATTCTTCAATGGATAAATATTTCAGTAAAGCGAATCTTTACAGAGTGATTTTGAGATATATTGCATATAAAGAAAACCGGATTGATAGGCAGAATTATTATAAATTTGAGAACAAATAAATTACGCAGCATAGCACTCAATATAAAAAATTGACGGGACAGTAGGTTATTCAGTGGTTGTAGCTAGCTTAAACTTTTGTGTAATTGGATAGGTAATCGCCCGCAATCGACAACTTTTCATACCGCCACCGTTGTGTAGGATAAAAAATAAATTTGTAAATATTACCAAATATTGGTAACTTTGTACTAAAATAGCAAAATGGGTAAGAATACATCAATATCCTTAGGAAATCATTTTGAAGAATTTGTTCAAACAAGAATAGAGGAAGGAAGATATACAAATGTAAGTGAAGTGATAAGAGCCGGGTTAAGATTATTAGAAGAAGAAGAACAAAAGTTTTATGTTTTACGAAAGGCAATCCAAGATGGAATTGACAGTGGAATAGCAGATGATTTCGACCCGAAAACACATCTGAAAGAATTAAAACGAAGAAAAAAGGTCAATGGCTAAGATTAATTTTACTAAAAAAGCCAAGATTGACTTAGAAGAAATATGGGAATATACTTATGAAACCTGGTCAGAAAAACAAGCTGATAAATATTACAATGAACTTATTGAAAAATGCCTGGAATTAAAAAAAGATTTTGAACAAGGTAGAGACTATTCAATACTGTTCCTAAATTTGAAAGGTTATAAAGTTAGCAAACACATAATATTTTACAGGCTATTGGATAAAGGTAAAACAATTGAAATAGCAAGAATTCTACACGAGAAAATGGATCTTAAAAAACACCTGAATGAATGAATCACCCTATATAACAATGGCTATGATGATAGATTTCGCTATCGCTTCATCCATCATATTGCCCTGGACGTTACCACCAATGCTAAAAGACACAAACGAAAATATTTTTATTATTAATTTGTTTAGAAATGATGCAGACAACATTTGGACATATGACAACTGAAAAAGAAAAATCACTTCAAACTATCCTTGACAAAACAGTTGACGGTAAAAAGGTGTTTGGGTCATCTTTTGCTATTAAAAAAGACACATTTTTTTGGAATGGAGCATCAGGCAATTTGTTAATAAACCAACCTTATTTTATTGCAAGCACCACCAAATTATTTACGACAGCAATAATTCTAAAACTAAGAGCAGAAAACAAACTTAGTCTTGAGGACAAAATCAGTAGCTATATTGATAAATCAATTTTATCAGGACTGCATATATATTCAAAGAAAGATTATGCTGAAGAACTTACTATTAAACATTTACTTTCTCATACATCAGGTCTTCCTGACTACTTCCAGGGCAAAGGAACAAGTGGCAAAAGTTTGGAAAATGAGATAACAGGAGGTAACGACCAATTTTGGACTTTTGAACAAGCAATAGAAAGGACAAAAAAAATGAAACCGCTTTTTGTACCCGGGACGAAAGGGAAGGCAAACTATTCAGATGCAAATTTCCAACTATTAGGAAAAATCATTGAGATCATAACCCATAAACCGTATGCCGAATATTGTAAAGAATTTATCACCCAGCCACTTGGTTTGACAAAGACCTATCTTTATCAGGACACAACGGACAAAACACCAAAGACACTTTATTACAAGAACAACGAACTGAACATACCCCAGGCAATGACATCTTTTGGGGCAGATGGTGGAATGGTTTCAACTTCAACCGATATGCTTATTTTTATTGAAGCATTTTTTACCGGAAAATTATTCCCAAAAGAGTATATCAATGAATTGCAGGAATGGAATAAAATATTTTTTCCTATGAAATCAGGCATAGGAATTCACTTGTTTAAACTTCCCTGGATTTTTAACCCGACTGGTGCTGTGCCATATTTTTTAGGTCATTCAGGACTTTCAGGAGCATTGGCGTATTACAGTCCTAAAGAAAATATATTTGTAGTCGGGACAGTTAATCAAGTTGCACATCCTGATATTTCCTTTAAGACAATGATTAAATTAACTCAACTAATAATGAAAAAGTGATAAACATTGGTGGTAACACGGGTTTTACGTCGGTCTGGGTGACGTGCAAACCAGGGAATTTGAACTTCTGTTTAAGTTCAGTGCTGGTTGATCTCGTTTCTAAGGGCAAGATGATCCGAAACCTCCTGAACGCCAAACCCGAAACCGTTGACCAAACCTTACAAATCATCAACAAACTCAAAAGATGAAAATTAAATTTCTAGCCCTTCTTTTATGTCTTACAAACTTTGTATCAGCACAAAATTCAAAATTTGTTAATGTTTTTATAGGAACGGATGGAACCGGACACACTTTTCCCGGACCGTCTATGCCATTTGGAATGGTACAACCTGGTCCGGATAATAAAGGTTATGGCTGGAACTACACAAGTGGTTATCAGTACCGGGATACTGTGTTATTGGGATTTTCGCAAACACGATTTAGTGGGACAGGCATCAATGAAATGGGAGATATATTGTTACTTCCCATCAACCCTAAAAAAGATAAATTCAAAAACTCTTACTATAAAAATACCGAGATCGGAAAAGTGGGTTATTACGCATTAACAAAAAAAGATGATGTAAAAGTTGAGCTTACTTGTTCAGAAAGAGTTGCTTTTCATCAATATACTTTTCCCGAAAAGGAAGCACAGGTTTTGGTTGATTTTCAACACGGCTTGCGATTTGTATTTGATGAAAATAGTCAAAAAGGATTAGTGATTGAAAGCGATGTAAAGATTGAAAACAATACCACCATTTCGGGCTATGTTTCTACTGAAAATTGGGTTAACCGTAAATATTTTTTTACATTAACTTTTAATCAACCTTTTTATAATTCTACCCTGATTGAAAAGAAAGAAAATGAAAAAGCACCAAAATATTTGCTGGATTTTTCCTCAGTTAAAAATAGGGTACTTAAGGTAAAAATTGCCTTGTCATCAGTTTCTGTTGAAGGAGCAAAACTCAATTTAAAAACGGAAATTCCGCACTGGGATTTTCAAAATGTATATCAGAATAATCTCAAATTATGGGATAAATATTTAAGCAGAATAAACATTGAAGCACCTGAAAAACAAAAAGAAATATTTTATACTTCGCTATATCATTTATTTTTACAACCTTCCAATATAGCCGATGTCGATGGAAAATACAGAGGTATAAATGATGAAATTGCTATTGCACCAAATAATGAATATTATTCTACACTTTCTATTTGGGATGTATACAGAGGTGTGTTTCCATTGTTACAAATTTTGGCTCCGGAAAAAATTAATGGGATTATTCAGACTATGATTATTCATCATAAAGCCAAAGGATTTTTACCCATATGGACAGCTTGGGGACAAGATAATTATTGTATGATTGGCAACCACGCTATACCCATGATTTTATCGGCTTATCAAAATGGTTTCAGAGGTTTTGATGCGCATGATGCCTTACAGACAATGGTGGAAACTTCTACCATCTCTCACATCAATTCAGATTGGGAATTATACAATCGATTTGGATATTATCCTTTTGATAAATTAGACAACGAAGCAGTATCAAGAACTTTAGAAAGTGGCTATGACGATTGGTGTGTTGCGGAAATGGCAAAAATAATGGGAAATAAAGAAATTGAAAAGTCCTTTACCAAAAGAGCCCATTATTACAAAAATATTTATGATAAAGAAACAACTTTTTTCAGAGGCAAAGACAGTAATGGAAATTGGCGATCACCTTTTAATCCACTGATGGCAACTTCACCCTTAAATAATCCGGGTGATTATACAGAAGCCAATGCGTGGCAATATTTCTGGACACCTACACAATTTGACATAAACGGAGTAACTGAACTCTTAGGCGGAAAAATTAAATTTACTGAAAAGCTAAATGAATTTTTCACTACCAAAGCAGTGAATCCCGACAAGTTTCTGGGACAAGAAGCCATGATTGGGCAATATGCCCACGGAAACGAACCAAGCCATCACATTATATATTTGTTTGCTTATAGTAATGAACCTAAAAAAGGTCAGAAATACATCAATCAGGTAATCAATGAATTTCACAACAATACACCAGATGGTATGATAGGAAATGATGACTGCGGACAAATGAGCGCATGGTACATTCTTTCCACGCTGGGGTTTTATCCTGTCAATCCTGCCAATGGCGAATTTGTTTTAGGAAGTCCGCAGGTAAAAAAAGCAACTATTCATTTGACAAATAACAAAACCTTTACCATAGAAGCCGAAAAATTTTCTGAACAAACTATTTATAATGAAGTCCGATATGTAAACAGCAAAAAATTCAATGCACCTTTTATTAAATATACAGATATTATAAATGGAGGAAAGTTAACTTTTGAAATGATCGATAAATAAAAATTTATTTAACTTTATGATTAATTCTAAATGCTCTCGGAGACATTTGTTTCTTATTTAGAAAAACTCTGTTAAAATAACTTAAAGATTCAAATCCACAAGAATAGGCTATGTTATTTATATTTTCTTCAGAGACTAATAATAGTTTACAAACTGCGTTAATCCTTAAATCATTTAAATAACTTGAGAAGGTAATGGTTGTTGTTTTTTTAAAAAATTTACAAAAATTACTTTCTGTCATATATACCATACCAGCTACGTCTTTTAATGAAATTTTATTTGAAAAGTTATTCTGTAGAAATATACAAACCTTATTTATCCTGCTTTCAGTTTCTTCATTGATTTGATATTTATTAATTGTTGAAGAAATAGGTGTATAACTGCATCCGGATAAAAAAGATAAAACATTAAACAAAGCAATCATTTTTTCAACTCCCGTATAATTTACAACATGAAACAATATTTCTTTGATATTTGATGGATATTCTGTGATAAAAAGCCCGTAATTTGATTGTTGAAAAAGTTGTTTTAAAGGAAAAAATTCTTTAAAGTCAATTATTTTTTCTATAAAATCAACAGGCATTTGTATTACTATAGCTTCAAACTCTTCATTGCCAGTGGCCTTTCCAAACCAGGTGTGAGGCAAATTGGGTCCAATTAATACAAAATCATTGTCACAAAATTCTTGATTACTATTCCCTATCAATCTGATGCCATTCCCTTTAACAATAAATGTAAGCTCATATTCCGGATGAAAATGCCATTTAAAATCAAAAGTCGGTGTAGTATATGCAAATGCATAAAAACTGGAATGTTTTAAACTACTGCTAATATCTTCTAAAATGGGCTTCATAAACCTATATTATACCTTTATAGACTGTAAATATAATAGAAAATTCAATATAGTATTAGTAATGGATAAAATAAGTTTATTTTAATCAGCGCCGGAGGTCTAATTTTGTATAAAATTTATAATCCAAATTTCATTAATATGCAATCAGTACCTTTATCAATTAGTTCTTTTTTAGACAGTTCCTATCAACTTACTCAGGAAAATATCGATTTTTATCAAAAAAACAGATATATTAAGTTAAAAGAAGTATTGAATCAGGAAATAATTGAGTATTTTAACCTTGCTATTTCCAAACAGGTAAATGAAATGAACCAGGAGAAAACTGCACTTGATGAAAGAACAACGTATGGTAAAGCTTTTTTGCAATTATTCAATTTATGGGTAGAAAATCCAATAGTAAAGGAATTAATTTTTAGCAAAAGAATTGCCAAAATAGCATCAGATTTAATGGAAGTTGATGACGTTCGTTTATATCACGACCAGGCTTTGTTTAAGGAAGGTGGTGGTGGTATAACACCATGGCACGCCGACCAGTATTATTGGCCTTTAGAAACAGATAAAACCATAACTGCCTGGATTCCGTTACAAGCGACACCCTTAGAAATGGGTCCGTTGGAATTTAGTGCAGGAAGTCATGCTATTATTGAAGGACGCGAATTGGAGATTGGAGACGAAAGCGAGGAAGTTATTCAAAAAAAATTACGGGTTACAGATTTTAAGCACGTTATTGAAGCTTTTGATCTGGGTGAAATTAGTTTTCATTCCGGTTGGGTTTTCCACCGTGCGGGAGCCAATGTCACCAACGACATGAGAAAGGTAATGACCATCATTTACATGGACAAGGACATGATTTTAAAGAATCCTGAAAATAAAAATCAGTTAAATGATTGGAATACATGGTGTCCGGGGGCAAAAGTTGGGGAGGTTATAAACTCTCCAATCAATCCAATTTTGTATTCTAAATAAGATGGACTTAAAATATATTTGTACTTTTTGGGGTTGCGAAAATCAATCAGCAAAGGAATTTCTTTTCAATGTAGTACGTAATGGCTATCATGGGGTAGAAATAAATTTTCCTGAAGATACCGGGTTTATAATTGAATTTATCGAAGAACTAAAAAATATCAGGAATACTATAGATCCTGATTTTATGTTCATTGCACAACAAGTGTTATCGAATAAAAAGGAAACGGTAAATGAATATATAAAAAGGATTCAGGAAAGATTAGGATTTTTGACAACTTTAAAACCCGATTTTATAAACTCACATACGGGCAAAGATTTTTTTGAATTTAGTGATAACTGTAAAATCATTGAAACCACTGAAAATATTTCCGGGAAATCCGGAATTCCAATTTGGCATGAAATTCATCGGGGTAGGTTTTCATTTCATCTGAAAACACTTTTACAATACTTGGAAGTTTACCCGGAATTAAAACTTATTGCAGATTTCTCTCATTTCTGTGTAGTTTCAGAAAGTAATTTAGATGATCAGAATGATTTACTTGAAAAAATTTATCCTAATATAAAACATATTCATGCCCGCATAGGATTTGAACAAAGTCCGCAAGTAAACAATCCTTTTGCTCCGGAATGGGAAAACTTTTTATTACAATACTCACGATGGTGGAAAAGTATAATTGAAGTCCAAAAAAACAAAAATAGTTCGTTTATGACAATTACGCCGGAATTTGGGCCATTTCCTTATATGCCTCAGGAACCCTATACAAAAAAAACTCTTGCAAATCAATGGGAAATAAATCTTGAAATGAAAAATTATTTACAAAATAAACTTTTTACGAATGTATAACTACAATAAATATTATATTTTTTTTATTTCTTTAAGTGCTGCATTTGGTGGATTGTTATTTGGATATGACACAGCTGTAATTTCAGGTGCAATTGGAAATTTAACCGAATTTTTTGATTTAAGTCCGGTTGAAACCGGCTGGGCTATTTCCAGTGCATTAGTAGGGTGTTTAATCGGTTCTTTTTTTTCAGATTATTTGAGTAATCAATATGGAAGAAAAATAGCAATGATTATGAGCGCAGTTTTTTTTATGTTAAGCTCTATAGGTACTGCGATTCCGGAAACCTTTACGTTTTTTGTAATTTTTCGTATCGTTGGAGGTGTCGGAATTGGTATAGCTTCAATGGTTGTTCCAATGTATATTGCAGAAATTGCACCTCCTGATAAAAGAGGTGCTTTAGTTGGAAACTATCAATTAGCTATTGTTATCGGAATTGTTGTAGTTTATTTTGTGAATTATTTTATTGCTCTCCAGGGCGATGCTAACTGGAACTTGAATATTGGCTGGCGTTGGATGTTTGGTTCCGAAATCATTCCCTCTGTGTTATTTTTGTTTTTTTTATTTTTCATTCCGGAGAGCCCAAGATGGTTATTCCAAAAAGGAAATTCATCTAAAGCAGTAAGTGTCTTACATAAGTTAAATAATCAAGAAGATGCACTTATAGTGCAAACCGAAATTCAAAATTCTTTGGGTAAAGATGATAAAAATCACTGGAAAAATTTAGCAAATCCAATATTCAAAAAAGCCCTTTTTGTTGGTTTTGGACTTTCGGTTTTACAACAATTGACAGGAATTAATGCTATATTGTATTACGCTCCGGAAATATTTAAGAGTCTCGGCAGTTCGACGGATGTTTCATTAATGCAAACCAGCATTTTAGGGGTTGTAAATTTAATATTCACTTTATTGGCCATTAAATTGGTAGATAAAATGGGAAGAAAACCATTACTCTATATCGGTTCAATAGGCATGTCTGTTTCTCTGGCAACAGTTGGATTATTTATATATTATGAGTCAGTAGGTAATTGGGTTTTACCTTTTTTGTTACTATTTATGGCTTCGTTTAGTATTTCCTGGGGACCAATAGTTTGGGTGCTTTTATCGGAAATATTTCCAAATAAAATAAAAAGTTTGGCTTTAGCCTTAAGTGTTTTTATCCAATGGGTTGCCAATTTTGTCGTAACACAATTTTATCCTGCTATAGTTGATAATCAATGGTTAAAAGATAATTTTAAAGGTGCCTTTCCTTTTTATATGTTTTCTTTAATCTGTTTTTTGTCATTAATTTTTGTGTGGAAAAACATTCCTGAAACCAAAAATAAAACCCTTGAAGAGATGGATAAATTATGGCTTAATTAAAATATGAATTTTATTCAATAATTACCTTAAATAATCATATTCAAATGAAACTTATACAAAGCTTAGTTCTATTATTAATGAGTACAATAACATTGGCTCAAACAAAACCTGTAGAAAAATTTCAATCTTTACCATTTGGAGCGATCAAACCAAGAGGTTGGCTCAAAGAACAAATGCAAAAGGATGTTGATGGCTTTGTTGGTAATCTCGACCTGATTGTTCCTGATTTAATCAACGACCCTATTTATAGCACAGGTCGTTTGCAAAAACACTCAAAAGTAAAAGATTTAGGTAATCACAAAGAAGGGGATGTCGCTGGCGACGAGCAATACAAATGGTGGAATAGTGAGACCCAATCCAATTGGTGGGATGGCTATTTGCGAAATGTTTTTTTGTTAGAGGATAAAAAGGGTATTGAAAAGGCAAAAAAATATGTTGAAAATATTTTGGCGACACAAGATGAAGACGGTTATATAGGTATTTACGATAAGGAATTACGTTATAATTTCAGTTCAGAAAATGGCGAATTATGGTCCAAAGCCAGTTTGTATCGAGGTTTGCTGGCGTATTACGAATATACCAAAGATGAAAATGTTTTTACAGCAGTCAAACGGGCTGTGGAAAATGTCATGGAAAATTATCCTTTCTACGCATCCAGTCCGTTTTATTCCGGGACGTCCTTTAATGGAGGTGTATCTCATGGATTAACGTTTACAGATGTTTTAGAGCGAATGTATTTTCATACCAAAGATGAAAAATATAGAGATTATGCCTTGTTTCTCTATAAAGATTTCTCAAATACCTATCAATCTGAAGCAGATGTGCAATTAAAAAATATTTTGGATCCGGGTTATAAACTTAAATCACATGGTGTACATACCTTCGAACATATCAGAACTTTGATTATAGCAAAATATGCAGCCGAAAATTCAGAACTTACTAATGCTTTGGATATTTATTTAGAAAGAATAAAAAATGCCACAACTATCAGTGGTGGAGCCATTGGCGATGAGTGGATTGCTGAAAGAAACGCAGATGCTACTCATATAGGATATGAATATTGTTCGCTACAAGAGTTGATGGATAGTTATAGTCTGTTGTTTCAAAAAACAGGAAAAGCCAAAATAGGAGATGATATAGAAAATATTTTTTACAACGCAGCACAAGGTTCAAGAAATCCTAATCATTCTTGTATTGCCTATCTAAAAACCGATAATTCTTTTGAAATGTTGGGTACTAAAAATGGTGAAACAGAACCCGATAGAAAACAAACCCGTTACAAATATTCACCTGCTCATCAAGATGTTGCCGTGTGCTGTAACCCAAATGCAGGCAGGATTTCGCCTTATTTTGTACAAAATTCCTGGATGAAAGAAAACGAAACTACTTTTGTAGCTGCGCTCTTAATGCCTAATGTTTTAGAATCATCTGTCAACGGAAATATTGTTATCATAGAAAATATTACGGAGTATCCCAACCAAAAAGAATTTAAGTTTAAAATAACCCAATCAAAACCTTCAGGTTTTACTTTAAAAATCAGAAAACCAACTTGGGTAAAAAAGATAAAAACAAATGAAGTGTATAGAATTGAAAACGATTTTATAGTAATTGAGAGGACATTTTTTACCAGTGATGTTATAAACCTGTCTTTTGAAACAGAAATACAGGTTAAAAAAGATAATATAGGTTCTCATTACTTTACTTATGGTGTTTTGCTTTTTGCATTGCCCATCAAAGCAAAAGAAATAGTGGGTAAAATTTATTATACCAAATTTACAGATTTCACCTACGAACCTTTTTTAAAAACAAGATATCTGTTTAAAAACAACGAAAAATTTAGATACAAAAATGGATTCATAAAAACCAAACTAATAAATCAAAATACTAATAAAATTGAAAAAGTGGAATTAATTCCAATAGGAAAAACAATTTTAAGACAAACAACATTTTAAAAAAAAGATTTCTGCCGTGGTATTACTAAAAGCGGGACTCTACAGCTTCGGTGGGCATTTTTGTAAGGTTAAACTTTAATTCTTCGATTGAACTTTTGTATTATTCTCCCTTTACTTCTTCACCTGCCTTTTTTGGGGTCTTGTTTGCTTTTGTTTTTTGAATTTCATATATTTTTCACAGCGTTTTCAAAAGGATTTAGAACGAAAAATGGTTATGCATTGGTTTTGTTCTTAAACCCGAGAAGCGTCGATGAATGCTGCTGAAAAAAAATAAAAAGGTCATTAATAATTTCATATATTTGTCACAGCAATTTCAGAATAATGTATTGATGGTTTTTTAATAATCAAGAGCCTTTCTGATTACTCTGAAAGGCTCCTGAAGGCACGGGAAGGATTTGTCCCCTCCTATATGTTTTGTAGTATTGTGTTGCAAATATACCGAAATTTAAAGAAAATTCGTGAAAGATTTGACGAATTTTGGAAATTTGTTAAATCTATCTGTACTTCCATCAAAATGAAGTTTCAATTCCAATATGGTACGATTAAAAGTCAGACAACCCAACCATCCTGGATGGACGCTCCAATGTTTCAATTCCAATATGGTACGATTAAAAGAATGCTTGCGTCTGACTAATGGTTTCTGCAATCAATGTTTCAATTCCAATATGGTACGATTAAAAGAAGCTACATGGCATCATTCCAAATAATTAAGGCAGTTTCAATTCCAATATGGTACGATTAAAAGCTATAAATATGGTTTGACACAAGGTCAACAACATCGTTTCAATTCCAATATGGTACGATTAAAAGTATAAACGATAAAATACCGTAAGCGGTACTTTTTATGTTTCAATTCCAATATGGTACGATTAAAAGGTTAAACTCCGGGTTTAATCCTTTGGCAACTGCGAGTTTCAATTCCAATATGGTACGATTAAAAGACATTTAACCAACCCAACAACGGGAACGGCATCATCGTTTCAATTCCAATATGGTACGATTAAAAGATCTCCCGGTTCAGGGTTTAAAATTGATTCAGCCGAGTTTCAATTCCAATATGGTACGATTAAAAGAAACAACACAATAACTATTCCGGCAACAGGAACTTAGTTTCAATTCCAATATGGTACGATTAAAAGATGAAGAGGAAGAGGCCATCACTGCATCGACAGCGTTTCAATTCCAATATGGTACGATTAAAAGTTATCACCTGCATGGCAATTTTTATCATCATCAAAGTTTCAATTCCAATATGGTACGATTAAAAGAAACGATTTGAGCAATGGCTTAAAGATGTTGGAAAGTTTCAATTCCAATATGGTACGATTAAAAGAGCCAGCGACATGGGTCGCCTTACCGCATCAGCCATGTTTCAATTCCAATATGGTACGATTAAAAGAAAACAGCTTATTGCCGATTTGAATACGTTCTCAATGTTTCAATTCCAATATGGTACGATTAAAAGAAACGGATGCCCTGCATTCCCTGACGGAATACCAATGTTTCAATTCCAATATGGTACGATTAAAAGTAAAATTAACGACAAGTTCTGTCATATTTAAAAATAAGTTTCAATTCCAATATGGTACGATTAAAAGTGGTCAAAATTGTTGGATATATGACATAACCTTTTAGTTTCAATTCCAATATGGTACGATTAAAAGCTAACTACAAGTTATTCTCAAACATACTTTTTTTAGAGTTTCAATTCCAATATGGTACGATTAAAAGATAAGCTCAATGGTCTTTGACCCTCCTGTTGTATAGTTTCAATTCCAATATGGTACGATTAAAAGGCGCGTCAGTTCATAAACAAAAACGGTTTAGACGTGTTTCAATTCCAATATGGTACGATTAAAAGTTCATCAATGAGGCGGACCAGGGCTGTTTCAATAGCGTTTCAATTCCAATATGGTACGATTAAAAGCGTTTTGGCCGCGTGGCGCTTCGCCTTCGTCAACGTAGTTTCAATTCCAATATGGTACGATTAAAAGAGTACATCCATTGTTGTCGGTTACCACAATTTGAAGTTTCAATTCCAATATGGTACGATTAAAAGTTATTTTTGACCACTTTTTCAGAGATCATGACAAAATGTTTCAATTCCAATATGGTACGATTAAAAGGGTTTATGGGATACAGGTGCAAGTGCTACAGCTATGTTTCAATTCCAATATGGTACGATTAAAAGGGTGAACTGGCCAATAAATTTCAGATCGCCGGATCGTTTCAATTCCAATATGGTACGATTAAAAGAAGTGCCGTTTTTTACGTCCTCAAATTCGTTAAGTTCGTTTCAATTCCAATATGGTACGATTAAAAGAATAATTCAATAACAATACCAGCAACAGGAACTTAGTTTCAATTCCAATATGGTACGATTAAAAGTTCCTTTTCTGTTGTCGCAATTGGTCAAATTTGCTTGTTTCAATTCCAATATGGTACGATTAAAAGTTACGTGTTTCGAGCTCTATTTGTACCTCTTCGAGTTTCAATTCCAATATGGTACGATTAAAAGCTATGTGTTTGGCCACATCATGGAGTGACTTGTGGTTTCAATTCCAATATGGTACGATTAAAAGCCATTTAACTTCACTTCCTACAGGATACTTCCTATGTTTCAATTCCAATATGGTACGATTAAAAGAGTACCATGACCTCTTTGTCAAGTTCCGGTACGTAGAGTTTCAATTCCAATATGGTACGATTAAAAGTATGCAGGGCATGGGTAGTTGGGTGCTTTCTATGGCGTTTCAATTCCAATATGGTACGATTAAAAGTATTACTGAAATCAAAGGCAATACAGCTACAACTTAGTTTCAATTCCAATATGGTACGATTAAAAGAATCGTGGGTAAAATAAAATGTATCTTTCATAAAAGTTTCAATTCCAATATGGTACGATTAAAAGGCCTTACCAAGTGCAATAATAGCAAATTTAACTTTGTTTCAATTCCAATATGGTACGATTAAAAGAAGTAGCAAATTAGAAAAAGAACCTATTGTATCATGTTTCAATTCCAATATGGTACGATTAAAAGGAGGAAGTGCGGCAGGGCTGTCAATTACAACAGGTTCGTTTCAATTCCAATATGGTACGATTAAAAGTTAAGGCAGTATCAACATAAAAGAACTGGTTAGTTTCGTTTCAATTCCAATATGGTACGATTAAAAGTTAAATGGGCTTCGTACGTTCGCGCTGGCTTTAAAGTTTCAATTCCAATATGGTACGATTAAAAGACGTTACCTCCGCCGACGAAAAGATCGACGAACCACGTTTCAATTCCAATATGGTACGATTAAAAGTTCCAGTCTGTTGAGCTGTTGGCTGTTTTCGGCGAGTTTCAATTCCAATATGGTACGATTAAAAGTACGCGACCAGTTCAGATATGAAAGTATCATTTACGTTTCAATTCCAATATGGTACGATTAAAAGGGCCAGTTTCATAGTCAAAGAGGGTAAGGAAGCCTTGTTTCAATTCCAATATGGTACGATTAAAAGAAATAACTTTTGGATGTTTTTTAGCCCATAATAACCGTTTCAATTCCAATATGGTACGATTAAAAGTTATTAAGAATTGGCCGGCATACAGGTGTAAGTCCGTTTCAATTCCAATATGGTACGATTAAAAGCTGTCACCATCCCGGGCAATTTGACGTACAACTACGAGTTTCAATTCCAATATGGTACGATTAAAAGCACCTGAGGATCATACCAATCGTTCAATTTGAGCAGTTTCAATTCCAATATGGTACGATTAAAAGTATATCTACTATACCACCTTCTGTAAGAGATACTGTTGTTTCAATTCCAATATGGTACGATTAAAAGAGTTCAAGAGCACCGGCAAACTTACCTCCTTCTTGGTTTCAATTCCAATATGGTACGATTAAAAGTCTGCGAGCCTCGCTTGTAAATTTGTACCGTTTCTTTGTTTCAATTCCAATATGGTACGATTAAAAGTCCAGAATGCCACTCTTCCGGCCTGACCGGTACCTGGTTTCAATTCCAATATGGTACGATTAAAAGCATCTGTGATCCTCTTTCCGAAGCCGTCAAGCTTCGTTTCAATTCCAATATGGTACGATTAAAAGCCAAATTTAGGATCCGGAAGATCAAGAATATCTGCGTTTCAATTCCAATATGGTACGATTAAAAGAAAAAGATTGGACGGTAAAAGATACAAGAGCTTAGTTTCAATTCCAATATGGTACGATTAAAAGCCTACGATACGAAGCGATTGACGAACCAAATGAACGTTTCAATTCCAATATGGTACGATTAAAAGATATCCGATGTATCGGGTAAATTCCCTATATAACGAGTTTCAATTCCAATATGGTACGATTAAAAGACAGATCCACGCTCAGGAAAAAAAGTTGTCAATCCTCGTTTCAATTCCAATATGGTACGATTAAAAGCCCATTTGATTTTATTACAGATTTGGACGGTGAAATGTTTCAATTCCAATATGGTACGATTAAAAGGCTGTGTACTCCAGCTGTACCTGAGTCTTAGTATTGTTTCAATTCCAATATGGTACGATTAAAAGCATCAGTTCAGCCTCCAAGGCATTATTAGGTTTGACGTGTTTCAATTCCAATATGGTACGATTAAAAGGAAAAGAAAAAGGTAGTCATCGCAGAGGTACTCAAGTTTCAATTCCAATATGGTACGATTAAAAGAGTCTACACAGAAGTGGAATACGCTCAGATACACAAGTTTCAATTCCAATATGGTACGATTAAAAGTGGTATTGTTGTGCACTTTGATCAGGAGTTCGAGCGTTTCAATTCCAATATGGTACGATTAAAAGCTGGTATCATCCAGGTAGTATCCAATAAATCAGTGTTTCAATTCCAATATGGTACGATTAAAAGCCAATGCTACCATTACGATACAGGCCGGAATAGAGTTTCAATTCCAATATGGTACGATTAAAAGCAGTATTCATCCGGATATTCAATATTAAGAGGAAAGTTTCAATTCCAATATGGTACGATTAAAAGCGATATAAGGATGACAAAACAGAACGTCGTTTTACGTTTCAATTCCAATATGGTACGATTAAAAGAAAGATAACCCCTCTTATGATCTACAGGTTTGCTGAGTTTCAATTCCAATATGGTACGATTAAAAGCTGCACCACGCCAAAAGAGAGGATCTGTTCGCTACTAGTTTCAATTCCAATATGGTACGATTAAAAGCAATCCGCGCGGCTTTGTCAAAGATTTTTTTTCCTTGTTTCAATTCCAATATGGTACGATTAAAAGCAAAGGCATCTACGGTGGTCGTCAGATTTATGACCGTTTCAATTCCAATATGGTACGATTAAAAGGGAGCAGGAAATAATATACCTGTTTGTATAGAAAGTTTCAATTCCAATATGGTACGATTAAAAGCGTCAATGATGCGCTCGGTGATGAGCCAAAGCTATGTTTCAATTCCAATATGGTACGATTAAAAGCAAATAATCATCATGAAAAAAGAAGACGTCATTAAGTTTCAATTCCAATATGGTACGATTAAAAGCAAGACTGACCAACTGGCTCCAGTCCTGTACACCTTGTTTCAATTCCAATATGGTACGATTAAAAGTTTTCAGGATCCTGATTGGACCCTTCGAATAGTAGTTTCAATTCCAATATGGTACGATTAAAAGGTACCATTGATCTCTATTCCTATCATAATTATTAAGTTTCAATTCCAATATGGTACGATTAAAAGTTTCCTGCTCCGGGAATATGCCAGATTCAGCATCCAGTTTCAATTCCAATATGGTACGATTAAAAGGACCACTTGTTTTTACACTCGGAGATAATGATTTATGTTTCAATTCCAATATGGTACGATTAAAAGTCCGGATTTGGCACTATCCAAAAGGATATCACGCAAGTTTCAATTCCAATATGGTACGATTAAAAGCAGGACGCTTACAATGCTGTAGAATCAGAATTTAAGTTTCAATTCCAATATGGTACGATTAAAAGCCGGTTTTTGTTCGACACATTTTTTAATTCAAATATAGTTTCAATTCCAATATGGTACGATTAAAAGTACATTGTACACAGGATCACATGTCATCGTATTTTAGTTTCAATTCCAATATGGTACGATTAAAAGATAATAGGCCGTGACTGGATGCACTTCGAGGCATCATTGTTTCAATTCCAATATGGTACGATTAAAAGTTTCAATCGAAGAATCATCATACGGTTGGTTAAATATGTTTCAATTCCAATATGGTACGATTAAAAGGTACATTGCGCAGTGGGATGATACGCATATTTTTATGTTTCAATTCCAATATGGTACGATTAAAAGGATTGATGTGATTGATAAAGCAACATACAAAGCATGTTTCAATTCCAATATGGTACGATTAAAAGTTCTTGCGCTTCAATTTCAATGTTTATTATTTCAACGTTTCAATTCCAATATGGTACGATTAAAAGCTAATCCACGATGTGAACAAGGTAATATCACAATGTTTCAATTCCAATATGGTACGATTAAAAGTTGCCGGCGATGACGAATCATTAAAAGTAAAAATCCGTTTCAATTCCAATATGGTACGATTAAAAGTCACGACAGCCGACAACCTGGTCTATGGTGTCGAGTTTCAATTCCAATATGGTACGATTAAAAGAAAGCACGTCACACTCCTGAATCACATATTACATAGTTTCAATTCCAATATGGTACGATTAAAAGAAACGATACGTCGTTCAAAGATTCATTTGCAGCCCGTTTCAATTCCAATATGGTACGATTAAAAGAAATTAGGATATACCTGTCTTGTTACGTCAAATTAGTTTCAATTCCAATATGGTACGATTAAAAGCCAAAAACAGAATGGCCTACCGGAGCCAAAAAAGGTTTCAATTCCAATATGGTACGATTAAAAGATCGTTTGCACCGATACCAGGAATACCTGAATAAAGTTTCAATTCCAATATGGTACGATTAAAAGATATCAATGTTTGCTGATTACCAAATCATACAATATAGTTTCAATTCCAATATGGTACGATTAAAAGTATCAGATGGATTCAATCATCAGACAGATCACAAGGTTTCAATTCCAATATGGTACGATTAAAAGTCAATACACGCCTTCAATCAGAGACATCAGACCGGTTTCAATTCCAATATGGTACGATTAAAAGCTTTTTTTAAGTTCCGAAAAATCATCTGTCAGCTTCGTTTCAATTCCAATATGGTACGATTAAAAGTTGTTGATTAATATGATCAATTCTCCTGCAGCCAAGTTTCAATTCCAATATGGTACGATTAAAAGCCGTTCGACGACGGCTCAAATATAGTTCATATTCTTTGACTTACATATAGGAATATGGTTAATCCGGCTGAAAAATATCGTCTGTCGGCAATGACATCTTTTTCCCTTTGTATCGACGACTTTTTATTTTCGTTGATATTCAATGGGTTGTCAAAATTGTCCAGGATTTTTGAGGCTTTTGTCTCGGACTTGATTTCAAATTTAAATATATCGACAACTTATATAATGATATATTTACATTAAATGCCCATTATGTCAAAGAACTTTTCTGGTTCAAATTTATAAAAAATTATCCAAACTGTTTTTCTCTTTACCGATTACTTGTTTATCCATCCATTTTTGCTCTCTACTACTGAAAATGATAAAACTATCTTCATCTTCTTTCAAGATATCTTTTGCTTTATATTTTAGTTCCTTCAGCTGCACTTCCGTCAGTTCACCCTCGAATACGGAATTTTGTATCCAATTCAGATATTGCCTACAGAGTTTCAGCATTTTGGCCACTCTTTTTTCTCCCACATCATATACTGCAATTATATACATATTCACTTCATTTTAACCTTACAGGTTTCCAAAACCTATAAGGTTTGACTTCACCACCAAATTTTAAACGGTTTATATTCCGGCTCGTCTCTCAATATGTACTTTGCCATTTTATAACATTCCAATTTCACCAAGTGCTTATAACTCACATTTTTATTGAGAGACCTATGTTTTATTGTTTCCGATAGACGTTCTTCCCATGCACACATAAAGGTCTTTTTGCCGGTTTCATTCAAAAAACATCCGTTCAATTTCCGATCAAAATGTTTTTCCTGAATTTCTTTTTTATTTAATACCCTGAATATGGTTCTGTCGACCAGAATAGGTTTAAACACTTCTGAAATATCGAGAGCCAAAGAATACCTCCGATATCCCGGTTCATGCAAAAAACTTATGGTAGGATTGAGTTGGGTATGGTATATCATATCTAATGTCAAGGTATAAGCTACCATATTCCCAAAAGAAATAAGTGCATTAATTTCATTATCAGGCGGCTGTTTGGTGCGGGTTCCCATGGTAAATTCCGGAATAATCGCATCAAAGGCACTATAATAAACCTGCCTACAGTTACCTTCTATACCCATCAAAGTAGGAATATCCTTTGCATCATTAATGCTGTTTCGTAAGGTCTCAAGTTGGTTGATCTTGTCAGATGTATCTTTACCACGATTGTCGTAATACTTCATATTTTTCAACATATTGTATGTAGCGCCATCGATAAGCCTTGTCGCGATGTGCATCCTTCTCTCTTTTTTAATGTACGCCTTTGTTTGTTCTATTTGCATTTTCCCAGCAAGCAGATAGTCCTTCGCCATAAACGAACCAGTATAATGTTCATAATAATCAAAAAAGTGCATACTGATATGCCGCTGACCAAGATAATTGAGCAAAGCAGCATTCACATCTAGTGCACCGAATACATACATCGTATCGATCGTTTCGATAGGGATGTACTTGGGTGCTTGTTCCTTACCATCCTTATCGCGTGCCACAAAACACAGCGTATTGTCTTTGCGACTCATCCGACCATCATTAAATAAATAATAAGTACGCTTCATGGAGGTTATCTTTTAGATTGGTCAACAATAACAAAACTCAAAGTAACTACATCTTTTACAAACAGGTTTGTCTATCACACCAGGCATTTCTTCCCTAGAGATAATCTCCATAATATCACCTTCCCACTTTTGTATCGATTGTACATCATCATCTGTAAGCATTATCTGTGATGTGTGTCGAAGGGTAGGATACTCCAGTACACCAGTCATACCTTCTACACCGTGCTGTTTAAGTTTATAGAGATAATATTTGACTTGGGCTTCATGGGCAGCTTCCATTTTATCACTCTTTTTGATTTCGTGTACCACCTTGTTTTTGGCATCATAATAATCTATTTTCACACCATCGAGTTGCAGCTCTGTATATTTGGCAGCTCGATCCGTGTAGGTATTTTCGCCGATGAGTTTACCTTCATTGACGGTGTCGGAGGTGTGTTCCATTCGGATTTCATTGGCATGAAGCCAAAGTTCTCGTTTGCAGACATGGTAAAGGTTTATTAGAGTGGCAGTAATGTGTCGCACGTTTATAAAAATTGGGTTTCATTGCTTTGGAATCTTTGATCATCCATACCTGTCATTTCACTATAAAACTCATTCCAATGACTTATATATTGATATCCAAATTCACTTTTTGAAATGTCAGAAAAACGAATGATTTCAAGTTTCATTTTTGGTGACGCAAACAAAGAAAAAATGAACTTTGACATTATCCCCTGTAATGTTTTTTCATTTATTTTTTGTTGGACAAAGTCTTTTTTATTTTTTATAATATCAATGTATAACTCAAAAACATCGCTCCCTTTAATAGTGTTTCTTACAGTTTGTAATATTCTGTTTTCTTTTAAAAATGATATTTCATTTATTGAAAAAACAGGATCTTGTATGGAACGATTAACACCTTCCACACTTATCGGAATTTCTAAAGGTACAAAACAAGAAATATTTTCTTGATCAATTAGCTTAAAATCCCAATGAACAGATTGAAATTGTAATTTTTCAACTTTTGATTTATAAAACTTTAATTGATTGTTATGATTTGCTTTACTTATTAAATCTGATTTATTCCAAAAATCTATTTTCGCAAAAACTGAATTATACAGATAATCAAAGTCTTTATCTTTTAATATGCGTTGATAATCATTTGTTTGTAATTTTTTGGTTTCTTGATAACGCTTATCTTGTCCATAAATAATTCGCTCTTTATTATAATTGAAAAGATATAGTGTACACCCTTTTTTATTCACATTACGATTAATGCGGCCTGCCAATTGTTCTTCACTGTCTATCATAGATCTATCTTTAAACCCTAAGTCCATATCAATATCAACGCCTGCCTCTACGACTTGAGTCGTTACAAGCAATATGCGTTTTTTACGGTTGTCTTGATTCTTCAAAAAGTTGATTATTTCTTTTCTTCGATGTTCCAAAATGGTTCCAGATAAAACCAATATTTCATCAAAAAAATTAGCATGTATTTCTTCTATTTTTTTATGAAAATCGGTAGCTGTGCGTTTAAAGATGAATTCAATAATGCAATAAACACTTTCTTTTGGTTTGGCATTACCAAAATCCAACATGGCATATTCTTTTGATTTGGTCAAAAGCATTTGTGCAATTTCCCCTAATTCCAAGTCTTTTCGATCAAATAAATCAAAATTAAACGTAACTCTTTCGCTAAAATTGGGATTAAGGAAATAATCTCGTTTAGCATTGGGTAAAAGATATACAAAATCTTCAACATATTCTTTTTCAAGGACTTTCAAGTCACCAAGCTTAGGTAAGGTGGCAGACATCAAAATGAATTTGATATTAAATAACTTAGAATAGTGCGCGATAAAATAGATAATTTTGTCCCAATGTTCAGGATTGTAGGATTGCATTTCATCAATCACGACCACAGAATTTGCCAAACGATGTAACACATAATTGCCTTCTTTTTCGTTGGTTTTCAAAAGATCAAAGAACTTGACATGAGAAAGCAAACAAAAAGGGTAGTTGACAAATAAATTATCTATGTAATTTTCTTTTTCATCACTGTATAATCCATCTTTTTCTTCTTCTGTTTTTTGTTTATAACCTGCTTTTGAGTGTAATTGTACTACTTCATTTTCTGATAAACCAAGCGTTTCTATGATAGCACTATAAGTTTGCGTAATCAAAGTTGTAAAAGGAAAAACATAAAAGACTTTGTTTACTTTTCCAGAATTTGCTTTCAATAATTCTACTGATGCCAACATTGAAAGGTTGGTTTTTCCACCACCTGTTGGGGCTTCTATGTAAAATAAGTTTTTATCACTGTTTGCTCTGATATTTTGTATCACTTCTAGTGCCATTTCCTGCCGCAATAAGTTCAGATTATCATTGTTCTTCTCTTTTGGATTTTTGATTTCAACCGCATGATTTAACTTTTCGTAAGTACCTTTATTGTAATTTTTCTTTACAGTTTGATCATTTTTCAAAAAATCACTTTGGGTAACAAAATCATAAAGTTCATTGATGCGTTTTTCAGTTAATACACCAAAATCTTTAACTACATTACCAGTCATGTATTCTCCCGATGCTAAATAATCTGAAGCTGTCAAAAGCGAAAAGCTTAGGCGAACTAAAGCATACAAGGAAAAGGAATTGAACATTTGATACGCATCCAGATGTTCAAATATTTTATTCAGGTTCAAAGCAGTTGCTTCTGCAATACTTGGCTCAATTAAATATTGATACTGAGCAATGTATGATTTCATACAAGCCACTTCGTCTATTGAAAAACTAATTTTATCTTTATAATCGTCTTTCAAATATTTCCCATGATGTTTGAAAATTGGATAAGAAAACATCAGCGTTGCCAACATCGCTACATGATGACTATCTTTTTTTAATTCTGTATTGGCATCTTTTATATGCCTGACGATAAAGAGATAAGCACCCAAACTTGAATGGTGTGTTGACAAGATACTTTTGGGATCGTTTTTCCATTGAAAATAGGGATTATTCATTTTTGTACGATCAGCTTGAAAGTTTTCATTGATCTTACCATAATCATGAAATACAACTGTATTGACAAAAAGTCTCTTGATAAAATTTCCTGATATCAGGCAATTTTCTACTTTCTGGGTTCGTAAAAAATCAATAATTAAAGAATCAATAACCGCATCTAAACTATGTACTTCGCAAAGTTTATACAACTTATCCTGCACTAGCTCAATATGCTCCTTTAGAGTTTCAGGAGCTTTTGGAATGTGTGCGCTCTTTGGTGAAATGTGAGCATAATATTTATCAGCATCAATCAGAAACTCATTTATAGGAAGGGTCTGTTGCAATATTTCAGCAACAGACTTATAACAACTGAACATAATATTGCTCTTGATTTAAGTGATATAGATTACTTATTCCTATTGATTTTTTCAATCTAAACGATGTTAATACGAAATCACCCATTTCATACTGAAAAAGTGTAGTATCAAATCCAATTGGTAACCTTTCAAAGTACATATATGGTGTTTCGTCATTAATCAATGACTCCAAATCAAAAACTGGAGCAGCTTTATTCTCTTTGATGATATCTTGTTTTAAAAATAGTGTCTTTATTTTTATGTCATCAAGTGGTTTATCCACCTCTTCATAGTCATCATATTGGTTAAAACTCTCCTTATCCCACCAAACAGAAAACTCGTTTTTACCAAAATAGGGTAGAAACTCCGCATTACCATCTTTCAAATTTTTATATAAATGGCTTTGATTACTTTCTTCATCATCTAATAAAATATATACTCGATACGCTGGTTTAATTAATGTGGCTTCTTCTGTCAAATATGTTGAGCCGTTATTTGCATACCCTACTGTATTTGTGTACTTTATGACAGTTTTCTGGTAATTACCCTTTTCATGAAGTAAGGGTTCAATACCTATCTTCAAACTTTCTAATGCATCATAATAAGCCGGCATTATACCTTTCTTTTGATACCCTTCTAATCCAATTATTGCTCCTAATATTCCTAAAAGACCAGGCTTGTGAAGCATGTTATAGGATAAATTCACTGTGCTATTTATGTCAGGTTTTCGGAAAAAGCCAAAATCCCCCTTTAAATCAATTGAAATTAACTTTTGCATAAAACACTGATTTTATTTGGTTTATATTTCATGTTCTACTGCACCTGTTGGTACATTGCTTACTTTAGTGATACCTTTATTGTAATAGACTTCTATTTTTTCAATCTCGCTCTTGATGTGGTCTTTCTCCAAAAGTGTTTTGATAGCAGATAAGTCAATGGTTTTGTCTTCTCCGATTGTTACCAATTCTACAAATGAAGGCAATACCAACTTCGAGTTTTCTCTAAGCTGTACCCAAAGCAAAAGTTCATTTTCTGTACCGGACTTTGCCGCTGAATCGTAATATGAAACGCCCTTACGAAGTCCTTCTTTAAGTTTTTCAATATCTGAAGAGCTCAATCCTTCAATGCCAACACGTTTTATATCATCCTCAATATTTCGGGGATTGACTGAAAAATGATGTACATAATGACCTTCTTGTAGTTTTGATTGAGTTCCTAGGGTTGTCATCGTGCTATCCGCATTTTTTTCACTAGGGTTTCTAAAAGGTGACATAATCTGTTCAGAGTAAATTACATTTTCATCAAATCGATTGACACCATGTGTTATTTGACAAGTACCATGAATAGAAATATTTGTTTTCCCTGCATAAGTTCCTCCAAATAAACGCACATCAAGACATGTTAAAATCTTCTTTAAAATTTCAAGACGTAATTTGTTTTTATCCGAATTTTCTATTTTCCCAAAGTGTAATTCCAAGGTTTCATCGAGAGTTCGTGGTGACATGCTTTCATCCAATGATTTTGAATAGAAAACCTTTTCATTCAAAACTTTTTTCCAATAATTCCTCACCGAATACTTTAAAACCTTGTCTGTAGCATACACTGTTCCGTTCGGTAAAGTACGTGGCTGATGTGAAAAATCAGCATTATAATTTGAATTGATTGATTTGATGATAGCGCAACCAAATACGCGATTGTTAAATGAGTTTGTCATGGTGTTTAATATTTTATGTTGTTATTTATTAATTGATTTCTTGATTCTTATCTAAATCTTTATGAAAAAACTGACATTTTGAAAAAGCCCCTGCCAATATTTCTGGCATCAATTCTTTCATATTCACACCAGTATCATAAGTAAGTACAAAGTCGCATACTGACTTAAACCTGGTTTCATTGTCTTTGATTGCGTGCTTGTAACGAGCAATGTCATTAGCTATTGCACGCTTAAATTCCTGACATTTAGCTTGTTGTAAATAAGGTTCGAGCAATAGATAACTTTTGTCTTGGGCTTGACTTTTTCCCATAAGGTAATCGATCACTTGTCCCGCAGCAAAAGCAAATTCCTTGTCTGTTGTATTATTTGTATCTACTTTACCCATAGAAAGCTGTACTACAAATTCTTGATATTTTTTTAATTGACTGGCCATAGATATTTCTGATTTTTTATTGTGAATGTTAAATGTCTCGTATAAACTATAATAAATATTGAGTTTTTCTTTGATGCTATATCCGTTATTTTGTTTCAAATCATCCTTTATATGGCTAAATACCATATCATAAAAAATATGTTCATTAATACTTTGTCGCTTTGATTTATAAACGTAATCATAAACTGCTTTTCGATATTTTGAGAAGCATTGGAACGTGTTGTTTAGACCTTCATAGTCATCTTTTTTCAACTCGCCAAAATAATCTATTTTAAGGTATTTGCTTTGTATCAAAGATTTAAAAACCACTTGTTCTAACTGAAACACATTGGTGATTTTTGGATAATGAACATAACTCTTACCTCCTTTTTCTTGTATTTCAAATAGATTTTCAATTTGGGCATCACAAGCGTATTCGAATTGGCTTACATAATCGAAGTCTTGGAAGACTAAGCCTTTTGTACTATTTTGCCAGTTTAAAAGATAATAGTTACCTAAATCTTGATTATGCTCCAACCATAAGTTCTCAATTAATTCTTTATAGCCTAGCTTGAACCCACTTTCTTTAAATAGACTAATCACTTTTTCTTGTAATTCATTCTGAAAAATAAAAAGTGGTAATGGGTTTGGTAAAGTTTTTCTAGGTAAAATTTGTTCAAATTCGTACAAATATTTGGCATCTTCATCCGATATACGTCCTGTGATATCAAAACTAGCTGTTTGATGTGTTAAAAATGGCATACTACCATTAAAGCCATTAATGAAATTACTAGTACCAAATATTTTCCCCTCATCATTTGGAGACGTATTATATTTATCAGTATTGAACAACTTATCCGATAGATATCTTGAATTCGTCTCAATATATTTTTCAATTGGGACGTCTAGATAAAATATCACATAATCTGCATCATTTTTATATTTTGATAGTTCTTTTGTAAGTTTATCAAGTTGAGTTTTGAATTTTTCCTTGAGTACCTTGACATTTTCATTCTGAATTTTCTCTTTCAAACTTAATATTTCAGTTTCAATTTCTTTGCCTTTATGTATTAGATCATCATCCACATTTTTTATTACATTGATAAAATCAAGATGCACAAAAAAATTTTGAAACACAGTAATTCTTTGAATTTCATTTTTATCTCCTAAAAGTTTTAATGCGTTAGAAAAATATTTATTCTTAAATCTTTCTGGTATCTCTCTCTTATTCTTTTCCCTATCACTTACATTGATACCTCCACCATCTAAAAACTCTCTTTTAAAAGCTACAGCATATGGTGAAGCTGTGTGTATCCCTTTATCAAATGCTTTGTTACTTTCAACATACCAGGCATATTTGGACAAAAATTTACACTTTTGAATAAAATTAGATTCTTCAGAAAGTTTTTTATTATACAATTCAAAAGTTAAGTCATCTAGATTCATTTGCCACACACCATCAACTTCCGACATTTGTAACATTATATGAAGACCTTCCTTAGGTTTTACTTCTAAGTTTTTAAATTCTTCATCCAAATTCTTTGTAAAATTCACTATCTCCTTTATCATTCTAGCATTTTTATATATTTAAATATTATCATTTTAAAATAATAATACAACGTTTTTAACCATCTATTATCTATTGCTACCTATGCAGCGCATGCTATCTATACCCAAATCTCCACCCATCCCATACCCAAGCTGCTCTCTTCACCAGAACCAGCATAATACAACGTCTTATGTATCTCCGCAGGCGCATTAAGCTCAAAAGCAAACTTGTATCCTTTCATTTTTATTAGATTGCCTTCTTTAGGTACAGTAACCATTTGCGTTTTTATAGGGTCAAATAACTGCATCCCGATGGTATATTCTTTTGTGGGTTCACCTTTATACAATAAGGACGATCGGTGTTTATTGACAAGGTTTTGGATAAAAAGAAAGTCATAATCTTCATGTTCAGGTCCTTTATATTGAGGATATTCTTGTCCATCTTGACCCACAGATATTCTGGCTCCGGTGATTATTTTATAAGTCGCCATTCCATCACTAAAAATCGGTTCAGGCATTATTTCTATGTGACTGGTGATGACAGGTACTGCTTTTTCGCCCTTGAAATAGAAGGTATGGCTTTGGTCTTTGAATAAGCCTGACACAAATGTAGATATTTGTTCAGGCAAAAGAAATGATACCATCAGGCTGGATTGGGTATGATTAAACCACATGCCTTTTTTGGGTACAGGTGTGTAAGGAAAGCATGTCCATTGACCAAAACTAAATAGTTTAAAAGATTTGCCTTCAAATGTATATCCACTATCATGAAGATGAGTAGCTAAATCTTTATCAGCGGCTGATAATACCTGATATATCCATTGCTGTATAGCGTATTGGTAGTCAAAAGGGATGAAAACACCCTTTTTATGTTCAAAAGTTATTTTAATTCTCATTTTTCAAATTCCTTTTATTTCTAATGGCAATATTACAAATTTAATTTAAATCACCCTTCACTTTTGATACAAAAATGTACCTGTTCGTAATACGGTGCGGAAGGAAAAACTTCTTTGATTTGCGCAAAAAACCGGCCATGTCCTGCGTCCAGCATATTACTTAAGATGTAATTGTCTTCTGCGGGAACATAACCGATTTTTATGTTGTCATAGTAGAGGGCAATGGCAGTGCTATCGTATGGGTTTTTTGGTTCTCTTTTCATGGTAAGGGGTTCTCCTGCCTTCATGCGAGAGACATAATGCCGGCCTTCGGCAAAAACCAAACCCCTGACAAAAGCATCATACATTTCTACACGTTCAGGTGCTTTTTTTTCCGGTGTCCGAATGATTAATCCCATCATTCCGATACTCAACAGGTTTTTGATAAAGTCTGTTCGATTCATATCTTATACTTTAAGATACAAAAGTAGGTCAGGGTAGTCTCTGTTTTGGAGAATGAAAAGATTAAATCAGAGCAATTGCTGATTTTTTATTTTATCATTTATGTACTTTTTAAATCCTTCATCGCCCGCCACTTTAATTTCCGTAAGCAGGCCAAGTACAAATCGCCCGATGCCTTCATACCCACACACTTTGCTGGTCAGTTTGTAAGGCAGACCCGGATCGCCGGAAGGTGATATCAAACCGACAAATTGGGGGAAATCTTCAGTTAGTAGGGATGATGCCCGCCACGACATCAGGATTTCAATGACAACATCCATCTGTCCGGCAAAACCAAAAGCATCCACAATCGGAATGTCAGCGGGTATTTCCGCTTTGAGGGTGTGATCAGCGGGGGTGATATCCGTCATTCTCGACACTTTGAAAATCCGGGCTTCTTTTTTTTCAAAATCATAAGCTGTCAGACTGAGCCTGTTTTCATCAAAATATAATGGAAGCACCATTCTGTCCCTTATTTTGGCTCCCGGGGTTGTGGATTTATACTTTTGCAGGACGATAGGAATGTTTTGAGCAACTGCTTCAATCAGTATTCTGATCATGTTGAGCTGTTTGACGATAGACAGCCGTTGGATATCGGGAATAACGGAGTATTTTAATTTTTGAGAGATGCTGTTTATGTCCAGATTGCTTACCCCTGCTTTTTTTATGGCGCCGAGGATAAGTTTTTTTTCATTTTCATCCAGATGGTATTCCGAACGGTGGTTGTTTTTTAATTGGTATCGGTTGAGTTGATCTTTTTCTGTTTCAAAACCCAGAGATTCAACAATATGTATATCTTTATAGAGCGTTTTGGGGCTTACTTCCATCATCTGTGCCAATTTGTCTACGGACTTCGGAGGGAATTCACTTAAGTGTCGTATCAGGGTAAATATTCTGACTACTTTAACGGGAGTTTCTTTTTTCATATATAAATATAGATTTATAACGGTTAAGTCACTGACAAAAGATATATTTTATGTTGTTTTTTATGATTGTCTGATACTTCAAAAATTGTACCTTTTTTTTACTGATTTAGAAAACGCATATAAAATTTTCAAACAATTCCGATACTGTTTTAAGGTTTCACAACTTAGTCAGCATTTTTCTGTAAAACTTTTTGACTGTCACTTCTACAGCTTAAGGCAGACTGACATTTTTACAATAGGAAATAGGTTTCCTGTTATATTTTATTTTACAATAAAGGTCTTTCAGTATATATAAATCAAGTAATAAATGAAAATTCCGGTGTAATATCTGAGGGTCGAAACTAAAATATTTTGACGAAAAACATTTTGATCACGTGAATGTGTGATGGTTTCAAAAATCTATTTACCTTTGCGCTTCTTTTTCAGGCTCCATAGTTCAACTGGATAGAATATCAGATTTCGGCTCTGAGGGTTGGGGGTTCGAATCCTCCTGGGGTCACAAAAAGCCTTGTTAATCAATTGATTTTCAAGGCTTTTTTATTTTTAAAATATAATTGCACAGATATTGCACAGGAAAAAGATGGGTTAAGGTACTGGCAACAACTAATACATATGAGATTTCACTTTTTGTGAATACGTTTATTACTTATAGTTGGCGAATGACAAATTGTCATCATGATAGGTCTTGGTTATTGCCTGATTTTAATAAGTTTGTATAACATTTTACATTGAATTTAATTTAATCGATTGAGTTTTTTGCAGCCATTAACGGGCTTTGACTTTTATATAATATGATGTCAATGTGGCAGGATTTGTCATTCTGGCAGTTATTTTTGATTTGGCATACCATTTGATCTGGGTTTATTGCAAAAATATTTAAAAAAGGAAAAAAGTAGTTTAAATTTTGGGTTTAACATCAGTAGAAATAAAACAGATAAAAATTTACATAAATAACTACAGCACTGATGCAAATAGATTCTGATAGAATCGACACCCACAGCCCTCATAACCTTTAAGACCATTTCACTGGTCATATATCCATAAAAATTTAGTTGATATCTCGAATTCAGATGATACTCATGCATTGTCATGTCGTTTTCTGAATTCACCATTCATAATGACGTTCGTAGGATGTTGTTGTGGGTTTGTCGCCTCCGTTAGGAGGGGCATTTTTAATTAAAAATTAAATTTTTTAAAATGGATAATTTTATTCCAGAAAAAATTTTAATGCAGACCCTGCAAATCAGCCGTTCAACCATTTTTAGGTATAGAACGAGAATGGGGTTACCCCATATAAAATTGGGGTCTAAAACTTTTTATAACTTGAAGGAAGTTGAAGATTTCCTCATGCAACACGCATCGAATATATATAAAAAATGCAAAAAACAGTGATGCTAACAATTCGGATGTGCAATAATATTTATAACAAAGCATTGAATATCAATAAAAAATATATTATAATAAGTTTTCCTTTTGGGACCATAACGAACTTTTTATTAGCCATTAAATATGTTGAAAATGGTTAAATATAAGGTGATCAGCTTATCCAATGCGATAGAGCTAGTTAAGGTTCTGCCCCCTACAGTTAAATTGTGGTGGGGCATTGAATTGGCACCCGGGGTTTATATTATAATGGCTAAACCCAAAATGGGCAAATCGATTTTTGGTGAAAATTTTGTAATAGCGCTATTGAATAAATATCAAACAGAATTCCTGGGCATGCCAATTCTTACTTTATATCTGGTTGTAATTCTTTCGTTTGAAGAAATGATGATTCTGAGAACATTAAGAAACATAAAGCAGCTTGAGGCACTGGATCCAACCTTAAAAAAAGAAATATTAGATAAGTTTTTTGTGTTTGACGATGAATCTGCACAATTTGTACCTGATAATAATGGTAGAATTGCCCTATTGAGAATGTTAATGGAACTTCAACCTCAGGTCATCATCATAGACAGCTTAGGAAGACTAGGTGTAGGACAGATTGAAGACAGTCGTTATTCTCAGGAACTAATGTTGTTTGTTCGGGAAATTGCCAAAGAGTTGAATTGTCCAGTAATCGTCTTGCATCACACCGTTAAAACTAAAAAAGGCGATAATGTTGAATTAGCAACGATGGCTGGAAGTAGGTTAATTGGTCAGGAGGCTGATGGTGTTTTGACAATAATAGAAGGCAAGGAACCGGGGGTTAAGATTATTAAACCAGTCGCATGGAGGTACCATGGAGATTACGAAACAGAGATTCATTTCAGAATTACTGAGAACTGTCTGGTAGAACATGTTCGCACAGTTACAAATGATGGAAACACAGTGGTGTTAAAATCAGATAGCAATTTTGACAAGTTGAAGGCCTTTATAGATGTCAAAGGAGAAGTTTTTATCCATGAGTTACTAAAGGAATTTGTAAATACAAACGTTATGAGCAGATCAAATTTATTTACCCTTTTGCGAAAAAAACCGATAGTTAAAGTTGGTTCCGGAAAGTATTCATTAGGATTTAACGAGGATGGTCCTATAGAAATAGGGGTTCCATCAAGTTCAAACATTTAAATAAAATTATGATATTTTCATTTAATTTGCCTGAGAAAAGGCGTAAGTATCCGACCACATTTTCTCAATTCTGTGATGAAATTGATGTAGGACGAAATCGAATGTATAAAAAATTAGTTGATTTAGGAATAATGGATGTACAACATTACCCTGTGGAAGAATATTCTAAATATTTCGAGGCTTATGAAACAATGTACACAGCAAAGGCTGGAAAACCTTCCTATTATGTAACGGATGAAGGTAAGGACTTTATCAAATCTCTTCTCACAGAAGAAGATTATAAGGCTTTGAAGAAAAGCAAATACGCCAGGTCAAGGTCCAAGCTGAAGTACAGAGGATATCGTGATTTAACCGATATATAGAAGAGGGGTGGGCAACCACCCTTCTCAAAATATTGGAAGCTTTTGTGTAGATATAAAGTAAATTTAGCTAATAAGTATGATAATCTTAGTTGATGGATGATGTAAACTAAAATTGAGTAATACCAAAAAACTAATTCTGGGCCCGGAATTAGAAAATTTGATCAGCCTGTCACAAAGGTGTCAGGTGTAGAATACAGTAAAAGGTAGCTATACATACCTTGTCGATTGAATTTTTAACACCTCTTTATGGGTATAGAGATACGGAGGAATCTTATTTATTAATATTTTAATTTTTTATTATGAAATCATTTGAAATGATTGATTTTTCAGCTGTACAAGAGAGGTACGGCAAAGTATTAGAATCTGGAGAACCTAAAAAGTATTCGGAAAGTGATTTACGTGAGATTTGGATGGAGTTTGTTCTGCAAAGACCAACCTGTGACTTCCTCAAACCTGATAATATCAGATTTGTTTTACAATGTTTTGCTCTGGGTGAAAATGGAGACATTTTTTATACTGAACAAGGCGAAAAAATGATGGTAGAAGCCGCGAGGACTGAAGAGTCGTATATTTTGGATCAAAACCAGTATAAAGACTAAATCAAGTGCCCGGGATTAATAAATTTGTAAAATACAATTGATATGTAAAAAATGTAAAGTGTAATTCAGTCCAGTCCGACAAAACCCCCGGGAAAATAGTTGGACTGGACTTTTTTTTTGCAAAAAATGGTTTATCCCCATCTTTCAAAGTAAAAAAACAATACCTTTGTCTAAACATGAAAACCACATCAAAATGGGCAAAAAGAACACAACAAAACTTATTGTAGTTACTCTAATAGGTTCCAAAATACGTCATCGTTAGGACTTTTTGGAATAGTTTGATATTACAAAAACATGCAAATGAACATAACAAAAAGGAATGAGCCGTAATAAATCAAAGGATCGAAATCAATGAACATAAAATGTAAAATCCTAAATCAATACAGATGAAAGCTAAAATTTTAACCATTTTAATATTGTCATCCATAGGGGTATACGCTTTTGTCCGTTATCAGGACCATAAAACCAATCAAAATAATCAGGCAAAGGCTTTTATAGCCATGCCGGATGATGTGGATGCAAATTATCAAACCAGTATTCAGGCTTCAGGACCCTTTGATTATAGCTCTTTGGCTTGTGAAGAGGTATTGAGGATTGTCACCCAAAATGGAGTGTTGCGTCAGGAACTGCAAGATTATGAAATGCAAAGTTCAGCACTTCAGTACGTATCCTTGTGGGAATATTCCGGTATCAATTTTGTGGTCCTCCGCTTTCAAAAAGGTAAAAGGGACTATATATATTGTAATATTGACCAAGGTATATGGAACAGCTTCGTAGAAAATGCCCATGGTTCTTATGGAAAGAGTTACCACAAATATTTACGTCCTAAAACAAGGTGTAATTGTGGTAAATAGTGGATTGATTGACAAGATTCAAAATTACACTTCAATATTTTAATTTAAAAACTTTGGTTTAATAACATTAGTCTGACAAAATTTGTAAAAGTTGAGTTAGACGGTACTTTTTGAATGATTTTATAGAAATTTATATGAACTGGTCTTCAAAACGCTATATCTGAATATACTCTTTTGATTTATTAGCTTGAAATCAATAAACTTATTTATATGAAAAATCTATGGCAACGTCAATATTTTCATTGAACCTAGTAACTAAATAATATGTGAAATTCGAACTTTTTTAATTAAATCAGTTGTTATCAATTGTAGGGATTTGATCTATCCTTATAATACAACATTCATTTTGATTTGCTATTCCCATTTTTGAAATGTACGGTTAAGAAGTCTGAATCATTTTGAACGTTTTTTCTAAAAAATAAATAGTGATAACTTTTTATGATTGATTAATTTTTTCACCATATTAATACAATATGGCATGAAATTTGATTTCAGCTTACAAAAAAGTCAAATGAAAAAATTTCTTTTATTTAAGTTTCTTTTAATAGTGCTTTCGATAAATTCTGTAGCACAATATAATTGGCATGTTAACACAACTTCTTGTTCCACAATAGAAGTAAGCTCTTTTGATTTTAATCGTTCATATGCTTCAGTTTTATTGTACGAAAAAATTAATGGATTTTATACTATTAGGCAAAGTTCTCGATTAGACACTTCAGCGAATAGCGTGTCATTTACAGACTTACCAAACTCAATTTACAGAACTGTCATTATTTTTGATCAGAAATATGAAGGTAATTATACTCTATGGAATGCTGTTTTAAATACCAGTGCCGATATCCATCTAAACTGTTTACAATACAGAACCGGTAAAGCAACTTTTCCTGAAATTATAATAGAACCCAACCCAACATCAAATTCGGTAAGGATAATGGTAGATAACAAAGAAAATGAAATAATAAATTCAAAAATATTTAGTACTAATGGCACGCTAGTCAAACAGTTTACATTTAAAGAATCGCAAACAGAAATCCATTTGGAAGATATTCAATCTGGCTCTTATTTCGTTCAATTTATTATAAATAATTATACAATAACTAAAAAACTTATCAAAATATGAAGAATTTAATCACATTAGCTTGTATTTTAATGTATTTTATATCCTTTGGGCAGCGAAATGGTATGAGTGAATATAATTCCGATCAATCGACTGTATATGGTAATGCAGGAAGTTATTTAGCGTTAGACAGCATACATTTAGCACAAAGTTCAGCAATTACTCTTAAATCAGCAAATCCTTTTTTTAAAGTTTCGCTAAATGAAATTAACAAGATTACCAAGGTTATTATTACTATACCTGATACCAGTTATCAATCTACTCCTAATGAGTTTTACATTCTTTTTTCATTAGATCCTATAGATGATGCACCATTAACATTTCAAGATTTAAATTCGAATAATTTAAATACCGAGCAGTCTGATAATGAAAACATCAGATTGGCAAAACTTTTATCTGACTCCCGAATATACTCAATTTGTGTTCCCAGGCAGAGATTAAAGCAACCGTTGTATTTTGATTCGTTGTATGTAAGTCATATTTCAATTGTCAGTCCTGAAAATGCACAATTAGAAATTATCGAAGTTGAAATAACCGGGACTGAAGTACCTCAATATGATGTAGATAAAGGAGTTACCGGTTTTAAATGGAAAGAAAAATGCGATGATAACATTGATAACAATTTGAATGGGCTTATAGACTGTGAAGAATATGATTGTAACGTTCAATATTCTAATATCAAATTTACCAAGCCTACATGCCCAGTTTGCAGAGATGGTAAAATCTGTATAACAGCAACGAATGTAAATCAAATAAGCTTTGATGGAGGAGTAACATGGCAAAATTTTAACGATCGAAATAGGCAGTGTTATGATCAAATGCTTTCCGGGAATTATAATATTGTATTAAAAAGCCCTGGAGGGTGCATTAAACATGAAAATGTTAACATGGTCATTCCTCCTGGAATTTCAAACTCAATATGTGAAAATGGTGATTTCGAATTAGGTAACTTTACAGGTTTTACATTTGAAACCGGGTTAAATCAAGAGAATCCTTGGGGCCCACACACTTTGGCTCCAGGATTTAACGTTAATGTTCATAATATTATTAATGTGGAAAATTTTTCGGACCCTTTTGTTGGTAGTTTAATCAATAATCCTGGATTTTTAGGTAAATATGCTTTCAGGCTTGGTGATCCCGCAGTGATAGGTAACTCGGATTATCGAGAATCTCAAATGGAATCTCTTAAGTTCAAATTTACTGTAACAAATTCTGATTTTACATTTAATTATGCAAGAGTGACCACAGATCCTTCTTTTGACCACGATGACTCCGAATTACCATTTTTTTATTGGGAGATTACAGATCTTCAAGGCAATATTCTATATAGTGAAACCGAATTATCCAATAATCAATACTATCAAAATTTTGAAGATGTCAGGTTTAAAGGATGGGATTGCGCATATGCGGATCTTTCATCTTACATAGGTCAGGAGGTGTATGTGCGTTTTATCAATTCAGATTGTGGTAGGTGGACACATTGGGCATATACTTATATTGATAACATTTGTGCTCCATCTGTTGCTAGTATACCTGTCATCAATATTGTACAGTCATGTGGTACCATTACACAAGTATGTAGCGAGCAGACTCTCGATCTAACTTTTTTACCTGGCGGGTATAACAGGTATCAGTGGATTATATCTAAGGTCAATACTTCCGGATCAGATTATGATTCATGGGTGTCGCCTGTTATCATAGGAGTAGAAGCTAAGCTCTCTGATGTTATTGGTCATTATGAAGTGGAGTCAGGTTTTGGGACAGCATGTGGCGACAAGATAAAGATCGTTCTTCGGGCATATAACGGGTGTAGCGAAATCTCAGCTGATCCATATATCTATACTATATCTTGCAACGAATATATTGTGGATTACTGCAAGCCAATGAACTTTTGTAGAGACAATAATGATATTCAAATCAAAGGCACTTATGATTGTCCCGGATGCACGATTGCTTGGAGTCCAACAAGTGACCTAAATAATTACGACGTACCTTTTCCTATTGTAGAGCAAAGCCAATCAAATACGCCATTAAATACTAAGGTGTATAAATATAACGTTACGTCAACGGAAGGTTGCAAGTTTTGTGGAGAGGTAGCTTTCAAAAAATATGGCTACGAGATTGTACCACATACGTTAGATAGAGGATACTGTAGTTATAATTATGGCATTGATATCGTATTATCATCTTCCCTTTCTACCATAGAAAACATTGATATTATCATTAAAAAAACCAATATTGTCAATGGAGTTACAGAAACGTTAAATCCTAGCTTTGGCAACATCCGCAGTGTATCATTTAATCAATTAAGAGACAGTGAAACTCAGTATAGATTTGAGGTGATGATATTACCTGAATCGTGCAGCGACGGTTATACTTGTAAGCAGTCTTATACTTTTCCGAGAATTTATCAAACAACATACCACGCCTACTGGAAAGCAGCAATACCAAACATCTTCTCTCCTAATGGAGATGGTGAAAACGATTTATGGAATGTAAAATTCAGAAGTCTTGACGAAAGCCTACCACTCAATTGTTCCAATATGAGCGCAGATAACAGCAGTATCTATGCATATTCCATAAAAATTTATGATGGATGGGGTAATTTGTTATTTTCGCAAAGCATTAGCAAACCATTCACTGATACACAGGGATTCACAGGAGAGGAAATCACCTGGGACGGAACCTTCAATGGTCAGCCTGTAGCACAGGATACGTATCTAGGTATTATTACAACATCAAGTTGCTATGATGCAGGTTTCAGATGTAATGACTGCGATAGTCATGATCCATTTCACTATTGTTATGGTATAGAAAGCGATTGCGGAATACCCTATAAAAATAATAATAATAATTTTGGAACTAAATGCGGAATCACCGTTATAAGATGATGGAAATCAAGAATAAAAGATTTTTTAAATACAAGGCAGGTTTATTATTTTTTTTATTAAGTCAAGTGGTATATTCCCAAACTTTTTACAATTGTCCGGATATAATTGGAAGTAACTCTCGTAATATTAAGTACCTCAAAGAAAGGGTTATGTTTATGGGTTATGATACTTTGGTTATTGGAACTAAAAATGAATTTGACTGTGTATCTAATTCCATAATTGATCTACCAAATATTCGTTTGATAGATTTTTATCCAATCAATAATCGTGAATTCCTAATGATTGATGATTATAACAACCTGATTATATACGACATTATTTCGAAAGAAATAAAAAGAGTTGTTATGACACAAGAAGATGGAATGTACGAAATTAAAAGATACAAATCATCCACGTATATAAGTGGCTATTATGGTAAGTATTTTGTAAATACAGATGATTTAACCTCGGATACATGGCTTGAAGTGACCATTCCCTTACCAGTCGAAGGGCGTGTTTTTGAAATGGAATTCATAACAGATGATTTTTTCGTATTTGGATTAAGTAGAGACGAAGTTAAAGGAGGGATTGCCATAACACGAGATGGAGGCGCTAATTGGAGGGTAGATACAACTGGGTTTGAATTTAAAATATCTGGTATAGAGTATTTGGGTGATAATCAAATTGTAGTAATTGATAACGGAGGTAGTACATACTATAGTGAGGATATGGGGATGAATTGGTCGAAAAAGAAGATTCACCCGGAACTTACTCATGCAATTAATTCAGAAGTTGTCGGTGATGATATATATGTTGCAGGTGGATATTTAGAAGAAGGAGGAAATGATGAAATTGCTTATTTATTTAAAAGTATGGACTATGGACAAACCTGGCAGAAAATCTTTGAAAGTGATATAAATAGAATAGCAATCAGTATTACAAAAGATATTCTTAACAGGCTATACTTTACTACTAATGATGGATCTGTATTCTATACAAAGGAGTCCGTCTCATCAGTACAAAAAGTAGTTATGTCTGATACCTACATCCAGCCAAATCCGGCGACTTCAACATTTCGTATTGTTTCAAAGTCAGTTACAAACAGATATACGGTACAAATAAGAGATTTTACCGGCGCCATAGTTATGGCACTTTCAGATATTTATTCTGATTCTGACATTGATGTATCATTTTTACCATCAGGTATTTATATAGTGCAAGGAAAAACCAGTGATGGACGTGAATTTCTACACAAGCTCGTTAAAATAGATTAATGAATTTAAGATATATTGACTATTCAGGGAAGTAGTCAAACAGTTTGTTTTTTTACAATTTTTGAATTTTTCAGACACATATAGTACCAATTTATTTTCTGTACAATTATCCAATAGACTTTACCATTCATGTATATATTTTACATTGGTATATCACTGACAGGTATAGTTTTACTGAAATAAGCAGAAAATGGCATAGTTTGGATATTTCGACCTTGTACTTTACGGGGATCAACCTTGGTTAATCCTCCCGGGTCACCAGAGAATAGACGAAACTACGTAAAGCGGCTTCCGTATTTTTACAAAAAATTATACTGATTTATTTTTATTTTCTGAATAAACAAAAAGTAGTAATCTTAAATATCTGTATTTTATTCCAACTGCTTTATAATGACTCATATCTGCTTCAATTATCATTTGGGAAATATCTTTATATTTTTCTTCTAGAATTATTAAAGACTTCTTGTTTTCATTAACAAATTGTTTTTTACGGGACGCAAAATTAGACTCCAAAACATTTTTCAGCTCAAAAATTATCTCTGATAGAGGGATTTTTTCATAAGATTTATTTTCAAAATATTCAATAAGGGACTTCATTTTCCTTTTTTCATTTTCTAAGTATTGTTTTATATTCTCACAGGAGGTTGTGACCAGACTCTTATAATGGATTTGACCATCTTCTTCTTTCCAATGCTTTTCATTGTTTGTTATTGGCAAAACTTGTCTATGCAGCATAAAATTTCTCATCTCCCTGGTTAGTTTTATAAATAAGTCATCCTTCAAGTTATTATTAAATCCTAAATTTTCCATAATATCCAATAATGAATAGCAGGAAGAGAAATAATTACCAATAAGGACACTGGTAATTTTTTGTTGATGCCACCTTTTTATACCACTGACAAAAATTAATTGCTTTCCTTCAAATTTTTTTAAGTGATTATTATATTGATTGAAATTGTACCTGACACTAAATATTGCTCTATTAACCTTTATAATAATTTCTAGCAACTTATATTCTTCAGATATTTTTAGTTCATTTTCTAATGTAACAGCACTATGGTAAATATTCCATTTTTTATCATCCTTCATCCTAAATATTTTTATTTCCCCTAAGCCACCCCTTCATACAAATGTTTCTGGAACTCCACAAAAAGTGCAGTGATATTCTTTACTTCACCGAGTACTGCTTTGGCATCTTCCAGGGATTGATATTTGTTGGTCAGGAGGGTAGGAAGTTTGTCCTGATCCAACTCTCCCACACCAGATTCTATATATTTCGATAAGACAAAAGAGATAAATTCCTTTTGTTTATCGTCAAGGATAGCAAAGATGGTGGACTGAGCTGCATTGACTCTTTCTTCCCGGGTCATGGTCTTAATGTCAGCATTAAATACATATTCTAAAACATCAAAAAGATCACTTTTTTCCAGATTGACAAGTTTTTGTAAAGTTTGTAAATCATCTCTGGAGAAACCTGCTTCTTCAAGTTTTTCCAGAAGGGTACGCCTTGTCATTGGATGGGACCATAATGTTCGCAATTCTGTTTCATTATGAAATAACTCCGGTAGCTTACCAAATAAATTTTCCATGAATTCTTGTGCGGAGACAGGTTTGCCATCTGCACTCCAAAATGAGGTAGCTATCATATGTTGGATTTCCCTATCCTTTCCATCCTTTAGTTTTACTTTGATGGTTTTACGGGTTTCTTTGTTGTGGTCATCATTTGTTGGTTTATCTTTTGGGGTTTTATTATAAGGCGCCTGAGGATCATTTGCTATAATTGGCTCTGGTTCTAAGGGCTCTCCATCCCACTCAGGATCAGAAAAATGATAATAGGCATTGACATAATCATAGATTGTAAAAAACTCTTTGCCATCAAACATTCTTGTGCCACGACCAACGATTTGTTTAAACTCTATCATGGAGTTGACTGGTCTCATCAATACGATGTTTCTGATGTTTCTTGCATCTACACCTGTTGACAATTTTTGGGATGTGGTTAATATGGTTGGTATAGATTTTTCATTATCCTGAAACTCCCGGAGATATTGTTCACCTATCTCACCATCATTAGCTGTGACCCTAACACAATAGTCAGGATGGGTGGATTTTTTGTATTGGTTTACCAAGTCACGAATAGCAGCGGCATGGTCCTGCGTAGCACAAAATATGATAGCTTTTTCGTTCTGGTCAGCTTCATCCATATATATTTTTACACGCTTGGTTTCACGTTCTTTTATTTCAATAATACGGTTAAAGTCACCTTCTTTGTATAATTTGCCGGGTTCTATTTCACCCTCTAATACATCATCATCACTTGTGTAGATATAATCATCCAATGTTGTTTGAATTCGTTTTACTTTAAATGGAGTCAGAAAACCATCATTAATCCCTTCTTTAAGTGAATAAATGTAAACCGGCTCACCAAAGTATTTATAGGTGTCTACATTATCCTTGCGTTTTGGAGTTGCCGTTAAACCCAATTGAACAGCTGGCTTGAAATATTCCAAGATACCACGCCAATTGCTTTCATCCTGAGCACCACCACGATGACACTCATCTATAATGATAAAATCAAAATAGTCATTTGGATACTCACCAAAGTATGGCGCAGGCTTTCCTTCATCATCAGTTCCTGACATGAAGGTTTGAAATATGGTAAAAAATATACTTCCGTTGGTAGGTACCTTGCCACTCTTTTTGATTTCACTTGGCTTTATTCTTACCAATGCATCTTCCGGAAATGATGAGAATGAATTGTATGCTTGATTTGCTAAAATGTTTCTGTCAGCCAGGAAAAGTATTCTTGGTCTCCTGTTCCCATCTTTCTGAAGGTTCCATCTTGTTTGAAACAATTTCCATGCTATCTGAAAAGCTATGGCAGTTTTTCCGGTACCCGTTGCAAGTGTCAGTAAAATACGTGGTTTATCTTTTGCAACGGCTTCCATAGTGTATTTGACAGCTAGTTCCTGATAATAGCGTAATTGCCAGCTACCACTTTTATCTTCATATGGTATAGCATTAAATAGGTCTCTCCAAACATTCTGGTCACTGAATGTTTTATCCCATAGTTCATCAGGTGTCATATATTTATCTACCAAACCTTCTACACCAGTCTTCATGCAGATACTATATATCTCTTTGCCATTGGTAGAATAGGTAGTTTCAATCTGCATTTTAGAAGCATATTGTTTGGCTTGGGCTACTCCTTCACCCACAGGTAACAAGGCACTTTTAGCCTCTATGATTGCTAACTTGATACCTTTATACATTAAAATGTAATCAGCAGTAAGCATTTTTCCCCTGCCTCCGGTTTGGATTTTACCGGCAGTAATATTATACTCTCTAAGTATCCTTGACCCTTCAATTACACCCCAACCGCAAGCTTTCAGCTTAGGATCTATGATTTCTGCCCTTGTTTCTGCCTCGTTCATCTCTTTATTGGATTTTAATTGACTCAGTCAGGTTTACTTTTTTTATTAGATAACTTAATGGTAAATTAAAATATCGTTGTTTAGAAATATAATCTAACATTTCCAGCAAATTTCTACCAGAAATTGAATCGTCCATTTTAGATTTTATTGGAGACGATAATTCATTATTAAAATTTCTTTCTATTAATTTTATTGTATTATTATATTCAAGCTCATTTTTATAGAAGCTAAGTAATAATGCTTCTGTGTACGATAAGTTAAAGCCATTTGGATCTTGTCTTTCCATGTAGACAATATCATAGAATAAGTCACTCAGTTCTTGTAGTGAAAATTCATGATTTTCAAGTTTTTGGTATATGTCATTTTGTAATGTTTTGAGATACACAAGGAAAAATAATAAATGAGAAAATGTATAATGTTTGCTTTCAAATGAACATAAAATTAATCTGCTAAGAGCAAATACTTTTTCTTG
>JALHOZ010000021.1 GCA_022842725.1 Saprospiraceae bacterium
CTTCCTTTTGAAAGGGATTTCAAAAAGAGTCGGGAAGGTGATGAAAAAAGACCTTCAAGACCCAACATGGTAAATTATTTTATCAATATCGGTAAAATAGATAATGTTTTTCCTGTAGCCCTCATCGAACTCCTCAGTACACAAACAGGTATTACAAAAAAGAGTATTGGTGATATTTATTTGTATAAAAAACATTCTATTATTCAGGTAGATAAAACCATGGTTAAAAAACTGGAAGATGGTTCCAACAATCTGAAGTTCAATGGAAGAAAAATTATTGTTAAAAAAGACACTTTATAATCTCTCATCACAAGCAATTTTATGTTATCAATACGAAATATAGCCATCATAGCCCACGTCGACCACGGAAAAACAACGCTGGTTGATAAAATCATTCACGAATGTAAGGCGATGGATCAAAGAAAAGACACCGGCGAACTTATACTCGACAACAACGATTTGGAAAGAGAAAGAGGAATCACCATTTTATCCAAAAACGTTTCGGTACGATATAAAGATGTCAAAATCAATATCATCGACACACCAGGTCACGCTGACTTCGGTGGTGAGGTAGAAAGGGTGTTGAATCTGGCAGATGGTGTTTTGTTGCTCGTAGATGCTTTTGAAGGCCCGATGCCACAAACGCGTTTTGTACTCAACAAAGCAGTAGAAATCGGATTAAAACCCATTGTTGTCATCAATAAAGTAGATAAAGAAAATTGCCGTCCGCTTGATGTTCAAAGTGATGTTTTTGACCTTATGTTTAACCTTGGAGCTACTGAAGACCAATTGGACTTTGTTACTCTTTTTGGTTCAAGCCGTGATGGGTGGATGAGTTTTGATCCTGAAATCAGGACAAAAGATGTTCAACCTTTGCTACAGGCGGTACTTGACGTCATTCCTGAAGCGCCTTATCAGGAAGGACCTATGCAGATGAGCATCACCTCTCTTGACTACAATGTTTTTCAGGGAAGGTTATCAATAGGCCGTGTCGTAAGAGGAAATATCAAAGAAAATACGGACTACTTCATCTGTAAAAAAGATGGTTCTATGAAAAAAGTCCGTATCAAAGAATTATATGTATTTGAAGGTTTGGGAAAAGTAAAAGTCCCTACCGTTCGTTCCGGAGACCTTTGTGCCGTGGTAGGTGTGGAAGACTTTGAAATCGGAGACTCGTTTGTGGATATGGAAAATCCTGAAGCATTGCCAAGAGTAGCGGTGGACGAACCAACCATGAGCATGTTGTTTACCATCAATACTTCTCCGTTTTTCGGAAAAGAAGGTAAGTTTGTTACTTCAAGACACCTGAGAGAACGACTATACAAAGAATTAGAAAAAAACCTGGCTTTGAGAATCGAAGATCAGGATACAGAAGATAAATTTTTGGTATTCGGCCGTGGAGTCCTTCACTTATCAGTTTTGATAGAAACCATGAGAAGAGAAGGATATGAGTTGCAGGTCGGAAAGCCTGAAGTTTTGATAAAATATGTAGATGGTGCCAAACATGAGCCGATTGAAACCATGGTGATTGACGTTCCTGAAACTGCAGCAGGTAAAGCTATCGAATTGGTTACCCAAAGAAAAGGTATGCTGAAAGTGATGGAACCTAAAGGAGATATCCAACATCTTGAGTTTGAAATCCCTTCACGAGGTATCATAGGATTGAGAAACAATATGCTTACTGCTACCTCAGGTGAAGCCGTTATGACCCATAGGTTTTTGCAATACGAGCCTTACAAAGGTGACTTACCTACCCGTTTAAAAGGATCTTTGGTTTCCATGGAACAAGGACAGGCATTACCTTTTGCCATAGACAGACTACAAGATAGAGGAAAGTTTTTTATTGATCCGGGTGAACAGGTTTATATCGGACAGGTCATCGGCGAACATTCAAGAGACAATGATCTTGAGGTCAACGTAATCAAAGGTAAAAAACTTACCAACATGAGAGCTTCAGGTTCTGATGAAAATATGAAAATAGCACCAAAAATCCAGATGTCATTGGAGGAGGCTATGGAATATATTAAAGATGATGAATACCTTGAAGTTACGCCGGTCAACCTGAGACTCCGAAAAATCAACTTTAAGCCTGGAAATTAAATTTTCAGGGTTGGTGGATTGTGTAAGATAATCAAACCGAATGTTTTTTTAAGGATATATCGTACTTTTGTCACTACGACTTCAGACTATCAATTTGATTTTAACAACAATTTGAGGTAAGAGTCAGTTTATTCCTTAATGAATCTTTACAAACAAAACAGTTTTTTTAAAATCATCTTATTGATTACAGGAGCCATTATTCTTGTAATCACGCTACTGTATTCCAATTACCTGGCAACCAAACTCAAAGAAAACGAACAAAAAAATATTTATATTTTTAAGGAGGCTTTGAAAGAAATGTCAAGCATCCAGGAATCTCTGTTTCTGGCAGAAAGCGGCAATGATCCGGACGCGCAGTTTGATCTCAACAGAGACATAACCTTACTCGACACCATCATCAGGTCATTTCCACTACCCATCATCTTTGAAGATGAAAGCGGCATGCTCGAAGGTCAAAACTTCGAAGAAGAAAAAAATACTGATCAGAAGTTTTTACGTGCGAAAAGAGAAGCTTTTATCAAAACAGGTCAGGATCCGCTCATAGGAACCGGATATGCCGCCAAAATTTATTATTTTAACTCTCCGCTAAACGATCATATAAAGTTTTTTCCGGTGGTACAGGTACTATTGATCAGTAGTTTTGTCGGCTTCGGATATTATCTTTTTAATGTTTCCCGACGTGCTGAACAAAATCAGGTATGGGCCGGAATGGCAAAAGAAACCGCCCATCAATTAGGCACTCCCATCAGTGCCATCATGGGTTGGGTAGAATATCTTAAAGAAATTTTTAAAGAAACGCCCGACCAAAATTATATTGTTGAAGAATTAAAAAAAGATGTGGATCGGTTGGAACTTGTCGCGGACAGATTTTCCAAAATCGGCTCAAAACCCGTACTTGAATCCTGTAATCTTTATGAAGAATTACTTGAAGTAAAAAATTACATACAAGCAAGGTCAGCCAAAAAAATAAGTTTTGAAATTATTCATCCCGATGAAGTCATTTTGGTCAATATCAACAAACACTTATTTGCCTGGGTCGTTGAAAATCTAATGCGCAACAGTCTGGACGCAATGGAAGGAAAAGGAAAAATCTGGATAGAAGTAACGGACAGCGAACCTTATGTTTCCATTGATGTCAATGATACCGGTCAGGGCATTCCTAATAACAGATTCAAATCTGTATTCAAACCCGGATATTCCACTAAAAAAAGAGGTTGGGGACTTGGTCTTTCATTGGCTAAAAGAATTATCGAAGAATACCACAAAGGTAAAATTTACGTAAAATCTTCAAAACCCCGGGAGAAAACAACTTTTACCATCAAATTGCACAAAAATTGATCTTGTATGCGCAAAATCGGGTTTATTGTCGCGTTTTATTTTTTATTTTCATGGCTGTTTGCCCAAAAACCACAAGTTATGTCGTTTGACCTGACCACCCATTTTGAAAAAAACAACAATTACACACCGACATATCAGGAAATCATTGATTTTTACAACACGATTTCCCAAAAATCCGGGTTTGTTCAGGTGACCGCATTTGGCAATACCGATAGTGGATTTCCTTTACATGAAATTGTGCTTTCAAAACATGGTTTTGACCCCAAACAAATCAAATCAGCCAACCTGCCGGTATTACTCATCAATAATGGAATTCATCCCGGCGAACCCTGCGGCATCGATGCTTCCATGATTTTTACACGAAATATCCTTCAGGCAGGAATGTTGGATTCTGTTTTGGATAAAATGGTTATTGTCATTATTCCGGTATACAATATCGGTGGATGTCTCAACAGAAGCGGCACCAGCAGGGCAAATCAACTAGGACCTGAATCCTATGGTTTCAGAGGCAATGCCAAAAACTACGATTTAAACAGGGATTTTATCAAAGCAGATGCATCCAATACCCGAAGTTTTTATACCGTTTTTAAAAAATGGGATCCGGATATTTTTGTAGACACCCATACATCCAATGGGGCAGATTACCAATACACCATGACCCTGATTGCCACCCAAAGTGATAAAGCAGGTCCTGTAGGAGGTAAATTTTTGGAAGAAGATATACTACCCTTTTTGTATACAAAAATGAATGAAAAAAAATATGAAATGATACCATATGTATATCCTTACAAAAAAGGAATACCCGATTATGGAATTCGTTCATTTTTGGACTACCCCAGATATTCATCCGGATATGCATCACTGCATCACACCTGGTCATTTATGCCTGAAGCCCATATGCTCAAACCTTACAGGGACAGAGTGTATAGCACGCTCGCCTTTTTGGAAACTGTTGCCGATTTTATATCAAAAAATCCTCAAAAAATAAAGTTGGTCAGAAGTCTTTGGAAAAAGGAAAGCAGGGATAAATTGTCGTTTCCATTAGATTACACTTTAGATGAAACAAAAACAGACAGCCTTTCTTTTCATGGTTATGAAGCGGCCTACAAACCAAGTTTGATATCCGGTAAAGACAGGTTGTATTATGATCGGAATAAACCATTTACCAAAAACATTCCTTATTATTCAAATTATATCCCTTCTTTGACGGTGACCAAGCCCAAAGCTTATATCATACCGCAGGGATATAAAGAAATTATCGAAAGACTTGAAGAAAACGCAGTTGTTGTGACCAGAATGGAAAACAATACCGTTTTGAAAGTAGAAAAATACAGGATCACCGATTACAAAACAAGTAAAACACCTTATGAAGGCCGTTTTCCTCACAGTGATGTCAAAACCGAAATATTTACAACGGAACAGGCATTTTTTGCCGGTGATTTTATCGTCGAAACGGATCAGGAAAACGTCAGATATATTATCGAAACACTCGAACCTCAGGCACCGGACAGTTATTTTGCCTGGAATTTTTTCGATGCCATATTGGCACAAAAAGAATATTTTTCAGCCTATGTATTTGAGGATCTGGCTGTTGAAATTCTGGCAAAAAACCCCGAATTAAAACAAAAACTGGAAGATAAAAAAAGTAAGGAACCGGCTTTTGCTGATGATGCCTATGCCCAACTTGAATTTGTGTATAAAAACTCACCTTATTATGAACCCAATCATAAAGTCTACCCTATCGCCCGCCTGAATCCCTGAAAATTCTGTATCTTTGTGCGACATCCCGCTCTATCGCGCCTGAACAACATGTCAGGTGAGGAAAGTCCGGACAACGTAGAGCACCGCACCATGTAACGCGTGGGGTCCTTTCAAAGGAAAGGATACAGAAAGTGTCGCAGAAAATAACCGCCCCGTCAGTTAGCTGATGAGGTAAGGGTGAAAATGTGGGGTAAGAGCCTACAGGTATGGATAGTAATATCTGTATCGGATAAACCTTGCGGGTTGAAATGCCATGTATATCCTGAATCCTTTACGGAAAAAAATGGCTCGTTTTTATGACTTCGGTCTGTCAGGAGGGGTAGGCAGCGCAGATAAATGATAGAGACTCAGTATTTTGTACTGAGTACAAAATCCGGCTTACAGGGATGTTTTAAAAAAAAAACCTTATGAAAATTTTCATAAGGTTTTTTATTTAAAACATGAAAGTATTTATGAAACCAAAATTTTTCTGAAAAATTATTTTCCTATACAGGCAAAAAACTCTTGTCTTACAGATTCTTCTTCAAAAGAACCGCTAAAATAAGATGTCACAGTACTGCTTGTTATATCTTTTACTCCTCTGCTGGATACACAAAGATGGGTTGCTTCGATAAAAACAGCAACATGTTCCGACTGAACGGCTCTTTTGATGTCTTCTGCAATCTGCATGGTAAGTCTTTCCTGAACCTGTGGTCTTTTTGCGTAATGCTGTACAATCCTGTTTAATTTTGATAGTCCGATAACCTTTCCGGAAGATTTGTACGCCACGTGTGCTTTGCCTATGATCGGGACAAAATGATGTTCACAATGTGAATAAAAAGTTATGTCTTTTTCCACAAGCATTTCTTTATATCCGTACTTGTTGTCAAAAAGTTTAATATCGGGTTTATTGTCCGGATTTAATCCGCTGAAAACCTCCTTAACGTACATTTTGGCTACCCGGTAAGGTGTACCTGCAAGGCTGTCATCTTTCAGGTCAAGACCCAAAGTTTCCATGATTTTACGGAAATGATATTCTATTTCCATCACCTTTTGGTCGTCTGTTTTGACAAAAGCATCCGGCCTCATCGGTGTATCTATGCTGGTCCAGATATGATTGTCCCCTTCCTCTTCAAATGCCTTCATTTTATCTTCAGGAAGAGATTCCAAATAATCTTCCGGCGCTTCTATTCTTAATTTTGTAGGAATACTTTGCGTATGTACCATGTTTCGATTTTTTATCTAAACAGCATACCTTGATTTTTGTTTAACATATTGAACACTTTATTTAAACAAAATGATGTTTTCAACCAACAAACCTGACAGACTATCAGATTATTCTCATTAAAAGAAGCTCCTTGTAGAAAAATATTAAAACTTATAAATCATCGATTCCGGAAGGTCTTTTGTCCCCGGACCATTTGAATCCTTTAATTTTAAGGCTCTCGTGATTGGTAGTCATGGGATACACTTTGGACTTGACATCGATGTAAAATAAGATATCCGTGATTTCGTTATTATCCAGACGAAAGGTTATATAACTACTTCTGGACTGATTGACACCAATATATCTTTTTTGTTCGTCCTTGAGATAATAGACGACCGTAGCGTCTCCATCCACCTTCATGTTTTTCATTTTGCCCTTTTCAAATCCCGCATCTATATATTTCCCTCTGATCTGGTCATAATACAACAAATCTTCGCTATGAACAATGGTTCCGTTTTCACGGATTGACAACTTGTCCATCGTTTTATTTTTCATATAAAAATGCATGGTATCACCTGTAATTTGTGTTGTGTCAGACCATACGACAGGTTCGTCAAATAATGTAAAAACAGAATCTTTCAGATTGTACACTATAGAGTCACATATCATCTGGAGATCGTCTTTAAAAACCCTGACATCATGAAAGCCCACAAAATAATCCACTGTATCTGTGGTAAGTGAATCCAAAGGGATCAGGGTTCTGATACTTTTGAAGGTATCCGCTTTCATATGCATCAAGGTCGTGTCCACTTCTGAGGTAAAATAAGGTCTGTGGCCGGGTTCGTTGTACGCAAGTAAAAAATTGTCATCTCCGCGATACCTAACGTGATCTGAATATATTGTGGTTTTGGCAGAAGTGTCTCTCCAAATAACCCCTCCGTCGGCGACACCAATTTTGACGGATTTATCATAATCCAGTGTATCGGCTGTAATCACCATAGGCGGATCACTAACGGTGGATCTTCCTCTGGTTTTAAATTTTTCGGTTTTTTTGTCAAATTCCACATACGGACCTTCGACCTGGTTTTTCGTACTTTTATAGTAGGCATCCCCTTTTAGGGTATAAAATTCATTTTTCCTGTCATAGGTTATTTTTTTGGCGAAAGCCGTATCAGATTCAGATATATATGTACTTATTCCGCCATCTGAAGACAGAATCACCAAATCCTTTTTGCCATCATAATGAATGGTATCTGCCAGTGCACGTGCATTTCCCGAACGATATTGCGCATTTTTTATAAAATCTCCTTTTTTATCATCGAGATCAAACCAACCGTCTTCGGCATAAATGTCCACAGTGTCTCTTTTGATCCGGGTTGGCGCCAAAAAGTGCGTTATCTGTGTTTCCGTTTCGAATCCAATAGAATCAGAATACAAAACAAAGTCACTGCCGTCTACCTTTACATTTTCTTTAAAGACTGCTTTTTTCTGGTGAACAAAATAAACCCCTTTCTTACTGACCAAACGCGAGCTGTCCTGCTCCAACAGGGCATTTTGATTGTATTCCGCTACTTTTGTAGATACGTTATACCGCAATTTACTGGTATACAGCTTTTTCTGCCCGTTTTCCAAAATGATATCTCCATACAGCCAGGCTACCAGAGAGTCGGCATTGTACACCATGGAGTCAGCAAATATCCTGATGGTGTCATTCTGAAGCATCACCACCCGATGTCGCATGCGGAGGATACTACCTCTGATGATCGCAGTATCACAAAACATAAAAGTACGGGAATGATATACTTTTACATTGCCGTTGAGGTATTGGGTTGCCGGGTCCTCTCTTGCGTCAATGATCTGGTTGTCTTCGGCGTGTAATGAAAATTTTCTGTTGAGGGTATCCTTTTTTAAATCTTTGAGATCCGGTTTTTGAAAAACTTTTGATTGTGCTTTTAAGTCCGAAAGTCCGAAGACGGTCAGCAAACTGATTAATAAAAGCCATATATAAAATCGAAATCCTGTCATACATGAAGGCAAAACCATTGTTTTATAAAACGTCCCATACATTATTAAGTTGTCATTGTTTGGTCCAAATCCTTAAAAAGTACTTTTACAAAAAAGAAGACAGGCAAAAAAGGAAAACATGAGGTAAAAAAAAAGCAGCCTTGAAAAACAAAGCTGCTTTGTGTGGGAGATACTGGGCTCGAACCAGTGACCCCCTGCTTGTAAGGCAGGTGCTCTGAACCGACTGAGCTAATCTCCCTTGATGTTCAGAGAATGCTTTTCTTCAAAAGCGACGCAAAGGTAATCGCATTTTTTAATTAGGACAAATTTAAAAGGACTTTTTTTAAAAATATTTTTTGAATTTTTTTTTGAAAAATAATTCGAGAAATAAAATTTACGCTTATCTTTGCACCCGAATTAGAAATAATTGACCTATGGTGTAATGGTAACACTCCGGTTTTTGGTACCGTCATTCTAGGTTCGAGTCCTAGTGGGTCAACATAAAACCCTGATTAACGTAAAGTTTTTCAGGGTTTTTTGTTTCTGTTACAAACAACCTGTAACCAAGAGATCCGAAACATCCCGGGGTACTTTCTTGTCCAAATAAGATGTTATTGCCAAAATCCATAAATCTACATTTGTATGAAAATTATACAAATTCTTTTTTTTCAATTAATCCCTTTTTCACTTCTTGCACAGGTTCAGGACTCTATTCCGGTTTATTCTACCTTTACCGTGGATTCAAAAATTATATCAGAAACCAGGGTCATTAATGTTTGGTTGCCACCTGATTATACAAATAACGACAAAACCTACCCTGTTTTATATATGCCGGATGGCGGCATAAAGGAAGACTTTCCGCATATTGCCAACACGCTTGCAGATTTGATCAAAAAGCATAAAATTGCACCCATCATTTTGGTGGGCATAGAAAACACGGTGAGGCGCAGAGACTTAACCGGTTTTACTGAAGTAGCTTCAGATAAAAAAATCGCTCCGGTATTTGGTGGCTCTGATAATTTCAGGGCTTTTATCCGCGAAGAATTGTTTCCCGAAGTGGAAAAAAGATACCGGACGTCAGGTTATAAAGGTATCATCGGTGAGTCGTTGGCCGGTTTGTTTGTCACGGAGACGCTTTTGTTACAACCGGATATGTTTGACTTCTATATAACCATGGATCCTTCTCTGTGGTGGAATAACCATCAATTGGTACAACAAGCACCATTATATCTTTCCCATTTTAGGGATCAAAAAATAAAATTCTGGTTTGCCGGTTCCAACGCCAAAGATATATCAAAACACACCAAAAATCTTTCAAAAATCCTGCAAAAACATCCTGTTCCCGGTCTTACGTGGTATTATGCTGATGAACCAAAAGAAAAACATCACACCATATTCCGTGCTACCAAAGAAAAAGCGTTACTTTGGACATTAGGTATATAGTTTATAAAACCAATATTCTTCCGAAAAAAGTTTCAAAATGTGGATACCATAAAATTTCAAAATAAATACAAACCAATTTTCCCATTTTTATGATCTTACGACAAGCGCTACCGGAAGATGCTGAAAAAATTACGGAACTGTTGCTCATGGCCATGGTAGATATTATATTTGTTTTTATCGGACAAAAAGATGAAACGGAAGCAAAAAAATTTCTGCTCCCTTTGGTAGCGCAAACCAACACCCAATATTCTTATGAAAATTGTTTGGTCGCAGAAGAAAATGGAAAAATTATAGCCGCTGCAAACGTGTATGCCGGAGCGCAACTAGTTGTGTTAAGAGAACCTGTTCTTCAACAGATCCGAAAAATACGTGGTGATGATTTTTATGTGGAAGATGAGACCGGGCCTGGAGAGATATATCTTGATTGTCTGGCCGTTGATCCTGAATACAGAGGTCGTGGATTGGGTTCGGAGATATTGGCTCACCTGATCCGGTATCATGTTGTTGACCGGCAACAAAAACTGGGCTTATTGGTAGATGAAGACAACCCGGATGCCAAAAGACTGTACCTGCGATCGGGCTTTCATTCCGTTGGTCGCAAAACACTTGCCGGCAAAAATATGGAACATTTGCAGGTAAAACCGGAAGAATACTAGCCCTTTTTTTGTATTTGTTTTTCGCCTAATATCCAGATCGGTTTATAATCTTTTTTTGTTTTCAAACCGGCGGGACCCGTGGCAAAATCAAAAATAAACCTGACCACTTCGGGTACATCATCGGTAAAAAGAACCAAATCGAGGTCTGATTTACTGATGGTCCCTTGTTCTGCCATAAATTCGATGTGATTGATCAGATCTTTGTGGAATTCCCTTCCCATAATAACGACAGGAAAAGGATCCATTTTTTTGGTTTGAATGAGCGTAATGGTTTCAAAAAACTCATCCAAAGTTCCAAATCCACCGGGTAGTACGACAAAAGCAAAAGAATACTTTCTTAGTATTTCCTTACGTACAAAAAAATGTTCGATATTCACATATTCATCCAGATAAGGATTGTGGTGTTGTTCTTTGGGAAGGACGATATTACATCCAATAGAGAGCCCTCCTGCTTCTTTTGCACCACGATTGGCCGCTTCCATCAGACCCGGACCTCCTCCGGTCATAATGGTAAATCCTAATTTTGACAATTCATAAGAGACCAACCTCGACAATTGATAATACATATGGTCTTCACCAAACCGTGCCGACCCGAACAGGGTAATACTCGGACCAATAAAATGTAACTTTCGGAAAGCTTTAACAAACTGGCGAACGACACTGATGGTGTATAAAAACTCCTTCCACCGACTTCCGGGACCGGATAAAAAATCTTTTTCGGTTTTATTGATCTTTTCAAAATCAGGATTCATATTCAAGATACAATGGTATAAAAAGCAAAGATAAATAAATAAAGAAAGTTGATTTGAAAATGTTCGGATTTGAAAGGCCCAAATACTTAAAAATAAAAAACCCTTCTATGAATGAAGGGTTTTTATTAGGTGGGCTCACCAGTCCCGATAAAAATCGGGATGAACCTGGGACCATTTTAACAAAAAAACCCTTAATTCGTTTGAACTAAGGGTTTTTTAATTGGGTGGGCCCACCAGGACTTGAACCTGGGACCTACTGATTATGAGTCAGGTGCTCTAACCAACTGAGCTATAGGCCCGAAAAGGAGTGCAAAAATACACTTAATTTATTTTCAAACAAGGTTTTTAGAAAAAAATATTACTCTTTATGTTCATTTGTTGTATCCTCGTCCGATTCCTGAACCGGAAGTATATCACTAACAGGAAGTGGTTGATTTTCATGGGACTCTGCCTTAAAAAAGGATCGGTAAAACAATAAAATACTGACGACACCACAAAAAATGGACGAATCCGCGACATTAAAAACATGGCGGAAAAACTCAAAATTTTGTCCTGCCAATCCGGGCATCCAATCGGGCCAGGCACCTTCATACATCGGAAAATAAAACATATCGACAACTTTGCCCGTAAGAAATTTACCGTAGCCACCCCCTTCCGGAAACAGAGTCGCTAATCCTCCGTGAAAATAGGACTCAGAAAATATTAGCCCGTAAAACATACTGTCAAAAATATTTCCCATGGCTCCTGCAATCACTAACGAAAAAGCAAAAATTAGCCCTGAAGACTCTTTTTTATCCAAAAGATTTTTTAGCAGGTATAGTAAAAATCCTGCCATCAGAATTCTGAAGATACTCAATACATATTTTCCTGTTTCGCCTCCGTATTTTAATCCGAAAGCCATACCTTCATTTTCAATAAAATGAATTTTTGCCCACGGCAAACCGAAAATATCAAAACCGTCTCCATATAAAATATGGGTTTTTACCCAGATTTTTGAAGCCTGATCTATAAGTAATACCAAGGTTATGGTAAGAATGGCTATCCACTTCTTCTGCATCTTATTGTATAATTGACCGCAAAAATAGAGAATACTACCTTTATATACCTAAATCCGGACTATATTTTCACGGAAAATAGATGAAAGATATTAATTTTACGACCATATTCATAGCACATGGAACCTTCACATTGGTGGGAATTGCTGTATCATCAGGTTAAACAAACCAGTTATTGGGAATGGACGAGCACCATTTCGCAGATAGCCAGTGTGTATTTTGCCCAAAAAAACAATGTTCTTGTCTACCCTACCGGAATCCTGGGTGTTGTCATAGCAGCTTATTTGTACTTTTTTGTGGCTTCGCCTCCTTTATATGCTGAAGGCTGCGTTCATATTTACTATTTTTTTGTCAGCCTTTACGGCTGGTGGGTTTGGACAAGAAAAAATGCACAAGACCAACCCGAATACCCTATTTTGTGGTCTACTCATTCTGAACGTTTATTTTCCGTTTTAATCTGGACTACAAGTTGGCTGGTTTTATACCTTGTACTGGACCTCCTGACAGACAGCAATACGCCCGGACTTGATTCTTTTGTTTCTTCCTCTGCCATAACGGCTATGTGGCTCATGGCCAAAAGAAAAGTTGAAAACTGGTTTTTCTGGATAATATCAAATGTCATTGCTATCCCTCTTCACATCTACAAATCCTTTTATTTGTTTACCCTGATGTACCTGATCTTTTTGATCATGGCGGTCATAGGTCATAAAAAATGGGTTTCCCAGGTGCAGTCCCAACATACATAAAATAAAAAAGTCCTCTTGGGAGAGGACTTTTCTATCTATTCAACCTTTACTAAAAACAATTAACCAATAGTATGAAACACTTTCGTATAACTTATTTGGTGATGCAAAGGTACGCACAAACTTGTTACAGGTCAAGGACATTAACTAATTTTAACAATATTTTATTTTGAATTTAACAATTATGAATATTGCAAACAGAATTTAATTTTGAATATATAAAATATACATAATTTAATACAAAATATTGTTGTTTATAAAAATTAGATATTTTTATCCTTGTGAATAAAAAATTAAATAGGGTCTGCTGAAAAAAGAAAGCCCTTTGGTTTATTTGTATTAACCTTTGTGCCTTTTTCGTTACGTAGATTGAAAAAAATCCTCAAAAAGGATACCGTTCTACAATGGTCGTCAACGATTCGATCAACTTTTTTCCTTCAGTGGAAAACTTTTTGTAGTCCTTTTTATCTTTGGCCAAAACGGCAAGCATAAAATTATCTGCAATAATCTCTTCAGGGTGAATGATATAACGTGTGTTATCCTTTATTTTTGTAAAAAAAACCGGTGTAGCTGTTACAGGCAATGTCGTTTTGCCCAAAACATCGACACCAACGACCCAGGAATTTCCTCGTTTGACCACGGGATAGAGGTCAAATTCCAGATATTCAAAAAATGAAGGCACAGAAGCTTCCCACGAAGATTTCCGACTGGTTATCAGAGGCAAAGCCCATGTCGTCTGATTAGTATTTTTTGGATCCGGCAAACTTATGACATATTGTTTTGTCACTCCATCAGGATTGGTCAATAGTTTGTCCAACAAGACTTTGGGCAAAAGGGGTTCTGAAGAAATTTTTTCAAAACCAATCAGGCTGTACAAAGTATCTCTTAATGCCGGATGATTTTTAGACAGAATATGAAAAACTTCATGAATCATAATCGGCAACTGAATTTCTTCACTGTAACCATCAAAAATATTTTCCGGAATACAAATCAGATTTCCTCTGGTGTAATACACATCTTTGCCGTAATGATTGGTTTTGATTTTTACCAGCTGTATATCCGGCATGATAGCGGGATTCAGGTTTTTGAGTAAACGATGAACTTCTGCCATCGTTTTGGTCATGATTTTTTTTTCATTACCCTTCCAGTCAGAAACTTCCGAAGAAATAAATTTTTTAAACAACGAAAGATTCACTTCTTTTGTATTGAAGGGCTCCGGTTTTTTCATCTGAATGGACATATCTATCGGCCTGACAGACTCAAAATACTTTTCAACATCTTTATGGATAATAGCTTTTGATGCATCAACACTGTCCAGAAAAACAACAAAATCTGATTTTGAAGTCCCTAGTTTGGATTTTGTCCCACATGTATTGAGACTTATGACCCATATCACCGAAAAACAAAGGATATATAACTGATGCATAGAATTAATGGATTAACATAGATAAATTGATCCTTTTTCTTTGTTCGTCGACCTCAAGAACCTTCACCAGGACTTCTTGTCTCAGTACCAGCACATCTGTCGGCGACTGAATAAATCTGTCGGTGATCTGTGAAATATGTACCATCCCGTCCTGTTTGACTCCGATGTTAACAAAGGCACCAAATCTCGTGAGATTGGTCACAATACCGGGAATAACCATGCCCGGTTTTACGTCTTTTATTTCTCTGATTCCGGGATCGAAAGAAAAAACTTTGGCCTCACCTCTGGGGTCGAGACCCGGCTTATCCATTTCAGCCATAATGTCTTTAAGGGTCGGCAGACCTATTGTTTCCGTGGTATATTTTTCCAACGTTACGGACTGACGCAATGTTTTGTTTTTAATGAGCTGTTCGACAGTGACTCCGGCATCTTTAGCCATCTTTTGTACAACCGGATATGATTCAGGGTGGACACCTGTATTATCCAGAGGATTTTTTCCGGTTCGGATTCTAAGGAATCCGGCACATTGTTCAAAAGCTTTATCCCCTAGCCTGGGCACCTCTCTCAACTCCTTTTTTTCTTTAAATTCACCGACTTCATTGCGGTATTCTATGATATTGCGCGCAATGGCCGGACCAAGACCTGATACATAAGTCAACAATTCTTTACTGGCAGTATTGACATTGATACCGACTCTGTTGACACAGGATTCGACAGACAGTTCGAGGCTTTCTTTAAGTTTTGCCTGATTTACATCGTGTTGATACTGACCTACACCGATAGATTTTGGGTCTATTTTGATCAATTCTGCCAGTGGATCCATCAATCTTCTGCCTATGCTGACAGCTCCTCTTACGGTAATATCATGATCAGGAAATTCTTCCCGGGCAATTTCGGACGCTGAATAAATGGAAGCTCCGCTTTCACTAACCATATAAATCTGAATATGCGGAGGCAAACCCAGACTCTGAACAAAACTTTCGGTTTCTCTGGCTGCCGTTCCATCGCCAATAGCGACAGCATCAATATCGTAATCCTGAATACACTTTCTTAATAAAAAGGCTGCATTCTGAATCTGATTCTGTGGAGGATGAGGATAAATAGTGTCATTCAACAAAAGTTTTCCCTGTTTATTCAGGCAAACCAATTTACAACCTGTCCGGAAGCCGGGGTCGAGTGCCAACACATTTTTTTCTCCGAGTGGAGCTGCCAAAAGCAATTGTTGCAGATTGACAGCAAAAACCCTGATGGCTTCTTCATCGGCTTTTTCTTTAAACTCCTGCCATATCTGGCTCTCAATAGAAGGAGAAATCAATCTTTTCCAGGCGTCTTTGGCGGCATCTCCCAACAAATCAGCCTCAGAACCATTTCCTTTTATAAATTTCCTGTAAATCAGTTCGAGAGCTTTTTCTTCATCCACATCCATGGAGAGTCGAAGAAAACCTTCCTGTTCTCCACGTGCCAAAGCCAGAAAACGATGGGAAGGACACTTAAACAAAGGCTCTGAAAATTCAAAATAATCACTGTATTGAGTTGCTGCTTCTTTTTTGGTACCCACTACTTTGGATGATAGTACCCCAAATTTCCGGAACCGTTCTCTGAATCTTTCGCGCAGACTTTGGTCTTCATTCATCCATTCTGCGATGATGTCAGAAGCACCTTTTAGCACTGCTGCTGTATCTGCAAAACCATCACAGACATACCTTTGGGCTTCGTGGTGCAAATCGCGGTCTCTTTGCTGCATGATCAGTTTTGCCAAAGGTTCCAAACCCGCATCTTTGGCAACATCTGCTCGTGTTTTTTTCTTTTTTTTATAAGGCAGGTAAAGATCTTCGAGTTCAAGGAGGTCGGTACATTTCCTGATTTTTTGTTCCAACTCAGGGGTAAGTTTCCCTTGTTCTTCAATACTTTTCAGGACCGTTTCTTTTCTGTCTGCCAGTTCTTCAAGCTTTTTAAGCGTTTTCTGAATCAGAGCGATGTCCACTTCATCCAAAGAACCTGTTCTCTCTTTCCTGTACCTGGCGATAAAAGGTATGGTGGCTCCTTCTGCAAGCAACTGAAGGGTATTTTTGACGGAATGCTGAGGTAATGCGGTGAGTTTAGCAACTTCTTCCCAAAAAATATCTGACATGAAATCTGTTTTTAAAGTCGGCAAAGATATGAAAATAAAATATGTTAGATGATGTCAATCTCCATTCGGTGACAAATACCTTCCACAAATACATTAGAATAAATTAATCTGTAGTCCTATACAGACGTTTTATTTGCACACTACCCTATCAAAAACAGACTTACTTAAAATGCGAAGAGCCCAGGTAACTGACTTACAAGGGCTCTTTCGACTAAGGTCTCAAAATAAGAAAACTACTTCTTTTGGATAACCTCCAATATCTTAAGTAATATATATTCTACCAAAACTGTGCCAATGAATATTTTCGTTGACACTTTTTAATACTTTTCTTTAAAAACATCACAAAGGTAACGCATTTCGAACATATTAAGTTTCAAAAATATATGTTTAATTTATATATTTTTTTTGTAAATATGTAATACACTTTTATTCAATCAAAAAAAGACATTAAAATGGTACTCCAAATATCCACTAAAAAAAAGACGATTATGATTTTTTGGAATAATTCGGTGATTCTTTGGTGATGGTAATGTTGTGCGGATGACTTTCCAATATCCCGGATCCTGTGATTTTGACCATGCGGGCGTTTTTCATCATATCGACATTGGAAGCGCCGCAGTAACCCATACTGGCGCGTAAACCGCCAATGTACTGGACCATTACTTCTGCAACAGACCCTTTATAAGGTACCCTGCCTTCGATACCTTCGGGAACCAGTTTTTTGACATCGTCTTCCACATCCTGAAAATAACGGTCTTTCGAACCGATTTCCATGGCACCCAGAGATCCCATGCCACGATATACTTTAAATTTTCGTCCTTCAAACAAAATGGTTTCGCCTGGAGCTTCTTCGGTGCCGGCAAATAATGATCCTGCCATAATACTGTCAGCTCCTGCAGCCAATGCTTTGGCGATATCACCTGTGTATTTGATACCACCGTCACCTATGATGGGAATACCTTTTTTGCGCACTCCGGAACTTGCATTCATGATCGCAAATAATTGAGGTACACCGACTCCGGCAACAATCCGGGTAGTACAAATACTACCGGGACCCACCCCAACTTTTACAGCATTCACTCCGGCCTGAGCCAACGCTTCTGCACCTTCAGCTGTTGCGACATTACCACCTACAATCTGAAGATATTTATATCGTTCTCTGACACTTTTTACCGCATCCAACACTCCTTTGGAATGACCGTGTGCTGTGTCAATACAAATGACGTCAACACCTACCTGAACCAAAGCATCGACCCTTTCATACAAATCTGCTGTGACACCGACGGCAGCTCCTGCAAGAAGCCTTCCGTGATTGTCTTTGGCTGAAGAAGGATAACTCTCCAGATTGATGATATCTTTGTAAGTAATCAGACCCACCAGTTTGTTGTGGTCATCTACCACAGGAAGCTTTTCGATTCGATATTGTTGCAATATTGTTTTGGCCTGTACCAAGCTGGTTCCAGCAGGTGCAATCACCAGATTTTCACTCGTCATAATTTCGGTGACCGGTCGGTCCATATTGGTTTCAAACCTTAAATCTCTGTTGGTCAGGATACCTTTGAGTTTATGCTGTTGATCTACAACCGGGATACCACCAATTTTATTTTCGCGCATCAGTTTGAGAGCATCTCTAACCCTGGCTTCTTCGGTAAGGGTCAACGGATCGAGGATCATCCCGCTCTCTGATCGTTTAACCATACGAACCTGATTGGCCTGCGCCTCAATGGTCATATTTTTATGTATAAAACCCATACCACCTTCTCTGGCCATAGCAATGGCGAGTTTGTATTCGGTGACCGTATCCATGGCTGCGGAAACGATAGGAGTTTTGAGTCTTATATCTGTGGTAAACTGTGTACTGATGTCCACTTCCCGTGGCAATACATCTGAATAAGAAGGAATCAGGAGCACATCATCAAAGGTGAGGGCTTCCTCGAGGGTGGTATATTTTTTAATTATTGAATCCATGTGCAAAGATACAGATATTTTTTATTTCAAAAAGAACTCGAAGAATAAATTGAAAACAATTCAAACCAATATTCAGGGACTTTTCTGTTTTTTATCAACATCGAATAGTACCGGATAACTGAAATAACGGGATCCTTTTTGCATCCTGAAACATTTTTTAAATTTAAGAAAATCAACTTAAAAAATATATTCATAAGCTGATATTCTTTTCAACTAAAGTTGGACATGTATCTTTGCGAAAAATCACATCATGTTATCCGTATACACAGACGAATATTTTATGAAACAAGCTATTCTGGAAGCGCAAAAAGCTGCTGATTCTGGAGAAATTCCTGTCGGAGCTGTGATTGTCTGTCAAAACACCATCATCGCACGTGCTCACAATCAGACCGAAAGACTACATGATGTGACTGCGCATGCAGAGATCATTGCTATAACGGCTGCATCAGAATATTTACAAAACAAATATCTTACGGACTGTACCCTTTACGTCACACTTGAGCCTTGTGTCATGTGTGCCGGTGCCATCCATTGGTCAAGAATAACCAGAGTTGTTTATGGTGCAAGTGATGAAAAAAGAGGATTTATGCGCTTTGGAAAAGAACTATTACATCCGAAAACAAAATTGGAATATGGTGTAAGTCATGAAATATGCAGTACCATCTTAAGGGATTTTTTAGAAAAAAAACGATAGATAACTTCACAACCTGTTTATAATATGCAGCTTATGGCAATTTTGAACTTTGCTGATATTAAAAAAAAAGGGTTTTACAAAAATATTTGTAAAACCCTTTTTTAAGGTTCTCAAAAAAATTAATAATTTTCGATTCTGTAAAACCTTCTGTTTATCACTTTGCCGTCAAACAAGATTTGCAAAGTATACATTCCCTGTGAAACATCCGTCAATAAAATTTTCTGATTTCCGGAATGCAGAATACCTTGTTTTACTTCCCTACCCTGGCTGTCATACAGGCGGAAAGGTACATTTTCAGTTCCGGCCGGAAGTTCCACATTGATGTCATACATCGTAGGATTCGGATAAATCAAAAATTCTGTTCCCGGGTCAACTACTGAAGCATTTTCAGGTAGTTCGAGCAATCCGTTTGCTATTTTGTACCCCAGATTAAAGCTAAGTCCCGGATTCAAAACATCAACAAAAATCAACCGGGAAGTACCCTCTCCTCTTTGATTATTTATCTGACTGTCCATACTTTCGTTCATCATAATAAATGATTTACCCTCCAAAGCCGGAATTTTAACATAATACTGACCAGGGTCCAGTTTATCCAGTTTAAAGTAACCGGTAACATCTGTTAAGGTAGATTTGACAAAAATATTCTGTTGATTAAACAATAGAACGACGGTATTTTCCAGTACCACATCTGCCGAAGTAAACTCAAAATCGCCGTTTGCATCCTCCCATACATAACCTGAAACAAACGTCGCAGGGCTGAAATACATACCTCCGTTTTTGAAAATCATGGAAGGAGAACTATTTTCATTAATCAGATCAGATCTTCCATCCGTATTGATATCATTACAAATCAGTAATGAATGAACCGCTCTTTTGGTGATTCTATAGTTGGGTTTTGGCTCCACTTTGACATAACAATTACCACTATCTGACATAGTATGTGCATACATTCCCAGGTGATTGGTCATACGTTCTCCGAGGATATTTCCCTGATCATCGACCAGAGTCACTTTTATATTCGAAATGACCTGTTCTTCAGCAGCTTTCATACCATCTTTGTTGACATCATCCCAAATGATACCCATGACGACTCTGTTCTGTGATGAAAACATACCGGCATCTACATCGAGAAATACGGAACCGTGGGCCAGCGATATTAAAGGTGTTGCACCTGTATTATCGACGTCACTATCAGTAGCTGACGAATTCCCGTTATAAGGAACGGTAAACTCAAAACCTTCTTTTAATTCAAAATGCAGATAATACAATCTTGATCTCAGATTATTAAATTTGTACTTACCTTCACTATTGGTTCTGATTGTATCGACCAACTGACCATTGCTGAGGAATAAAGAAACTTTTACGCCTTCAATGCCGGGTTCGCCTTCATCCTGATTACCATTTTTATTGAGGTCATTCCACACAAAATCACCAATACAAGCCGGCAGATAAGCCGCACCATCGACATTGAGTATTTGTTGTCCTGACATAATGGTAAAAACATCTGTTGTACCTCTGCCAAAAGTATTAACTATATCAGAATCCGAATCTTCACTTCCTGTATTGGAAGGAGATAGCAGATATTCGTCAGGAATGACAAATTTTACATAATAATTTCCCGGACGGACATTATTAAATATATAAGCTCCGACAAAACTGTTTCCTCCCAGGCCACCGGTTTTTGTAAAGGCAAAAAGATTTCCGGTTTCAGTATATAATTCTACCCTGATATCCGCGATTCCCGGTTCGTTTTCAGCAAAAATGCCATTGCCGTTAAGATCCAGCCAAACCCTGGAACCGATGACTCCTCCTCTGATGAGTCCGGCATCCAGATTGTTATAATTACCGGCATTGATAAAATCCCTATTGGTGATCCGTCCCTGAAGGTCGGCTTTACTGTTGATATTATCCTGTCCTACATTGGACAAAGCAAAAATATATCCGGGTATGGGCTCGAATAAAATCCCGTAATTTCCGGCCGCCAGATTATCAAAAACATAATTTCCCGTTTGATTTGTGGTCGTTGTCCTTTTAATCTGACCATTTTTATCCAACAAACTTACAGAGATATTGGCCAAACCCGGCTCTCCCGGATCCTGTAATCCATTATTATTAACATCTTCCCAGACAAAATCGCCTAAAGAAATTTTTGGTGCATATCCCAGGTCTATGTTAAAAAGACTATCACCCGGAAATAAAGCAATCACGCGGGAAGTACCCGAGCCAAACTCATTGGTTATTTCACTGTCGACTTCCGGATTCTGGCCTGTATACAGTACAAAAACACGATTTTCCACATCCGGAACAGACAGGTAATACGAACCGAAAAACAAACCTTCAAATGAATATCTGCCAAGTTCGTCGGTAAACGTCAAACCTGCTTCCTGACCATCCAATGTCCAGAGTCTCACTTCGACACCTTCGAGCAGGATATCTGAACTTTCGCGAATTTCATTTGCGTTGGCATCCTGCCAGACCACACCATTGATTTCGCCCAATGCATTTTCATCAATGATGTAACCTGCATCCATATCTGTAAGGTCAGTTTGAAAATCCAGGACCAAAGTATCAGTTGTACCTGACCCAAAAGCACCTGTGACATCACTGTTGATCAAAAGATTGTCCGTAATATGATTGGTAAACAACAGATTTTTGGGCAATCCGAATCTTATATAATAATCTCCCGGAAACAATCTGTCAAATTGGTAATAACCGGAATTAAATGTTCCGGGTCTGATATTGGTCATCACAGAATCCAGTATTTGGTTTGACAAATTGTAGAGATATACCGTAATACCGTTTATTCCGTTTTCATTGGCATCCTGCAACCCGTTTTCATTTGTGTCCAACCAAACAAAATCACCTATTGATGACTTTCGGACGTAACCGGCGTTGAGGCTTAGCAATCTTTCGCCTTCCAAAACAGTGACCAGGATGGTTCCTCCCGGAAGATCCTGTACATCATTGTCCACTTCCGGATCATTGCCTTGTCGGTATTTGGTAAACGTCAGACTGTCATAAACCGGAAAAGTTATTCGATACACATCAGCCGGTACATTGTCAAAAAGATACCTTCCTGTTGAATCCGTTTTTACTTGTTGTATGGTATCTCCACTCAGATTTACCAAAAGAACGTCAACATTCGCATAGATTGGTTCATTTGGTTCAAATATTCCGTCAGCGTCTGCATCTCTCCAGACCAATCCGCCCAATTCTGTTCTTTTGGTGACCAATCCCAGGTCGATATCCAAACTTTCTTCTCCTGAAATGAGGTTAAATGGTAAAGTGGTCAGGGTATCACCTGTTTTGAAAAAATCCGAATTTATGGTTTCGCCGGATTCCTTATACAAAGTCAAAACGGTACTATCCGGAATGGTTGCACGCAGGACATAAGAGCCTGGTACAATATTTTCGAAAGCATAAAAACCTGTAGCATCCGTTGTGATCTGATCAATTTCTGTTTGAGAAGGCATTTCCAATAAAGAGATGGTAACACCCTCCTGACCGGATTCGCCGGCATCCTGAAGTCCATTTTCGTTGGTATCGAACCACACAAAATCTCCGATTCTCGCGGTTCTGAAAGCTCCTGCATCGATATCAGATTTTGTTTCACCGGCTGTCAAATCAAAAGCCATAACCATGCCTGTTGTTTGTTCCGCTTTGGAATCATTCAATCCATTACCCGCATTGGTTTTCGTAAAAAACCAACCTTGTGGCAATTCGAAAGTAACAGTGTATGTTCCTGCCCTCAAATCAGTGAAGTAGTAAAATCCGTCTACGTTGGTGGTTGTATTTTTATTGATTTGTTGTCCTCCTGAAGTCATTCCGTCCAAAAAAACAGAAATTTCCGGTATTCCATATTCATCCAAATCCTGTATTCCGTTGGCATTGTTGTCCTCCCATACAAAATCTCCGATCATCCCCCGGCTTATTTCTGTGTATCCGGCGTCTATGTCGTCCCGGTTTGCTCCACTGATAAGAAACAGGTTTTCGACCCTGTTGTTTTCATTCATATCATTGTCAAAAGAAGAATCTCCAACCTGAAACAATGTAGCAGAAAGATCTGCAACGCCGGGAAACTGAATGGTATATTCTCCCGGTTTGAGGTCTTCAAACCTGTAAAATCCTTCACTGGAAATCACGGTCCTGTTGACCTGCTGACCTCCTGCTGAACCAAAAAGCTGAATCTCGAGCCCATCCATTCCTTGTTCGTCAGCATCCTGAAGACCGTTTCCGTTTTGGTCCATCCACACAAAATCACCTACAGAGGCAAATCTGTAAAGTGCAAAATCGATATCATTGATGGTCAAGCCACTTTCAAGGGTCAGGCCGGAAACAAACGTTGTCAGCGACTGATAAGTATCCGGCAGTAAAACAGAAATATTGTAATCACCCGGAGGCAGACCATCAAAAATGTACTGACCGTTCTGATCAGAAAATACTGAAATTGATATCTGATCTCCGGCATTGGTTGTACCAATGAGATTAAATTCTACATTGGGCATTCTGCTATCATTAAAACCGAATATGCCGTCACAATTTTTATCTTCCCAAACCATTCCTCTGATGGCGCCCGGCAGATAAAGCCCGGCATCGATGGTTTGATTGTTTTCTCCTGAAACCAAATCAAAAGTATGGCTTTCAAACATAACATCAAAATCATTGTCAACGGTGTCATCATTTCCCTGATTGGCCGGACCGGCATTATATTCTCTGGTTTGGTCCAGTCTGACGGTATAATTTCCAGGATTCAGGTTTTCGAAAAGATATTGACCGTTATTATCTGAGGATGTGATTTTTAAAACCGCCGTCCCAAAAATATCTGTTCCCGATAAGGAGACATCTATACCAATGATTCCCGGTTCGCCGGATTCAAATAAACCGTTTCCGTTCAGGTCTTCCCAAATGAGATCTCCTAATGAGGCGTATGCATAGGTAGCGACATCCATATGTCCGGAATTTTGGCCACTACAAACAGATATTTGATCAATCAGACCGTCAGAGCTGTTATTATCTCTGGTTGTATCCTGATCCAATTTTTGAGGACTGAACCCAAAACCTGTTGTATTTTCTGTCTGAACCTGATAGATTCCCGGGACGAGCTGACCGAAAGAATAATTTCCAAAAGTATCTGTAACTGTTGATTGGATGACCTGATTTCCAAAAACATCCACTCCTTCAAGGGTAACAGAAATATTAAAAATCCCCGATTCTCCGGCATCCTCAAAACTGTTGACATTGGTATCATTCCATACGGTGCCTGACACAGAACCATAACGGTATACGCCGGCGTGAAGTGAATTTAGAATATTTCCACCAAGAACGGTTATATTTATAATTTCAAAATCGGAAACTATTTTGTTTGAAAGAGAAGATGAATCCGGTTTTTGGGTGACAAAATATTCATCTGAACACTCAAAGGATAAGGTATATGTTCCCGGTTTAACATCATCAAAAGAATAAATACCGTTTCCATCTGAAACAACAGAATCAACAACAGATTCGCCACAATTTGTCATCCCGGACATAAAGATGCGGATATTATCCAATCCGGTGTCCGTGTCCTGTAAGTAGCCATCTGCCTTTAGGTCTTCAAAAACCTTTCCAGACAAGGTGGCAAATTGCACAAAACCGGCATCAATGGTATCCGTCTGTGAACCTGCTGTAAAAGCGTAAACAGGTGTTTGTCCGTTTGCGGAAATATTGCTGTTGGTCAAAGGATTGTTTGACAAACAAGTGGCAAAAAATTCATTTGGAAGGTCAAAATCAAGCAGATAGTTTCCCGGCCCAACATCAGAAAATGTGTATTTTCCGGTGGCATCAGAAAATGTTGTTTGCATGATATTCTGGTTACCATCGATAAGTTTTACTTCTACCTGAGCCAATCCTGGTTCGCCGAAATCCTGCACACCGTTATAGTTGACGTCATGCCAGACAAAATCTCCGATTTCAACTGCGGGGATAAAACCAAAATCAACATTGGTTACGGTGGTGCCATTTAATAAAGAAACGGCGTTGGTTGATCCCGGACCAAATACATTGGTAATGTCACTATTAATTTGTTCATTTACCGAAATTTTTTTTTGTAAAAATATTTTTCCGGAAGGTTTCTCAGCAACCAAATAATATTGCCCCGTTGGAACCTGATCAAAAATATATTTTCCGGCAGGATTGGTTGTCGTTTGGCTGACCAACTGCCCCTGAGTCGTTCTTAAACTAATATTCACACCACCAAGAAGCGGATCGGAGACGTCTTTCCGATCATTGAGATTGACATCTTCCCACGCCACTCCCTGAATGGAATTGATTGCACAATCGATGTAATTGAAATGACGGCAACATTGATCCAGTGTATTTCCATTTTGGTCATACACCTCGGCGCAAATGGTATAAGTACCAAATGTTGCGTGTGGTTTTGCCATTATATTGATGGTATTTTGGTCTTCTCTTGACGTAACAGCAAAATTTTCCGGGACCGTCCAGTGGTATGACTTTCCCCTGTTAAATTTGTCAACAAAAAAGACGACACAAGTATCTTTACAAAAAGAAACCAACGGTACATAATGAACAACAATCTCGATATGATCAATCATGGCCGTAACTTCCTGAACGGAAGCATTACGCACCTGAATTTCCAGGGTAAAATCTTTGGCGTTCATCCAGGCGGAATTCCAATCGATGCCCCAGGTATCTGTTTTACCACCGTAGCACCATTTTTTATCAGAGCCGTCAGCATTGGCGGACCAAGGTTTTTGTAGCGGAATCGAGTTTGCTTTATTTTGAGAAATGACAGATTGGTTATTTGCCAATAAAGTCACCGACATTTCTGATATTGAGGACGGCCTGTTGCTTTGGCCTTTGACAAAAACTTCAATTCCTTTGATGGTAGCGCCGGCAGGGATATTGGCAGCAAAATCCGAAAAATGTAGGTGACTCCCTTGTTTCAGTGAAGTCAGCTTCAGTGATGCCTTTTGATTGTCTTCATCTTTTGCAAGAAGCGGATTCAACCATTTGGAATAATATGAGAAATTTGATTGAGCTATTTTTCCGGGACGCAGCGTTGATTGTGTCAACCTTGGTTCGACAGAAACACCTACCGGGCAGTAGGAACCCGATTGAGCAACCAAAAAATGCGTGGATAATAATAGCACCAATAAGGGCCACACTCTCTGAAAAGAGCCCGATGATAAAAGTTTCATTATTTTGAGTTTTAAGACCTAATCCTGTTTTTCCGCTTTCGCAGAATACATATATCACTATATAAATCACAAAATTACACGTCAAACATGAAACTACAAAATATATTATACATTTTTTTAATATAAAATATAATGATTATACGTTAAATACAAAATATATATAATCTTAATGTGAAATATTGTAGCAATTATCACCTGAAAAAGTGCATAATTTTATCAGGCACCAGAGAATCGATATACCCTTTATGGTCATCAACAAAAGGTTTGTCCAAACTTTATATTTCTGTTAATGAAGTTTTTTCTTTTTTAAATCAGCCAACCTCCTGATGACTTCAGAAGCCATAAACAAGCCAAATAAAGCAGGCATGTAAGAGATGGTACCGTAATATGATTTTTTGTATTTGGCACCGTCGGTCATCTTCAGAGCTTCTTTAGGTTGAATTTCTTCGCTGTAGACGACGAGAATGCGGTCTCTGATGCCCCTTCTTTTGAGAAGTTTTTTAACTGTTCGCGCAAATTTACATTCTTTGGTTTGTGAAATATCCCGAATCCGTATGGCTGTCGGATCGAGTTTGCCCCCTGCACCCATAGAACTGATAAATTTCATTCTGCTTGCTCTGGCCAACTGAATGAGATTTAACTTAGGTTGGATGCTGTCTATACAATCGAGAATAAAATCGTAGGTATTATTTCTGAGCAGATTTTCCATATCATCCGGATTCATAAAATGATCGATACAGTGTAGTTTTATATCCGGATTGATATCCAAATATCTATCTTTCAATAATTCTACTTTTGATTTGCCGACCGTGCTGTTGAGTGCCTGCAACTGTCTGTTTTTATTGGTTGGATCCACGACATCACCATCGATGATCGTCATCTCACCGATACCGGCTCTTACCAGAAATTCTCCGGCAAAACTCCCTACTCCACCGAGTCCGACCAATAGTACATGAGCATTTTTTAATTTTTTTAGCGCTTCCGTACCAATTAATAACTCACTCCGCTCAAGCCATCCCGCAATACCGTTTCCTTCCATGTAAAAAATCTGCAAACATTATCAAAAAATATATTTTCCGCCTCCCGGATTTGAATGCGGCGAAGGTCTGAAAAAATTTTGTATCTGTCACCAATTGACAGGGAATACTCACTATCCGTCTCTAAAAAAATCATATCAAGTGGCAAATATTCCAACGTTTCTTTGAAAGAAACCGGCATGTTGAGATACGGAGCCACCGATAAATAAATACCTTTATCGAGCAGTTGACCCGCCAATATTTTGTTTCTGACAAATCCATGAATCACCCAGGGTGTTTTACCCATTTGTTTTTTCAAATCCATCACTTCCTGAAATGCCCTTACACAATGAATAATTAACGGGCATTGTAAGCTGTTGGCCAATTGTATTTGTTGCACTAAAATATCCATCTGAACATTCAGGGAAGGCCCCTTTAATCTGTCCAAACCACATTCTCCGATTGCCAAAAAACCCATATTTTCTGAATAATCAGACAACAGCATAAGCTCTGATTCCGACAGTTTTTCGGGTGTCCACCACGGATGATATCCTATAGTAAACCATTGGCCCGGTATCTGTTTTCCCGGGTGAACAGAAATGATTTCCACACCATTCTCCGGCATAATCCGTCGATGTGTGTGGAAATCAATATACATAGGTATGTTTCAAATCTAAGTGGGTTGCGTTGTTTTGATTCACAATTTCTTATTGTAAACAAAGTCCGGAAAACCCAAAATTTATTTAGGTCCCGCGTCAATAATCTCCTGATTGACCCCTGCTTCGTACTTTTTAAAATTAGTTTTGAAGAGGTCAGCCAATTTTTTCAGGGTATTTTCATAACCCTTTTTATCTACCCAGGTATTGGAAGGAATCAGGATATCCGCCGGAACATTAGGGCAGGTCAACGGAACACTTAATCCGAATGTTTCTTCCTGCTTAAAAGACACATTGGCAAATTCATTGTTGTGAATGGCATCGATGATGGCTCTTGTATATTTCAGTTTTATCCTGGAGCCGATTCCGTAAGGTCCTCCTGTCCAACCTGTGTTAATCAACCAGGCATTGGTGTTGTGTTCCTTAATTTTTTTGGCAAGTAATTCAGCATATTTGTTCGGATGCCATGGCATAAAGGCGGCGCCAAAACAAGCTGAAAATGTAGCCGATGGTTCTGTTACGCCCATCTCTGTTCCGGCCACTTTTGCTGTATAACCGGATATAAAGTGATAGGATGCCTGCTCTGGTGTCAGTTTACTGACCGGAGGCAATACACCGTAGGCATCACAAGTCAGAAAAATGATATTTTTTGGATGACCTGCCACACACGGAATATAGGCATTGTCAATAAACTCTATCGGATAGGATGCTCTTGTATTTTCTGTGATTGAAATATCATCATAATCTACCTCTCTTGTGCTCGGATCATAGGACACATTTTCCAATACGGTGCCGAATCTGATGGCATTAAAGATTTCAGGTTCTTTTTCTTCGCTGAGGTTGACAGCTTTGGCATAACATCCCCCCTCGATATTGAAGACCCCTTCATCTGTCCAACAATGTTCGTCGTCTCCTATCAAACCTCGGTTCGGGTCGGCACTCAACGTTGTTTTACCCGTTCCTGAAAGGCCAAAAAATATAGAAACGTCATCTGTTCTGCCCACATTGGCTGAACAATGCATCGGCATAATGCCTCTCAAAGGCATAAGATAGTTCATCACGGTGAAGATACCTTTTTTCATTTCACCGGCATATTCTGTTCCCAAAATCACGATTTCTCTGTTTTCATAATTCAGAGAAATACTGGTTTTTGAGGTCATTTGGTTGGTATATTTATTCGCAGGAAAAGCACCTGCATTATAGATGATATAGTCCGGATCACCAAAAGATTTTAATTCGTCTTCTGTAGGTCTGATGAGCATATTCCTCATAAAAAGTGCATGGTAAGCACGGGAACAAACCACTCTGACTTTTAACCTGAATCTTGGGTCCCAGCCTGCATAACCATCGACGACATATATGATTTCTTTGCTGTTCAGATAGTCGACCGCACGAACTTTATTGATCATAAAGGTGTGTTCATCCATCGGGAGATTGACATTTCCCCAATCGATATTTCCCTCAGATTCCGGATTGGTGACAATTCTTCTGTCTTTCGGACTTCGGCCTGTTTTCTCTCCGGAGTAAACCAATAAGGCTCCTTTATCAGAAATAATACTTCCTTTTTCATTTTTGATAGCCATTTCATAAAGAGCAGGAACACTCAGATTTCTGTAAATAACAGGTTCAGTGATGCCTAATTTTTCAAGATTAAATGATTTCATACGTATCTTTAATTTGGATTTGTGAAGGAATACAATGTTGAGGCAAAGTTACAAATTTTACATAAATACAGGATTTATAATAGTCAGATTTAACTTTTCAAAAAAATATTTTTTTATCTGAAGGGATTTATACCCTGAGATTTGATACATAATGCACAAAATGGGTACATTCTTTGAATTGACTTTATTTAACCTGCTGAAACTATCTTTTTACAGAAAATATTACAAATCATTATCTGTAATAATTCCGACGGTCTTTTGATCGCTTATGACAATGACGGCTTTGTCAGAGTTATTATCCAAATAATCCTGTATTTCCGTAAGCGGAGTAGTCGTTTCGACCAATTTAACACCTTCATGAATAAATTGAATGATTGGGTCTTCTGAATCTTTATGTTTTTCGATGTCAGACCGACACACCAATCCGATAAACCTGTCTTTGCCATCTTCAACCACCAGGTGGCGGAAGTCCTGCCATTCCATAATATAAAAAGCAAATGCTACGGTTGCTTCTGAAGAAATAGTCTGAATTTTATTTGACATCACATCCTTGGCCGTCAGGGCTTCAAAATGTTGCTGAAAAAAGTAATGCAATTTGTCTTCGATGATGGGTTGCCATTCAGAAACAGGAACATCTTTTTTTTGATATTCCAAAGATGTGGTCACCAGAATTTTAGAAATCAATGAAGGTTTAAACCTTGATAAAAGTTTTCTGTGATTGTCTATCATCCACGTTGCACCTGTTTGACTTTTATGAATTCTGTCCGAAATTACTTTCAAATGTTTATCCACCAAACCTGGATCCATCCCTTCTTCTTTGAGCGCTTTGGAAGCCAAAGGAATAAGGGTTTCCTCACTCAATGTAACAGCCTGCAAATTTTTTCCAAAAAAATCAAGTTCAGACAAAATTCCATATCGTGCTGCTTTATAAAAATTATTTTTTACAGAAGAAAAATTAATCTTTTCAAAAAAATCATCTTCCTGATATTTTGCCGCTTTCATGAGTCCCAACCAAAATACCAGATTGGCCATTTCGTCTTTTAATGTCGGTCCTGCAGGAATATATCGACATTCTATCCGGATATGTGCCTGATTCCGGTCAACTCCGTAACAAAGCCTGTTCCAGGTATACGTGGTTCCTGTATGCAAACGAACGGACCGCAAACCTGGTTTGAGACCTTTTGCCATTTCGTCTTTTGCTGAAGGAAACCCTTCTCCCCGGAAAACCAGCGGAAATCTGGCAACTTCATTTTTCCAAAGATAAGAAGGACTTTCTCTGAGCCACTGATCACCAAAATAAACGCGGGAAACTTTTTCTCTGTAATGATTATAATGGATTCTCGTGTCCAGACTTTGTTTAAAAAGGGCGATTCTGTTTTCAGACCATAATTCTTTTCCGAAAAGTAATGGAGAATTGGTACAAATAGCTAATAATGGACCGGAAATCAACTGTGACCAATTGTAATAATGGGCAAACCGATCCGGATTGATCTGAAGGTGCATTTGAAAACTGGTATTACACGCTTCAAACAAAATCGTATCCAATTTTACATGCAGATCGTCAACACCCTGCAAAAAAATTTCAAATTTTTTTCCTCTCAATTTCAACAATTCCTGACTGAGGACTTTGTACCTGTCAATAGGAGTCATTGAATCAAAAGTAAGATTTTCTGAGGTAATCGTTGGCAAAATACCTGCTAAAAAAATATCAGAATCCACTTTTTGAGCTGCTTTGCGGGCTTTTTCTGTCAGATTATACAGTTGGTTTGCCATTTTTTGGATGCCGGTACCGTTGAGCGATTGAGGATCAAGATTAATTTCCATATTGAAGAGCGCCAACTCATTGGTATACTGAGGTTCTTTCAATTGTTCCAATACCTGTAAAGCTACATTTTTGGGTTCGCCCAAATGATTGATAAAACACAATTCCTGCTCTACTCCGAATGTTTGATCCTCTTTTTCAATTGCGCCTTCTGCCAACAATCGGTCGAAAGCTTCAATATCCTCAAAAATTTGTCTGTAAAAAACATTACGCTGAGACAAATTTTCTATTTGTTTGATGGCGAAGGAACCCATAATTCAGTATTTTATAAAAATCTAATCAGATATCAATGCTGAAAAGCAAACTTAATCAGGTCATGGTTTGTAATGATACCTACCAATTCTTTTCCATCGACTACCGGCAATGAATGAAAGGTGTTTGACAAAAATATATCTGCCGCCAGACCAATGGTATCATCGCAATCCAATGTCACCGGGTTGGGCGTCATGATATGTTGGACCAAAATCTGAGACCTGTCAAGGGTATTGCTTTTTTCTAATTCTTTTCGATACAATTTCAATAAATCCAACTTACTGACGATTCCCACCAGATTGTTATGTTCTGTTACCAAAATATGGTGAATCGGTACAGCTTCAAAAAGTTCTTCAAGCTTCATGATTGAATGCTCCGGCCTAACGGCAACCACTTTGGTAGTCATTACATGTTTAATTTTTGTTTCTGTGTTCATCTGTGATAATTTTAGGTTCAAAACAAATACCTCTGAGCGATTAATGCATAAAAATCCGAATCAGATATCTGTTTCTTACAATGATAACACAATATTAAACAGAAATAACAGGTCAAATCCTGATGAATATCATATGACAAACTGATTAGAGTCAAAGGATAAACATGATGATTCCTTACCTGGTACTACCTTAACAATACCTTTTTAAAATAAAAAAGCCGGCTGCTTTGGGCAGACCGGCTTCTATGTTTATTATAAAACCGATTTATTCTATAAAAATCATTTTTTTCGTTGCTGTAAAACTTCCTGCAGAAATCTGATAATAAAAGACTCCTGACTGACGAACAACAGACTTGTCAATATTTACATGATGGGTTCCTTTGTCATACCATTTTGACGAACTGTATACAACTTTACCGGCTACATCCATAATTTTCAGATCAGCCTGCTCATCTGAAGGAAGGGTAAACGATATAGTTGTTTGGTTTGTAAACGGATTGGGAACATTTTGTCTCAACACAAAAACATTGGCTGATGATTCACTTTCATTTTTACTTCTATATTCTACCTTACAACTTTTCAGGCTGCTGTCATAAGCTGCTGCAGTGGTAATCTGAGAAGATGCAACAAAAATCTGATCTGTGTCAACCTCTTTTTTGGCTGTCAATACCCAGTAAAAAGCTACCTGGTCATTATCCAAGTTTTCCGGTTGATTTGAATTCCAGCTGGTTGTCAAAATACCTGGTTTGTTGTCAAAAACACCGACATGAGCATCTGTAATTTCAATCTCACCGGATTCCACACCAGCAAAACTAAATACTTCAGGGTCAAAATGTGTTGTCATCTGGAAGCCTGACAAATCTTTGAAACCTTCAGCATAAACCGGAATTCTGACTGTTTCACCTTTGGACGCTGTCACTCTTTCAGTCAAAAACGAAAGGGTTTTGTTTGTTCTGGCTTCTGTCGGGTCACCGTCGACATTCAGGACAATGGAATTATTTACATCACCAATTTTTACGGCAACAAAATTCTGATTGTTTTTATTTTGCTGGAAATTAGGATACAACATTTTTTCTGTCATCGGCCAAGGGTGATTCGAATCCGCAAAAGACAACGATGCCGGAATAAATTTCCACGATTTTTGTTGATTCGGAAATTCCGTTACGGTACCCAAAATCACCTTTCTGAGGCTAACCAGGTCAAGTGAATTGATCTTTTCGTTGGCATCAATATCACCGGCAATCACCAAATAAGGATTGTTTAATGATTGTACACCAAGAATATGTCTTTGAATCAATACGATATCCAGGGTTGATAATCCTTCATCCAAATCTTCATTAGACACTGCCGAAAGTTGATAGTCAAAATTCTTTTTGACATTGGTAAACTGGAAGGTTCCTGTCTGACCTTATAATATACTCTTCGGATATTCCGGTTGGTTACTTTCCAAAATCAGGTTGGCTCCTTTTAATGGTCTTGCATCTGCCAGTGTAATTCTACCCGAAATGGTACCTACCAATCCGTTTGAATTTTCACAAACATTGGAATTGTCCTGAAGCACCAGGGTAATAGTACAAAAATCACTGTTGCCTTCAAGGTCTGTCACCGACATATCCAGTAATAATTCTTCCGAATCACCATTAGAAATATCATTACAAGAAAACAATCTTCCAGACGAATTGGTAGCCGGTATCCATTTCTGAGCGACACCATCCACATATTCGGCAAATGTAGCCGGCAATCCATTACCTTTAAAATAATGTTCTGTATTCAAAGAATCTCTTACCGGAGTGGCACCGTCAAAGGTAAACCAAAGATCGGCATAATCTGTACAGTTGTCCGTACTTCCCAGATCGTAATCGATGGCCCAGATTTCTACCTGACCATTTGAATTCATTACCGCAGTGGTAATGGAGCTCAAACAATAAGGTGTTGGTTTTTTGCCATCTGCTACGGTCAACAAATATTGGCAAACCGACACGTTTCCACATTTGTCTTCTGCTGTCCAACGAACTTTGTGCGTTCCGTCAGGCAATATCCTTTTGTAATTGTTGGTATTTCCTGAAAAATTGATCGAACCGTCATTATACAAATCAATAGTATAGGTATAATTGATCAACTCAGAAGGTGTACACAAATCATAAGCTGTAATACTTTCAGAAACTTCACCTTCACAATTTCCATATGAAAAGACCGTTCTGTCCGCACAACTCGCCTCAATGACAGGTGCTTCGGTATTATGCATTTTAATAATTTGAACGTGTTCAAACCAACCTTCTCCGTACACAGGATTTTGTTCATTGTATGTGCACCAATCCAGTACGGTCCAGGTTCTTAATATTTTTTCGCAGGCACCATCGACAAAACTGAATACCTGATCTTTGTAGTGCATAGCAATCAAACTACATTCATCGTCATAAACTTCTGGCCTTGCATTGATCTTAGGAAGGTTTTCAGGCAATAATGCTGCTCCGCACTTGTCGGTTTCATAATTTTCCGGCCATCTCAGGTCATTGATATCAAATCCGTCAAACGGGTCATAATCAAACAATGTGATGGTTTGGATACAATCGTCTTTTAATCCCTGGAAATCTTCAGCTGTCCAGGTTCTGTTGATGTAACCCGTACCACATTGTGACAAATAAGGATCGTCGACCTTTACAACTTCTTTGACACTACAATTGTCCACTGCAGATGGTTCTCCCGTGATATCAAGATCCTCGTAATCAGCCTGACAATCCAGGGTAATATTCGGCGGACATTTGATATAAGGATTCAATTTATCTTGTACGGTTGCACGAACCATGCAGGTATTCATATTGCCATGAACATCAGTAACTTTCATTTCCACCATAATTTCCTGACCTATTTCGGCACAACAAAATATAGCTTGTTTTGCAAATAACGTATCGCCTGCAAGACAAGAATTAACCGTTTTTCGTACTTCAATTTCACGAATGGCACAGTTATCATGGCTTCCGTCGTCAAATGAAGATGCAAAAACAATGGCTTGTTGATTGGCAGCTATAGAGACCACAGTATTCAGGTGGCAAACTGCTGTCGGCAGTATATTGTCGCGAACAGTCACACGGGTACAACATTCGCTGATGTTATCACATTCATCCTTAACTTCCCATTTGATAAAGTTATGACCTATTGGAAGATTGGAAACCGTTCTGGTATTTTGATTGGCAAATTCTTTGGAGTAACTTGCTTCCTGACAAGGATAATCATCTGAAAAAGGTCCGAAAGCATGAGAAAGATTGTATGTAAAATTATCGGAACAATCAAATAATATCTCCGGTCTGTCAAATACTCTTGTGGCAAAACAGTCATATTGATTGGTAGAAATGGTCATATCTGCAGGACATTCCATATCCGGTCCTTCATTGTCAACCACCTTGATGATCTGATTATGTTCCAGTACAAGACTGTTACACCATTCGATTACCTTATGTGTTCTTATAATTTTGTACGAATTTTTACAAATCGGCAGGATGACATCTGTATAAGGCACAATCTGCACATTATCACAAAAGTCACCTGTCACTGTACCGGTCACATCAAGACCAGGTATTACTGTACCGTAGTCAGCACAAGAGAGAGCGGGTTCGTCTACATCATCATAATTCGGTGGAAAAATAATGGCTGACAATCCGTTTCGGTATACATATATAGTCTGACAACAAGTATTTGCATGATTATCATATTCGTCAAAACCATCCCAACATCTTCTGATGACTCTCACATAAGGACCTTCACAACCCTCTTCAAGGATTTCGTCCTGGTATGTGATGATTGCATTGGTGCAATAATCGCCGTCTTCAATCCAGTAAGACTGGTTGCCCAGGTCTATCCAGTTGACGTTATATGAATATGGAAAAGGAATTTCTGCTCCAACCTGGTCAAAACTCAAAACAACTTCGTTGATGGTTCCGCCTTCTCCGCTAGAAACGTCATGAATGGTTACCGTCCAATCTCCTGTCGGGTCGATACCATCAAATATACTTAATGATGTCAAAGGTCTAAAATCACCTGAAACAGCCGGAGCTACCATATTACACATAGACAAAAGAGCTGCATTCGTTTGAGCTGCATCATCAAAAATATCCACGAGTAAGTCATCACCTGTACAAGGACCGGCATTACTTCCCGGACCAACAAATAAAGTTACAGACATTCCGTTGGGAGCCTGAACAGTGGCAACAAGGTCAGAAACCCTGGTATGTGAAACATTTAAATGTACCCCTACATCAGAGATAGAAAAACCACTAAAATTGTGTACCGGAATAACATATGACCTGGAATTTGGTGTCCCAGGAAACAAAATATTTCCTTCTATAAAAGCAGGCAGGTTGATTCGGGAAGACATCGGAGAACCCGGAGTCAAATCTCCCACACAGGTCGTATACACGTCATTGCAGGTAAACACCGGACCGAATTTGTCTTCTACCAGAATATGTCCCCAACAATAATTTCCGTCAGGTGCCGTAACTTTAACCCTGAGGGTTTGACCTATTTGAGCTTTTCCGACTGTATTTCCAAGGCTGAAACCCTGAAGCGAAGTAATGTCTACTTCATAATCATCATAACAACCATAAAAGTCTCCTTTTAAAATATATTCTGCACCTACTTCTGCACTACATTCCAAACCTAAAGTGACATTTACCTGATCATTACAAGCTATGGTCGTGGTAGATGGTTCGTATGGAAATACACTGATTTGAAACTGGCAATCAAGGATTTCGTCTCCTTCCCAATCAAAAATCTGGTAATCCATCAAATGAGTACCTACAGGAAAAGCGTCACCACTTTCATATGGATGTAAACTGTTATTGACAATGATAAATTCTTCGGCAGTACCTAAAACCGAAAGTACTACAGAATTGGCCATAGAGGCTCCTGACACCAACATTTGAGCCGGTATACAGGTTTCAGAAGAAATGGATGCTTCTCCGGTGGTATTACCGGCGTCATTTCTTCCCATACGGAAAATACTAACAAAAGGTGGTGGTGTCACCACTTCCACACTATAGGATTCTCCCGGTGGAATGACAATGTCATCCAATGATGTTGTAAACATCTGCATATTTAAGGTAGGAACCAATTCACTTTTCGTAAAAATCAAATTATTGGACTGGTCATACACATTTATCGTTACAGACGGACTGTTGGAAGACTGATAAACGCCCATTTCCAAATCATTCAATACAAAAGGTGTCTGATAGGCATTGGTAAACGTCCTTCTGAACCTCGTCTGACCGATTGGACAAAATATGGTGGCATTCACCAGGTCCGGATCATTGTTTTGTGTGACCAATTCCTGCGGAGGCGGATTGGAAGAAACGAGATTAAAATCGTAAATGATTTCTCTCGAACATTCTCCCGGATCAGCTTCAACAGCAATATCACCCGGACAATCTGCCATCATCATGGATGCTGATGCCATTTCCCATGGAAAATAGGCAGAAAGATTTCCCTTCCCGTCCTGAGCCCATACTAAAGGCGTTTCATGATGACGTGTCGATGTTTTGTAAGACGCAAACGTTTGGTTTACTATACCAAAAATCAACAAAAATAAAAGTGTAAAATACTTTTTCATTATATCGGTTTTAAGATTTAACTGAACGATAAAACCTCCGGGCCATCGTTGTAAGGTCCGAAGATATTAGCGTGTAAGTTTGGTTGACATCATATTGCAGAAACCTGTTATATGTTGCCTGAATTATTAAATCAAATATTATACCATTTTTTAATATAAAGTTTACATAATAAATAACATACTGATATTCAATTATTTATTTTATATAAAAAAATACATTCAAAGTTAATATAATATGTTCAGGACATTCAAACACGATAAAATATTACATCAGTGTGTCCTGTTTTTGTTCCATGATGTAAAAATTGATTATCATTGCACTAAAATGTATGTATGGAATTAATCCTTGAGTCGACAGAACTTTTGTCCATGCCTGAAGCAGCCCAAAAAATACTGCAGCAGTTTGACAATGTCCGCATTTTTGTTCTTTCCGGAAACTTAGGGGCCGGAAAAACTACTTTAATAAAAGAGTTATGTCAACAGATCGGTTATTCCGGGAATGTCAGCAGCCCTACTTTTTCTATCATCAACGAATATGGCACAGACAAAAAAACCATCTACCATATGGACTTATATCGTTTGGAAGATATACATGAAGCCCTGGAAATCGGCATCGAAGAATATCTGTATTCCGGCTCTTATTGTTTTATCGAATGGGCTGAAGTGATTATTCCCATTTTGCCTCTTCCCTTTGTTGTCATAGAGATCAATACTGTTTCTGAATGTAGCAGAAATATCTATGTTAAAAAAATCGAGGGGTAATCCTCTCTAAAGGTTTATAGATTCTTTTTGTATTCAGAGAAAATAAAAATAAGTCAGACGGAAAAAATCAGACCTTTGGTATCCTGAATGTAATTTTTTTTTAGTAGGTTTGTCCTATAATTAATGTATGAATACGTCAAGCAAACCCATTCATTTTTCAGATTTTTTTACGGAAGGTCATTTTGAGACCCAACCTGAAACATTATTATTTGAAACCAAACCCCGTTCTCTGACGATAGGTATTCCCAAAGAGACTATATTATGCGAACATCGGGTAGCCCTTGTCCCCCACTCTCTCCGTGCTCTTATCGGATACGGACATCAGGTTGTGGTGGAAGCGGATGCAGGAAAAGATTCTTATTTTTCAGACCATCACTATTCCGAGGCCGGGGCATTGATAAGTCCTTCGAGAGAGGAAGTTTTTAAATCGCATATCATTGTCAAAGTTGCACCACCGACCATCGAAGAAATTGAACTGATGAGTCCTGACAGCATCCTGATCAGCCCTCTTCAAATTCCGATATTGCAGGATGAATATCTCGAACGACTTCGAAAAAAAAAGATCACTGCCCTGGCAATGGAATATCTCAAGGCTGAAGACGGATCCTTTCCGATTGTCAGAACCATGAGTGAAATAGCTGGAACAAGTGCCGTGCTGACAGCAGCAGAATATCTGACCAATTCACAAGGTGGCCGTGGCGTCCTGTTAGGTGGTATATCAGGTGTCCCTCCGGCAAAAATTGTCATCCTGGGTGCCGGCTTTGTTGCTGAAAATGCAATCCGTGTCGCTCAGGGATTAGGTGCATCCGTTCGCGTATTTGACAATAATATTACCAAACTTATGCGTTTGCAGAATGTTTTGGGCAGACATATTCACACTTCAACCTTCAATCCGGTTCATCTTGCTTACCAATTGCTGAGTGCAGATGTTGTCATAGGTGCCATGCATTCCAAAACAGGAAGAACGCCCATTCTGGTCACTGAAGAAATGGTAAGCAAAATGAAAGACGGTTCTGTCATCATTGATGTAAGTATTGATCAGGGAGGTTGTATCGAAACTTCCAAACTTACGACACTCGATGCGCCCAGTTTTGTAAAACATGGTGTCGTTCATTATTGTGTCCCCAATATCGCTTCCAAAGTCAGCAGAACAGCCTCGCAATCCATAAGCAACATCATCACACCTTTATTAATAAAGATGGGAAGTATGGCACACATAGAACAATTATTATTCAGTCATAATGGCATCAGAAACGGATGTTACGTCTATAAAGGTTTTATTACGAATGAATATTTAGCAAAAAGATTTGAACAAAAATACACCCCGATTGATTTACTGTTAACCAGTCACCTTTAAAAAAAAATAATGGATATAGGAAGTCTGAACTCAAAAATAAACCGGTACAAACAAGTTTTGGAAAATACGGAAAATTACAGAAAAGCCTGGCATGAAGAAATCAAACCCATGCTTATGGGATCACTTCAGGATATTTTACAACAAGCGGATTTACCCAAAGCCGTTCTGGTCGAAAGAAATAACATCGAAAATCTGGAATCTGTCATGCTTGATCTGGGAAGAACAAGTAGTGGTATCACCGAAAACATGGAAGATACCGGTGTCAAAAGAACCATGATCAAATCCAACGGTTCGCTGATATACCAACAACTATTTAATGGTAAGATCATGGTCATGATCGTCAGCCCTTACATTGAAGGTTACGGTCAACCTAAACCACCTATGACATTGGAAATCCTTCGTCCCGACGAACTCAAATCTCCTTTTATCCTACGACATGTAGAGGCATTCCTCAGAGACATCACTGAATGGGAGGACTACGACGACGAACAACCTCACAAAAGTGGCCAAAGTTTTAACCCTATCGGATTTAACAACGGTTCAGCTTCTGAGGAATAAATTTAATTTTGGTTTAATCCGTCAAAATAAACCCTCCGGAAAGAATATTCATAAAGGCATTGTTGGATAAGGTGATACTTTTGGCCCTTCCGGAAAAATCTTCAGGAACAGTCACTGTTACGGGTGTATTCACAATCACATGCGTACAGGCTGACGGTATAGCGCCAAGACTCCAGTTGGATGAAACATTCCAGTTACCGGACATACCTGTCCATGTATTGGTAGCTGTTGTTAATACACCTTCATCGATCATACCATCACAGTCATTGTCCCTGCCATCACAAATTTCCGGAGCACCGAGATAGGTATTTGGGTTGGTATCATCACAATCATTTGGTCCTTTACAAAATCCGTCATTATCCACATCTCCACCTGTTCCGTTATTGCAAAAAGCCAAAAAATTGCCATTGCCCGGCAAGCCCGCATTACCCGTAAAATTATAGGCTGAGCTGCAAAAACTACTGTAAGAAAGGGGAAAACAACCCGTAAAATTATTTCCATTCAGATAAATGAGAGAAAGGTCCACATTACTCAATGAGGGCAATAAAGCACCGGAGAGATTATTATTGTCCAAATAAAGATTTTTCAGACCGGATATCAGGGCAAGATTTGCCGGTAATGTTCCTGAATAATTATTTCCACCCAAATCTATGGTTTCAATGTGTAAAAATCCTGAAAACCAGGTGGGTAAGGCTCCTGAAAAATTATTGTCATACAAAACCAAGGTTTTTAACAACCCGATATTAGTCATTGATGAAGGCAAGGTTCCCGACAATCCATTGTTCGGCAGTCGGATTTCCATCACCCTGTCATCATCATTGCAGGTTACGCCAAACCAGTTACACACATTACAATCGGACCCTGCCGCACCGTTTTGCCATCCGGTTTTGTTTGTCCATGAAGGTCCGTTGGTTGCATTATAAAAATTGATCAATTCCTGAAAATCGGGATGGCAGGGCAGATTGATGTCATAAGCACAAAATCCGAAATATCCGAAATCATTACTACCGCTGTCCACAATTCTGACCCATAAGTTTTCGCCGGGGGTTCTTCCGGAAAGCGCCACTCTGGCGTGGTTTCCTCCTCCCGTATTGTCATCACAGGCAACCTGGACCAAAGAACCACAATTGCCGGAATAAACCTGCATCAACATATCTGTCAATCCACCGGACACCTGACCGGTTTCGATCGTGATACTTCCTGACGGGGGCACCTGAACCCGAAACCACACATCTCTGATACCACCGGGTGTTCCGCAACTAAACCCCGGCGTTGCACCTGAAGGAGTAGCGTTAATATTTGAAAAAGTTGCCAGGGTACAATCTCTTCTGACCGGCACTACAATGGCATCACCACAAATGTTATTGGGTGGTGGTAAACTGCCACACGTTTGACCGGTCAAACAAGGTGCAAAATGATAATTATCGTACAATCTCTGTCCTACCACAGACCCGAATCCCAGCGACAATGTGATGCCCACACCGGGAATCAACTGACAATGACTCATGATCGTTCCGGGTGAAGAAACAGGATTATTTTGATCAAAACATCCGGATCCTTCTATGGTCTGATTATTTTGAAAAGCATAGGTATTTCCGCAGTCGTCGACTTGGGTGTAATTGCCGTTCCAAACGCAGGCGTGGGTGTGTCTTAAACCCATTACGTGACCGATTTCATGTGAAACCAGATAGGTATTATAACTATAGTTTGGAAATGTATTGTTGCTGAGTTCCAAAGAAGTATTGGTACAAAATGGTCCGGGAAACTGTGGATAATCGTTACAAAATCCACCCAAACCATGGGCAAGACCGCCTCCCAGATTCCGTGTTGACAACAGCACGGCAATTTGCCCCAGGTAATTATTCTGCCGGTTATTGACAAAAGCCTGGCCCATAGCACTCAGATTAGTGGCTGTAGCATATGGATCGGCGGTCGTCCATATAAAAATATCAGATACGACGAGAGGAACATCATGGATAGCATACACAGAAATGACGTTGGACATCAATAGATTGACCCAGGTGGTGGTTGCCGGACTGGATCCATTAGCTACAAAAGCCTGATAATCGACTTCAACAAACACTTCGAGGCAGTTTCCGTATCGGCTTCCACCAGCCTGAGGTTTGGTGTTTTCATTTTCATTTTCAGCATATTCAGGTTCAGAAAAGTGAACCGGTTTCATTTTGGCGTAAGCCCCTTTATAAAATCCTCTGTCATCTTTGCCGATTTCATAATTTCCTTCCGGCAAAGCAATCACAAGATAAACATCTGATTCCGATATGTTTAACGTAGCCCATCCGTTACCGTCAGGCAATTGCGCTCTTAAGGTTTTGACGGAATGATCCCAAGCCAGTGTTTTTCCGTCAGAAGTGCGTATCCTGACATTTTCTGCCATAACTTTCATTTCTGCAAAAGGCAAAACATAAGACTTTCCAGCCAGAGAAAATGCCATTTCAAAACTTCTTTGATTACTGACAGACCATTTTTGTAATAAACTTTCGTTCAACGTATACAAGTCTGTATTTTCAGGAAGATGTTGAACTTTGGCGGTATTCGGGTCAAGAGGAACAAACAATACTAAGGGAGAACCGGATAAGATATCCCCAGGTCTTGTATTTTCAATAGTTTGACCGACCTGTGCAAAAGCCATCATTGGTGAAAAGATCAATACAAAAAAGAATATTTGTTTAATAAACATAAAATTTAAATTTTAATCGTAAACCAAAAGTATTGAGAGATCTCAATACCATTTAAACAAAATACTCATTAGGAAAAAGGACACCCCCGATTATATTACAGATGACAAAATTATTCAATATTTACAAATTTAAAACAAAAAGACACTTTTTTTTAAAAAAAATATGATTCTATACAGCAAAGAATCGAATAACCTTATTTTTGTTGCAAAATCAATATCATTTCTACCAAATTATTTCAAACCATCAAAGAAGATATTCCGGAACATTCCACGATCCTTTTCGGAATATTGCATTGGGGAATGGGTCATGCAAGTCGGTCGGTTCCTGTCATCAGGGTATTAATACAAGAAGGTCATACGGTACATTTGGCCGCTGATGGTCACATTATAGATTGGTTGTCTTCTGAATTACCGGATGTAAAAATCCACCGGTTGCCTGAAACAAATTTCAGATATCAGACTAACCGGATGTTGGTAAATGCTATGTTGCAGTTTTTTTCTTTCCTACGATTTCTTAGACAGGATAAAATACATGCGGGAAGGATATCCCGGATGATCGGGGCCAATGTCATTATCTCAGACAACCGGTTTTGTTTTTATAATCATAAAATTCCGGTCAACATTTATATCAGTCATCAGATTCAAATATTTTATCCTGTAAAATGGATCAGCAGGATGATGACAGCCGCACATCAGTATTTTATTAGAAAATATTCAATGTGCTGGATACCGGATGATCCGACGATTAAACTGGCCGGCATGCTTTCCGACTCAAATGGTATTCGTCATTATAAATATATTGGTATCCTGAGTAGGTTTTCGCCGTTTGTGGAAAAAACAAAATCAATCGATATATTGGTCATCCTTTCGGGTCCCGAACCTCAGCGCACCTATCTTGAAAACCTGCTCATTCCGTTGTTGAATCAGTTTAAAAATACCGGGATAGATTTTGTTCGAGGCACCAATAGTACAGTCCAAAAACAACCCTTTCCACATATCAATGTAATAAACATAATGGGTTCTGCCGAACTTGAAAAGAAGATAAATCAAAGCAAACTTTTGATTTGCAGACCGGGCTACTCCACCCTTATGGATTTGTATACCAAAAATATTCCGGCCATCCTGATACCCACGCCGGGACAATCAGAACAAGAGTATTTGTGTGATTATCACAGTGTATCAAAAGGAAAATTCACTCCTCTTTTACAAAAAAATATTGCCGGACAATTACCAGGAATCATTTCAAAAAAATTAGCAGAACTGCATTCTCCAAAAGAATAAAAAGAAGTACCTTGTGGCGCTTTTTCAAATTTTGCAGACACTAAACAAATCACCATCATGACACCTAAAATCCTGATTACGGGAGCAAACGGTCAAATAGGACAGGTCCTGACCAAGGCATTACGGACCAAATACGGACAGGAACAGGTCTTGGCTACAGATGTCAACAGCATAGAAAACAATGAACCCTTTGAATTTCTGGACATTATGGATACCACAAAACTTCATGAAATTATAGATCGTCACGGCATCACCCAGATATACCACCTTGCGGCATTGTTATCTGCCAGCGGTGAAAAAAACCCGTTAAAAACATGGGATATTAACCTCAATGCTTTCCTGACTATTTTAGAAACTGCCAGAGAAAAAAAACTTGATAAAATCTTTTTCCCGTCGACGATAGCCGTTTTTGGCAAAACCACTCCAAGAACCGACACGCCGCAGGATGTTCCCCTGGTGCCTTCTACCGTTTACGGTATGAGCAAAGCTACGGGAGAGTTATGGTGTCAATATTACCACGATCGTTACGGTGTTGACGTCAGGTCTTTGCGATATCCCGGCATCATCGGCTGGCAATCCCTTCCCGGAGGAGGTACAACAGATTATGCTGTAGAAATATATCACGAAGCCCTGAAATCAGGAAATTTTGAATGTTTTCTCAACAAAGACACACGATTGCCGATGATGTATATGGATGATGCTATCAAAGCCACCATTCAATTGATGGAAGCAGATTCAGATCGATTATCCATACGGTATGGGTACAATATTTCCGCTATGAGCTTCAGCCCTGAAGATATTTATCTGGAAATCAAAAAACATATACCTGATTTTACGATTAGTTACAAGCCGGATTACCGGGAAGCCATCGCAAGAAGCTGGACCGAATCCATAGACAGCAGCCTTGCCCAAAAAGATTGGGATTGGAAGCCTGACTATGACCTGACTTCCATGACGACCGATATGTTAGACCATTTACAAAACATGTATAAATAAGACAGATTATGCAAACCGACAGAAATACCACCATAACAGATATCGCTTCAGAGTTGCAGGCATTAAGAGATGCCGGTTTATTTAAGACTGAAAGAATCATCACTACACCGCAAAGTGCCCTGATCAATACCACTTTGGGGAAAGAAGTTCTGAATTTTTGTGCCAACAATTACCTGGGACTATCTTCTCACCCTGAAGTCATACAAGCTGCCAAAGAAGCTATTGACACGCATGGTTTTGGCATGTCTTCGGTGAGATTTATCTGTGGCACGCAGGATATCCATAAAAAACTGGAGCAGGAAATCGCACGTTTTGTCGGTCAGGAAGACGCCATATTGTACGCGGCCGCTTTTGATGCCAATGGCGGACTTTTTGAACCGCTATTGGATGAAAGAGATGCTATCATATCTGATATGCTCAATCATGCGTCTATCATCGATGGTATCAGGTTGTGTAAAGCAGCAAGGTACCGGTACGAAAACAATAATATGGAGGACCTCGAACAAAAACTCCGTGAAGCACAGTCCAAAGGAGCCCGACGAATCCTCATTGCCACGGATGGCGTTTTTTCGATGGATGGAATCATCGCCAGTATAGACAAAATCTGTGATCTTGCAGATCAGTACGGTGCCATGGTCATGGTCGACGATTGTCACGCTACCGGGTTTGTCGGAAAAACGGGCCGCGGATCAGCAGAACACAATAATGCTTTTGGAAGAGTGGATATTATCACCGGAACTTTTGGCAAAGCTCTGGGTGGAGCTTCCGGTGGATTTACAGCAGCTAAAAAAGAAATAGTCGAACTTTTGCGTCAAAAATCAAGACCATATTTGTTTTCCAATACGTTGGCGCCTTCCATCGTGGGAGCGTCTATCCGGGTCTTGGAATTACTCACGGCCAGTACGCACTTAAGAGATAAATTGGAAAAAAACACCCAACTTTTCAGAAAAGGAATGACGGAAGCGGGATTTGATATCATTCCCGGAGTTCATGCGATTACTCCTGTTATGTTGTACGATGCACCATTGGCTCAAAAATTTGCTTCGCGACTATTGGAAGAAGGAATATATGTCATTGGTTTCTTTTTTCCGGTGGTTCCGAAAGAAAAAGCACGTATACGTGTTCAGATCAGTGCCGGTCATGAAACAGAACATATCCATCGTGCGGTAGAAGCATTCACCAAAGTAGGAAAAGAATTGGGAGTAATTTAGAGTTGTTGAGTTGTTAAGTTGTTAAGTTGTTGGATTTGTTCGATTTGTGGAAACTGAGTCGATGTGTGTCAACGGAATCATGAGAGAACAACCCTAAAACCTAGTGCCTAATACCTGACTCCTAATACCTAGCACCTAAAACCTAGCGCCTGGCACCTAAACAAATCACCTAACCATATTGGAGGCCCGGTGTTGTTTGAGCAACTGTTCGAGGGTGCGGTTCAATCCTTTTATAGCTTCAGCTTGTGACTCGATGGTTTGAGACATATCCTTCATGTTTTCCTGAAATCCATTCTGAAAATGAGAGGGCGATGCATTAAACGAAGTTATTTTGAGGTGGATAGCCCAAACTTCAAAAACTTCGTCGGCAGGTAGTGTGTAGGGTTCGTAAAAACGATTGTCAGAAGCCAGCTCTAAAACCCCGTGGGACTGAATTTTATTGATCACCCGTTTGACTACCACGCCATGAGGTGTGACGACTACATAAACATAATTATTTCTCAGAGAGGTAAAGCCACCTTCTCTTTTGACCGGACTACAGATTACTTTTTCACCGGAAAACAGAGTGGGCTCCATGCTATCGCCATTGATTTCAAAACAGCGGAAGTCGCCCTTTTGATCCTTAAACTGCGGCAAGGAAAAACTATGCATTTCACTTAAAAAAACTGGATCAAAAAACTGCTCACTATATCCGGCCTGCGCCGCCACAGGGACATACAGGATGTTTTGACAGGGCTCCGCAACAGGTGTATCTTTGATCATATCGTCTTCCAAAAGAGGAAAACCGGAGCCTGTAAAAACATATTGTGCATTGATAGGCAGATTTTCAAATGCCTTCCGCAGCAGATCAATGGTAACATCCCGTTCGCCACTTAATATGGCACTCATACTTTGTGGTATATATTCGAGAGAGAGAGCGAGTTGCCTGGCAGATTTAACGACATTTTTCTCTTTCAAAAGAGAAATACATTCATTAAATCTTTTCGTGACGATGTTACACATAAGATCAGCGTTGGTTTACGGGGCAAATATAAAACAAAATATATATAAAATTAAAATAATATGTATTTTTTTTAAATATTATACTTTATATATACTAATAGTTTATATACATGATGGTCATCCGGTTGGTTTTTGGCTGCTTGCAACGTACCCTCTACCCATTTTAAATCAAAAACCGCTCGTTTTTATACAAAAATCAAACAGCAGACCCTTTTGAAAGACCTTTTTTATATAAAATTAGTATTTTCCGGAATGGATGATTTGTATCAATTGGTTACAATTTCCTATTAAAATTGTACTTTTGTCTTTTTTTTCGAAAAATCCCATATTTTATGTCTAAAAGAACACGAATCAAGGATATTTTATCAGCAACACCGGGTCAGGACCATACGGTCATGGGCTGGGTCAGAACATTCAGAAATAATCAGTTTATCGCTTTAAATGACGGTTCCTGTCTGGCAAATCTTCAGATAGTGGTCGATTTTGAAAATGAGGACCCAACTTTGTTAAAACGAATCACCACGGGAGCAGCCATCAAAATCGATGGTGAACTGATCGCCTCCCAGGGCAAAGGTCAAACGGTCGAACTGACAGCCAAAAATATCGAGATCCTGGGTGATTGTGATCCGGAGGTCTACCCTCTTCAACCTAAAAGACATAGTCTGGAATTCCTGAGAGAAATTGCTCACCTGAGGTTCAGAACCAATACTTTCAGTGCCATATTCAGGGTAAGACATACCCTGGCGTATGCTATTCATAAATTTTTTAACGACAGAAATTTTGTCTACCTCCACTCTCCCATTATCACCGGCAGCGATGCGGAAGGTGCCGGAGAAATGTTTCAGGTGACAACCCTGGATTTGAATAATATTCCCCGGACGGATGAAGGAGATATTCACTTTAAAAAAGATTTTTTTGGTAAAGCGACCAATCTTACGGTTTCCGGACAGTTGGAAGCGGAGCTGGCAGCCCTTGCCCTTTGTGACGTGTATACCTTCGGACCGACGTTCAGGGCTGAAAACTCCAATACTACAAGACATCTCGCTGAGTTTTGGATGATAGAGCCGGAAGTGGCCTTTAATGATCTGAATGACAATATGGATCTGGCTGAAGATATGTTGAAATATCTGATTCAATATGTTTTGGACCACTGTCAGGAAGACTTATTGTTTTTGGAACAAAGACTGGTAGAAGAAGAAAAACAAAAACCTCAGCAAGACCGTTCTGAAATGTCTTTGATTGAAAAGCTGAAATTTTGTTTGGCCCATCCTTTTGAAAGACTGACATATACAGAAGCCATTGAAATATTAAAAAATTCCACGCCTAATAAAAAAGGTAAGTTCCAATATCCGATCGAAAAATGGGGTGCTGACCTGCAATCCGAACACGAACGATATCTTGTTGAAAAACATTTTAAAAAGCCGGTGATTCTGACCAACTACCCGAAAGAAATCAAAGCTTTTTACATGAGACTTGATGAAGGAGAAAAAACCGTGCGCGCTATGGACGTTTTGTTTCCGGGCATCGGTGAAATCATCGGTGGATCGCAAAGAGAGGAACGATATGACGTTTTGCTCCGCAGAATGGAAGAAATGCATATTCCGGCTGAAGAGATGTCCTGGTTTCTGGATACCCGAAGATTTGGTACCGTGCCACACGCAGGATTTGGATTGGGATTCGAACGTCTTGTGCTATTTGTGACCGGCATGACCAATATCCGTGATGTGATTCCGTTCCCGAGGTTTCCCGGTAATGCAGAATTCTAAGTAGGGTCTGCTGAAAAACACAAAAAATACTAAAAATCAATATCTTATGTTCAATTTTCATGTATGTAAGTGCATTCCTTTTACAACATTATATTGAAATTTCGTGCGTCTAAGTTCCTTACTAAACTTGTTTTTTGTTAGCCAGCAATAAACCATCTTCTGCGTTTAAGGCAAATCGTCCCGAAAACTTTCGGGATGAATCTGATTCATTGCTGACTTTTTCAGCAGACCCTACGTCCGGGTTCTGAATTTTCGGATCAAAAAACATACATCATTACTTCCGTGTGATTGGTTTTTATAAACTATCCCCTTTCCTGATCTCAAATGAGGTTATGGTTTGTTTATAACAGCTGAGGGTCGTCATCACATATCCATACGGCAAATCCCTGCGATAGGGATGGTAGCGGACACGACCGCAACGTAGTGGAGGGAAGTAAAGCGGACAGCGCGACCCGAAGGGGATCGCCCAAAAAATTGTGTACAATAAATTTCCCAAAAAAAAATTACCTTTTATCAGTTACCTGCTTTTACAAATCTGGAGGTTGTGAATGTGCCGTCCGTGAAGTGTATGGAAAAAAGGTATATTCCTACAGCAAGTTGGGAAACGTCCACTTTTTGTGTCAAAACGGATGCCGGTAATTTTATCTCTTTGACCACAACCCCGTTGGCCTGAAACAAAGATATTTTTTGAATCTCTTTTGAAGATGTAATCATCACCTCTCCGTGGGCAGGATTGGGTGTCACCGTCATTTTTGACGTGACCTCATCGGTAGTGGAGGTGGGACACTGAATTTCGTTAAATCGGGCCCAAATCTCATCGTTCAACAAAAACGGGACCGGCAAATCCCCGGTATAATTGCCCATTCTGATCATCACCAGATTTTGAGACGGTACAACATTGAGAAATTGTCCGTTTTTGCCCAATGCTGAATACATATCGGCAGGAGCATTCAAAAACAAAGATCTGTTGTATACAATCTGGCTGCCGGGCAACATGGCTTTGTCTTTGCCGTTGAGCCACCACAAATAACCATAGGATAGGTTGATATCCTGAGAGGTATTGACCATCTCATTCCAATAGGTTTTATCTTTCATAACCTCCAGATTTCCCCAATTGCCCTGGTTGAGCACAAGGGAGCCAAATCGGGCCATAGATCTGGGTTTGCTGAAAAATACATTGTTAAAGTCTATTTTGACAAACAACCCGGACATTCCGGTTTTGGTAAACAATTGCTGATTGCCAAAAACATTGAGGTTTTGCCCTGTTGCATTGGTGATTACTTTGTCCAATAAGGTGTACGGACCATTGTGGTAAGCCCATCGGGTACCGGCATCTGCTTTATATTTCAGACATTCCGGATTGGTACAAAACCCGTCACCGGTGCCATCGTCCAATCCCGACGTCATGGTGAGTTGGTTGCGCACGGTGATCATATCTTCTTTGGCAAGGGGCAACGATGTCCAGCCTGTACCGAGATATTCTGAAGTTTTGTCACTGATGTCAAGTTTATCCTGCTCCTGTGCCAAACCGACCAAAAACGAGGTAAGGGTTTTTCCGGCAGAAGCCCAATACCACATACTGTCCTTGGTAAACGTACCAAAATATTTTTCCAGGACGATCTTTCCATCTTTTAAAACGATAAATGCTTTGGAATCCTGTTCCTGCAGGTAATTGTAAAGCGCCGGTATTTTGTCTGTACACCATCCTAATGAAGCAGGATCAACGGTCTCCCAATTGTCATTATTGACCGGAGGAAAATAATAGTTTTGAGCTTCAGGATTCCCTTTTCCAATCAGGAAAAAAACGACTAACCATACCAAACGCATATATAAAATATTTTAAAAATTACTTTTTACGTTTCCGATTGTTTGTTTTTGACAGCATCGGCGTCATACCTGACCATGAGGTTGATCCACAGTGACCGCGAACATCTCAACAACGGAAAATAAACCAACAGCGCTACGATCACCAAAACGCCCATAGCTGCATTGACCGTCATGCCAAAGCCGATGATACAAAGTCCGACCACACCCAGGAAAAAAAATCCCGATACGATATAAGATAAAAACATGGCGCCGTAATAAAATCCAGGTTCGGGAAGAAACGACTGACCACATTCGGGACAATTTTCAGGCATGTCTACCGGTTTTGCAAAAGAAAATGGTTTGATGTACAGATCTCCCTGCTGACAGCGCGGACATTTGCACATAAACGTGTTGGTGATAAAACTTCTTTTAGACATATATTTTGAATAAGGGTTTAATGTGAATATTGTACTTATAAAACAAAATAAAAATGATGTTGGGGGCGATTTTTTTTACTTATGACCTCTCCTTATCCATTTTTTCTGCTTTGGCCATCACCTGTTCTTTTAAATCATTTTTGTAGTCGGCCACTTTTTGTAATAAGGCCACATCACTCGTCCCCAGGATACTGGCAGCCAAAATACCTGCATTTTTGGCGGCATTGAGGGCTACGGTGGCTACCGGGATCCCGTTAGGCATTTGTAATATCGACAGGATTGAATCCCAACCATCCAATGAGTTGGAAGATTTGACCGGAACGCCTATCACCGGCAAGGGCGTGATGGAGGCTACCATACCCGGAAGGTGTGCTGCGCCTCCTGCTCCGGCGATGATGACACGAATGCCTCTGCCTGCGGCAGATTTGGCAAAGTCAAACATGCGTTCGGGTGTCCTGTGCGCAGAAACGATGGATATTTCAAAAGGAATACCAAAATATTCCAACATGTTGGCTGCTTCCTGCATGACCGGAAGATCAGAATCGGAGCCCATGATGACGGAGACAATGGGTGAGTTCATAGGTTATTTATTTATTTCCCGAGGTACCGGGACTGTTAACAATGACATGTTGATACAAATCAGCGGCTATTTTTTTGACTTTTTTGAGTTCTTTGCCGATGATGGTGATATGTCCCATCTTGCGAAAGGGTTTGGTCGTGGATTTTCCGTAAAGGTGGGCGTACACGCCTTGTCGTTTGAGGGCATCTTCCAATCCTTCGTAGTTTGTCGGACCTTCAAATCCTTCGGCTCCCAGGAGATTGACCATAGCAGCAGCGTGATGTGCTTCGGTGCTGCCCAGAGGCATGCCTGTGATGGCTCTGAGGTGGTTTTCGTACTGAGACGTGTAATTGGCCTCAATCGTGTGGTGTCCGCTGTTGTGCGGTCTGGGTGCCACCTCGTTGACCAGGACATTATTTTGAGTGTCTACAAACATTTCGACGGCCAGCAAACCGACGATGCCGAGTTTTTCGGCGACATGGATGGCCAATCGGGTGACTTCTTCACTCAGCTGAAAACTGATATCTGCCGGGGCAAACAAAAACTCCACGAGATTGGCTGTAGGATGAAACTCCATCTGTACCGGTGGGAAAGCTTTGAGGTCACCGGCTTCATTTCTGACGACGATGACGGAGATTTCCTCACGAATATCGACTTTGGACTCCACCACGGAAGGCAAGTCAAACAGATTTTTGAGGTCTTCTTCTGTGCGGACGACCTGTACGCCTCTGCCGTCGTAGCCTTCTTTGCGCAATTTCTGCACAAAAGGCAGTTTGACGTGACCGTCGGTGATGGCTTTGCGCAATTCTGCTGCATCGGCAAACAAAAGAAAGTCGGCGGTAGGAATGGAAAAACCTTCGTAAAACATTTTTTGCAGTCCTTTGTCGCGTATGAGTTTGAGCACAGAAGGTTGTGGAAATACTTTTTTGCCGGTGGCTTCCAGTTTTTCGAGGGCTTCGACATTGACATTTTCAATCTCGATGGTAATGATATCGACCCCTTCTCCAAAACTTAGCACATCCTGGTACGAAGTGATATCTCCCGTCACAAAATGTTGACAAACGATGCGGGCGGGGCAATCCTCACTTTTTTCCATGATGGTCATGGGCAAATGTTTGACGCTGCCGGCCTGATACAACATCTTACCCAATTGTCCGCCGCCTAATATTCCTATTTTTTGTTGTGTATCCATACGATTTGCTGATCAATAAATAGCCATCTTTTTTGCCATGGTCAATTCCTGTTCAAAAAATATGGCTAAAAGTATTTCTTTGCTGAGGGCGGCATCGTCATCACTGGAGCCGATACCTTTTCCTTTCATGTCCGCTTCCATCAGCGAACGAAGGATATTTTTGATGCTGTCTCTTGAATAATTTTTGGCTGCCGTCCGGTAATCTTTGACAAAATATACGGTAGAAATCCCCAACATTTTGGCCAGAACGGGATCACTTTCTTTGAAGTGGGTGCTTGCGATCAATACTTTGTAAAAAAACGAATGCAGCTGTGCCACCATAGGAATGAGAAAACCGCTTTTGTTGGCTTGTGCAAAATAATCGATGATAAGGGCTGCCTTTGAAAAGTTTTTTTCGCCGAAAGCATTGGAGAGTTCGAATACATTAAACTCCTTGATGACACCTACCTGGTCTGCTATGAGGTCCCGCGTGATTTTGCCACCTGAAGGCAGGCCGATACAAATTTTGTCGAGTTCATTGGTGATTTTGGAAAGGTCGCTGCCTACGTAATCGGTTACGAGGTCCGCTGCTGCTGAATCGATGGTAAATCCTTTGCTGCGAATGTATTGGGTCACCCATGCGGCAATCTGATTTTCGTAGAGCGGTTTGGACTCAAATACGAGGGCAGACTTTTCGAGGGCTTTATAAAATTTTGTTCTTTTGTCCGGTTTTTTGTACTTGTGGCAAAAAACCAGAATGGTATGAGGAGCGGGTTTTTCGAGATACGAGATGAGGTCATCCCAACCTTTGAGTTCCTGAGCTTCTTTGATGATGAGCACTTTTTTGTCCGACATCATCGGAAACTGGCGTGCTTCGTCTATGATGGAGCCGATTTGGGTATCTTTACCGTAGAGGACCAGTTGGTTGAAAGCTTTTTCGCTTTCGTTGAGCACTTCGGATTCGAGTACGTGGGCGACCTGGTCAATGAAGTAAGGTTCTTCGCCAAAAAGGAAATAAACCGGTTGATGTTTGCCGGAGCGTATACTTTTGAGAATTTCTTCGAAGGTCATGGATGCTGGTAATAGCCGAAATGAAGTGCAAAAGTAAAAAAAAAATTCATTTTATTGTGTAAAATGAAAAAGCGTACTACTTTTGTGGGCCAAAATAAAAAGGGGAATTAGCTCAGTTGGCTAGAGCGCTACGCTGGCAGCGTAGAGGTCACCGGTTCGAGCCCGGTATTCTCCACATGAAGGAAGCCGTCGGAAGACGGCTTTTTTTGTTGGGAGGTGTATGGTAATTAGTCTGGGGAATAGTGAGTTATTCATTTTAGAGACATAGAAAGCAGAAAATTGTGAGAGTAGAAGGATTTTCGTTCCAAAATCATTCCATTAGTAATGAAGCCAGATGTATAATATAACATTTACATTAAACATTATAAAATCAATTTCTAAAATCCGCTGTCACTTGAAGTTATTTTTTTATTGATTTATTAATTCGTTCTTTACCTTTATGAAATTCTCTTCAAAAAAGACCCTTCTTTGATTTCTTAAGTCTTGCCAATTACCTACGTCTGAAAATTGATAAAATTGGTTTTCATTTATGCCTGAATAATGTTCAATTTGTTGTATTAACCATTTGTCATCAATCTCTTTTAACTTTTTATTTGTTTTACTAACATTTTCTTTAGAAGGAAGTGGACACAAATTAAAAAGAGCGTTTTTTATGTTTTTTGAGTTTTCAATGTTACTTCTATCAAAGACTGATTGAGGAATTATGTGATCCACATCGGTATTACTATTTGGTGTACCCATCAAACTGTTGGTTGCATAAATATGATATACTAGAGTCTTTGCAATAGCAAAAGAAATATCTTCTTCTTCTATTTTGAAAGAATCATTTATTTGTTTAATAATTTTTAACCAGTTTTGATCTTGGACTATTTCAAATTTTTCAGGTAAAGAAGATAAGCTGCTTAAATTTCTACCTATTTTGGAATCACTAGATCCCCTCCATTTAAGTGTAACATACTCATAAATAAGTCGATCTGCTAATATTATTGCATTATTTATAAAAATTTTAGTTTTTGTTGAGTTACTAATTGGTTTTCCTTTCTTTTTAAAATCTGAAAAAACAATAAACAAAAAATTTAAAGCGATAGCATCACTAGTCAAACTTAAATATGTCTGGTTCCAGGAAGTTAAATATTTAAAGTAGGGAGCATCTGCAAGAACTTTGCCCATTAAATTAAGATCATTGATAAGATCATCAACATCAGATTCCCAATTAATGTCTTTATTTAATGCAAGTTTATCTACATCTTCCTTCTTTATTCCCATTTCATAGATTCCGCTTAAAATTTTAAAACCAATTGTAAGTTTTTTTTCCAATTCATTATTCTTTGAGTAATTAAGTTTTGGAAGTAAAAAATTTAAATCAGAAAGACGTTCATATAATGTTGCAGGATAATCCCATCGGACAGTATTTTCATAGGTAGTGTTAATTGCTTCATATAGAGGACGTCTGTGCTTCTCTATTTCTTTAGATGGTGAATTCACAGGTATATTCCATGCAGGTTTTGCAGACAAAATTTCTACAGCGGATAATTTAGTCCCCTCTTTATTTATTAACATAAATATCATCTGGGAATCTGTAGCAGTAATATCTTGCGTTTCTATAATGCCAATTATTGCTTCTTGCAAACGGTTTTTAATGATCTCAACTACTTTGATGGAATTTGATATATCATCCCAATTTTTTTGAATGAGTAAATTTAAATTTTTTGCATTTATGCTGTCGAGGGGATGACGACCAATAATAAAATCATAAAAAGTTTTTCTGTCCGGATCGCCTGTTCCATTATCGAAATTATTCTTTAAATATTCATTTATAAAAGTTGTTAGCTTTTGGCCAGAAAGAACTTTACCACCATCTACCACATATGATAAATTGTTTATGAGTTTTCTAAAATCAAAAGGATTAGTAAATCCGGATTTTATCGAAGTTAAGTTATGAGTAATCTGAATAATATACAGTAATTCATTCAAATTACCCCATAAACTCCGATTGTATTCTTCAGAATTCTGAACATCCATTTGACTTTCGGCAACTTGAGTTTCAGTTAAGAAATCTGGTTCGGAAAAATCCCCTTGATAGTCTTCTTCAATTGTAGATGTATTTGAGATAGTGGAATATGTTTTACCATCGAAAAAAAACTCTGACTTCCCTTCTCTTATTGCATTTGTTTTAGCTTCTTGAAATCCATCTTCGTCGGAATCATTTAAATAATCTGAAATTTTTTCCCAAAACTTGTCTTTTATATCTTGTGCTTGATCAGAATTTTTGAAGCCAAAAAATTTTTTTGCCCATGTATAAATATGCTCAGGATTTTGCTGCATTAAGGTAAGAGCATTTCTTCGTTGGCGTCCATCTAACAACCAACGTGTAGATTTACTTCCAAAACTTTGTTTATTTATTATTGTAACACCTATAGGGTATGCTTTGAAGACGCTTATTGCCAATTTTAAGTTTTGTTCGAACTTCCAAGTTTGCTTTCGTTGAAAACGAGGATATCTTATGCTATGATCACTTAAGAATGTTAGAATTGTTTCGGGTCTGACTTGATACATATTTGCTAAATTAGTGTTTTTAATTTTTTATAAAAATAAAATAAACCTTTTACAAGTGGTTGATTTGCCAATTAAGTTTATTTTAATCACAAAGTTTAAAGGCTTTTAGATAACTTATTAACATCCTCCATAAAGTCTTCGAAAATCACTATAACTTATTGATTTACAAACAATATTAAAGAATACCCTAAACCTTTCTGAACACAAATATAAAAGAGATTCTTGTCAAATAGTATATTTTAGTAAAAAAAAGTGTAAAAAGGGGGGCAGAACCATTTATGATTGTTGAGCTGTTGATTTGTTGAGTTGATGCTTTGCGGACTTCAGAAAGCCTTTCGGAATGATGAGTTGGTTATTTGATAAGCTGGGTCGATGCGGCGTTGATAAGTCGACAAAACCGGACATGATGACAATTTTAAGAATAAACATTTAACCCTAAACCGTTCATTGATTCCGGAATAAAGAAGTTTTAAAAAAATAAGCAGGACACCAGTTGCAAACTGGCGCCAGCGAAGGGGATTTAGAAGTACTTACTTTCAATGTAGTACTAATATATATTAGAATTTCGAATGTTCAATTTAACGCTGAATCTGCCATTTTGCCAAACTGCTGTTAAGCGGTCGGCTTTTATCTCGCTTTCACGTGTTTATTTTGGTTATAAATAGTAACGTAATAAAAATCTTATTTTTGATCATTTTCAAGTTCTGTCAATTTTTTCCTGGAAATTTCATTTTCCTTTAATTCCAATGCTTTTTTCAATTGAATAATAGCATTTGCTTTATCGCCAATGGCTATAAAATAATCGCCATAAGAATCATAAACATAAAAGCTTTCAGGGTAATTTTCCACATTGAGTTTAAAAAGGCTTTCTGCAGTTTTATAAATTTTTCTGCTTAAAAAATCATAACCCATATAATTGATTTCACCCATAAAAGGCTTTATTTGATAACCCATTTTTTGAGATATTTGGGAAAAATGGTTTTGATATTTAGTGACTATTGTACCCGTAGAATCTGAGAAATCCTTCATGCTGAGTTTTAAAGGAAAAAAATCGAAGAAAAAACGTAATGCGTCATACTCTGTAATGAGTGGCACTGAGCCATGGGTGTCATCAGGATAGTATTTACCTCTATACTTTAAGCCATTTTGTTTATTTTTCTCAAAAGCAGCTTTCAATGTCAATATAGAACGGATATGTTTTGAATCAATAGAAGTGTCTATTTCTACTTTTTTTATATCCATGCCATCTTCCAACGTATTGGCAATACCCAGATACAAGGACTTACCATCAAATTTTTTTTCAGCTAAAACCGTTTGCGTTTCTTTCAAAAGCTTTTGATTATCCCACCACATACTCGGGTCAATGCAGATATAGGAATTAAACAAATCGTTGTGATGAACAAAAGTTTGCATCACCGCCAAACCGCCCATTGAATGTCCTATGAGCATTTTATAGGGTGCTGTAGGATATTTGGCATCGATATACGGAATCAATTCCTTTTCGATAAAGGCAATAAAATTTTCGCCACCTCCCGATGTTTTATAGTAGGTACTATCCTCTGGCACGAAAGGGTCAGCATCAATGTGCGTGGGTGTTAAATCTCTGGTTCGGTCTGTGTTTGATATGCCCACCACAATCATTTTGGGGCATATCATATTACCGTTGGTGGTACTCAATTGCTGAATCATACCTACCACAGATGAAAAATGTCCATCACCATCCAATACATAAACGACTGGAAACTTTTGATTAGTGCCACCAGGAACATGCACCCAAATTTTCCTTTGTTCATCCAATATTTTAGATTGGATACTGTCTCTTTTACCAATGACAAAATTTCCTTTTTCCACTTTTCCTTGTGCAAAGACAAGGTTAGTTAATATGCTAAGGATGAGGAGCAGGATTATTTTTTTCATTTTTTAAAATATTTACATTCAATTTATTTAATTTACGATTGTCTTCTAAGCTGCCGCATAACTCATAAATATCCCCACCTCCATTTTTCCCTCCGTATAAAACACTGACTTATCATGTATACAATTTTCTGTTTCCATTTTGAACTTTCGGTTTTAAACGTTTGTGCTACGGATATATTACGTAAAAAAACGTTTATCCTCCTCCTTTCCGAACACAAATATAAAAGAGATTCTTGTCAAATGGTATATTGTCGTAAAAAAAAGTGTAAAAAGCGGGGAGGAAGGACCTTTTTTATTGTTGATTTGTTAATTTGTGGATTTGTTGATTTGGGTCAACGGACTGAAACAGGGTTATGTATTTTAGATTGCAAAATTGGGCCAGCAAAGGGTTTTTGTTTATTCTGCTTGATGTTATTCGTTCGGTTTTATTCACAATTTATATTGGTTAATATATTTTTTGAATTCGAATTTTCTATCTTGGAAAGTTTCCAAATGCTATCATCTATATTTACTGAAATTAAACCCTTGTTTTTTTCTACGAGATACTTGTCGAAATCTATTTTATTTTCTGTTAATATTGAGTCAATTTCATTTTCAGTAAAATCTATTATGGTGTCACGAATAGTAATGTAAGGACCAAATAAACTTTTCGAATAGTCTAAATTATGAAAACTAATATTTAAAGTGTCATTCTGATTAGATAATTTAACTTCAAGATAATCTTCACAGTGTCCACACTTGCCTAAACTTTCGTATGATTGTGTATGAAATAATTTATATTGAGAAACTTTATACTTCAAAGTATCATTGTTTTTATTGATAAAAATCAAAACATCGCTTTCTGAATATGGAAACCATTTATAATATTCAGGACTAAATTCGCTACAAAAAATTTCTTTAGAGTGAAAGAGTGAGTAATATATTAGTGTTAAGGACAGAAGAATTAAAGATATTGAGATAAGTAAAATTTTCTTGATTTTTTTATTCATATTATTTTTTTAATATCTCGTTTATGAAGTTTCGCTAAACTGACGCTAACGTTACTGCGACATCCGTCGTGCTGACGAAGGAAGCATGATCGTGATCGTCGCTTGTTATAGTCAGTTTGCTTTATTCTTGCGTTGAATTCTATAAAAAAAATACCTATCAAAATCATTTCCTAAGTTATAATTAGAATCATAATCAATACATTCTATAATATATTCATCATTTATTTTATTTGCAATCACTTTTGTTTCCTTAGTTTGAACAACAACAGGCATATCATCTCTGTCGATCTTAATTTTTTTATATACATCAGCTTTCTTTGAAAATAATTCATCCTTAACCTTTTCTTCATCTATTGTTACAATTTTAGTTAACTTTAGTAAGTTTTTGTCTTTTATAACCTTCATTGATTCTATTCCTGTAATTGTATCAGACATATTTAGAAGTTTTACCTCTTTAGTATAATCAATTACATCAGAATATAGCACGTCCATTATAATTTGTAAATACTCCTCAAAATGTAAGCCGAATAAAAATTCCTGGTTATGTAATAATTGCTTATACTCTCCAAGAGATTCTATTTTTTCGCATTGTTTATAAAGAACGTCGCTTTTCAGCACCCTTGTAATTTTAGTCGTATCAACTAACAGTTTCAACCTATTATTTGACGTTACTTCAAAAACAAATGTTAGACTAGTAAGAGTCTCTTTAGTCCAAAATTGGTTATTATTAATATCAATTAGATTACATTTAAAAACTCTTTCAGAAATACGACCTAAGTTGATTTCATAATTACAGAGATCAGGTCCTGAATCATTTATTACAATTTTCTGAACATTAAAGATTGCGTTGTTATTATTGGATAGATTTAAATTCTCTCCTTTATTTTGGGAATTAAGGTTGAGAATAAACATTAATTTTATGAGTACAAATAATATTATTTTCATATTTCAAAATTGACTATAACTTGATACTATACGCCATTAAATGTTAGCAACTTTCGGGTTTTTCAATCTTTGGCAGACCTTTCTAATCTCCCTTTCCAAAAAGAAAAAACCAAATTCAAAAAAAGCGTTTCTATTCATATCGCTACCTTATGATATTACAAATGTAAAAAAGATTTTTGAATGGTAGAGGAGTTTTGGAAGAAAAATTTTTTGGTGACGATTTGGGGCTTCGCGGACGATATGATGAGTTGATTATTTGATAAGCTGAATCGAAGCGGCGCTAGAGGGTCGACCATCTCAAGGGTGGAACTTTAAAAACCAGAAAATCACAAGAATTAAAGCACAAAATACAGACCCTGTGCGTCACCCTTCCATTTCAAGGGAAGGGAGGGGATGGGTAAAAACAACTCAATGCGTAGCATTGATAATCAACAATTTATGTACTGTTCTTAAGCATGGTTTTTACTCACCCCCGGGCCCCTCTCTTGGAAAAAGAGGGGTGTCTCGTAAGCCTTAAAATTGCCGTCAATCAGTTATGTCTCCAAAATCCAAAAATTAGTTAAAACTTCGTTTTACATAAAGCATTAAAGCCCCAAAGTTCAAAACCTGTCTGTAATCTACAGTAACTTTTATAAAATTTTTCACCTGCGAGCCGTAGTTCGCAGTTCCTTCCCTATTTTGAGCCCTTGTAGGTGGGCTCAAAATTACTGCGCAACGGTCAGTCACAAGGAATGTTGAGTTGTTGTCCCGATTGATATCGGGATGTTAAATTGTTGAACTGAATCGATGCGGCGCAAATGTGTCGACTTTTACGGCCAGTTAATCTCTTTTTCTGCCTCCCCTAACCCCTCCGAAGGAGGGGAACTTCGATTGTCGGCCAATTTGAAATGGTCTTTACTTCGTTTGGTTGTCGTGAACTCCAAAGTCTCCCCTTCGGGGAGATTTAGAGGGGACTTAAGTTAGTGGCACAAGTAAAAAACTTGGGCGGGCATCAGGGTCGAATTCTAAAATGTAAACCTAAATTTTTACCATTTTGATACAGGTTTTGACTTTACTGTTTCCAATGGTCATGAAATAAACACCTGTTTGAAAAGTACTTACATCAATGGTAAAATCGCCTTTGTTTATTGATTTTTCCAGTATAAGCCTGCCCGTTATGTCTTTAATTTGTAAAGTATTGTTATTAAGTAAAATGGGGTTACCCTGAAATGTCACTGAAACAACATCTGATGCCGGATTTGGAGATACTTTCCATTGAAAATCAACTTCTGCGTTCAATGCTTCATCTGCTGAAACAATTGATTCTTTTAAAATTACAAATACTAATGTTTCACTTTCCGGGAGTTGGGTAAATGTATAATTTTGCATGCCAAATACTTCGACTGAATCAATTAAACCACTATAATTGTAAAGCAATATTTTGGAAGCGTCTTCCGGTAAATCGATGGTAAAGGTTGTTCCTTCAATATTACTCCATCGGTAATAATTTTGCCACACCCACATATCTTTCTCCCCGTCTGTTAGTTTATATATACCCGAATTATTGGGATCCAAAGATGTATAATTCATACCCACGCCGAGATCCATGACAAGTTTAAATGTTTGCCCTTTGAGATTAGGCACATATGGATATAATTGATTGCACATACCATAAACGGAATCATTTTCGACGGTGTTAAACAAATTCCAAACCAACGCAAATTCAGTTGCATGAGAAGAACTGTCGCTTTTTACAGCACCTAAATTATTCCATATACAGGTAAATTGTCTTTTGGCAGATTCTACATCACTAATCCCCAGTATATTTGCTTTATAACTGAATTCAGTTGTATAAAAACTGATTGGTCTTGTTATCCCGATTTCTTCCTGAATTTCGTTAAAATCCGCCTGGGCAGAAAATCTCCAATAAAATTCGTTTTGTTTGTCTACTATCGGGGCAAATGTATTGTCATTATACGTATGTATATCGAATCCTGCCAATTTCCCATTGTTAATCAAATCTACAATGGCTGTGGCATATCCATTGGCATCATTCCAACTAAAAGCATTTTGCGATGCCCATCCTCCGGGAATGGCCCTCAAACTTGTATCAATGGAATGAATTCCATCAGCCAATCCTTCTAAGGCATCATGATAATTTTCGGGGCCTTCTGCTATTGTTCTGGGAACATAAGGAGTATTGATATCCGGTTCATTAATAGCCGAAAACACAGAAATACCCCAGTTTTTAATGTTTTTAGAAAGCAAGTAGGGAGAATTAGGTCTCCACCTTTCAGCAAAGCTTCTGCCGATTTCGTACCACTTATCATATGATCCCAATGCATTGTACCAACCATAATATTCAAAAAGTATCATTGGAGTGATACCTCCCCGGTACAATAAAATCATGATACTGTCAATAGAAGAAGGATTACCCATCTTTGTATCTGAATCGTAATAGTAAGAGGGATAAAGACTAACCCTGGTTCTTTTTGCACCGCAAAAATTTAAGGCCTCTATCTGATGTATTTCTTGATCTGTAGTTTCACCATTGGTAAAATTGCCACTTCCTGTCAGGTAGGTAATATCTTGTGCTATGTTGGTGTCAGCAAACATAAAAAAAATACTCACCAACAAGCCATGCACTAAAATCTTCTTTACCATATTGATTACCTTTAATATTCAGGCAAATATAAGATCTTACGGACAGTAATTAAGAATTTCTTTTAACTTAACCATTGTTCCTGATTTTGGGGAGTGGTATAATTCAAACTTTTTCCTGATCTGTGTCACATGGTAATTGTTGATTTGTTGAATTTTTGATTTGTTGATTTGTTGAACTGGTCAGTTGTCGACTTGTTGATTTGTCGATTTGGAGTCGTCGGACTGAAACAGGGTTATGTATTTTACAGAAGCACAAGTTATAAACTTGCGTCAGCAGTGGGGTAATTTGCACCCATAAAAAAACTTAAGGAAAAGGAAAAATTATTGAGAACTAAAAACGTTACCCTATGATAAAACCGGGTGGCCTTTTTAACATCGTCAAAAATAGGATTGATTTTTACTTTACTTTTTTACTGAATCGGGGTAAAAACACCCGAAAACTGATCACTAAACTGGCAGCCATAAGCAGACCACCCATAAAAAAAGCAGCTCCCGGAAAAACAAAAGGTGCTTTATCTGTCGTAAAATAATAAAAAATACCGGTCATCATCAAAGGTCCGAAAATGGTCGTAAAACTCATGAGACTCGTCAATCCTCCCTGCAGTTCTCCCTGTTGGTTGGGTTCTACATTTGACACCATATAAGCCTGAAGATTGGGCATGGCGATCCCTCCGAAACTGTAAGGTATCAGAAATACAAACATCATCCATGTCGTTCCGGCAAAAGCAAACAAAAACATACCCAGGGTGTACAATGAAAATCCGATAACGATACTTTTTTCCAACCCGAATGTCGAAGCGGCTTTCTGAGCCAGCCCTGCCTGTACAATGGCCACCAAAACACCTACCATAGCCAATGAATACCCTACCATAGATTCTGACCATCCGAAACGGTACATAGTAAAATAATTCCAGGTGCTCTGTACGGCATGGGAGCCCAAACCCAGACATATGTAGGCCAACAAAAGGTATCTCAACTGTTTGTACCGGCCAATCTGCCGCAAAGAACCAATGGGATTGGCTCTTTTCCAATCAAATTTTCTTCGGTTTTCGACCGATAGGGATTCCGGTAAAACAAAATAACCATATAAAAAATTGGTAAAACTCAACCCTGCCGCCGCATAAAAGGGAAGTTTAACGTCATAATCGCCCAAAACACCGCCCAAAGCCGGTCCCAATACAAACCCCAATCCAAAAGCAGCACCGATCATACCAAAATTTTTGGACCGGTTTTCCGCAGTACTGATATCGGCTATATAAGCCGCCGCTGTTGTAAAACTCGCACCTGTGATTCCTGCCAGGATCCTGCCAATCAAAAACCAACTGTAGTCAGGTGCAAAAGCAAGGATAAGATAATCAATGCCAAAGCCAAACAAAGAAATCAACAAAACAGGTCTGCGTCCGTATTGATCACTGAGACTTCCCATCACCGGCGAAAACACAAATTGTGCCGTAGCAAATGCAAACAATAGGTAGCCGCCGTATTTGCTCGCTTCATTGATACCAATATTTTTCATATCTGCCAGCAGCTGAGGCAGTACGGGAATAATGATACCAAACCCGATGACATCGATGAGCATGGTAATAAAAATAAATCCTATAGCGGCTTGTTTGTTTCGCATGATATTGTTTTAGTCCTATCGGAAAATGCTCCCAAAAGTACACTTCAAATTCGTAAATTTTAAAAAAACGACGGACTTAACAAAAATTTATTTTTGTCATCCCGCACTTTTCCTGAGATTTCCTGACTGCTCTTTATAATTATTTTACCAATTTTGCGTAATATTACATATGCATTTGAGCCGTTTCCTGACAGGTCTTTTTATCACCTTACCCTTTTTGGTATTTTGCCAGGAAGGTAAAAGGACTGTGCCAACTTCCAACCTCAGGAAAATCAGTGTTGAAGTTTTGGAAAACTGCCTGCTCGTTTCCGACTCCTTCTCTATCCTGCCTTCTTCTGTGGAGGTAACTGCTGATAGTGTAATATCTCCTTCGGCTGTTATCATCCGAAACAATAAAATTTTTCTGGAACCAAATCTATGTGCTTCTTTTTTGGGAAAAAAAATCAGCGTAACCTACAGGGTATTCCCCTTTGATTTTGAAACACCCTATTTCGGTTTGGACACTTCACTGCTGACGAAAAAAGACGTTGCTATTCAGGGTGCTTACGGAAGTATATTTACACCTTCAGCCCAAAACATCATCGATGCGGAAGGTTTACAATATCGGGGTAGTTTCGGAAGAGGGCTGAGTGTCGGCAATAACCAGAGTTTTGTATTGAATTCAAATTTTGATCTTCAGTTACAGGGAGATATTGGCAATGATATCAAAGTAATCGCAGCCATCTCTGACGAAAACCTTCCGATTCAGGCTCAGGGAAATACCCAGCAATTGCAGGAGTTTGACCGGGTTTTTATCCAGTTGTCCAAAGGAAAATCCAGCCTCATCGCCGGCGATTACGAACTGCGCAACGGCAACAGCCATTTTATGTCTTATTACAAAAAACTCAAGGGTTTGAGCGCCAATACCTTTTATGATATCAACAAAAATATAGCCGGAAGAAGCAGAGCGGGATTTGCTGTTTCAAGAGGAAAATTTGCCAGACAGATCCTGCTCAATCAGGAAGGCAATCAGGGACCTTATAAATTGCAGGGCAACAACAATGAAAGGTTTATCATCGTCTTGTCCGGAACAGAAAAAGTGTACTTTAACGGTATTCTGCTCAAAAGGGGCTTTGACCTGGATTATGTCATCGATTACAACCGTGCAGAAATAACGTTTTCGCCAACCCGTGTAGTCGCCAGGGATTCCAGGATCATTATCGAATTTGAATATACCGATGTCAACTACGTCCGGACTTTGTACGAAGCGAATCAAACGCTGAAAGGAAAAACCTGGGAATGGAATTTTAATTTTTATTCAGAACAGGACAGCAAGGCCAATACCGGCAATGCTTTGCTGGATACGTCAGATATCAGGATTCTCGAAGAAAGCGGCGATGACAGAAATAAAATGGTTCGCAGCAGTATCAGATTGTTGGATACATCCTCTACAGAAGTCGACCTCATACGCTATAAATTTGTACCTAACCCATTTGTTCCCGGTGAAAACATACTGATATTTACCTCCAATCTGGATAGTGCCCGATATACAGCTGTTTTTTCTGAAGTCGGTGACGGCAAAGGGGACTATGAGATCGATAATAATGCGAATGTTAATGGCCGGGTTTACAGATATGTCGGTAAAAACATGGGAAAATATGCGCCCGTGGTGCAACTTATTCCTCCGGAGCAAAAACAATTGATGACTACCGGAGGATTCTGGCAAATTAATCCCAAATTCAGGGTATTCGGAGAGGCCGCATTGAGCAACTATGATATCAATACCCGTTCTGTAATTGACAATGAAAACAATACCGGCATAGCCTATACCGGCGGTTTGTCCTATCAGACCCGATTGGATAGTGCCGGACATTGGAATCTTACGACCCGTGCTTCGTATGAAAATGTTCAGGCGGGATTCCAACCGCTCAACCCTTTCAGGAATGCAGAATTTCAACGAGACTGGAACATTCCCATCACACCGGAACAAACGCAGGAACACCTGTTGGGTGGTTCGGTCACCTTACAACAAAAAAAAGGGTTTTTACTGGAATACGGATTTCGGTATTTTGACAGAGAAGGATTGTATCAGGGATCCAAACATCTGGGTAAAATGGAATGGTCCCGAACCTATTTTATGTTTGCCGGAAATGTTTCTTATCTCAAATCCGACAATCGGGGGAATAATCAGACGACCGATTTTTTGCGCCCAAACCTGAAACTCAATATCCATCTGGATAAAAAGAAAAACTGGACAATCATGTCTGAATTGGATGCCGAACAAAATATCATTACCAATAAAAGTACCGGAAATCTCGCGGGTAGTGCTTCTTACCAACATTACAAAGTGTATTTTGGCAATAATCCGGAAAAAAATATGGTCTTACGTGCCGGATTCAACCGCCGTTATGACCAACTCCCCAAGGTGGATACCATCAGGCAGGCTGCCGTCGCTGATGAATGGGAAATAAACGGAAGATGGTCGACCGAAAAAGGAAATCTTTTTAGTGTCAACGTCACGCACCGGGATCTTATGGTTTTGGAAAACGAACTGCTCCCAACGGTCAAATCAACCAAAACCCTGATCGGCAAAATTGAAAACCAGCTGGTCTTTTTTAATAAAGCGCTGAAGACCAACTCTGTTTATGCGGTCACATCAGGTCAGGAACCCAAAATTGAGTATAAGTTTGTAAAACTTGAAACAGGGAGAGGTGAATTTGTATACATCGGCAATGATGAAAATCCAAACCTCAGCCTGGTGCAGGACTTCAGGTATAATCCTTCGGATCCATTGGCAGATTATATCCGCATCAGTTTGTATAATAATGAGTTTATCCGGACCAACAATGTCGAGTTGAACCAAAGTATCCGCCTTGACCTCGACAAAATATTTGTGGTCAAAAAAGAATTTACCAAAAGGAAAAAAAAGATGTATACTTTTTTTTCAAAATTTGCTGCACTCTCCAACAGTCGTATTCAAAAAAGAATAAATGAATCCGGTATTTCCACAGCAGCATCGTATATCAATTTCAGCCGGCAGGATTCAGGTCTTGTGGCCTATACCGGCCTGTGGAATCATACCTTGTTTTTCAACAGAGGAGATGTCCGGTTTGATATCCAATTGGGCAACCGACGTAATGACACCCGAATTGTGCAGTTGAGCGGCTATGAAGATCGTGGCAAAAACGATTACTTTGTCCGTTCCAGAATACGTCTCGCGGAAAAGATTGACTTCATCCTGAATGCAGAACAAGGTAAATCAATCTATGCCAGCAAAATTTTTAACACAAGGGACTACGATATTGTATTTTACAATATTTTTCCTGAAATCAACTACCGACCGAATCAAAACAGCCGTTGTATTGCCCAATATACCTACACCAACCGCAGGCAAACCATTATGGGCATGGAGACAGCCACCCAAAACAAGTTTACCTTTGAATACAACTGGCGAAAAGCATCTTTATTTAATATTGATGTACAGATCAACTACATCAACATTTTGTTTAGCGGAGAGGCCAATTCTCCGATAGAGTACGACATGCTCGAAGGACTGAAAAACGGAAATAATTTTGTGTGGAATCTGGGATTTACCCGCAGGATGGCAAAAAGTATCGATCTCATCATCACCTATGAAGGGCGAAAACCCGGAATTAATCCCACCATACATGTGGGTCAGGCACAGGTAAAGGCGACATTCTGATCTGACCAGGACATAAAAGCATAAAAAAGTTATTGTAGTATGGAAGTATGGAATGTAACAACCCATGTAACATACGATAATTCCAATTTGTCTTAGATTGAATGTTTGATTTCGGGACAATGCGTCGAAACCCAGTCATAAATGCGATTAACAAAATCCGTTTTATACTGAGCTGAACACAGACTTATCAAAAGCCCTCCTGGCTTTGGAAGACTGATTTTCGGGTTAGTTCAGGGGCTTTTGTTAATGCTGCTTAAGGTTGGCAACCGGCATTCTTTGTTTGTATTCTTGTTTTGTCACGGCATCAATTGTCGTTGCAATTATATTTTATTAAAGAGATTTCAAAAGTTCCATAGGTCAAGTCTCTATCAGGAAAAGTCTCAAAAGTTTCAGCAAATCATGCCAATTTATATCCATTTACTACTTTATAGTTCCTTAGTGGTGACGCACTGGGTAAAATCGCTCCAGTATTTGAATTGTATCTATCGTTAGATTTAAAGTTTACGATTTCCCCGACTTCATTAAAGAATAAATCACAGATATTGTAATTCCGATATTTATAAACGTTGCTTTAAATATATTTTCAGATATTTCTTGTCATTCTGATTGTTCATTTTTTCTGATTTTACCTGTAAATTCTATTTAAAAATTATTCACTTTGGGTTTACCAATTGAACCTGTATAATTGATATATTTTTTCACGGGTTATGGCAAATTTTGGATTATCATTTCGCTAAGTTTGGAATTTTGAAAATACTTTTTCTGTTGCAAACTGGTTTTTACATCATTTTAATATTTATCATAATATCTCCATGTGCCATACCCGATAATGGATGTAATTAAAATTATCGCATTTGCAATTATTCCGAAAATTGCATCGTGCCAACTTAATATAATTACAATTTGAGAAATCACCACTGAGCCAATAACAAAAATGGTATAATAGTCCTTTTCTGACAGGAATAATATTGTAGATGTAATAAACAATAAAGTTGCCATTAAACACATCAAACCAACAGGTTTAGAAATGGCAATGGTTAACTGTTTCATTTCAGCATATTGAAATGCTTTTGCAAAGCCCATCAAATGGATGAGGTCATGAATTGTAACGAGTATTAAAAAAAAATATTCTAAACATATTAGATATTATTGGTTTTGTAATGTTTCATAACACCCGGAGTTAAAGTGCAAATAAGAATGCTTAACCCAAATAATATAATCATGGGTTGGATCCAAAAATATTCTGTAATCAGAAGCTGTATTGTTATCCAAAGAATGGTTGTTATACCCGTGTATAAAGAAAATGCCCAAGCCCAATGTCTATCTGAATACATGTTCAAAGTATTGAGAATTTTGAAATTGAATTTAAATGCTAATCCACACAAGGTAAGAACTGAAAGTAATCCAACGCATGTAAAAAGTAACAAACCTGGTATGAAGAAGTTTGAGAAAGGTGAATTCTTCAAAAAGACCTGGTTCATTTGTAGTAAGGAACCGTCTGATTTAAGCATCAGCAGAAATCCACCGATACATGCATTAATCCCAAGAAATAAATGTAATAAATACAATAGATAACGAATGAATTTATACTCACTTATATTACTCATATCCTTAGTATTTTAAAAAGTTTTTTTTGCCAATAACTTCCCACCTTAAATGCCATGGTCTTAATTCTAATAAGTTTATTAAAACCGGTCTTACTAAATGTTCAATTATTTTTATAATTGTATTCATAATATTGAATTTTTTGTATTTTTTGCCTCTAAAATTCCGCTTTGCGCAACTCCTATTAAAAAAAATCCTCATAACTCTTTGATTTCCTGATCATATTAAAAGCTAATAAATTACAAAAGTTTGTTTTTAAGATTCCTTTGTAAACGGTTATTCCTATCTTATCAAAGACAAATATAATCATCTGTAAAATATGGGGGTGACTTTTTGTAAAAGATTTTGAGATAACATGATTGGTGTGATAAAGGCTTACTTAAAAGTAATAAAACATTCTAAACCTTATCTTATTGTCGACATCAGTGATTTTAATGATTACTTTATAGGCGGTCTTTTTTTTTAAAACCAAACCATAACGTACCTCTCATCTAAATAACGTTTTTACCCTACCGGCCTTTTATAAAATCTTTTGACCCATTTTTCCAACTCCACAGCATGAAAAACAATCACGGAAACCCCGAAACAAATACCTAATTCTTCCCATGAAAGAGGTTTTGTTTTGAAGATTTTATTCATAAACGGAAGGTAAACGACACCCATTTGCAAAATGAAAGTAAACAGGACTGCAATCAAAAGGGGTTTGTTGGAAAATAATCCCTGCCGGAATAAAAATGTCCGGGCACTCCGGATCGCCATTACATGTCCTAATTGGGATAATGATAACACCGTAAACACCATGGTTTGCCAATGGTCCATCTGACGATCCAAAGCCCACGCCTGTATCCCGAGGGTCACAGCGGCCATCAACAATCCAACCCAAATAATATGAAAACCCAATCCATCTGAAAACAGACTTTCTCCTTTTGGTCGCGGCTTTCTGTTCATGACATCGGGTTCGGCTTTTTCGCCTGCCAACGCTAATGCAGGAAGTCCGTCAGTCACCAGATTGATCCACAGAATGTGTATCGGCAGCAGGGGAAGTGGCATACCCAAAAGCGGAGCGAGAAAGATGACCCATATCTCAGCACCATTGCAGGTCATGATATATTTGAGATCGGAAGAGCA
>JALHOZ010000022.1 GCA_022842725.1 Saprospiraceae bacterium
TAATACCTGTTTGTGTACTGAGGAGTTCGATGAGGGCTACAGGAAAAACATTATCTATTTTACCGATATTGATAAAATAATTTACCATGTTGGGTCTTGAAGGTCTTTTTTCATCACCATCCCGACTCTTTTTGAAATCTCTTTCAAAAGGAAGGCTGTCTTTACCTTTTTTACCTTTGTCCCGGTCCCGATCGCGGTCTCTGCCTCTGTCGCGATCTCTCCCATGATCTCTGTCCCTGCCGTGATCCCGATCTCTGTCTTTGTCCCTTTTTCTTCGGTCATCAACAAACAAATTCAGATCATCCCGCTCCACCTTTTTATACAATTTGTCAAATTCCAGAGCAAGAATGTTTTTGATCAGATCTTCTTTTGAAAGGCCTGAAAAAGCATCCAATGCTTTGTTGATCATTTCATCATTGAGTTCGATGGTATCAGCGTTCAGGATTTTTTCAGTAAATTTTTCAATTTTTTTACTGTACATCTGAGATTGAAGCGGCACTTTAACGTGTGCTATTTCTACCCCGATAATTTTTTCAAAAAACCGGATTCTTCCTACATCCTGTGGTGTGACGATAGCCAGGGATGTTCCTTTTTTACCTGCTCTCGCAGTTCTTCCGCTTCGATGCGTATAGTACTCAGGATTATCAGGAAGTGAATAGTGCACAACATGCGTCAGGTTGTCCACATCAATTCCTCTGGCCGCCACATCTGTAGCTACCAGAATTGGAGTGGTTTTATTTCTGAACTTGGCCATGACGGCATCTCTTTGATTCTGAGAGAGATCTCCGTGTAATGGTTCTGCCCGATATCCTTCTTTTTCAAGATATTCAGCCAATTCCTGGGTATCCATTTTTGTTTTGCAAAATATAACACCGTAAAAATCAGTCAGATAGTCAAGTACTCTTTTGAGGGCGGCTTCTTTATCTCCGCGATGAACATAGATATATTTATGTTCGATATTAACATTGGTTTTGCTCTCCGAATGAATTTTTACTTCTCCGGGATGATCCATGTAAGTATTGATTATTTTTCGGATCTCCGACGGCATGGTCGCAGAAAAAAGCCAGGTTACTTTTTCTTCCGGTGTAAATTCCAAAATTTCATCCACGGCCTCCTGAAAACCCATATTGAGCATTTCGTCTGCTTCGTCGAGAATGAGAAATTCCACATTGTCGAGAAATACTGCTTTTCTGTCAATAAGGTCTTTTAACCTTCCGGGTGTTGCCACCAAAATATGCGGCGGCATTCTTTTAATGTTACGCATCTGGGTGGATATCGGTGCACCACCATAAACCACTTCAATGCGAAGTCCTTTTTTATTTTTTCCAAACAATAACAGCTCTTTGGCTATTTGTTGGGCAAGCTCACGGGTAGGTGCCAAAACCAATCCGGTGATGTTTTTTGACGTTGTATCCGTATATTGTATCAGGGGAAGACCGAATGCTGCTGTTTTACCTGTTCCTGTTGCTGCCAGTCCTATAAAATCACCTCTTTTTTCGAGTAGTAAAGGAATGGACTTTTGTTGAATTTCTGTGGGTTTTTCATAGCCGATTTCTTCGATGGAAGAAAGTATGTCGGCATCCAATCCCAGGGATGAGAATGTATACAAATTAAAAAATTTAGGGTGCAAAAGTAGTGAAAATATCCCGATTAAACATCATGGGAATGGTGTGGTTAAATGTAAATGAATGTATATCAATGACTTAAGTCAAATGATTAACAAGTTAATAACAATATTTATGGTAAATGATTAGGTTTAAAATTAGATTAGACCCATTTTTTTCATTTTACCATATTCAGAAAAGGTTATCATTTTTTGTTGAGACTCGTCCCAAAGCTTGTGTGATGCCAATTTTAAACTCTCCCAAAATCCCAAAATGGTGGTATAATTATTTACCCAGGGATTTTCTGCAAGGGCTTTCTGAAGATTATAATTTGGAATGGCCGGATTCAGGTGGTGAATATGGTGAATGCCTATATTTCCGGTAAGCCAGTTGAATATTGCCGGAACTTTGTAATACGTACTTCCCCGTAAAGCTGCAGTGAGATAATCCCACTTGTCTTTCCATTGTTTGTACGACGCTTCATGTTGGTGTTGTACATAAAAAAACCAAATAGCAATGACACTAAAAATAGCGACAATGGTAAAATGGGTTGCAAAAAATTTCGCCCAACCTAAAAAGTATCCCAAAACCAAAAATATGGATAACAAAATGACATTATTAAGCCATAGCTTCCATTTTTCATTTTTGAAAACATCCATTTGAATCAACGGCAATCTGTTGTGAATCAGAACATAATATAATGGTCCGATCAAAAACATTACCAACCAGGATCGGTATAAACGATATTTAAGTTTGCCGAATGTGGTAAGGTTTTTATATTCATTTACCGTAAGGGTGTCTATGTCCCCTATATCTCTCAATTCGAGCTGACCATTGTGTGAATGATGAATGTGGTGTGATTTGGCCCAGTAAGAGTACGGAATGGTACTAAACAGACTGCAGGCAAAACCTATGGCATTTCTGACTTTTCCGTTTGACACAAAAGTTCTGTGACCGCAATCATGTTGGATAATAAAAATCCGCACCATAAAAAAAGCATTGACAACACCCAGTAAAAGTGTCAGCCAATAAGAATAATCATAAGCAAAATACATCAATACCCAAATACCTATAAAAGGTAAAAAGGAATTGAGAATTTGAATGGTTGCCTTGTATTTGTCGGTTTTTGTATACTTCTGAAAAGATTTGATGAGTTGGTTGTCTATCTGAATACGCTCCATGAAAAAAGAATAAAAATTTTATGCGTTGCAAAAATAGTCAATGAAACGCTAACCCGTCTCTTTTTTGAAAGGTATTTATATGATTTGTATCTTATTGGCAGAAGGGGTATTTATTTTAAAAATTTGCACATTTTGTATAATGACATATTCCCAATTTATATATTGGGAATAACTGCTTTGAACAAATCCTTTTTGTAAAAACGAAGGATTTCCTACGGTAAACCAATGTAATAGTTTTTTGGTTTTTTTTTTGTAGCCTCCGCTTTGATCTTACCGTTTTTCCGGAGATTAAAATTAAGTTCCTGTTTTGATGATAGTAAGGGAATCAAATGTCATCTAAAAATTATACCGGTCATAAAACATATGATTTACATCATGTTTCACAGGAAATCTTTATCAACATTTTATTTCGCCGATACCGGTAGTTTTGTAACAGTAAAAGTAAGTATATGACACCTAAAATTCTTGTTCCCGTCGATTTTACCAAAACCGCATTTTCTGCATATATGTATGCAAATCAATTTGCACATGCCTGCAAAGGTGAGATTACGCTTATTCACGTCTTGCAAGGCAATTTTTCAACAGCAGATACTCATTTCGTAGATACTCTTGAATCTTTGGTTCATTCAGCCAAACAAAGGTTAGAATATTTTGCCAATGAATATCCCAAAGAATTGGGGTATTCATTGCTTCCTATAAAAACCGGATATGAAATCAGGTATGGTGTTCCCGGATTTACAGTTACAGATTTTGCTTCTGATATGGACTATCAATACATTGTGGCAGGAACCAAAGACAACCACAACATTATCGAAAAAATATTAGGGACAACCTCAAAAATCATGGCCAAAACGACCAGAGTCCCGATTATTTTTATCCATGAAAATACCCGGTATGTCGTTCCTCAGAAAATTGTATTTGCGATCGATGACAAAGCAGATTTTGACGAATGTATAGATGTTTTTATGAATTTTAATCAAAATTTTCTGGCAAAAACAGTTTTTATCCATATTGGTGCTGATACTCCGGCTCTCGAACAAACCAAAAGTGTACTCATCAAAGAAATATTCGAATCGAAATATCCGACCTTTAGTTTTGATGTAAAAAGTGTCAGAGGAAGCGATGTAACTCAATCCATTATCGATTTCAGCATATTCGAAAAAGTGGATGTGCTCGCTGTCGTCCATCGTAAAAAAGGCTTTTTTTCTGACTTGTTTGAATCTTCCGTATCTTTGAAAGCAGTAGAAGGAATTCATCTCCCTATCTTATGGTTGGTGGAACATAAAGTGAAGCATGCCAAAAATGAGGCGTAACCAAAAGTTGCTTTTTTTGGGCAAGTCAGTTTTTTTTGAAAGCTTGATGACTTTGGTAAATATAACTAGGATAGTGAACCACTTCGCTCAGGATCAATATTAAAATTCCTAAATTTTAAAAAAAATATAATAAATCAAATTCTTACCTTAATTTTGCACTTTCATTTTAAATAATACCTTTTATGAATATACTTTGTCCGATTGACTTTTCAAATCATTCATTATATGCTTTGGATTACGCGATAAACCTGGGAAATGCCCTTGGAGCCAAACTTCATTTATTTACAGCTTATTCTGTTCCCAAAAGTACCGGAAGGTTGCGGTCTCTGGACAATGAAATCAAAAAAGCTGTTCTTGAAGATTTGTCTGATGTTTTGATGTCTGTTGAAAATAAAATTACAACGGGAATCAAAGCCGGACATAGCGTCATGGAAGGGAATTCCGGTCGTGTCATTTCTGAGTTTTCAAAAACACATGACATTGACCTGATTGTGATGGGAACACAGGGGAAAGGCAGTATTTCCAATATCTTTATGGGAAGTGTGGCTAAAAAAGTTGTTGATTATGCTGAAGTTCCGGTGATTGCCATTCCTTTTCCACTGAAAGATGGTCTGGACAATAAAAAGGCTATTATCAATCTTGATGAAAAAGAAGTGAAAAACGAATATTCTTTTAGGTTTTTGCACAATTTTATTCAAAAATTAGATATTAAGCTTGAAGTTTTTCATGTGGTGACGGATGAAAATCAAAATGATTATGTTCAGAATACCATAGAAAAATTAGGTCAAAATGTTTCAGATATCGTAACAGTCAACAATCCTGATATTACAAATAGTATCCGGGAAAATGCTGAAAATTCGAACGGGGGATTAATTATCATGATACGCAGACCTCATAGTTTCTGGTCCAGATTATTTATGGATACCAATACCACCACAGAATTGGCTATGACACGGATTCCCATTATGATTTTACCGGAATGAAAATTTTGATTGTTGCCGCTACAGATTTGGAGTTGCAACCGGTCATAAAAAAGTTGACAAATTATTTTGGCCTGACAAGGGATCAAAATAATTTGTACCACGCTGAGGGATTTTCTGTTATGTTTTTAGAAAGTGGTGTCGGATCCATGATGACAGCTGTTTCATTGTTAAGATCCAAAGTTCCCATTCGTTTTGATTTGTGGATACAAATAGGCATAGCCGGTTCATTCACAAACGAATTGTCAATCGGTCAGGTGGTGGAAGTAACGAGAGAATGTTTTGGAGATCTCGGAATTGAACAGAAAGATGGTTCTTTTGCGGATGTTTTTGAAGCCGGTCTGACCCGTAAAGATTTGTTTCCTTTTGCCGACGGGACATTAATAAATCCGGTTCCTTATACTTCTTTTCCCAAAGTAAGTGGCGTCACCGTAAACAGAGTGAGCGGAACTCATGATACCATATTGGCTTCCATAAACAAGTTTGGTGCCGACATTGAAACAATGGAAGGTGGTGGTTTTTTTTATGCAGCGCTGTTAGAAAACATCCCGTTTTGCCAGATCAGAGCCATTTCCAACAAAGTTGAAGTCAGAGATATCTCTTTATGGAACATTCCTTTAGCTTTGGAAAATTTAGCACAAAATTTGGTAAAAATTTTGTCAATTATTGTAAAAAATAAGCCTGATACATAAACCGTTTTCTATGGTTGGTTTTTTGTTTCTCTAAGGGCCTTTTTTATGATTTTTAATGCCCATACATAATGACTTGAGGTGGCAGAAATAAGGTAAGCGCCCAATGTTGTTGTACCCGTCCACGCATATGTATTTTTTTCAAATAGCTCTTCTTCTGAAAGAGATATTATGAGTTTTCTGATTTCCTGATAAGAAAGTCCGAAGGAAATAAAAACTTCATCATAAGTCAGACCCTCGTTGTTTTTTTGTATCAAACGATTGAGTTCCGGCAGGGTTTTCCATGTAAATCCTTTGGCCGGGATATCTGGTTTGATACCTTTTTTTCCTGTTTCAAACCAGGTTAACATCATTTTATGCCAGACATCAAGGTGAGCCAGAACATCCCGGATGTTACGGTTGAGCATACCTTCCGGGAACGGTTTTGTTTTTTCCTCTTCAGAAAGTTGACTGATATATGATAGTAAATTATTATATTGTTTTTGGCTTTCTTCCAAAAGTTCCGTTTTGTTTTTAGGTCTTGGCATAAAATTAGTTTTGTTGAATGACACTCACTGAATCAGCATAAAACCGAATGATTTTTAAAGCACGCAAGGTATTCCACCTGCTTGGTTGCCCTGCTTTTTCCATAATAAAATGTGTTTTGCCGGGATAATGAGCAGCCACTTTCCAAACGCCTTCTTTTGTTTTCAAACGATTCAGTATCTGAAGGGATTCCGTCATTCGGTTATCAAAAGGTTTTTGGGATTTTGCAAAATATTCCAAAGCTCTGAATATATCGTAATACCAGCGTACGGGAAAATGAAATTTTAAAAAGGAAGGTCTGATAATATTGCCTGTTTTATCTGACCTGAATAAATGATGTTGCAGTATAAATTCTTCTGCTGTGGCTTTAACATCTGACAATTCTTGTTTTCGGTAATTGTAACCTTCCGTTAAGTACTGATGAATGCCTTCCAAAACTGAAATGGTGGAGTGGAGAGAACTATGGACGCATCCTTGTCTGTTTGATTGACAATTAAAGCCTCCGTCAACAACGATTTGGGATAACAGAAAGTCGACAACAGAACAAAGATCTTCCTCGTTTTGCCTGAAATAAGACAAAAACTGAAGGGCCATTCCGTTTACACAAACATCACTTTTTTGAGTACTCCCAATCGGAAGTATGCCTCCGTCTTTTCCTTTTTCATGTTTCAGAATTTTTTCCATTGTGGATTTGACGGCAGGAAGATTGGGGTCGATCTGCAAATACATCAGTTCCAACAAAGTATAGTGCGTAGATGTCCATTTTGGTTGATAATAATCGTGACCCCAATATCCGTCTTTTTTTTGTTGATCAAGTATTTGTTTTCCCCAACCGGAAACAGAGATTTCAGACCTCATGCCGACATCATCATAATCTGACAAATCCCTGTGTACCTGATATCGGATGGATGGGTCTCCGGACAATAACCAATCTGTTACTTCATGTTGGTCCATAACCGTAATTGTTGGGTGTCATGACAAAGTTAAGGAATTTTAAACTTTATTGCGTCAGCGGTTAATTATTTTCTCCGATGATATTTGTCATATTTAAACCGACTTCTTTAGTCAGCATCTAAAAAATATTATAAAATCTCTACGGACATGTTTTGGATATCAGAGACGTTTGCTTTGATGTGTTCCTGAAACGTTGTGGCAAGAGACATTCCTTTATAATCTACCTTTACAGGAAAAGATTTATAAGAACGGTCGACCAAAACGGCTATTTCGATTTTTTTGGGAATGACTTCCAAAAAAGGTTTGCATGCGTAAAAAATGGTCCTCCCGGTATTGGCTACATCATCTATAACAATAATGGTTTTATCCTGGTAAAAAGAAACTTCTTTTTCGGTTTCAATCGGATAGGCCAAAGGTTGAGCCGGATTCAGTTTGATTTTGGTTAGCGTTATCTTCTTTTTTCTGGTTTGCTCCAAAGCATTTTTTAACAAACCGGCAAAAATATACCCGCTGTTATTGATACCTGCCAATACCAGTTCTTTTTCTTCCAGGTTGTTTTCTAATATTTCTATAGCCAGTCTTTTTATTTTGGTTTCTATTTGGCTATGGTTGAGGATTTGCATGGAAGTATCTATTTTTGCACAAAGTTAGTAAAAACTAAAATAGTCTTTGTAATTTTAAGCCTTGTAATAAAAAATCAATTATGGGTATTCAACAGGTTTTGTTTCTGCTGGTTTTATCAGTCACTGCTTATCTGGCTTACCGACATTATCACCGGGTCTATAAAAATATTTTTTTAGGTAAACCAAAAACCATAAACGATCGTCCGTCAGAAAGGTGGAAAAATGTCCTTTTGGTCGCTTTTGGCCAGAAAAAGATGTTTAAAAACATGATTCCGGCAGTTTTCCATTTGTTTATTTACATTGCTTTTTTATTCACCCAGGTTGAATTGATTGAAATAATCATCGATGGGATCTTCGGTCAACACCGCATTTTTTCAGGAGTTTTGGGTGGTTGGTACACTTTGTTGATCAATCTGATTGAAATTTTATCTTTTCTGGCTTTGGTAGCCACTTTTATCTTTTTATACAGAAGGAATTTATTAAAAATACCACGATTTGTCAAGTCAGAACTGAATGGTTGGCCCAGGCTGGATGCCAACATCATTTTGTTTGGTGAAATTCTGCTCGTAACAGGTATTTTTACCATGAATGGTGCCGATGGTTTATTACAAAAACTTGATCCCGGCCATTATCCCGATACCGGCGTATTGTTTCTGAGCAATGCGTTCGGTGAAATGTTTTTAACCAATATGACGCAGGATTCATTGATGACTCTCGAAAGAGCCGGGTGGTGGTTACATTTTTTAGTGGTTTGCGGTTTTATTCTTTATTTACCGTTTTCAAAACATTTTCACATTTTTCTGGCTTTCCCGAATGTTTATTTTGCTAAACTCAGACCCAGAGGAGAAATGGAAAATATGCCTGCCATCATGAATGAAGTAAAAAATATGTTTGGTCTGCCGGTAGAAGCTGAAAACAACCCCGATGTTGAACCCAATCTTGATTTTGGCGCTAAAGATATTTTTGATCTGAGTTGGAAAAACATCCTGGATGCTTATTCCTGTACGGAATGTGGTCGTTGTACAGCTGTTTGTCCTGCCAATCTGACCGGTAAAAAATTGTCACCCAGAAAAATCCTTATGGATATCCGGGATCGGGCTACAGAAGTTGGAAAAAATATAGATTCAGGCGATCTGACATTTTTTAATGGGGAAAAACCGGATGGAACTTCTGACTTTTATAAAAAACATTATCAGGATGGCAAAAATCTTTTTGATTATATATCCAGAGAAGAAATACATGCCTGTACCACATGTAATGCCTGTGTTGAAGCATGTCCGGTTTTGATTGACCCGTTGGAACCTATTCTGGAATTGCGCAGATATGAGATATTAAGTGAGTCAGCAGGACCACCTGATTGGGTACCTATGTTTACCGCCATGGAAAACGGTGGAAGTGTCTGGCAAATGTCTGACGAAAGAGAAAAATGGAGAACTGAAATCTGATAACACGAATCAATATAAAATCAAATTTATGTCGTTGAAAGTAAACACGATGGCAGAAGCCACAGCAGAAGGTATCAAACCGGAAGTACTATTTTGGGTTGGTTGTGCGGGGAGTTACGACGCCAGAGCACAAAAGGTGACCAAAGCTTTTGCTTCTATATTGGAAAAGTGTGGTGTTTCTTTTGCTATTTTAGGTAATGAAGAACAGTGTACCGGTGATCCGGCGCGAAGAGCAGGTAACGAATTTGTTTTTCAAATGCTTGCCATTCAAAATATTCAAACCCTGAATATGTATGAAGTAAAAAACATTGTAACAGCCTGTCCGCATTGTTTTAATACCTTAAAAAACGAATATCCTGCTTTGGGTGGTCATTATGATGTGGTACATCACACCACATTTCTGCAATCTTTGTTGGATAGTGGCAGACTTACCATTGAGGGCGGAGCATGGAAAGGCAAAAAAATCACCTATCACGATTCTTGTTATCTTGGAAGGGTAAACGATGTTTACGAAGCGCCCCGCAAATTATTGGAATCGCTTGAAGTCGAACTTCTTGAAATGAAAAGATGTAAGACCAAAGGACTTTGTTGTGGTGCCGGAGGAGCTCAAATGTTTAAAGAGGACGAACCCGGGGATAAAAGAATTAATATTGAAAGGGCAGAAGAAATTGTCGGTATGCAGGTAGAAACCGTAGCTGCCAATTGTCCTTTTTGTCTTACCATGTTGTCCGATGGAATGAAAGCTCAGGACAAACAGGATGATGTGATGGTCTACGACATTTCAGAAATGATTTTACAATCAAATATTATATCAAAACAATGATAACAGAATTTGCTGTTTTGCACCCTTCATCCAGAGTTTGGGTTTTTCAGGCAGAAAAAGAGCTGACCAATGATCAGGTTAAGGAATGCGAACAATACCTGATCAGGTTTTTAGATTCCTGGACCAGTCACAATCAACAATTGATGTCATTTGGTGCTGTATATCAGCAAAGATTTTTGGTGATTTTGGTGGATCAGACACAAACAAGTGCGAGTGGTTGTTCACAAGATAAGCTGATGCATTTTGTAGAAGAACTCGAAAAACATTTTGATATATCCTTTTTAGGAAGGACTCAGGTGGCTTACCGGAATACAAAAGACGAAAAGATCAGGGTTATGCCATTGGACAATCTCAAAATGGCTTATCAGGAAGGATCCGTTTTTGATGATACCCTGGTATTTGACAATCTCGTGGACACCAAACAGAAGTTTGAAAACCATTGGGAAAAACCCTTGAAGGACAGTTGGCATAAACGATTTGTCTGAACATTTTTATCCTTTTAAACGGTTAATCCTTCTGTTCATTCATCAAAACCCGAAATGGAGGAATTTTCCTTTGTGGTTTTACGATGGTTTACATTTTTTTAGTCTGCTCATCTGCTGTTTTGTCAGATTTTTTTCTTCTTTCATATATTTAAGTCGAATATGTATCATTTTTGTGCGTATCTTCGTATGGTAAATTTATATTTCAAAGTATGATAGATAGTTTAAAAAAGGTTTTGGGTATCGAAGGATTAAAAATGGATGTTTCGATAGAAGGAAAAATCGATAAAAATGCAGGAAAAGTTGTAGGTGTCATCAAGCTCACCACTTTGAGAGATACCCAGGTAAGTGGAATTACCATCAAAGTTATGGAAAAATACAAAAGAGGCCGTGGTAAAAATCAATTGGTAAACGAATATGTGATGGGTATAAAACAACTCAAACAACATATCTCAGTCAAAAAAAATGAAGAAAAATTTTTAGATTTTGAAGTTCCTTTTCAATATGTCAAATCAGAGATGGATCAATGGCAGGATCAGAATTTTATCATGAAAGGATTGATTTCTGTAGCCAAAAAAGTAAAAGGTGTTTCATCAGAGTTTTATGTATTGGCAGAAGCGCAGGAAGTTGGCACCAAACTTTCTCCACACGTGATAAAACCTTTTATTATGGAATAACCACGATACCTTTATACTCAAAAAAAAAGGAGGTAAACACACGAATGTTACCTCCTTTTTTTATGTGAACGATGATCTATTTAAGTTTGAAAGTTCCTTTTCCTACCGGAAAACCGTTATTGTATAATTCTATCTGATAATTTCCTTTTACCAAGGCATCTGTAACATTCCAATCTATGCATGCATTAGTGTCCTCATTGTTGTAGGTAATGTCTCCTGCTGTTGTATATCTGACCTGCGTGTTATCCAGTTTATTAGTAAGAACTCCTGACCCACTGTCATCCATAGCTACCGTTTCGCCGGTTGGTTTGATGATTCTGACATAAAACCTTTTTTGTCCGGAGCTGGTCACCATATTGGTTTCTGTAATAAAACAAACCCTGAGCACATTCACATTTTTTGCACGTGAAGTTTCGCTGAGTTTGCCTTTTTTGTTGGATTCATATCCTTTGACTTCAATGAAGTTGACCTTGATGGCATTTGCCATATCAACTTTAGATCCCAAATTTTGATTGGATTTGGACAACTCCTCCTTTTCTTTGGATAAAGCAGCTTTTGCTGTCAGGATTTCCTCATTTGTTCTTGACACTTCATCAACTTTTGTAGCAAGCTGGAAATTTTCATCAGTAAGAATCTGATTTTTTTCTTTCAGTTCTTTGATTTCTGCCATATACTTGGTAACAGAAGAATTAAGATTTTTTAATTCAACTTTTGCCTTATCCAATTCCTTTTTTGACCAGATAAGATCGTTGATTTTGTTCTTTTGGGTGGTCAGTTCTGCTTTCTGTGCATCAATCAAAGAATTCAGTTCCTGATTGTCTCCTCTTAATTCTTCGAGACTCTCCACAGCTGACTGATAATCCTGATCCAATTCAGCATTAAGTTTCTGAAGCTCAATAACTTCTGATTGTTTGACTTCATTGGATTTGGACAATGTGTTATTCGAGTACCACTGATAACCATTTAATAATAATAACAAGATGATGATAACGACTGCTATCGTGGTAAAATTCTGTTTTGATTTCGTGTTATTCATGATGATTTCTGATTTTTAAATTTAACGAGGTAAAATTAATGATTATTATCTATATTTACACGTTTTATTTAAAATTGGTTAAAAACCATGAATCTGTTTTATCAGGGAAAACCATGACTTATGTTAGTTTCTGCATCATCTCTCAAAAAAATGTTGTTTTTAGACATAGAAACGGTATCATCCGTTGCAACATTTGAAGAATTAACGCCAACCTTCCAATCTCTGTGGGAAGTGAAAAGTAATACGCTGCAAAAAAACATGGAGGAACCATTGTCACCGGCAGCTTTGTATGAAAAAAAAGCAGGTATTTTTGCAGAATTTGCCAAAATCGTTTGCATTTCTGTCGGATATCTCCATTTTGAAGGTAATGAAGTGACAAAATGTAAAATAAAATCATTTGCCGGAGACGATGAAAAAACCATTCTTTCGGATTTTGCGGGTTTATTGGACACACATTACACTAATCCGGAAAAAGACGGCTTATGTGGTCACAATATTAAGGAATTTGACATACCATTTATCTGCAGAAGAATGGTTATCCACAAAATAAAATTGCCTGGCCTGTTGGATATATCAGGAAAAAAACCATGGCAGACCCAACACCTTTGGGATACAATGGATATGTGGCGTTTTGGCGATTATAAAAATTATACCTCTTTGAGTTTATTAGCAGCAACTCTTCATATCGAAACTCCGAAAGACGATATTGACGGCAGCATGGTAGGTCAGGTATATTGGAAAGACCGCGATGTAAACCGGATATCAACATACTGTCAAAAAGATGTTCTGGCAGTTGCTCAAATTATGCTGGCGTTTGCCGGAATGGATATTTTGTCTCCTGAACAGGTCGAATTTTCATCCTGACCCTACGTGTATTTCTACTGATAAGAACAAGTTTTTAAGCATATTTTTATTTACTAAAAAAATATCAACAGCCTGTTGACTTAGTGTCAGAAATCCGGTTTTTTTTCATTTGAAATAAGTGGAAATTGACCTTTTTGATTTTTTGGCTAATCATCTTTATATGAACATATTAACACATATTTGATTAAAGGGAGCATGTTGAGAAAATTAGTTTTCCACATAAAAACGAGGTTTATCCACATTTCTCTCCACTTTGGAAACTTTATTTCCACATTAATAATTATGTAATATGTTACCTTTGCGTGTTGTTGAATAATAAAGCAGAATCAATCCAAAATGGCAGAAATTTCCAATTCCCTGAAGCCGGTAGGAGGCAAGTACAGTAATTACAGAAGTAATGATGATCCAAACCAGCTTTTGTACGGGAAAGTTATGCCACAGGCAATACCGCTTGAAGAGGCAGTGCTGGGTGCCGTAATGCTGGACAAAGACGGTTTTCCGTCCATTATTGAAATCTTACGGTCAGAAACCTTTTATCTTCCCGCTCATCAGGAAATATTTAATGTGATGTCAACTCTGTTCGGTAAATCTCAGCCGATAGATCTTCTGACAGTTCATGAGGCATTAAAGAAAAACGGTAAACTGGAAGAAATCGGCGGCATTTCTTATTTGATGCAACTGACCAACAAAGTGGCTTCAGCTGCAAACATTGAGTTTCATGCCAGAATCATCGCTCAAAAATTTATCCAACGGGAACTCATCAATGTGTCCACTAAAATCATCAAAGACGCTTATGAAGATGCCAAAGATGTTCTCGATCTTCTCGACGAAGCCGAAAGAGGCCTTTACGATATTACTGACCAAAACCTGAATACCGGTTACGAATCTTTGAGTTCTCTTGCCGTCAAAGCCCGAAAAGAAATTGAAGCCGTCAGTCAGCAAGGGTCTGAAATGACCGGAGTCACCACCGGTTTTGTGGAACTGGATAAAATGACCAACGGCTGGCAGTCATCAGACCTTATCATCGTAGCAGCGAGACCGGGTATGGGTAAAACAGCTTTTACACTGTCGCTGGCAAAAAACGCAGCTACTTCCGGAAAAGCGGTAGCCTTTTTTTCTTTGGAAATGGCAAATGTACAATTGGTGCAGCGTTTGATTTCGATGGAGGCACACGTCAATTCCAAAAAATTGAGAAATGGTCAGCTCGACGAACAGGAATGGAAACGATTGCACGACGCTGTCGATAAGTTATCAACCGTACCTATTTTTATAGACGATACACCGGGTATCAATATTTTTGAATTGAGGGCCAAATGTCGCCGACTCAAACAAAATCACGATATCTCTATGATTATCATCGACTACCTTCAGTTGATGGCAGGTGCTCCGAATGATAAAAGGGGCAACCGGGAACAGGAAATTTCTTCTATCTCCAGAGCATTAAAAGGTTTGGCCAAAGAATTACACGTTCCTGTGATCGCGTTATCTCAGCTTTCCAGAGCCGTAGAATCCAGAGGGGGTGATAAAAGGCCTCAACTTTCTGACTTGCGGGAATCCGGAGCCATCGAACAGGATGCGGATATTGTTACCTTTATCTACCGTCCCGGATATTATGGTGTGGAAGAAGGTGACGCAGGCGTGCCGACGGACCTGACAGAAATCATCATTGCAAAACACAGAAATGGTAGTTTGGGTACCGTAAATCTTCGTTTCGTGCCTCATTTTGTCAAATTTGAAGATCCCGGAGACAGCGAGTTTATCAATGACTTGTCCGAAGCTTTTCAGGCAAATCCTTTCGGAACCGGTGGCATTATCACGCGACCATCCAGGATTAACACCACTACCGAACCTGAAGACAGTAATGATCCGTTTGGAGACACAACAGAAATTCCTTTTTAAATCATCTCATGGAAGAATCCGAAATAGTCCGACTTTCCAAAAAATTGGCAAATGCCTCAGCATTGTCGAGAAGAGAAGCCACCGAAGTGATCAAAAAAGGTGAAGTTTCTGTCAATGGAGAAATCATCAAAGACCCGGCTTTTGTGCTTTCCGGAACAGAAGACATCCTGTATAAAGGCCAGCTGATCAAAGAAAAAGTTCACCATGAATATTTTGTCTTCAACAAGGCAAAAAACATGTGTTTTGATAAAAAAAGTGAAAAAAACCGGCCTTCGGTAATTGAGATTGTACAAAAAACTTCGTCAGGCAACTTTTTATCCGTTCACCCGGTATCGGACGAAATGTGTGGATTGTTGATTCTTACCAATGATGCTGACATTGTAACAAAATTTGAAAAGAAAGAATCGGTAGTAAAACAATTATATGAATTGGTTCTTCCAAAAGAAACTTCCGACACAGATCTTGAAAAAATAAAAAATTATCTTTTTGATGAAAAAACCATAAAATGTAAACATGTTAACGTGGTTCGTTCAGACGAAAACATTACCCTGATTGTTGAAATGTATGGTTTTGATATGGATTTGGTATTGCCATACCTTCATGCTGAAAAACTTGAATATGTCAAACTCGACAGAGTTTATTTCGGGGGAACAACGAAAAAAGACATTTCAAGAGGTTGGTTCAGACCTATGACAAAACAGGAAATCATATTGTTGAAACATTTTTATAATCCTCCGCCAACCAAAAAAATATGATAAAACAAAAAAGATGGATGTTGCTGCTTTTATTGATTCCTGTAATTTTTTTGCTGGGGCCTGTTGTTCATTATGAAAAACCCGTTTTGAAGAAACAGGTTGTCGGAGTATCGCTGCAAAATCTTGATAATTTTATCGAACAACAGGAAACTGATATAAAAGATCTCAAACCCGGAAATGAATCTGAAGTTGTATGGTTTGAAGATTCACTCAAAACCAAAACTAAATATTCCGTTCTCTACCTTCATGGATTTTCGGCGAGTCCCTACGAAGGAAAAGAACTGGCTATATCATTTGGCAAAAAATACGGTTGTAATGTCTATCTGCCACGACTTGAAGATCATGGAAGAGATGATAAAAACACATTTGTGAATCTTACTCCGCAAAACTATCTTCAATCTGCCAAAGATGCATTGGATATTGCCCGCATTTTAGGGGATAGTGTCATAGTCATTTCTTGTAGTACAGGAGCAACCCTGGGATTGATTCTGGCTGCGGAAGGCGAAAAAATTCACAGCCACCTGATGTATTCACCCAATATTGCTATTGCTGACAAAAGTTCTGTTTTACTGATGTATCCCTGGGGAAAACAAGTAGGAAAACTGGTTTTAGGAGGCGATTATAACGTTCTGAAATACAGTGAAGAACAAAAAAAATACTGGAACGAAACCTATCACATCAACGGTCTTACCACGTTACAATATCTGTTGGATAATTATATGGATAAGGAGGCTTTTGAGAAAATCACCCATCCGGTTTTATTGGCATATTATTACAAAGATGCAAAAAATCAGGATCCTGTCGTATCAGTTGATGCTATGTTGTCTATGTACAACAATATTCAAACAGATGAAAATAAAAAATGGATCAAAGCATTTCCGGATGCCGGCTCTCACATGATGATCAGCAGTTTGTTTTCAAATCAAATGGATGATATCACCCGATTTACGTTCGACTACGCAGAAAAAATATTGCATCTGACAAGTGTTGAAATCTCTGAAGACAAAAAATAAAAAAAAATCAAAAGGTCAACCTTAGTTTTTTCGTTTACATCAAAGACTATATCCGAAAATCCGGCTTTCAGATGATACGTCATATACAATTCCTTCAGATATTGAAGTGAGTTTTTGTCCGGAATAGTCTCTATATTTTTTTCGATAAAAGCTTTTAAATAAAGATGTCGATCTGTAGATATCTGAAAAAGCAGTTTTGATATACTTGTCTTGAATGTTTGCTATTATGATTAGTTATTCAGACAAAAAAGAGTCGGTATTTCCGATAAAAAAAATATCCGTTTTTTTACTTTTTGTTAAGACAAATTTCACTTGCATTTTTTTGTACATGGTTATTTTTCAGAGTTATACCTTTTGAAATAAATACACTTATCTCTAAGAAAATGATATTCTGAAAAAATACACTAATTTTGCACCTTCGTTCAATAAACTTATACATTCATGTTGTATCATCCTGAAAATATTGAAAATAAATGGAAAAAAATCTGGAGCGACCAAAAGGTGTATGCCGTAACTCCGGATCCTTCCAAACCCAAATATTATGTCCTGGACATGTTTCCTTATCCTTCGGGTGCCGGTTTGCACGTAGGGCATCCACTCGGATATATTGCTTCCGACATTGTCTCCCGTTACAAAAGACTCAAAGGGTTTAATGTACTACATCCAATGGGTTATGATGCATTTGGTTTGCCGGCGGAACAATATGCCATCCAGACGGGTGTTCATCCTGCCGTTTCAACAGCAGAAAATATCGCCAGATACCGATCGCAACTTGACAATATCGGGTTTTCTTACGATTGGTCCAGAGAGGTCAATACGTCAGAACCTTCGTACTACAAATGGACACAATGGATATTCCTTCGGTTGTTTTCACATTACTATGATCTGACAGAAGACAAAGCAAAATCTTTAGACGATCTCATCGGAATCTTTGAGACTTCAGGTAGTCACGGAGTATCAGCAGCACATAGTTTTGAAGGCAGTTTTACCGCTGAAGAATGGAAAACCAAATCAAAAGTTGAACAGGACAAAATCCTGATGAACTACCGGTTGGCTTACCGCAAAGTGGGTTATGTCAATTGGTGTGAAGCCCTGGGTACAGTATTGGCCAACGATGAAGTCAAAGACGGGCTTTCGGAAAGAGGAGGATTTCCTGTGGAAAAAAAGGCCATGACACAATGGTCACTGCGCATCACGGCTTATGCCGAAAGATTACTCACCGAACTCAACGACCTCGAATGGTCTGATGCACTTAAAACCATGCAACGCAACTGGATCGGAAGGTCGGAAGGTGCACGAGTGTTTTTTGGACTGGACGGCCATGAGGACAGCATAGAAATATTTACGACACGTCCGGATACCATCTTTGGTTCTACCTTTATGGTATTGGCTCCCGAACATGATCTGGTTCAAAAAATTACTACATCAGAACAAAGATCCGAAATAGAGGGTTATATCGAATATGTCAACAGCCGTTCTGAAAGAGAACGAATGTCTGAAGTCAAAGAAGTGACCGGCGCATTTACCGGTGCTTATGCCATCCACCCGATCAGTAAAGACAAAATTCCGGTTTGGATCGGAGAATATGTGCTCAAAGATTACGGTACCGGTGCCATTATGGCCGTGCCAAGTGATGACGAAAGAGATGATGCTTTCGCAAAAAAGTTTGACCTGCCGATCATTCCGGTGGTAGATAAAACCGATTATCCGGGTTCAGGAAAACACGACAAAGAAGGCAAAATGATAAACTCCGGATTTTTGAACGGTATGGAAGTCAAAGATGCCATCAAAAAAATGTTGGAATATATAGAAAGTCACCATCTGGGTAAAAAAGAAGTCAATTACAAACTGCGCGATGCCAACTTCTCAAGACAAAGGTATTGGGGAGAACCCTTTCCGATTGTGTATGATCAGGAAGGTGTGGCACATGCTTTGGACAACGACCGGTTGCCATTGACCTTGCCGGATTTGCAAAACTTTTTGCCGGCATCTGACGGAAGATCACCGTTGGCAAGGGCAGAAGATTGGGTGACAGAAACGGATGGATTTGTCAGAGAAACAGACACCATGCCGGGTTTTGCCGGTTCGTCGTGGTACTTCCTACGGTATATGGATCCGCAAAACGATCAAGCCTTTGCTTCTCAGGAGGCGTTGGATTATTGGAAAGATGTAGATCTTTATATCGGTGGAACAGAACATGCAGTGGGTCACCTTATGTATTCAAGGTTTTGGCATAAGTTTTTGTACGACCTGGGCAAAGTTCCAACCAAAGAACCGTTTTTGAAATTGATAAATCAGGGGATGATCCAGGGAGTGATAGAATATATCTATCTGAAAAAGGAAAAAGAAAACGGTTTGTCTCTTTTTGTAAGTAAAGACAGACTGGAAGCCTGGGGTGGGGAAGAATCTTTTTCAAAACTTCCCGTTCACATAGATTTTGTAGAAGGATATGGTGGTAGCAAACCCCATCTCAATCCCAAGGGAATCAACCATTTTGTGCAATGGAGACCTGAATTTGTCGATGCTGTTTTTGTAGGAAGCACCGGAGATAAAATGTCGGTTAGTGAAATTGAAACCTCTGAAAACTTCATGTTGTACACTGAATCTGAAGTCGGCAAAATGTCGAAAAGGTATTACAATGTCGTCAATCCGGATGACGTGGTGGCCCGATACGGAGCAGATTGTTTCCGGATGTATGAGATGTTTTTGGGTCCGATCGAACAATCCAAACCCTGGGATACCAAGGGAATCGATGGTGTGCAGAAGTTTTTGAGGAAGTATTGGTCCTTGTTTTACGAAGGCGATCAATGGTTGGTCAACCGGGAAACACCAACCGGTGAGGAATACAAAATTTTGCACACGACCATCAAAAAAATAGCTGAAGATATCGAACGGTTTTCGCTTAATACCTCTGTCAGTGCTTTTATGGTTTGTGTCAATGAGCTTAAGAGGCTGGATTGCCATAAGTTTGATATACTAGAACCATTGGTAAGGTTGTTGGCACCTTTTGCTCCGTTTATCACCGAAGAGTTATGGTCTGCATTAGATCAGAAAGGATCAGTACATCATGCGACATATCCGGAACTCAATCCCGATTATCTCGTTTCGGATACCGTCGAATATCCTGTATGTATCAACGGTAAAAAAAGAGATGATCTGGCCGTCTCCAAAGACATCACCCAATCAGACCTCGAGTCGCAGGTACTTGCCCTGGAGAGTGTACAGAAATGGCTGGAAGGAGCACAACCCAAAAAGATTATCATTGTACCCAACCGGATGATCAATGTAGTTGTATAAAAAAAAGGGATTGGAAATAAATCATTTCCAATCCCTTTTTTATTTGGTGTTGTTTGTGTCGGATTTTTTGACAGGGAAGGCATTCCGAAAAGCGATAAGGATAGTAGCGGGCACACAGCGAAGCGAAGTAAAGCGGATAGCCTGACCGAAGGGATCGCCCAAACAGATATAATGAAATTTCCTGTATTTATTTTTGAAAAACCCTTTTCAACAGATCGCTGGTTCTTTGATTGACATCGGATCGGATGCCGAGTTCTTTTACGGCGATGAGGCTGAAAAGACCATCCAAAGCTTTATCATTAACGTGTTGGTCTAGAGAAGGATTGACTTTTTTGACCAAAGGAATGCTGTTGTACGCTTTGACAACGGATGCCCAATACGTCCTTGCGTTGATTTCGTCCAATGCCGACTGGATGACCGGGAGGAAAGCATTGTAAAGATTTTGGCGGGATGTTTTTTGAAGGTACATCGTCGCTGCGTTGTCACTGCCTTTGACAATAGACACAGCATCCTGAATGGTCATTTGTTTGATGGCATCGACAAAAATAGGTGTTGCTTTTTTGGCTGCGATTTCAGCGGCTTTGTTCATCTGATCGATGAGTTTGCTCTCGACATCCTGAAATCCCGGAACCATTTTGACTTTATTAATGATTTGTTGAGCTTCGTTTGGGATTAGGATTTTGTAAGGTGATTCGAGATAACCTTTTTCAGCAGAAAGTTTGTCGACAGCAGCACCAACACCGATTTCGAGGGCTTCTTTCAATCCGGAAGCATATTCGCCCTGACCTTGATTTTCAATAGTGTTTTTGGCTTTGTTGAGGATGTCTTTGATTTGAGCCTGAGCTGAAAATGTAAGGAACAAAAAATAAAAAAGGATTAATGATCGCATATATTTTTCTTTTTATAACGGAAAAAAATTGGATAGGTTGTCAAAGGAAAAGTTAAATTTTGGATTAGAGACATTTATTTACTTAATGGGGAGTGAATAAAATGACTTTTTTTGCGGATTAAAATATTGTATTATATTTACCATGTAAAAATAATATGATGCGTATAAGTTGGTTGATCTTAATCGTGTTTCTTTTGGGTTCGGGAAAGGTTTGTAGTCAGAAAATCTCCCGGGATATGGCGGAGAAGGATCTGATGTATATGGATAAATACCTCGGAAAATGGCATCCGTCCTATCACCGATACACAACCCGCTCATATAAAGATAGTCTGATAAATGATTGGCTTGGTCGGCAACAGGATTCAGTAGGACTTCGTGCTCTCAGGTATTTTCTGAATACTTTTGTTCATGAAATGGGTTGCGGACACACCAGCATCGGTTTGCCGGCTTCCATTGCAAAAACCAAAGTTAAAGCCATGCCGATATTATTTTTTACGGAAGGTGACAGATTATTTGTACGCCGTTGTGATCAGGTGGATTCGCCATTACAACCCGGTGATGAAATATTGACATTAAACGGGTATACGGCATTACAATTGCTGGACACTTTCAGGCAGATGATACCGAAAGATGGATACAATGCGACCCATGTGGATATGCGGGCAGAAAAGTTTTTCCATTATTTTTTCAATCATGTTTTCGGACCTCAGGATAGTGTGTCACTTTTGTTTACCTCTGCTGACGGAAGCAGGATGAACACTACATTATATGGCAGTTATGATTTGTCCAAAGCTGAAGATTTGGTCCATCAGAAAGCGGATACGACTCTTTGTGTTTTTGGTCCTGAAGGTGGCATGTCGCTGCAGCCCTTGCCCGGAGTTGAAAACGGAGCCGTATTAAAAATCACTTCATTTTCCGGTGGTGGGCAAAAAAAAGTACGTAAAAAGATATTCCGGTATTTACGTGAAAAAAATATCCAACATCTGGTTCTGGATTTGCGGGGCAACGGAGGAGGAAATGTTTTTAGGGGAAATGCCCTGATAGCACAATTTGACCGTCGTCCGGTTACGGGAGTTCATTTTGGTAAAAAAGTACATACAGCTATTTTTTGCCCGAAGTTTAAAACGGGGTTTGGCAACCGGCTTTCCGGATTCAGTTTTATGCTCAATCCAATGAGTTATCCTTCCCGAAAAGGATGGATGCATATTTTTCCGTTTTTCAGAAAATCTAACCGTTATGACGGTCCGCTTTATATTATGACTGACGGTGCCACGTTTTCGATGGCCAGCAGTGTGACGTCAAAACTCAGGTTTAACCGTAAAAAAACCTATGTATTCGGCGAAGAATCCGGAGGAGGCGCAGCCGGAAGTGGTGGAATGTTGCAGGGAGCTATTGAATTGCCGACATCCAAAATGCGGGTGACGTTTAATATCTATTGGTATCAGATAGATAAAGACATACCGGATGTAGGCAGAGGCGTTATCCCTGATATTCCTGTGACGTATGATCTTGAATCAAAACAAAAAGGGGAAGATCCCGGGATACAAAAGGTGTCGGAATGGATTTTACTGAATGCCGGGTAATTTTTTTGGGTTATTGTGATAAATAAAAGACAACAAATATCAGGAAGTTGAGCTATTTATTATTTGATATACTGCCAAATAAATCATGGTGTCATACAGAATCCGGTATTATATATTGTGAAAGTTTTCATAATAAGAAACAATGTATTAAAAAATGTTATACTTTTGTCCCTGCTTTCAATATTTATTGAAATAAAGTTAGTAGATCAACAAGTATGTCAGGTTTTCTGAAGTTTGGTTTTATTTCATTGTTATTTGAACTGGCCGTCTTAGGCCAAATCAATCTTGGTGACAGTAACTACATGTTGCTGGATCAGGATTCAACAGAGAAAACAAAAGATTGGTCTGTCAGAGCCATTTCAAACGATCTCAAAAAATCTTTTGAATTTGTTGAAGTACCCAACTCTAATGAAAATTCGGAAGAGACTGAAAAATTAAAAAATCAGGATCCGGGAGCGACTCATATTTTGACCGGTTCTTACGGATTTGAAAAAAATAAACTAAACTGTCAGTCGCCTTTCATTGATGAATTACTGAACCGTCCTTCCCTTATCATTTTATATCATTCCTGGAAGTTTCATCTTTCTTGTTAGGGTTTTTTGCAGATTATAATCTGTAATTATTTCTGATATTTCCATAACCTTCATTTTAGGTAAACCTGGTTTTTGGTTGCAAACAGCCATCAGTAAAACGGGTTTTGTATTGGTTGGAAATCAGAACTATTTTCTGACCATTGTTTGGTTTTTTACAAGATCCAAACAATAAAATAAATGAATAAAAATGAAATCTCATAAAATAAAGTTGCCTAAAGATGGTTTTGCCGGATTAAAAGAAAATTTTTCAACGGATGCCATCTCAGGTTTTATCGTTTTTTTATTGGCATTACCTTTAAGTTTGGGTATTGCCAAAGCCTCTGATTTTCCACCTATCATGGGTTTGATTACAGCTATAATTGGTGGATTGGTAGTCAGTTTTTTTGCCGGTTCGCGGCTTACCATCAAAGGTCCGGCAGCCGGATTGATCGTCATTGTGGCCGGATCCGTAGCAGATTTTGGAGGAGGGGAGACAGGATGGCATCTTGCATTAGGTGCGATGTTTGTTGCCGCTGTTTTACAGATATTATTCGGAGTATTTAAGTTTGGGAAAATGGCAGATTTTTTTCCATTACCGGCCATACACGGAATGTTGGCAGCTATTGGAATTATTATCATTGCCAAACAAATTCCTGTATTGCTCAATGTCAATCCGGCCTTAATAGCAGGACAGGGACCGTTACAAATTTTGGGAAATTTGCCTGAGGTAATCAAAAATTTGGACCCCCGCGGAACATTGATTGGTTTGGTGAGTCTTGTTGTTATGCTGGGTTGGCCGTTGATTAAGTGGTTTAATCTGCGTAAAATCCCGGCTCCTTTGGTTGTATTGTTGATAGCAGTTCCTGCCGAACTAATCATGGAATTTCAGACCACAGAACCGGCATATGCTTTGGTCCACGTGGGAAATCTGATTGAAAATCTTCACCTGAATGTTGATTTTGGAGGCTTAGCTCAGCCAGGTATATTTATTAAATACGTTATTATGTTTGCTTTGGTAGGATCTCTTGAGTCCTTACTTACGGTAAAGGCTGTGGATATGCTCGATCCTTACAAAAGAAAATCTGATAATAACAAAGATTTGATCGCAGTCGGAATTGGTAATACAATTACTGCTGTGTTGGGTGGTCTTCCGATGATTTCGGAAGTTGCCAGGAGTTCTGCAAATGTAAGCAACGGGGCAAAAACAAGGTGGGCAAATTTTTTCCACGGTTTTTTTATCCTTGCTTTTGTTCTTTTGGCCTCCCGTTATATAGAAATGATTCCAAATGCAGCCCTGGCCGCAATGTTGATTTCTGTAGGAATAAAACTGGCACATCCGAATGAATTTATTTCAACATTTAAAGTTGGAAAAGAGCAATTGGTGATATTTTTGGTAACCATAGTAGTGACTTTAGGGGAAGATTTATTGTTGGGTATCATGGCGGGAATGTTGGTAAAAATTATATTCCACCTTGTCAACGGATGTCCTTTAAGTGCTTTATTTAAAGCGCCTGTGATCATCTCTTTTGCAGAAAAGGAATATCTGGTAGAAATAGATAAGGCTGCCGTTTTTACCAATTATATCAGAATCAAGTCGAGATTGGAAAGTATTCCTCCGGGTTTTCATGTCACCATAGATTTAAAGAATACAAAACTGATTGACCATTCCGTAATGGAAAATCTTCATCATTTCAAACATGATTATGAGTCCAATGGTGGAACCGTTCATATCGTAGGTTTTGACAAACATACAACACTCTCTGATCATGCCTTAGCGGCCAGAAAAAGAAAAGATATTCCTTCTGAAAGCGCACATTAATTTCCATTGTAATGGATGTTACAGTTTGTAGACTATCTGCGAAATACCTTTGCGGTTTTATAGTTTATAAAAAGTTTTCAGATTTTTTATTTTAAGGAATTAAACACAGATTATGCATTTTCATAATAGTCTTTTCAGAGAAGACAACGTTTTACATCATATAAAACATTATTTGCCGGCCCAGGCAGCGCTCAAAGATTTTATCCATCATAATACCCTGCACGCCTTTCAGGACAGGAAGTTTTTTGATGCATTGTCTGAAGCAAGTACCATATTCGGGTATAAAACCAGTCTTTCATTGGAAGAATACCGGAATCTCTACGCAGAAGGCAAAATTGACGTCGGTATATTGCATCAAACGATAACCGACCATAAAGGAGAGAGTCAGGCAGATGAATGGCTTGAAAAAATGCTCAGACAATCCTTTACCGAAAATTTTGCCGGAAGGATAGGTTATTTCCGAAGTCATTGGAAGTCTTTGTACTCGATTGATCCGGATTTGGACATTCATCCCTTTTTATTTCGGTTTTTGTGCAGTTATCTCGATCAGGGCATTTCCATATGGAGATTTCCGGTCATAGAGGGAGGATTTCTGACAACGATACGCGAGATGGAAAAAAATATGATGGTTAGTTTTTTTAAAAGCAAAAGGGCTAAAAACCTTTTGTATGAAAAATCTGTGGCCATTGAGGATTTGCTCAAAATTCTGGTTGGAGATGAGACCCTTTATGAACATTATTTATTTGATCAGCAGTTTTCGCATCCCGGCTGGTCGGGCATTGTTTCGGCCGTCGAGGATATGCCAAAAACACTGCTTGATACCCGGAAAATCAGTCTGAAAGATCTTGTTTTTTTTGAATTGCTTCTCGAAATAGATCTGATGGATCATAAATTTGGAGAAAACTGGATGCCGTTGGGATTAAAGATGGATAAAAAAGTCCGTCCTTTATTCGGTAATATTCAGAAAAGTGAATATTTTGAAATCCTGAGGCTGTGGCAACTTTCTTTTGAGTGGACCTATTACGATCAGGTATTGGGAGGTATTATTGCCAATCAAAAAGAGGTAAAAAAGCCGGAAAGTCCTCGTTTTCAGGGTTTGTTTTGCATTGATGACCGGGAAGGTTCGTTGCGTCGCAACATTGAGGCTTTGGAGCCATCGTCAGAGACATTCGGAACACCCGGATTTTTTGGAGTTGCATTTCATTACAAACCCATGAATGGTAAATTTACCATGAAGGTCTGTCCTGCTCCGGTCAATCCTCCCTATCTGATCAAAGAGGTGGTAGATGGTAAAAAGAGCGAAAAGGATTTTCACTTTTCAGATTATACACATTCACTTTTTTTCGGATGGCTCATCACCCATACCATTGGATTTTGGTCGGCGATACGATTGTTTATCAATATTTTTATCCCCAGGCTGAGTCCGGCGACAACCCTGTCCTTCAGGCATATGGACAGATTTTCGAAGCTCAGTATCGAAAGGCATCATGATCACGATACAGAAGATGGATTGATGGTAGGATTTACCATAGATGAAATGACAGATAGGGTAGAGTCATTACTCAAAAGTATCGGTTTGGTAGACAGATTTGCTCCTTTGGTGTATGTCGTAGGACACGGAGCCAGTAGCGTTAATAATACCCATTATGCCGGATATGATTGCGGCGCTTGCAGCGGAAGGCCGGGTTCGGTCAATGCGAGGGTTATTTCCTATATGGCCAATCATCCTTCCGTCAGAGAAAATCTGAAATCCCGGGGTATTACCATTCCGGCTTCGACATTATTTGTCGGTGCCTTACATGATACCACGAGGGATGAAATAGAGTTTTTTGACGATCAGTTTGCTGATACCAACAAAACGGCTTATCACGAATACAATAAAAAAATATTTAATGAAGCATTGACTTTGAATGCCAAAGAAAGAGCCAGAAGGTTTGTCACGATAGATCATAAACAACCATTGGCAGGATTGCATGCAGATGTCAAACGAAGATCCGTTTCTTTATTCGAACCCAGACCGGAACTCAACCATGCCACCAATACCCTTTGTATTGTAGGGCGCAGATCCCTTACGGAGGACGTTTTTCTGGACAGAAGAGCTTTTATGAATTCTTATGATTTCCGGGTAGATCCTGATGGTACATTTTTATTTGCCATTTTATCAGCAGCGGCACCGGTATGCGGAGGTATCAATCTGGAATATTACTTTTCGCGGGTGGATAATGACAAACTCGGTGCAGGTACCAAGTTGCCGCACAATGTAATGGGCCTTTTCGGAGTGGCGAATGGAATTGACGGAGATCTGAGGCCGGGATTACCCAACCAAATGGTGGAAGTACACGATCCGTTGCGTCTGCTGATGATTGTCGAACATTACGAAGAGGTAATCCTCCGGATGATTCAGAAGTCTGAATCTTTATTTGAATGGTTTCAGAATGAATGGGTTTTACTGGTAGCTGTCCATCCGGAAACAAAACAGATTTCACGGTTTAAAGACGGGATTTTTGTTCCATACCATCCGACGTTTGTTCCAAAGCAGGTACAGGATACAAAAACCCTTTTTGAAAATGAAAGGGACAATCTGCCCGTATTTCTTATTCAAAAACAAAATACACATGTACAATAACCATAAAAAAACGTTTATTTTTACATTATTTCAAAAATCAGCATTGATATGAAAGAAATATTGGAAATATTGATTGTCTGGCCTTTTTTTGTATTTTTTGTTTCGTTGTTTCTTCCTAAAAATAATGAAAGGCTTATTTCAGGTTTTGTTTTTGTAACGATGGCAATTCATTTGTTTTCTTTGACTGCTTTTGTGGTTTATTGGGCGACCAAGGGATTACCTGCCATCAATCTGATGGAATTTTTTGTGTATAAAGGACATAACCTACATTTTTTTATCGATTTTTATTTTGACGGAATCACAGCCGTATATGCAATCACAGGAGCTATGCTCGCTTTTTTAGTGGCGACATACAGCAGAATATATTTACATAGAGAATCAGGGTATAAAAGATTTTTCAATACGAAAATGTTGTTTTACGCAGGATATACCCTTACTGTTTTTTCAGGAAATCTCGAAACGTTATTTGTCGGTTGGGAAATCTTAGGGCTTACCTCTTTTTTGCTTGTTGCCTTTTACCGGGACAGATATTTGCCTGTAAAAAACGCCTACAAGGTATTTTCCATATACAGGATCGGAGACGTAGGGATTATATTGGCGATTTGGGCGAGTCACCACCTATGGCATGAAAACATTACGTTTGCCAAACTGCAGGATGCCTCATTGGTTAGCCATCATTTGGAAGGGAATACCATGTTTGGATTATTTATTTCCATGATGCTGCTGCTGGCAGCCAGTGCCAAGTCCGCCCAGTTTCCGTTTTCTTCCTGGTTGCCTAGAGCGATGGAAGGTCCGACACCATCGAGCGCTATATTTTATGGTTCATTATCTGTTCACCTGGGTTTGTTTTTATTGATCAGGACGATGCCTTTTTGGGAACATCAGATGGCAGCCAGAATAATGATCGGTGGTGTGGGTGTGATGACGGCCTTCATCGGCGCGTCTATAGGCAGGGTCCAATCATCGGTCAAGAGCCAGATCGCTTATGGCTCTGTGGCTCAGATTGGATTGATGTTTGTCGAGTTGGCTCTGGGATTTCAGACTTTTGCTATATTTCATTTTGTGGGTAATGCATTTTTGAGGACGTACCAGTTATTGGTTTCCCCGTCTGTGGTGAGTTACATGATCCGGGAGCAGTTTTATCATTTTATCCCTTCACCGGTGTTAAAGCAGTATTCAAAGGTTGATAAGCTCAGAAATACCTACTATATGTTGAGTCTCAGAGAGTTTGATATGGATGTTTTGTTGGACAGGTTTGTCTGGCGACCTTTCAAAAATCTGGGAAACCTCCTTCGTTTTATCAATATCCGTAATGTGTACTTTATCACCATACCGACTTTTGCATTGGCAGTATTTATTCAGTTGGTCAGCTACAGAATGCCTGTTTTTGTGAGGGAAGTACTTCCTGAAATTTTTGCATTGATCGGTTTATTTTTAGTATTCAGAGCGTATGCAGGAAGGCGAGACGTTTTTGTGGTTTGGACCTTATTGATTATGAATCATTTCTGGATAGTTCTGGCCATATCTTTTAACGATGCCCTTACCGTGTATGAAATATTATTTCATCTTTCTGGAGTCGTTATAGCCGGAACTTTGGGGTATTTTGTCCTTCATTATGTTACTTCCAGAGAAAAAGGCGTTGATCTCAACGGATTTCAGGGCCATGTCTACGAATATCCAAAGGCCGCCTCTTTGTTTTTATTGGCCTGTTTGGGTGTGGCAGGTTTTCCGATTACCACCACTTTTGTGGGTGAGGATATCCTGTTTTCACATATCGAATATGATGATGTTTTTCTGGCGTTTTTACTGGCATCAGGATTTGTGATTTCAGGAATTGCGCTCATCCGAATGTATGCAAGAATCTTTTTGGGTCCCCATGTCAAAAGTTATCACTCTGTGGCCAAAAAGTCTGCATAATTTTGGTTTTGTGACATATTAATTTCAAAAGTTTTTGTTTTTCATAATAGGGCGTATCTTTCTGAGATATGCCCTTTTATCAATACATTAATGAACTATAGATGAAAACCTTTTAAAAAAATTTAATCTGTATGCTTTGTTTCGTGCCTTACAAAGATACTTTTTAAGGTTTGAAAATCAATACAAAACTTTTTAACTTTTTTATATAGACTTGAAATGGGTTAGTCATTTGTTGTTTTTGCATTGCAAAACGAAATGGGTCAGAATGTTTCGATCCACTTTTCTCCTGTCCGGAATACCGTTCCTTTAAAAAGCGCGACCGTTTCTTCCCGTTGATTTTTGACGGTAACTTCGTAGATGCCAAATCGGGAACTTAGATTTTTTTCCATACAAATAGCGGTCAAAACATCATGTTCAACAACTTTTTTGGTATGTGAGATCGAAGTTTCTACAGAGACCGCTTTAATGTTGTGGGCGTTGGAGGCAAAAGCGAGGGCACTGTCTGCCAATGAATAAGTGATTCCTCCGTGAGCGATCTTGAATCCATTGGTCATTTCACTTCTGACCGGACATGTAATTTTACAATAACCAGGAGCTACCTGGAGAAGTTTTACATCCAACCACAAGGAAAAAGCATCGTTTTCCAACATCATTTTTTGTACAATGGTGAGAGCCAATTCATTTTCTTTAGGTGACATGGACTTATTTTAATGGGATAAAAAATAGGTTTTTAAAAGCAGGGTAAGTTTTTCAGATGAGTGGCGCACGGTTTTGATCACATCCGCAACGGTCGTAGGTGTCAGTTTTTGTTTGGGATAACAAACATTTGAGACTATTGAAAAAGCTGAAACCCGAACATTTGCATGCCTGGCAGCGATCACTTCCGGCACGGTACTCATACCCACCAAATCAGCTCCGAGACGGTAGGCCATATTGTATTCGGCCGGTGTTTCAAGGGATGGTCCCTGCATAGCCAGGTACACTCCTTTTTTGAGGTTGATGCCACAGGTTTTGGCTGCCTCTTCAAAATCGGAAATACTTTCGGGACAATAGGCATACATCATATCCGGAAAACGAAGGCCTGTTCTTTCGTCATTTTTTCCTCTCAGTGGATTGTCAGGAAGAAAATTGATATGATCTTCAATCATGACAATATCACCTTCAGAAAAGTGCGGCGAAACACCACCCGCTGCATTGGTAAAAATAATATGTTTTACATCCAAAGCTGCTAAAACCCAAATCGGGAAAGCGACTTCTTTTGCCGAAAAACCTTCATAATAATGACTCCTTCCCGCAAGAACCAATAATGGTTTTCCATCCAATGTGCCATAAATCAGTTGTCCTTTGTGTGTTTCAACTTCTCCTCTCGGAAAATGGGGTATGTCTTGAAAAGAAATAACCTTTGTGGGAATAAGTTGATCTGAAAAACCATCAAATCCGGTGCCTGATACGACGGCATAATGGATTTTTTCCGGCACAAACCGGGTTATATATGCCGAAGCTTCCTGAATTTTATCATACAGATTTTCGATCATACCCATTAATCAACGATCATGGTTGCTCTGTCCAGTTCCTGCTGTCGGATATTTTTCGGAAGCTCTCTGAATTCGTATTGTTGATTACGGAGTCTGGGTTCAAATCCTGCTTCCGAAATGGCTTTTTGAATACCATCAGCAGTAAATCGGAAGGCTGCGCCTGCTGCGGAAACAACATTTTCTTCGATCATGATACTGCCAAAATCATTGGCTCCTGCATGAAGACATATCTGAGCCACTTTTTTACCCACGGTAAGCCATGAAGCCTGAATGTTGATGACATTTGGCAACATAATCCGGCTCATGGCTATCATTCTGACGTATTCATCGCCGGTACATTGATTTCGGGCTCGTTTTATTTTTTTAAGAATGGTATCTTCGTCCATAAACGGCCAGGGGATAAATGCTAAAAAACCTTTGGCATGAGCCGGTTTTTCATTCTGAACCTGTCGGAGAGCGACAAAATGTTCCATCCTTTCGCGGTTGGTCTCTATATGTCCAAACATCATCGTGGCAGACGTGGTAATGTTTAATTGGTGGGCTGCTCTCATGACATCCAACCATTCCTCGCCGGTACATTTTCCTTTAGAAATAAGTCGCCTTACCCTGTTGTCCAATATTTCAGCTCCGGCACCAGGCAAACTATCCAAACCTGCATCTTTGAGGGCCTGAAGAACTTCCGTGTGTGTGGACTGCTCGAGTTTGGTGATGTGCGCGATTTCCGGCGGACCGAGTGCGTGCAATTTTAAGTTTGGATATAAGGACTTTAGTTCTTTAAATAAAGTAACATAATAATCCAAACCCAAATCAGGATGGTGTCCCCCTTGTAAAAGCAATTGATCCCCACCGAACGCAAAGGTTTCTTCTATTTTTTGTTTATATTCTTCAATAGTCGTGATGTAGGCTTCTTCATGTCCGGGTTTGCGGTAAAAATTGCAAAACTTACAATTGGCGATACACACATTGGTCGTGTTGGAATTTCTGTCGATGATCCAGGTTACCGTATTTGCCGGAACATGATAAAATCTCAATGCGTTACCCACATACATCAAATCTGCAGTAGGAGCGTTTTCAAATAAGAATATACCTTCATCTGCTGTCAGAAAATCCCTTTTTAAGGCCCTGTGCAGTAAATCGTCCGTTTGAAAATCCATGGATTTCTTTTCGGAATTAAACAGCTGCTTTGTAGATATGTTTACTGATTACCTGTGAAAGTATGCTTAAGTGAACAAAGTGGTGTAGATTTACCTTCAATCCATTAGAAAACTGTATATAAATCATTTACGCTGATGTGAAAACATAAAAATTGAAACCTGTTGACAACCAAAAGATTCAACTATGTCGGATGATAAAAATTATTTGAGCAGGTAGATTTCTTGGTTTGAAACTATATTGTTTTATTCGTACTATAAAAAGTATGATATTTTGTTTTTATACTTACTTCAACATATAATATTGAACGATATGTTGTTTTTTTTAAAATTTAAAATTAATATTAGAAAATTATTAGAATCACGAAACATGATTTGGATCAGCTTTTGTGCCGGTTTGGTTATCTAATTTTGCCCCTGTTATGAAATATTTTGTTATTTTCTAAATAAAACTTTTATGGTTTTTAACAATTTTAAATTCAACTTTTTAGCCGTAATATTGGTTATGGCAGTTTTTTCCTGTTCGAAAGATACATCGGACAATAATCTGAATTCATCTGCGCAAACGAAATCGTATTCCGGAGATGTTTCCAACGATTGGTATACCCTTATTTTGGAAATAGACAGATATTCGCCGGGTTACCGACCACCTGCGGCATCCCGTGCATTCGGATATATGGGTTTGGCAGCATATGAAACCGTGGTTGCCGGCATTCCTGAAAAAAAATCCCTCGAAACCAGTTTTCCGGGTTTGGTTCTTCCCGAACTTTCAGGAAAGGATCAATACCATTGGGGTATTGCAGTCAATGCATGTTATGCTTCCATGATGAAAAGTTTTTACCCTCATATTCATGCGTCACATAAAGCAAAAATTGATGCGATGGAAGACCGATATCTTGAAAAGTATTCCGTAGGTGTTGACGAAAAAGTGATCAACAACTCAGTTGCCTATGGACAAGCGGTAGCATTGCGGGTATTTAACTACAGTGAAACAGATGTCAATGGTCATGAAGCTTTCAAAAACCCACGACCTTCATCCTATATTCCACCTGCAACCGGTCCGAATGGTGAAAAATTGTGGCAACCTACTTATCCTGACTATTCACCGGCGCTTTTTCCATACTGGGGACAAGTGAGACCTTTTGCCCTAAAACAGGAAGACAAAGTAGCAAGACCTCCTATTCCATGGAGTGAAGACCCGAATTCTATGTTTTATACTCAAGCCAAAGAAATCCAGATTTGGGTCAACAATTCAACAGATCAGGACAAATGGATCGCCGAATTTTGGAGTGATGATATTTTTGAACTGACCTTCGAACCGGCTGCAAGAATCATATCTCTTGCATTACAAATGTCTAAAGAACATGAACTTAGTTTAGATCAGGCAGCTGAATTGTACGCTAAACTGGGTATGTCTATATGTGATGCGGGAATCGCTGTATGGCATTCCAAATACCTGTATAATGTAGAAAGACCGGTTTCATATATCAGAAGAGTTATAGATCCGAATTGGAAACCGATTTTGAATAATCCATTGGCCAGTGTTTATGGTATGACACCTGAATTTCCTGCTTATCCTTCAGGGCATTCCGGATTTGCAGGTGCCGGTACCGGTGTATTAGCAGATTTTTTTGGTAACAATAATACCTTTACAGACTTCAGTCATATGAACCGTGTAGAATTCAGAAGTGAACCAAGGACCTATACTCAAATATTGGATATTGGTATTGAAAATGCTTACAGCAGATTGCCGTTGGGCGTTCATTACAGAATGGATTGCGACGAAGGAATCAGGTTGGGATATCTGGCCGCAAAACGCGTTCTGGATCTTCCATGGGATAAATAAAAAATAAAAAAAGTTCGGCAAAATCGCCGGACTTTTTTTTTATCTCTTTTTTATTTTGTTGTTTTATATAAAAATGAAAATTATTTCGACTCAAACCTAAAGAATCTCAAAAAAGGTTAGTGGTTGATTAAAAGATTGTCAGGTGTAAAAAAATATTATTGTTTTTTTATGGGCGTTACGATGCTGTCGTGAATTGGTTTGGGTGTACCATCTTTCCATTTTCCTATACTGAAGGACCGATTGTCATACAACGCCTTGCCTGCAGTGACCAGGCCATTGACATACGCTGCCTGGGTAGATGCTTCGATACATAAATTATTTAATGATAATACATCGCCGGAATGTTTTAGTAAGGAGTCATGGTACGTTTTTAACGCAGCAGTATTTTCTTCCAGCATATAGATACTGTTATATAATTTGATGGATTCAAATTCATTTAAAGGTTTGAGTGAATCAGCTTTTTGTTGCAACAATTTGATGACCTTGGAAGCTTGTGTCACACTTGAATCCACCTGAGATATGATGATGGATTGTTCTTTAGTGTATTTTTGACTGTCTTTACATGACCATAAAAAAAGCAGTAAAAAAATCAAGGAAAATGCTGTTAAATGATTCATGAAAAAATAATTGAGTGTGTCTGTATTAAACCTGTCAATCCTTAAAAAGTTGTGTTTGATAAAATGATTGTATGTAATCAGGAACCACCAACTACATGAAAATTCACGCATCAAGAACAAGTGGTTAAGCCCTTTCCTTTGTTGTAAAAATAGTCTTATACAAAACAAAATGTTATTTTTTCTGTTTACATAGGCAAACAAAAAATATAATATTATGGCTTTTACATTACCTGAATTAGGATATAGTTATGATGCGTTGGAACCACATTTTGATGCACGTACCATGGAGATTCATCATTCAAAACATCACGCTGCCTACACCACCAATCTTAATAATGCAATAACAAATACTGCATTGGAAGGTCAAAGTATTGAAGAGATTCTGAAAAATCTTGACATGTCCAACAATGCTGTCAGAAATAATGGCGGAGGATTTTATAATCACAATTTATTTTGGGAGATTCTGCATCCTGAAAACAAAGGTCGTTTGTCCGGTGCTTTGCTCGCAGCAATTGAAGAGTCATATGGAGATAAAGAAACCTTTATGGAAAAATTTGCAGCAGCGGGAATGACCAGATTCGGTTCAGGCTGGGCATGGTTATGTGTTCATCCGGGTGGAAAAGTTGAAATTTGCAGTTCGGCTAATCAGGACAATCCATTGATGCCGGGAATTGGTTGTGGAGGAACACCTATTTTAGGATTAGACGTTTGGGAACATGCTTATTATTTGCATTTTCAAAACAGAAGAGCAGACTACATTGCTGCATTCTGGAATGTACTTAACTGGAATGTTGTCGAGAAAAAGTACGAATCATTAAAATAATATATTGATAATTATTCAGAGCTGTTTGTCAAAAAGAACCTGATCTTTATCTGCAGCACACTGTCAAAATACGTAAAACAAAAGGCCGGAATTCCGGCCTTTTGTTGTTATATCTCGTTCAGACTTCCATCCTGACACCTGAATATCCTGGCAGGAAATTTTTGAATTAAGCGGTAATCGTGTGTTGCTATCAAAATAGTTGTTCCCTGTTCTCTGCTCAACCTATTCAATAAATATAAAATTTCATCACTGGTTTCAGGATCCAGATTTCCGGTAGGTTCGTCAGCAATAATAATGTCAGGCTGATTTAACAGGGCTCTCGCTATGGCAACCTGTTGCATCTGCCCGCCGGACAAGGTGCGGATTGTTTTTTTTTCTGAACCTTGTAGTCCCACCAGGCGGAGTACTTCGTACACTCTTTTGGTCATATCTTCTTTTTTTCGCCAGCCGGTTGCTTCCAGAACATACCACAAGTTGGTTCCGACAGTCCAGTCTTCAAACAAATGAAATTCCTGAAATACCATGCCTATTTTTCTTCGCAACTTGTGGAGATCGTTATCTTTAATGTTGTGCAAATCAAAATCTGCCACCATTGCAGTACCGTTTTGTGGCTTTATCTGTCCGTATAAAGTCTTCAGAAAACTACTTTTGCCACTGCCGGATTTTCCGACTATATAACATGTTTCTGCTTTGGCAAGAGAAAAGTCAACATCCTTGAGCACGGTTTCAAAGCCGTGACAAATATCAACATGTTTTATATCTATAACTAATCCTTCAATCACATCATCTGCTTTTGCGCAAAATTACAAAATATGAATGGGTATCAGGTAAACAAATTAAGAAAGTTTTTAATATATGGCAGTTTGCACGGATTTCTGCAAGTCAGGAAACAAAAATCCAGTCTTCACGTAGTTTTTTAGTTGGGAGTCCTGTTTTTTCAAACATATGGTATATCGTATTTTTTCCAACCGGTCCCAAATCTTCAGAATATTGATTAACATAAAGGTTGATATGGGCTTCAATAACGTCATCATCCAATTCCTGAGAATGGCATTTTACGTAGCTTTTGCTGTCTTCAGGATATTGAAAGGCAAACCGGATACTTTCTTTTATGTGATGATTGATGGCGCGTTTTTCTTCATCGGGAATATTTCTTTTGACAGCAATACATCCCAAAGGAATCGGAAAGCCGGTTTTTTGTTCCCAGATTTCACCCAAATCCGCTATTTTTTGTAATCCTTTATTAAAGTAGGTAAAACGATTTTCATGAATAATCAGTCCGGCGTCCACTTTGCCTTCGATGACTGCATCTTCAATGTCTGAAAACAACATTTCTACCGTGTCCACGGCTTCAGGGAATACATATTGCAATAAAAAGTTTGCTGTGGTGTTTTTGCCAGGAATAGCGATTTTTATCTTTTTGAGATCATCCGTTGTATAGTTTTTTAATGAAATCAAAAGAGGTCCGCAACCAAATCCCAGAGCACTTCCGGAAGTCAGTATCTGGTATTGGTCCAGCAATTGAGATGCTGCAAAATAACTCAATTTTGTAATGTCAAACTGATTGTTTTTTGCCGCGATATTCAATTGCTGGACATCCAGATAGGAAACTTCATAACAAAAAGGCTCAGTCTGTATTTTGTGATGAACCATTGCATCAAAAATGAACGTATCATTTGGGCAAGGGCTGAAAGCCAATGTTTTACACATTTTAAAAGATCTGATTGGTTACGATGAACCTGATGACTGTATTAGATTGTAAAAATCCTTTACCTCAAAGGAAATATTCTGATTAGAATTTGATGAATTTTGACCTTGCACCACACTGTGCTTTCGCAAAATATCCAATTCCCCAATTGATTTCAAAAACAATACCTGCAAAAGCCGGTGCCGTACTTTTATAACCATTTGTATAAACAGAAGGATTCAACATCGGTGCATGACCTGTCTGACCAGCATCACTTACAAAATCCGTCAATCCATATTCAAACCGAAGTCCTAAGATACCGCTGAAAGCTCCGTCATTTCCTATGATGTTGGCACCAAATCCGATAACTCCTGAAAAGAAATTTTTGTTATAAAACGTGCTTCTGTCAGTGACATTACCTTCAACATTATCACTTACTTCCTGTACTAATGAAATTTTTGGTCCGATTTCGAAGTAACCCAAATTTTTAGCATGTCTGAACAAAGTGTAAATATCCAATGATTTCCAGTTAAATTCTACCGTTTTGTTGGCATTGTTGTCATCAAATAATTGATTGGCATTATTGTACATGACATCAATAGCCAAACCGTTGTGTCTGAAGTTGATACCTACCTTACCTCCAAAACTGTAACCTGTTCCGATTCTGTAGTTATAATCTCCAAAATCAGCAATCGCCTGATTGTAAAATCCTGTGGCACCGTATTGCGCTTTTAAACCCGCATCAAACCATACAATTTGTTTTTGAGCATGAACAAAATTCAAACCTAAAAAAAGAAAAATAATAAATAAAATGTTTTTCATCCTTGAATCATTATTTGTGATAAAATGTTAATACGTGACAAAGATATTAATGTTTTTTTAAATTTATTTCTCATTTACGTTTTTTTCAAATACATTTGTTGCAACAATTATAAAAATTTACCTAAATGACTCGCATTCATTACATTATTGCATTATTTATTGCAGTTGCTATTGGTTTTTCTTCAAGTGGATCTCACCCTGTACAGGGTAGTGCAGGATACACCGGAGCTCCTGGCGATGCTTTTTGTTCTACTTGCCATTCTCCCAATGCAAGTATCAATGGTACTGTGCAAATAGGGGGACTACCCGCTGAAATAGTTCCCGGTCAGACATACAATCTGACAGTTACAATTACAAGAACGGCAGGTACCGCTACCAGAGGAGGTTTTCAAATGTTGGTGCTCAACGGAAGCAACCAGAACTCCGGAAATTTATTTGATGTCGAAACCGATACCAGTGTAAAAACAGTCAGTGGCGGAAAAAAATATTCCGGTCATGAGCCATTCCGTACTTTTCCGGGATCAGGCGTCATTTCATGGCAGGTTGATTGGCAGGCTCCACCAACAAATGCAACCGGTCAGGCAAAATTTTATGTAGCCGGTATGTTTGCTAATGGTAATATGGGTTCCGGCGGAGACAGAGCCATTGCTTTTAGTTCAATTGTGCCTTTCCAAAGTTCAACTCCGGATCCGATCACACTCACGATTACCAATGTTGACCCTCCGTCTTGTTCTGATACCGAAGACGGATCAGCCACCGTAAATATACTCGGAGGAACACCACCTTACAATATTTTGTGGAACAACGGTGAAACCACAGCTATGGCGATTTCGCTTCCGGGTGGTACAGCATCTGTTACTGTCACGGATTCAGGGAGTGGATCTTCAAGCAGGTCCACAACGCTTGTGGCTCCTGCTCCTCTTACACTTACGGTGAATACCACAGACGAATCATGTTTTGGTGAAGCAGATGGTACAGCCAGTGCTACATCAACTGGTGGAACCGGAAATAAAACCTATGCCTGGTCAAACGGAGGAACAGGAAGTTCTCAGAACAATTTTACCCAGGGATTTCATGGCGTAACCGTAACGGATGCCAATGGGTGCGCGCTAAGTGATGAGTTTTTTATCGATGGGCCCGACGCCATTCAGATTAATGTGATTTCGATCTCAAACCCTTCTTGTTTTGCTTCAACAGACGGTTCTGTCTCGGTAGAAGCAGAGGGCGGGAGTGGCAATTTTTCTTACAACTGGTCAAACGGAGCAACAGGTCCTTCTCTTTTTAATCTTGCAGCAGGAGCTTATACTGTTACTGTATCGGATGGTAATGGTTGTCAGAAAACCAGTATGTATACACTTAGTCAGCCATTGCCTATCAGTATTACTTTTCCTTCTGTCAATAACGTTACCTGTAATGGGTTGACAAATGGTTCGGCTACAGCACAAGGTTCCGGAGGAAATGGAAATTACACCTATGAATGGTCAAACGGGGCAACCGGAAGAACGGTTCAAAATCTTGCTCCCGGAGCTTATCAGGTAACAGTTATTGATCTTCAGGGTTGTTCTGAAGTAAGTGAGGTTGACATCACAGAACCTGATCCAATACAAATAAATGAGGTTGATATTATTCCGGCAAGTTGTTCAGGAGCTAACGACGGAGGCATCATTGTGGAAGCTTTGGGTCCGCAAACAAGCTACAATTTTCTTTGGTCCAATGGCATAACTTCCGCCTCAAACCTGAATATTGCAGCGGGAACTTACACGGTAACAGCTACTGATCCTATCGGTTGTAACGCTTCAAAATCTTTTACCGTCGGTACCAATGCACCTTTTTCTGTAGTCTTGTCCCAGGTAAATCAGGTAACTTGTTTTGGTCTGAACAACGGAGGAGCATCAGTCAATGTCACTCCTTCCGGCAATTATAATTACCTTTGGTCTAATGGTGCCACGATGGCTTCAATAAATAACGTTCCGGCAGGATCTTATACTGTCATAGCATCTGATAATTCAGGCTGTGAAAGTTCACCTCTGCTCGTTTTGATCACACAACCTGCTGAAATCCTTCCAAATCTTTCTATCCTTGAAAATATTGATTGTTTTGGGGACCAGAGTGGTTCTGTGGCTGCGGCTCCATCCGGTGGTGCCGGTTCATTTACATTGACCTGGTCGAATGGTTTGTCTTTGGACACGCTTACAAATCTTTCCGCAGGGACATACAGTGTTACCATTGTCGATGCAAATATGTGTTCTGTCCAGCAATCTATTGAGTTGACTCAACCTCAGGCGTTGAGTATCTCAGTGATGCAACTGGATACCCTTTTATGTTATGATGATGAAGATGGTATCATAGCACTGGATATAACAGGAGGAACCGGAGATGTAGAAATTCTTTGGAGCACGGGAGATACAACCCAGGTCATCGGATCCTTGGGAGGAGGTGACTATTCAGTCTCTGTTACCGATGAGAATCTATGTATGCTGACAGATACTTTTGTCATTATTCAACCGGATGAGATTGCGGTAAATGCTGTCATCACTCCGGTATTTCCAGATTCAGGTGAAGGAGGATCCATCACACTTACAGTTTCAGGCGGCGAACCTGGGTACAGTTATATATGGAGTAATGGCGAAATGACAAAAGACATTTCTGACTTAAATATCGGAGTATATACGGTTACGGTAACTGATGACAACGGATGTCAGAAAATTTCAGAATTTATTGTCTCTTTGGTGGATTGTAATCTGGATGTATCATTCACGACCACACCTCTGACTTGTTTTGGCGAAAATACCGGACAAGTTAATGTAGAAGTAAATAATGCATTGGGTAATTTTACAGCTACCTTACAGATTGATACCATGATTATCAATGAACCTTTTGAAAATCTTGGTCCGGGTATATATACACTGCAAGTGGTTGATTCGGCATTTTGTTCTGTTTCATTTGATAGTGTTATTATAAATTCACCTGATCAGATCGTTGTGAACGGAACTTCAATCAACCCAACGCCGGGAAATATGAACGGTTCAATAGAGGCATCCGCAAACGGAGGAACAGGAACTTTGACGTATACCTGGTTTTCACAATTTGGTGCGGTTCTTGGTCAGGGAAACCGTTTGAATAATCTGGGACAAGGTTTGTATTTTGTTGAAGTAGTAGATGAAAATGGATGTAAATCCGTTAAAAACTTCTTATTGCAGGAAATGGTGTCAACTTCAAATCCGGAAAATCTACCGGGAATAATTTTAAAGCCCAATCCGGCAACAGAAAATTTTATTATAGAGCTCAGCAAACCATTTTATGTGGATCACTTGATTGTTCGGGATGTTTTGGGTAAACAAATCTTAAGTCGTTCTGTAGACCGTGTGGTACAACAGGTTGCTGTTGATCAGATTTCTTGTGGATCGGGTGTATATCTTGTAGAAATACAAATACCTGGAGAAACGATCTTTAAAAAGATTTTGATCAGAAATTGATAAAAAATTCCTTGTTAAAGGATTGTTTTATAAAATGATATGATTTTTGGACAAAATGAGCTGAAATATTACCGGAGAGCGGTTTATTTTAGCTCATTTTGATTTATAAATGCAGGGTTTCGGGGATTTTCAAATGAAAAGCTAAAACTTTTTTTTTGAAAACAAAGTTAATAACACGGAGACAAAAAAAGCGTAATGAAATTAAATCTGGATATCAAAGTGCCCATCAGTCAGGAATGGGTTGATGCGGTGATAGCTGATTTTCCGTCTTTTTTACAGGATCATGCCGATTGTGAAAGGAAAGCTTCAGCAATGGCTATGAGTTTTGTCGCAAAATATCCGGACAGGACAGAAATTTTGCCTGAATTGATCGCTACCGGAATCGAAGAGTTGGAACATTTTCAACAGGTGTATAACCTGATGGCCAGCCGGGGCATACCGTTGACCCATTCCATCGGGGAAGATCCTTATGTGGTTCAATTGTTAAAGCTTTGCCATTCAGGCAGAAACGAACGATTTCTCGACCGTCTTTTGATAGCTTCTGTGGTTGAAACCCGTGGAGCAGAAAGATTCCGCCTGGTATCTGAAGCACAGGAGGATCCGGAAATGCATAGATTTTATAAAATTTTATGGGCAAGTGAAGCAAAACATGGACATTTATTTGTGAAAATGGCGCTTCATTATTTTGATGAAAAAACAGTTTACGACAGATTGGCCTGGTGGATAGATAAAGAAGGAGAGATTATCGCTGCATTACCGGTCAGATCAGCATTACATTGATAGGTTTACTATGGTTGGGTTACAGATCAGACCCGCAAACTGCTCACTGAAGGATTTTCATTCATAAAATCAGTATACAGTCTTTTATTCGCCAGAAATATTATTTTTTTACCCAGACTGCCTTTCCCTTTCAGGTGTATGGAGACAATGATCCATCGTAAAAAAGGCGTTTCAGTTATTTTTTCTACGTCTTCAAATACGTATTTATAAGTGTTTAAATAGTTGCTGACGACATAGTGGGTATCTGCCATTTCTACACGCTGAAGCTGAAATAAGGTAAAATAAAACAATAAAAAGAATAAAATGTAAATACCTAAAACCGTAAATTTTACCGTCCAGCTCTGAAAAATAATAAGTTCTGAGTCGTTATAAAACAAAGCAAACAAAGTGAACATGCCAAAAAAGACAGCCCAATAAACCGGAAAAAATAATTTAAGAAACAAGGTGGCATTGGTTGAAACCCTCTGCATAATGGTAATGGATTTAAGACTTATTTTTGATGACTCTGTCAGCTATAATGATGCTGATTTCATATAAGATGTAGACAGGAACTCCCACAAGAATCTGGGTTAATGCATCAGGTGGAGTTATAACTGCAGCAACTATAAAAATGACCAATAAAGCATGTCTTCGGTATTTTTTCATGATTTGAGGTCCCACGATGCCTGTTTTAGCCAGAAAATATACAACGATGGGTAATTCAAAAGCCAATCCAGTCGGAATGGTAAACATAGTCAGGTAATTTACATAAGAAGCCAGTGTAGGACTATTTACCGCCTCAACCCCAACTGTATAACTTCCCAGCCAGGTAATGGCAAATGGAGAAATGAGATAGTACCCAAATAAAACACCGGTGGTAAAAAGAAATGAAGTGGCCAAAACCAACCCTCCGGCAACTTTTTTTTCATTTTCATGTAATCCGGGTTTGATAAATCTCCAGAATTCAAAAAATACATAAGGAAACGAAATGATAAATCCAAGATAGATAGATACCGTGATACCAATAAAAAATTGTTCACCCAACTCCCTGGTGATCAGGGGCAGATCGGGTGGTGAAAAACATGTTTTTTCAGACAGCCAGCAAAAAAAATGATAGGTAGCAAATTCAGGGTTTTTTGGGGCAAAAATGATGTTTTTGAATATCCATTCCTGATAAACCAAAGCAAGAGAAGCAAAAAAAACGATTGCAATTGCAGCTCTGATGACATGCCAGCGCAATTCTTCAAGGTGGTCCAGAAAACCCATTTCTGCTTCATCTCCATTGGAGGATTTAGAAGAAACATTTTTTAGAAAATCAAATATCATAATGTATCTAAAGGTCGGCAAAGATAATATATTTTACGGAACCATCCATGTTAGTGAGCTAAAATTTGTTGCCCCGCTTATTATTAAATCACCGATCTAGTTGCTTCATAGTGATCATTGTCATTATAATGTTGAAACCTTTGGCTTCGTCTTGCATAGGGTAATAGTCAGTAAAATAAATAAATGTCTCTGACTGACAAAACTTGCAGCAAAATGAATACAATAGAGGTTTTTTATGTATTTTTACCCTTTCTTATTTTCATTTGTTTTTTTTGCAAGCTGACGATATGAAACAACATATTTTCCGATCAAATGATAAGAAATATAAAGAATTAAATAAACGTAAACAACCTAATATTTTAGCCTGATGGGTATAATTAAAAACCTGATATTTTTAAAAATGAATAGAAAGATTATTGTTTTGATTGTTTTATTACTTTCAATTAATACACAATCGTTATTTTCCCAATCTGAATACTGGAATAAGGTTCAGCAAAAAAATATGGAGATCCGATCCGATTGGACAGGCTCTTTTGTTGAAGGCAAAGCACAGTTTTATACACTGGACTTTTTATATATACAAGCTTTATTGGAAAATACGCCCAACGAATTTGAAGGGAAAAACATCCTGAGACATATCTCGGGTAAAGAGTTACAAATTCCGATGCCGGACGGAGAAATAAAAACTTTCAGTGTTTTTTCCACCACAAATATGGAACCTGAGTTGACCCGAAAATTTCCTGCTATTCATTCATTTAAGGGGTTTAATATCCACAATCCTAAGGAGATCATCCGTTTTGATACAGGACCTTATGGTTTTCATGGTTTGATCGGAACCGACAAAGGAATGGTACAAATCGACCCTGTCAACAGAAGTAACAAAAATTATTATGTTACTTATTTTACTGAAGATTACATTTCCGATACCTATTTGAACACGCCATTATGTGGTATGGATGATAACGAAGAGGTGTCTAAACAAAAATATTTCGGATTACAAAGATTTAACCACGAACCTCAGGAGTTAAGACAATACCGACTCGCTATGGCTTGTACGCCTTCATGGGCTGCCTCGAGAGGAACGGTGGAAAATTGTCTTGCGGACATGAACACTATGGTGAATCGTGCTAATCTCATCTATGAAAAAGAACTGGCTATCAGAATGGTACTTATTGCTAAAAATGATCAGATTGTATTTCTGGATGCCTTTACAAATCCTTATACGAGCACGGAACAAGGAAGACTTTTAATCGGTCAGAACACTCAGGTACTCAACCAACGCGTAGGATCAAACGCTTACGATATAGGACACGTTCTTTCGCGTTGTTTTGACGTCGGAGGTATAGCCTCATTGGGTTCTATCTGTACGGGAGGAAAAGGGGCAGGTGTCACATGTCACAATAATAACAATATCGAGTCTATTGTGACCCGGGTATTGTCACACGAAATGGGGCACCAAATGTCAGCAAGCCATACTTTCAGCAGTTGCGGACAAACGGACCAGTTGTCATTAGGTACGGCCTTCGAGCCCGGTAGCGGCACTACTATTATGTCTTATGCCGGAGGTTGTGGAAGTGATAATGTAACCAGCAACAATGATGACTATTATCACGTAGGTTCACTCGATCAGATGTTGAGTTATACAAACTGGACAAACCAGGATGCATACTTGTGTGCTACCAAAATTGATATATCCAATACCGTTCCGACTGCAAAATTTACCAGAACAGGTGGTTTTACCATTCCGGCTTCCACACCCTTCGAACTGACGGGTGAAGCCGTGGACCTTGAAGATGATCCGATGACATATGTTATAGAGCAATATGATGCCGGAGGACCAAATCCCTATGGTAGTCCGGTGGGTAATGTACCTGTATTCAGATCTCTCAGGCCTAATACCAAGTCTTACAGGTTTTTCCCGAACGAAAGCAGAATTCTTTCCAACAGATTATACGAAAGAGACGAAATCATTCCGACATATTCCAGAGTTTTGACCTTTAGATATGTTGTTAGGGACAACAATCCATCTGGAACGGCTGCAAACTGGGATCAGATAAAATTTAATGTATCAGACCAGGCTGGTCCGTTCAGATTGACTTACCCATTTACAGGTGAGATACTCGAAGTTGGTCAAAAAATAACAATAACATGGGATGTGGCTAATACAAACGTTCATCCTGTATCCTGTAAGCGGGTTAATATTTATTTGTCTGTAAATGACGAACTTGTTACAGGAAGACCCAATCTGGTGCCTCTGGCACTGAATGTTGATAACGATGGTGAAGAATTTGTTGTGATTCCAAACCGCGTGACCAATAAAGCAAGAATTGTCATCAAAGCAGCGGATAATATATTTCTTACAACAGGTGCAATACCATCTACTATAAAAGAAGCGAGTAAACCTTCTTTTTTTATGCAGATTTTGGATAATCAGAGAGAAGCCTGCCTTCCGGCAAGTCTTCAATTTGAATTTGAAACCGAGGCACTGGGAGGTTTAACAGAACCGGTACAATTTGAAGTTGTGGAAGGTCTGCCGGCGAACGCTGTAGCAACTTTTAATCAGAATAGTATTACTGCCGGAGAAAAAGCACTATTGGACATCAACCTGCAACAGGTAAGAAATACAGGTATTCACGAAGTTGTCGTAAGAAGTTTTGTTCCGGGAGTGGATACAATAGAAAGAAAGTTGTATTTGTATCTCACCGGTACAGACCTTGATTATGTAACACCCCTCAGTCCTGAAAATGGAAAAACAGGAACAGCTCAGGTTCAGAATTACCAGTGGGCACGTAAAATTGATGCTGTAGGATACGAGTTTGAATTGGCAACCAACCCTTCATTTTCCTCTGAAAGTATTGTTTTGACCACCTCAGCTCAGGATACATTTTTAAAGAGTACATTTATTCTGAATAAATCCACCATTTATTACTGGAGAACGAGAGCACTGAATCATTGCCGCAAAGGGGAGTGGTCAGAAACATTTGCCTTCAGTACAGAAGCATCTTCATGTTTTACCGCTGAATCAGGGCCTTTGTCACTTAATATATCTCCTTCAGGGTTGCCAAGGGTAGAGGGTTCTTTGTTTATTACACAAGATTATACCATCACGGATATAAATGTTAAAAAAATAAGAGGTGATCACGAAAGAGTAGGTGACCTGGACGTATATCTCATTTCGCCACAAAATACAGAATTGCAATTGTGGTCAAAAAGATGTGGGACATCAAAAGGATTTAATATTGGTCTGGATGACCAATCGATAGAATTTTTTAAATGTCCTATCAATACAGGCAAAATTTACAAACCAGATATGAAACTCAATGTTTTTCATGGACAATCTTCAAAAGGTGTATGGAAAGTCAGGGTTGAAGATAATGTTGCCGGTGAAGGAGGCAGATTTCATGAATTTTCTTTGGAAGTGTGTACCAATGTTTCTTTAGAGTCTCCGTTATTGGTGAAAAATAGTGGTATTTCCGTTCCTGTATTGGCAAGTAAAACGATCCTGAATGACGCTTTATTGTCGGAAGATGCAAACAACACGGCAAATCAATTGACGTATACAATGGTGACAAAACCGGTTTACGGAGTTATCAGAAGAAATAATGAAGTTTTGGATATTGGAAGCAGTTTTACACAGGACGAAATAAATAACGGCAGAATTTTTTATCAACATACATGGAGTGATGAAACAAAAGATGGATTTTTGTTTACAGTTATCGACGGTGAAGGTGGATGGATACCGGTGACCAAATTTGATATTACCATTGAACAAAGCACATCTTCAAATGATATCAGTGTGGGGCCAAATGTTATTTTGATCCCAAATCCTGCAGAAGATAAAGTACAGATTATTTCTTTTGATCAATTTATCGGACAAAAAACATTATCTGTTTTTGACCTTCAGGGAAAACTGATTTTGCAAAATTTATTGAACCAAAAAACGGAAATTGATATTTCAGCTTTTCCTAAAGGAATGTACATCGTACAGGTTACCTCTGAAGGTAAATCAACAAATCAAAAATTAATTAAAAAATAAGTTTATAAATGATCTTTCAAACCAGCAATACTAAAGACAAGCGGACCGTATGTTCATACTTTCCTGTTTTGTCCGTGTTGCATTCTGTTTTGAAGAGAGGATATTGTCATTCATCCCACCTGTGGTGGACAAACTAAATTTAAACATATGCATTCAATCAAACAAATTTTGTTTTTAACCCTTTTGATTATTTTTTCAGGAACAGCCTTAATGGGACAATCAGTTTGGAAAGAGACCAAAGTCTCATCTTTTCAGACACGAACCGATGCCAGAATGGAAAACCTGCCGGATTCATATTCAGCTTACAGCCTGAATACAGCAAGTCTTCAACGTCAGCTAAAAAACGTTGTTATGATCAACCAAAGATCTGCAGATGGCAAAGGAACATATGTTGAACTTCCGGTGCCTGACAGCAATCCGGCGATGTACAACGTAGTTGAACAACCGGTTATGGAAGAAGGATTGATGGCAAAATTTCCGGACCTGAAATCGTATAAAGGTTTTTTGGTCAATAAACCTGAAACACAAATATGGTTTACTTTTTCGCCTTACGGGTTTTCAGCGGCCATTTCAAATAATGGTCAGGTATTTTATATTGATCAGTTGTTTCAAAACGATACTGAGACTTATATAATGTATGATGTTAAGGCAAATAAAAACAATCCTTATGAAGGGATTCCTTTGTGCGGAGTTGATATAACCAATCAGGACAAAATGGTCCCGTTTATGCCTTTCAACAGAAATAACACGGAAGTGGAAACAAGAACCTACAGACTGGCCATGGCATGTACCGGCGAGTGGGGTAGGGTTCGTGGAACAGTAGCCAAGTGTTTGTCTGATATGAATATTATGGTAACCAGACTGACACAGATTTACGAAAGTGAACTGGCCATTCGTTTTGTTTTGATTAATGATAATGATAAAATTATATTTTTGGATCCTGATACAGATCCTTACAATGGTTCTGATATGGGCAGGGTTATATTACCTACCAATACCGGGGTACTGAATGACCGGGTTGGTGCCAATAGTTATGATGTGGGGCATGTACTTTCCAGATGTTTTGATGTCGGTGGTGTTGCTGCCCTTGGTTCAGCATGTCAGTCTAATAAAGGAAACGGGGTAACCTGTTTTAACGATATGAATTTTGAATATGCTGTAGCATCAATTATGGCTCATGAAGTTGGTCACCAGTTTGATGCTACCCATACCATGAATAGTTGTGCCGGTAGTCAGGAAAACGTGACGCCGGGAACAGGTTATGAGCCGGGATCAGGTTCTACCATTATGTCTTACGGTGGACTTTGCGGAATTGACAATATTTTTGGTGGAAGTGATCCTTATTTTCATGTCGCTTCTTTGGAACAAATGTTAGCTAAATCACTTCCGGGTGGAAACGCTTATAATTGTGCTCAAAAAACTCCATCTGGCAACAGAAATCCTTCTGTGATTATGCCGGCAGGTGGTTTTACCATTCCGATCAGTACTCCGTTTGCTTTGACAGCAGGAGGTAGTGATGAAGATGGTGATGCGCTCACATATCGTTGGGAACAATACAATTTAGGTACTCAAAGTACCTTGGGCAGCCCTACAGGAACCGCGCCTTTGTTTCGATCTTTAGCGGGAGTGAGTACTCCAACAAGATTTTTTCCTGCTATTTCAAGGATTTTTAAAAATCAGTTGAATGCAAAAGATGAAGTGCTTCCTACGACAACCCGAAATCTGACGTTTAAGTGCGTAGTAAAAGACAACAAACCTGAAGGTGTAGGTGTGGCATGGGATGATGTAAGTTTTAATGTCACTGCAGATGCAGGTCCTTTTGTGATTACTTTTCCAAGATTGGATGCAAGATTTAATATAGGAGATGAAATAAATGTCACCTGGAATGTTGCCAATACAAATGTGGCACCGGTAAATTGTAAATTGGTTAATATTTACCTCTCTTTAAATGAAGCATTACATGATAATGACCCGAATCTGATTCTGTTGGCTTCAAATGTACCGAATACAGGTTCCCGAAAAGTAGTTATTCCTGCAAATGTGACGAACAGAGCTAATTTTGTTATCAAAGCAGCAGACAATATATTTCTTACCACATCAGTACTGCCATCCATGATACAAAATCCGATGGGCCCGGCCGTATATGCCGGAGTTGACACTGATTATCAGACACTTTGCCTTCCTGCAACCGCCGATTTTGTATTTACCACTTCCGGTATTAACGGTTTGACAGAAAACATTCAGTTTGAAGTAGTCAGTGGATTGCCAAATGGTGCAGTGGTTTCTTATACCAATCAATCTGTAACTCCTGGCGGAAGTACTACCATGTCCATCAATTTGGACAATGTTGAAGGTAAAGGAATTGCAGATATTGGTGTTTTGATTTTTGTCCCTGGTGTTGATACTTTGATACGTTATGTAAGGGTTGATTATACGGCAACCAATCTCGACGATGTTACTGCATTATTACCGGAAAACGGTACAACAGGAAGCACAGTATTACCGGCTTTTTCGTGGACCCAAAATACAGATGCAGCTACCTACCAGTTGCAATTGGCAACCAGTCCGTCTTTTGCTGCCGGTACTTTGGTCTTTGACAGAATTCAAACAGGTGTTTCTTTTAATTCATCTGTTATTTTGGATAAATCAAAAATATATTACTGGAGAGTTCGTGGTGTAAACGAATGCAAAGAGGGTCTATGGTCAGATATAAGTGCTTTCAGTACAGAAGTATTAAGTTGTACCGAATATACTTCAGGGGATTTGTCGATAAATATTTCTGCTTCAGGCAGACCTACCGTCGAAACTTCTTTAAACATTCCTACTGATGGAACAGTAAGTGATATCAATATCAAAAAAGTCAAAATCGACCACCAAAGAAATGGTGATTTGATCGTTTCGGTTGTGTCTCCTTCCAATAAAGAAATTGTTCTTTGGAGTAAAAAATGTGGTACACAAAAAAATGTTTCTATCGGGCTTGATGATGAGTCTCCTTTGTTTTTCGGATGTCCTTTAAACAATGACAGAATTTTAAAACCTGAAAACAAACTTTCTGACTTCAATGGTGAATCCATCAAAGGCGCCTGGAAATTGGTTGTAAAAGATGATCAGGCCGGCGAAGGTGGAAGATTGTTGGGTTTTGATATAGAAGTCTGTTCCAATGTAGTCCTTTCAGCCCCTTATGTTGTTAATAATATCGTGTTGCAGATTCCTCCGGGCGACAAACCGGCAATCAGAACTCCGTTTTTGTTGGTTCAGGATGATGACAATAATGCAGATCAATTGGTTTATACGGTTGTTACATTACCGGAATTCGGAGTGTTAAGCTTAAACGGCAATCCGCTTTCTGTGGGCTCTACTTTTACTCAGGCTGATATAAATAACGCTTCATTGAGATATACCCACGACGGTTCGTCAAATCCGGGAGATCGTTTTACTTTTACCGTTTTTGACGGGCAAGGCGGTTGGATTCCTATCACAAGTTTTACTTTTGAAGTGGACGAATCTTTTCCATCCAATACCAAAGATGTTACCAAATTGTATGAAGTTCTGATTTATCCAAATCCTGTCACCGATCAAAACGTTCAGGTATCTGTATTGAATGAAAAAATCATGTTCAATACATATGTTGTGTTTGATGCCAAAGGTCGAAAAGTAACTTCAGGAGTTATGGTTTCCAACAATGCTACCATACCTGTGATTGGATGGAATAGTGGTTTATATTCCGTCATCCTGTATGGAAATGAAGGAAGTATTTCAAAAACTTTCATTAAACAATAATTTTACATTTTTTTAAAATATAAAATACCGGAAACGGCAGTGGAGACACTGCCGTTTCTGTTTTAGACCAACTAAGTATGATATTGTTTTTGGATTCATCTTACTAAAAATGAAAACTATACTCAGAATTAAATTATTTTCACGGTCAGTTGATATCTTCGCTCTGTATATGTGTTTTCAAAGCAAACATGTATTATATTTGTATCAAAATTTTTTACATTGAAGTTTCAACATGTTTTTACACCGCTTGATTTAGGTTTTATGACCTTGCCTAATAGATTTGTGATGGGGTCAATGCACACCAATCTGGAAGAAATCGAAGGAGGATTTGAACGCGCAGCAGTTTTTTATAAAGAAAGGGCTGAAGGAGGTGTAGGTCTCATCATCACAGGTGGTATATCGCCCAACGAAGAAGGTTGTGTGGCACCTCATGCTGCAAAACTCACAACCGATGAAGAAGTAAATAAACATTCATTAATTACCAAGGCAGTTCACGAAACTGGAGGAAAAATTTGTATGCAGATTTTACATACAGGAAGATATGGATTTCACAAAAATATTGTAGGTCCTTCTCCGATTCAGGCGCCGATCAATTTTTTTACCCCTAAAGAAATGTCCCATGAAGATATATTACGGACCATTGACGATTTTGCCCGATGTGCACACCTCGCCCAAAAGGCAGGATATGACGGAGTAGAAATCATGGGTTCCGAAGGTTATCTGATCAATCAGTTTCTTGTCACACGAACCAATGTAAGAAATGATAGCTGGGGCGGAACTTATGAAAACAGAATGGCTTTCCCCCTGGCCATAGTTAAAAAGATAAAAGAAAAAGTTGGAGAAAAGTTTTTAATCATTTTCCGTATATCGATGCTTGATCTGGTTGAAAACGGTTCTTCGTGGTTGGAAATTATCAGGTTGGCAAAAGAGTTGGAATCAAGTGGAGTTCACCTGCTAAACACAGGAATAGGATGGCATGAAGCCAGAATACCAACAATAGCTTCTTCCGTTCCCCGTATGGCGTATGCCTGGGTTACGCGCAAGATCAAAGAACATGTTTCTGTCCCCTTGATAGCTGTAAACAGGATTAATATGCCTGATATTGCTGAAAAAATAATTGCTGAAGGGTATGCTGATATGGTTTCAATGGCAAGACCTTTTCTCGCAGATGCTGATTTAGTCAATAAGGCCAAAGAAGGGCGTGATGATCTTATAAACACCTGTATAGCTTGCAACCAGGCATGTCTGGATCATACTTTTCAGCTTAAAATTTCTTCATGTCTGGTGAATCCCCGTGCTTGTCATGAGACGGAATTGAAGGTTTTACCGGTAACTGAACCCAAACGAATTGCCGTCATAGGGGGAGGTTTGGCAGGCATGGCTTTTTCGGTAACGGCTGCAAAAAGAGGGCATCAGGTGTATTTATACGAAGCATCTGGTGCGTTAGGTGGTCAGTTTAATCTGGCCAAAGTGGTACCCGGAAAGGAAGAGTACGCTGAAACCATCAGATATTTTACAAATGAGCTCAAAGAAGAAAAAGTCCACGTTTATTTAGACCATAAAGTCGATGAAACCAATTTTTCAGCTGAAGATTTTGATGCAATCATATTGGCAGCAGGAGTCAAACCCAGAATTCCTGATATAAAAGGTATCGAGCATTCATTGGTAATCAGATATGACGAATTGCTTTCCGGAGAAAAAAAGGCTGGTCAAAAAGTGGTTATTTTAGGTGCAGGCGGCATTGGTTTTGATGTGGCTGAATACCTGCTCAAAGAAAGCCACGTGCATGACGAGGCAGAAATTCCGATGTTCCTCCGGGAATGGGGAATAGATACTTCTTATCAGTCGCCGGGAGGAATGACAACTGTTCCAAAGGTATTACCCAAAAGAGAAATTTATTTACTCAAACGATCTGCGGGCAAACACGGTGCTACCTTAGGAAAAACAACAGGGTGGATCAAAAAAATATTTTTGACAAATCAAAATGTAAAGATGATGAGCCACCTCCAATACGACGAAATTACTTCCGAAGGTATTTATATTTCTCAAGGTGATAGTCAATCATTTATTGAAGCGGATACCGTTGTTTTATGTACAGGTCAGGAATCTTTTGTTGAAAAATTTGAACCCATTCGCCGACAGGCAAAAAGTTGGTATGTCATCGGCGGTGCCTTTGAAGCTTCCGAACTGGATGCCAAAAAAGCAATACATCAGGCCGTAACTTTGGCTGCTGAAATTTAATTTCTGTACAAAAGAAGTTTTGTTCATTACAAAAAACATTATGGAACATGAGATTATGTTAATCGGGTCGAAAAACCTCATATTTAGGTAAAATGACTTATCTATGAAATGGCGTTACCGATATCTGGGATTTACCACATTATGTTTTACGGGATTTGTTTTATTTCCGGATGTTTTTTCTGAAATATATCACCACTATATTTTTTTACCCTTACGGATTTTATATGACGGAACAATGGGGAAGTTGCCTTTCCCGTCATTATATATATTTATTGCCGGTGCTACATTTTATGTTGGGTATGTTTTGATATATAAAAAAAATCAACCGAAAACAAAACCAGCCATTCTGACGGGAAGACAAAAGATTTTACAAATTACTGTCAATGTTTTGGTTTTTTTAGTCAGTTTTTATTGGGTGTGGGGTTTTCATTATTTCCAACCCAACCTGAAAAAAAGATGGAGCCTCAACACTACAAACATAGACAGTATATATCTTCGTCAACAAATAGAAAACATCCTTCCGGATTTACTTGCTTACCGCCAAATGATTTCAGATAGTCAGATTGATTCACTAAAAGATGGTGGATTTATCAGAATGGAAGATGAGTTGCGGAAACATTTGGTTGAAGTATTACCGAAAATGGGATGGAAAACTGCCGGAAATGTTCGCATCCGGAACCTGCAACCAGAAGGATTTCTTCTTCGGTTGTCTACGGCAGGAATTTATATTCCATATGTTTTTGAAGGGCATGTTGATTATGGTTTACATCCTTTGCAGTTGCCGTTTACTGTGGCTCATGAGATGGCACATGGATACGGAGTTACCGATGAAGGTGATTGTAATACCATAGCATTGATCGTTTGTTTAAAATCTGAAAATCCTGTTTATAAATACGCATCCTTGCTTACCTATTTCAGATATCTTTATTTCGATCCGCGCTGGCCGGACGATCAAAAATCATTCATTTTGGCTTCCATGCCCGAGGTTATCAAAGAAGATTTGGACAATATCAAAAAACAATCTGCCCGATTTCCTGATGTTTTTCCTGTAATCAGGGATTTTATATACGAATCCTATCTTCGATTGATGGGGGTGGAAGAAGGACTGCAAAGTTACCATTCCTTTGTCGATAAAATGTATGCAATTCAAAAACAAAGGCCGGAAGTTTTACCTGAATGGTTTTCCAAAAGCAGTCAGTAAGTTTAAATGTACTGTAACCGAATAATTATTTTATCAATGAAATATATATTATAAATAAATTAAATGTTTAAATATTTGTAAAGTAATATTATATAAAACCTTTTTTGACCATTTTTTTATTGATTATATCCAATATATTTATGTGTATGGGCATCTCAGGTTTCAGGAGTTGAAGTGGTTTGGTAAGTTGGGATTGGCAGGTGTCATATTGATAAGCTGGGGTATTGCTTTGTTTGAATATTCCTTTATGATTCCTGCCAACAGGATAGGGTATCAGGGCAACGGAGGCCCTTTTTCACTACTGGAATTAAAAGTTATTCAGGAAGTGGTCACCTTACTCGTTTTTGTAACTTTTTCTCTCATTATTTTTAAAACAGAAAGTTTCAGAATCAACCACCTTATAGGTTTTGTGTTTTTGATATTAGCAGTCTATTTTTTATTTAAAAAGTAGACCACTAATACCAAAAAATAAAGCGGATCAGCAATAGTGTTCGTATGCCTGAGCCAGATTGTTGGCGATGGCCTGAGCTGAATTGCCTTCTATATGCCTTCTTTCCAGCATGTGTACCAATTTGCCGTCTTTAAAAAGGGCAATCGAAGGAGAAGAAGGAGGGTAGGGAAGTAAAAATTCTCTTGCCCTTTCAGTTGCTTCACGATCGACACCGGCAAATACGGTGACCAGTTTGGCTGGCTTTTTATCGTGTTGTAATGACATTTTTGCTCCCGGACGAGCATTGGCTGCTGCACAACCACAAACGGAATTGACAACCAATAAAGTGGTGCCTTCATTTTGTGATAATACATTTTCGACAGCCTCAGGACTGGACAGACCTTCAAAGCCAAAGTCAGTCAAATCTTTTGATATAGGTGTTGTTAATTCTACTGGATACATATTTATATTAATTTAGACTAATAATAATGATATAAGTACAAAAATCAGCTTTATTTGTTTAATACATCCCGATTTTGGACTTAAAAAACTGAAAATTATTCTTCTTTAGGAAGTACATGGCCTTTTGAAGATATTTTTTTATTGATTTTTTTAATTAAAACAGTCATCGATGTAAATAGGGTGTCATAATCGATTTCCTCTTTGGCAACAAAGATTATCATACATTTCAGGTTTTTATTTTCTATCGCTAAGGAATCTTCCAATACAAATTTTTGTTTTCTTAAACACTCTCTCAGTCTCCTTTTGATGAGATTCCGGTCTACCGCCCTTTTGAAACTTTTTTTTGAAACAGACACGCCGAACTGCAGAGCAGTCTTTTGCGCTGAGACTGAACCTTCTTCAAGTTTGTATTGAATTTTTAAGGGATAAAAAAATAACGATTGTCCGACAGCAAATATATGCTGTATGGCCTTTTCACTTTTAAGCCGCTGTATTTTCGGTATTTTTTCTGAGTTTTTCAAATGTGTGTTCTTACAAAAAAGAGGTAAAGATAGAATTTAGCTACTAAAAATTTCCTGTACATTTTTTGACTTTTTACGGTTTTGACAATCTTCTGAATCTGTACACCGGAAATGTTTATTATGCTGAAATGATTTGTACAGGTACAACAAATCACAAAAAAGGAATGTTTTTCCAACAGTAAATTCTAAAATGGATAAAATAAAAAATCCGGTCAAAAATAAAATCTTTAACCGGAAATTTTTAGCTTTCGAAATAGGTTACTTAACTCCCTTTTCGTCAGAAACAGTCAATTTGTATCTTCCGCGTGCTCTCCTTTTGGCCAACACTCGTCTACCGTTTTTAGTGGACATTCTGGATCTGAAACCATGTTTGTTCACTCTTTTTCTTTTGGAAGGCTGATATGTACGTTTCATGTTTTTATTATTTTAGGCTCTTTTTTAAAAGAGGTGCAAAGGTAATAGTATAATATGAATTATTAAAATAATTTATGGTTTTTTATTGATAATTTTTTATCTGTTCATGGAAGATAAAAATTCATCATTGGATTTTGTGCCATTCATGTGTTTTTTGACAAACTCCATAGCTTCATCAGGCTTCATATCAGCGAGATGGTTTCTGAGGACAAACAACCTTTGGAGGATACCTTCACCCAGCAATAACTCTTCCCTTCGTGTGCTCGAACGGGTAATATCGATAGCAGGATACATACGTTTGTTTGCCAGAGATCTGTCGAGTTGAAGCTCCATGTTACCTGTTCCTTTAAATTCTTCGAAAATGACTTCATCCATTCTTGAGCCGGTGTCAATCAGAGCAGTGGCAAGAATTGTCAAAGAACCGCCATCTTCAATATTTCTGGCCGCACCAAAAAACTTTTTAGGTTTGTTCAGAGCATTCGCTTCCACACCACCTGTCAAAACCCTTCCGCTGGTAGGCGCTACTGTGTTGTAAGCTCTTGCCAGACGGGTGATACTGTCCAGCAGAATGACCACATCATGTCCGCATTCAACCAATCTTTTGGCTTTTTCCAATACCATGCCAGCCACTCTTACGTGATTGTCTGCAGGCTCATCAAAGGTGCTGGCTATAACTTCCGCATTGACACTCCTTTTCATGTCGGTTACCTCTTCCGGTCTTTCATCAATCAAAAGAACAAGCAGATAACATTCAGGATGATTATCTGCAATAGCGTTTGCCACATCTTTCAGTAGAAACGTTTTACCTGTTTTTGGTTGTGCAACGATCAATCCTCTTTGTCCTTTTCCGATAGGAGTAAACAAATCGATCATTCGGTTTCCATGGTCTCTTCCTCCCGGATGAGATGCCAGTTTGAACTTTTCAGTCGGAAATAAAGGGGTTAGATAGTCAAAAGGTACTCTTTCCTTGAGTTTTAAAGGATCAAGACCATTTATTCTGGATACTTTCAGTAAGGCAAAATATTTTTCTCCTTCTTTCGGAGGTCTGACGGAGCCCAGAACAGTATCACCGGTTTTCAGTCCAAAAAGTTTGATTTGTGATGGTGAAACATAAATGTCATCCGGTGATGTCAGATAATTATAGTCTGACGACCTCAAAAATCCATAACCTTCAGCAGTCAGTTCAAGGGTACCTTCTCCTTCGATTACACCATCAATATCGGGTGTGTATCTGATTTTGGGTTCTTCTTTAGCCAGTCGGGCTTCTTCGAGTCTGCGGGCCTGTTCCGGTCCGATGTATGGTTTGTGAACTATTTTTTCAAATTCTTTTTCAGGTTTTTCCTGGATTTCCAACGATTCTGCTTTGACAGAAACGATTTTTTCAGGAGCGGGTTTGATTCTTGACCTTTCTCTTTTTCTTTCTGCCTGCAATTCTGCTTCCGTCATTTTGCTTTCCTTGCCTTTTGTTGGAATTTCCTGAGTTTCAGGCTTTTCTTCTTTTACTACGGCTGGTGTAACTTCCTCGGCTGGATCTGCTTTTTTACGTCCACGACCTGCAGATTTTTTTTCAGGATTTGGTCCTGCTTCCATAGGCATGGTTTTCGGCAGGCTTTTTTGAGATTCCAAATCTTCATCCTTGACGGTATGTTTGTTTTTGAGAGCCTGCTCGTCCAATATTTTATAAATAAGATCTTGTTTGCTCAGCTTTTTATAATTAGGTAATTTTAACTTAGCTGCTATATCCTTTAATTCAGGAACAAGCATGTCGTTTAACTGCAAAATGTCGTACATCATTTACGAAAGTGAAATTTAATATGAAATAGAAGTTATTTTACTTTCCGCCATACAAGTAACCAGAATATCCAATAAGTCGGGGAAAGTCAAAAGAAATGGAAAAGATTTCAAATTGTTGCGCAAAAATACATATTTAATTTAAACTACAAAGTATTATCTTTGCAAAAATTTTTAAAATTTATCATATATAAGTAACAGAAAATTCAGACATGCTAGAAATAAGTGTTTTACGAGACGACAAAAACAGAGTTAAAGAGGGCCTTTTGAAAAAAAACGTCCGGGAATCAGACATCGAATCAGTGGAAGTTATCATCTCACTGGACGATGAAAGAAAACAAACGCAAACCAGTCTTGACAATATATTGTCAGAATTGAATGTTTTGTCTGCTCAGATTGGTGATTTGTTCAAAACCGGAAAACAAGAGGAGGCCAATGTTCTGAAAGCCAGGGTTAATGATTTAAAAGAATCTTCCAAAACTCTGGAAACCAGACTAAAAGATATCAAAGACGAACTGGAAGAAAAGATCATTTCCTTGCCGAATATCCCTCATTCAAGCGTTCCTGTTGGTTTTGGCGCAGAAGACAATGAAGTTTTTAAACTAAATGAAACAGATATGCCAAAACTTCCCGAAAATGCTTTGCCACATTGGGAATTGGCTGAAAAATACAATCTGATAAGCTTCAAAGCAGGGGTTACACTCACAGGAGCCGGCTTTCCGTTATACATCCACCATGGTGCAAGGCTGCAAAGAGCACTGATTAACTTTTTTCTGGATGAAGCCGCAAATGCAGGATATATGGAATATATGCCTCCCATCCTCGTCAATAAAGAAACAGCAAGAGCTACAGGTCAGTTGCCGGACAAAGAAGGTCAGATGTATCATTGTGAAAAAGATGATTTATACCTGATTCCTACGGCGGAGGTTCCCCTGACCAACATATATCGCGATACCATTTTACAAAAGGAGGTCTTTCCCATCAAGCTCACGGGTTATACGCCTTGTTTCAGAAGAGAAGCAGGTTCTTATGGCTCAGATGTCAAGGGGCTGAACCGTTTGCATCAGTTTGATAAAATTGAAATTGTTCAGATTCAGCACCCCGATTTTTCCTATGAAACACTGATGGATATGGTCGCACATGTTGAAAGTTTATTAAATAAATTGAAACTTCCGTACCGTATTTTGCGTTTATGTGGCGGCGATATGAGTTTTGGTTCTGCCCTTACCTTCGATTTTGAGACTTTCTCAGCAGCACAAGGTAAATGGCTTGAAGTAAGTTCTGTCTCCAATTTTGAAACTTTTCAGTCAAACCGTATGAAATTGCGATTTAAAGATCAGGATGGAAAAATGAGGTTGGCCCACACACTTAACGGAAGTGCCCTTGCATTGCCGAGAATAGTTGCCACTTTGCTCGAAAATAACCAGACAAATGAGGGTATCCTTATACCTGAAGTATTGCAAAAATATACAGGTTTTGACATTATTCGTTCATAAGTAAATATTTTAAACAATGATAGGTTACTATGTTATTTTAGGTGTTTTTACATTAATAGGAATGTTGGTTAGCAGCAGGTTGAAAAACAAATTTGCTCATTACAGCCAGGTTCCGGTAAGATCAGGTCTCAGTGGTAGTGAAATGGCAGAAAAAATGCTTGCTCACTACGGAATCAGAGATGTTCAGATCGTTGAAGGTCAGGGTTATCTTACGGATCATTACAATCCTCAGACAAAAACCGTTTCACTTTCTCCGGATGTTTATCACGGAAGATCGGTCGCTGCGGCAGCTGTTGCCACTCACGAATGTGGTCACGCTGTTCAACATGCTCAATCTTACAGTATGTTGCAACTCCGTTCCAGATTGGTTCCTGTAGTTCAGTTCAGTGCCAACATCCAACAATTTTTGTTTATGGGTGCAATTTTGGGTATGGGTGCAGGTCTCGGAGGTACACTCATGATTTTTATGGTTGCAACCTTCGGAATCACAGCTTTATTCAGCCTTGTGACCCTTCCTGTAGAATTTGATGCATCCAACAGAGCCTTAGCCTGGTTGGATAATACCGGTGCATTACCACCTCAGGAACATGACGGAGCAAAAGATGCACTTTGGTGGGCAGCGATGACGTACGTAGCACAGGCTCTGGGAGCACTGGTGATGTTTTTATACTTTTTATTGTCCTTCCTGGGCAGATCAGAAGATTAAATATAGTACACAAAAACCAACAATATGATTGAAGAAATTGATTTGCAAATCGCACATCTTGGTGAATCCGCCGAAAAAGTAATGGATCACCTGGCTTACGAATTGAATAAAATCAGAGCAGGCAAAGCTTCTCCAGCCATGCTTAACGGAATCATGGTAGAATATTACGGAGCTCCGACACCTCTTAGTCAGGTGGCTAACGTATCAACGCAGGATGCCCGTACCATATCTATACAACCGTGGGAGAAAAAAATGCTCGCAGCCATAGAAAGAGCTATCTTTGAATCCAATATGGGTATTACTCCGATGAATGACGGAGAAGTGGTCAGACTGATGATTCCTCCGATGAGTGAAGAACGTCGGGTTTCTATGGTGAAACAGGCAAAGGCCAGTGGCGAAGAAGCAAAAGTGGGGTTGCGCAATCACCGACACAAAGTGCTTGATTTTATAAAAAAACAGGTCAAAAACGGTTTTTCAGAAGATTTGGGAAAACGTAAAGAAGATGAGGTTCAAAAAATCATTGACACCTATGTCCAAAAAATTGATAAAGTCATCGAAATTAAAGAAAAGGATATTTTGACGATTTAATATCATGAATATGTTAAAAAAAGGAATTGTAAAACAATTCCTTTTTTTATATATCCCGGAATCATTTTTTATAAAATGTATTATTTGTAAGATCTCCATTAGGAATAGATGTTTTCGCTATTCTTTTTTACCTTTGTGTTATAAATCCTGATCTTTTTATGATGATCAAAAACATAGTCCAATATGAACATTTTGTATGGATTGATATCGAAAATCCGACAGAAGAAGAATTGTATTCTTTGGACCTTCCGTTCCATATTGACAGAAATCTGCTTGAAGATGCACTCGAACCGGGGCACTTACCCAAACTGGAGCGGGAAGCCACTTATGACTTTTTAATCTTGCGGGCTTACACGGCTGAAGCCAAACCAAAGGGCATTGAAGTAGGCGAAATAAGCAATAAAATTGCTTTTTTTATTCATGAAAAAGGATTGCTGACCATTCACAGAGCAAATTTTGAGTTTTTAAGAAATAAAGAAGCTGAATATGAAGACGTTGACGCTTTAATTCTGGAAATTGCCAATGACATCCTGATGACATTTGAAGTTCCTCTGCAGGCTCAGGCAGATAAAATGGACGAAATGGAAAGCGAATTGTTTCTCAAAGGAGGCAATCATCTGTCCATAAAATCCCTTTATTTTGAAAAAGCAAAAGTAAGATTGACAAAAAAGATTCTCGTTATAACCCAAAACGTAATTCACCAGTTTAAAGTAGATGACAAATTTAAAACGACACTGCAGGATATAAAAGATACGTTGGTGGATATGATGCTGAGGGCTGATGAAATTATTGATGATTCCAATGCGTTGTTTAATGCATACATGTCCTTTTCGACACAAAAGAATAATGAAGTTATCAAATTACTCACTATTTTTTCCGCTTTTTTTCTTCCACTGACTTTTATTGTTGGAGTGTATGGTATGAACTTCAGATTTATGCCCGAAATAAATTGGGAATTTGGTTATTATTTTTCTTGGTTGGTTATGATTTCAGTTTCTGTTGTAATTTACATGTGGTTTAAACGAAAAAAATTTCTGTAAAAGGGCAACTTTTTGTAATCTTACCTTAATGACTGCTTTTTCTGTTTAACAACCTTCATGGGTAAATCTATTTACAATAACATGATTAATCTTTATTCCAAAAGGTAAAAAGCTATGCAATTAAAAATATAGGTTCTTTTTAATGTAACGGACTCAATTTCCGGAAGACTTATATTTTGATCATCCCATTGGTTTCTGAATAGGGTAGTACAACCTTGTTTTTTCTTTTTTTAAACGGATTATTTTTCTTCTGCTATGTTAATATGATTTTTTGTCTGAACATTGGCACCCGCTTACTGTTATACCCGAATATCTTACGCTTATATGATCGGATGGAAATTTGCCGAAAAAATTGTAGATCCTGACGAAGATCCTTTTGAAAAATTATTCAAAATTTTCAAAGATCTTTTGGTACACACCTCAGGAGACGTCTCCGAGGCACTTGCCTGGTTGACAGAGCTTGACAAACATTACAAACTTACAGATGAAAGATACGGCATAGCAGATTTTATCAATGATTTGTACGAAAAAGGGTATTTGTCAGACAAAAAAAACAAAAATGGTGCGCCCCTTTCTGTACCCACAACCAAACTTGAAATGGCGCTCCGACATCAGGCGTTACATGATATTTTTGATCAGCTGAGCAAAACGAAATACGGACAACATACATCAGGAATTTTGGGTAAAGGGGATGAAAGTACTTCAGAACTGAAACCTTTTGAATTTGGAGATAATCCGGATAATATCGCTTTTACAGAAACCATAAAATCGGCACAGATTAATCATGGATTGTCGGATTTTCATCTTACGGAGGATGATATACATTTGCATGAAAAGTTTTTGCAGGTTCAGACCAGTACTGTTTTAATGATTGACATTTCCCATTCCATGATTTTATACGGCGAAGACAGGATCACTCCTGCAAAAAAAGTCGCCATGGCTTTGGCAGAACTGATCACTACACGTTATCCAAAGGATACATTGGACATCATTGTTTTTGGTAATGATGCCTGGAAAATCGAGATTAAAGATTTGCCTTACCTCCAGGTAGGACCTTATCATACCAATACAGTAGCCGGGCTCGAACTGGCTATGGATATTTTGCGAAGGAGAAAAAATACCAACAAACAAATCATGATGATCACGGATGGAAAACCGACGTGTATCAAAAAAGGTAAAGGGTATTATATGAACAGTTTTGGTCTGGACAGGAAAATTTTGACCAGAACATTGGCCCTGGCTTTGTCCTGCCGTAAGATGAAAATACCCATAACAACCTTTATGATAGCCAGAGACCCATACCTGGTCCGGTTTGTTGACGAATTTACCAAAGTAAATAATGGGAAAGCATTTTACTCATCTTTGGAAGGATTGGGAGAGTTTTTGTTCAGAGATTATAAAAACAATAAAAAAACAAAAAATTGATTTTTTACATAAAATCGAAATAAAAACAATCAATTTTATATTTATTTTAAATCAAAATGATTGTTTTTGCTCAAATATTTAATGAAGCCTTAGCATTAAAAATAAATTTACACACATGAATTATCAAAAAATTAAGACTCTGGGAGATCTGAAAAAAACAGATTATACTGCAAGATCTGTGAAGCAGGAAATCAGAGAGAATCTGATCAGAAAGTGGCAAAATAAAGAAAAAGTATTTGAAGGGATCATTGGTTATGACGATACTGTTTTGCCGGATGTCGAAAGAGCTATTCTGTCAGGACATAACATGTTGTTGTTGGGTCTAAGAGGGCAGGCCAAGACACGGATTGCCCGGTTGATGACCCAGCTGCTTGATGAATATGTTCCTGTGATAGAAGGTTCTGAACTGAATGAAGACCCATATCTGCCGATCACCAATACGTCAAAAAAAATATTGGAAGAGCAAGGGGATTTGACTCCCATTCGTTGGATGCATCGTTCAGAACGTTATGTCGAAAAACTGGCTACACCGGATGTTACGGTCGCAGATTTGATAGGAGATATTGATCCGATAAAAGCTGCCAATCTGAAGGTTTCTTATGCCGATGATAAAGCCATTCATTACGGTTTGATACCCAGAGCACACCGATCGGTTTTTGTCATCAACGAATTGCCGGATTTGCAACCCCGAATACAGGTTGCCCTATTGAACATCCTCCAGGAGGGAGATATTCAAATCCGGGGTTTCAAAATGCGCCTGCCTTTAGATATTGATTTTATCTTTACGGCCAATCCGGAAGATTATACAAACCGGGGGAGCATCATTACCCCTTTGAAAGACAGGATTGAGAGTCAGATTCTCACCCATTATCCGAGGACGCTTCAGGAAGCCATTGAGATCACGGAATTGGAAGCCAACATACAGGACAGTCAAAAACAAAAAATAAAAATGTTTCCCTGGCAAAGGGATATATTGGAGTTGATCAGTTTTGAAGCCCGAGGAAGTGAATATGTAGACGAAAAAAGTGGGGTTTCTGCCCGGTTGAGCATCAGCGCTTATGAAAACCTCATGAGTACCGCCGAAAGAAGGATGTTGATCAACGGCGAAAAGGAAACCACTATCCGTCTGACGGATTTCTGGGGCGTGATACCTGCGATCACCGGTAAAATCGAATTGTTATATGAAGGCGAACAACAAGGACAATACCAGGTTGCTATGGGGTTTATTTTTTCAGCGGTTGGAAAAGTATTTAAGGCAATGTTTCCTAAAACGACCCGAAAATTGGAAAAAGAGGGCAGGGATCCTTATGGTGTTGTCAAAGCTTGGTTTGCAGGCAATCATACCGTCACCCTGTTAAATGATGCAACTTACGGGGATTATATAAAGAACCTGGACAAAATTCAGGGTTTAGACTCTTTGGTGGATAAGTTGTCGGCAAATGAATATGAACTTACAGCCTTAAAAGAGCTTATTTTGTTCGGTCTTGCTGAGGAAGAACTCATCAACAAAAGCATTTTGAACAAAGAAATATATTTTTCAGATACTTTGTCAAGTATGCTTGACGAACTCGATGAAGATTGACAGAAAGTTCATTTTTACCTTTTATAAATTTATTTTAACGTAATTTTAACATAAAAATTTTTAGGAACAACAACTTTTTACGGTTCCAAACCTTTCAAAATAATATTCTTTCATCAAACAAAATTTTTAAGTAATGAAAAACTTTTTATCGGCCTTATCTTTTTTAATGGTATTTAATTACGCTTTTGCACAAATTAAGACCCCATCAGCCAGTCCGTTGGCAAAATCTGAGTTCACAGTTGGTTTGACTACTGTCAATGTTGAGTATTCCAGACCAAGTAAAAACAATCGTAAAATTTTTGGCGATTTGGTTGCCTATAACACAATGTGGAGAACCGGCGCTAACAAAAATTCTATGATTACTTTTAGTGACAATGTGACCATCGGCGGAACTGAAGTTAAAAAAGGAAGTTATGCCATTTTTACAAAACCAACCATAGGTGCATGGGAAGTTTACTTCTACAGCAACACTGAAAACTGGGGTACTCCTGAAAAATGGGACGATGCTTTGGTAGCGGCTAAAGTAATGGCGACACCGGTTATGTTGAATAATACAGTAGAAACATTTACAATCAATCTTGATAACATCACCAATACATCTTGTAATCTGCAGTTATCATGGGATAATCTGTTGGTACCTGTTAAAATTGACGTTCCTACAGACAAAAAAGTATCTGACAACATCACGCAGGTTATGGCTGGTCCTAATGCTAATGATTACTATAATGCAGCCAGATATTACAGAGAGTCAAAAAAAGATTTAAAACAAGCTCTTGAATGGATGGAAAAATCAGTTGCCATGGGTAATAATAAGTTTTGGCATCTGAGACAAAAATCTTTGATAGAAGGTGACCTTGGAAATTATAAAGCAGCGGTTGCTTCAGCTCAGGAATCGTTAAAACTGGCTACAGAAGCAGGCAATAACGACTATATCAAAATGAACAATGACTCCATCATGGAGTGGACAAAAAAAATGAAATAAAATTTTAATATAGTTTTAGGTTATTTTTAAGAATGGGGCTGTTTTACGGCCCCATTCTTTTTTGAAACAATCTTTTGTCATAGCTGTTGTATAAAAAAAATATATAAAGATGAATTTACAAAAAGGAGATTTAGCACCGGATTTTACATTACCGACATCAGACAAAAAAACCTATACGTTGTCTGAAAACAGAGATAAAAATACAGTAATTTTATTTTTTCCACTCGCTTTTACCGGCGTATGTACGACTGAGTTATGTTCGATCCGGGACAATTATCATGTCTATGAAAAATTGGATGCAAATGTTGTGGCTATCTCAGTGGATTCTTTTGCCACCTTGGCCAAGTTTAAGGAAGTTGAAAACTATAATTTCCCTTTATTGTCTGACTTTAATAAAGAGGCCGGAGAAAAGTACGGAGTATTGTATGAAGTTTTTGCAATGGGACACAAAGGCGTAACCAAAAGATCCGCTTTTGTGGTCGATAAAAAGGGTATCATTCAATATGCGGAAGTTTTGGAAAATGCCGGAGAACTTCCTAACTTTGCAGCGATACAGGATACTTTGTCGCAACTTGTGTAATTGCAGATTAAAAAACCATGAATACCAGGCCTTTATTTGAGGAAGAGGAAGATGTGTTGGTCGAAGATGAAACCACATCCGGATTGGAATCAAAAATAATCGTGTTTAATGATGACCACAATACATTTGATTGGGTCATCAGGTGTTTTATGGAAGTATGCGGACATACACACGAACAATCGGAACAACTTTCGCTTATCGTTCATTTTAAAGGAAAAGCGACAGTCAAAACAGGCGACTTTGACACCCTCAAACCCATGAAGGATGCCTTGGTGGACAGAGGGCTGTCAGCTGTCATAGAAAGTGTATTTGCTGACTGATTCAAACAAAAATTTGTTTTCTTACGACGCTGATGTTTTTGAATTTACCCGGGGATTCCCTCATCCTGACACAGCTGATGTTCACGGAACCCTTGCGTTCGGTGGAGAATTGGACACAGCAACCTTATTTTTAGCATATAGTTATGGTATTTTTCCGTGGTACAATCACAGGAGTGACCCTGTCATTTGGTGGAGTCCCGCACCTCGTTTTGTAATTTTTCCCGCTAAGGTGAAAGTTTCAAAAAGTATGCGCTCATATTTTAACCAACAAAAATATCAGGTGACCTACAACCAATGTTTCGGTGCGGTGATCCGACAATGTGAAATGATACCCCGTCCCGGTCAGGATGGTACCTGGATCAATGAAGATATCATTTTGGCTTACACAGAACTGCATCGTTTGGGATTGGCTGTCAGCGTGGAGGTTTGGTCGGGAGAAAAACTCGTAGGCGGCTTATACGGAGTCACTTTAGGGAAAATATTTTTTGGAGAATCCATGTTTTCCAGGTCCGACAATGCTTCAAAATATGGTTTTATTTCTTTGGCTTACAGGTTGCAGGAAGAGGGTTTTACAGTTATTGATTGTCAGCAACCTACTGAACATTTAAAAAGTTTGGGTGGAGAGTTTATTTCAAAAAAACATTGGTACGGACTATTGGCAGAAAACCGAAAATATCTTTTACAAAAAGATATCTGGTTTGACAATGCATCTTAGGTTTGGATTGTCCGAAAAATAAAATTACTTTCCGTAATGTAAGGATTAATTGTAATTTTGGTCTTTTATTTATTTTATGACAACATCAGAAAAGGCAAAACTTTCGATTCAGAAATGGATATTGACCATAGGGATCGTACTGTTTGTCGCCAAAATGTCGGCTTATTTTATCACCGGTTCTATAGGAATATTGTCAGACGCACTGGAAAGTACAGTAAATGTATTTACCGGGATTATGACGTATTTCAGCCTGAAATATGCGCTCAAACCCAAAGATCTGGATCATCCTTATGGTCATGGAAAGATTGAATTGATTACCGCGTCTGTTGAAGGAATATTAATAGCTATCGCCGGTTTTTATATCATTTATGAAGCCATGATGCGTTTTTTTCAACCGGCAAAAGTAGAACAGGTCGGATTGGGTATCGTGTTGATTGGGATTTGTGGTCTCATCAATTACATTTTGGCAGTTTACAGCATAAGGGTTGGCAAAAAACATCATTCTATGGCTTTGATTGCCGGTGGGCAACATTTGAAAACCGATACATATACCTCTTTGGGACTGATCGCCGGGTTGTTTTTGGTGATGTGGACCGGATTATTATGGATAGACAGTGTGGTGGCTGTTGTTTTTGGACTTATTATTTGGAAAGGTGCTTACGATATTCTTCGACATACGTCTATGGCATTGATGGATCAAACGGATGTCGATGTCTTACATAAATTAACAAAACACCTTTCTACCCATCACAAACCGGAATGGATTTATGCACATAAATTGACGGCATTACATTTTGGTCACGTGATTCATCTGGATATGCACCTGACCTTGCCCTACTATTTTACGCTCCGGCAATCCATTCAGGAAGTTAAAGAAATAAAGTCCCTTATGGCTCAGGTATTGGAAAAGGAACAAATTGATATCTCCATTCAAACAGAACCTTGTCATCCGGGGCTATGCTGCCATTGCAATGTCGATTGTCCTTACCGGTCATTTCAACTGGAAAAAGCACTTCACTGGGATACAGAATTGCTCACCGGGGGAAATCAATTTAAACCTAAATAAATTGTAACAATCTGCTCTTTCAGGCGTTATAGATAAAAATATGTTGATGAAAGGTTATTTTGCGGTTATCATGATTTTTTTGACACAGTCTCTATGGGGTCAAAACAATACGTATACCAAAAAAAGTGATAGTGATCCAAAGGCAAAGGTGATTTTGGATAAATTAAAAAAGTCCCTTGACAGTTACAGTTCAGTGGAAATGAAATTTACCCTCACCCTTGAATTTCCTAAAAAAACACCGGAAGTTCAAAAAGGCAACCTCATTCAGTCTGGCAAAAAGTTTTTGGTCAAAATGGATCAACAAGACGTGTATTGTGACGGTCAATCTACATGGATTCATTTCAAAAAAAATAAACAGGTTCAGGTGACCGATTTTGATGAATCAGGAAGTGGTGGTTTTTTGTCTCCAAAACAATTGCTAAATATGTATCAGACAGGTAAGTTTGTGTATTCCATTACGGAAGAAAGAACTGAAAAAGGAGTTGCTATTACCGATATAGAATTCAAACCCCTGGATGCAAAATCTGAATTTTCAAAAATGCGCCTTACTGTAAACAAAACAGCCAATAAAGTTATATCTTTGCGTGTATTTTCCAAAGATGGCAGCAGATATATTTTGTTTCTTGATTCGATAGTACCAAACCAAAAATATGACCCCTCCACTTTCGTTTTTAATGCAAAAGCGTTTCCGGGAGTGCGTGTCGAAGATCTGAGGATTGATTAATAGAACCAAGACAGTTCTCAGTTACCAACCCAGCGATTCTTAGCTTCAACCACTAGGAATCGCTTTTTTGTATCTGTTTCTTACCCCATATTTTTATTTTGACCTTAATATTTATACTAAAAATACAAAGTATCTGAATTTTCCGTATCTTTGTGACTTATTATTAACAACCTCCCTTGGGATGACACATGCAAAAGTGTTGTCAGATAGAAATTACTATCCTACGCTTTTATAATTTTAGACCCATAAAATGATTAGCTTATTAATCGGGAGTACATTATTTAAATTTTTATATACATGACATTTCATTCATTAGGATTGATTGATCCTATTCAAGAGGCACTGGCGAAAGAAGGCTACGTAACGCCTACACCTATTCAACAAAAAGCTATTCCTGTAGTATTAAAAGGACGCGACATTCTGGCTTGCGCTCAAACCGGAACAGGCAAAACAGCAGCTTTTGTACTACCGATATTACAACACATCACCGAAACACCCGGTCAAAAACAAAAACATATAAAAGCTTTGATTTTGACACCAACCAGAGAACTGGCTATTCAGATTGAAGACAACATTAAAGCTTACAGTCGCTTTTTGAAGGTTTCTTACCTGTCTATATATGGAGGGGTGAATCAAAGCAAACAAGTTCATGCCTTAACTTCCGGTGTGGATATTCTTGTAGCAACTCCGGGAAGATTGCTTGACCTGGTTGGACAAGGTTTTGTCAGATTGGACAAAATTTCTTTTTTTGTGTTAGATGAGGCAGACCGTATGCTTGACATGGGTTTTGTCAACGATATCAAAAGAGTCATCCGTTTGTTACCACCCAGAAGACAATCCCTGTTTTTTTCAGCTACGATGCCGGATAACATAAAATATCTTGCAGGTGAAATTCTGACCAACCCCGAAAAAGTAGAAGTAACACCGGTATCTTCAACAGCTGAAAAAATAGAGCAAGAAGTATATTTGGTAGATCAGGGCAATAAAAACGATTTATTGGTGCAGCTGCTTCAAAAATCATCCGTTACTGCCGTATTGGTTTTTACACGAACAAAACATGGCGCTGATAAAGTGGTGAAGGTTCTCAACAGATCCGGAATCAAAGCTGAAGCCATACATGGTAATAAATCACAGAATGCAAGACAAACTGCTTTACAAAATTTTAAATCGGGAAAAACCAGGGTTTTGGTAGCAACAGATATAGCTGCCAGAGGAATTGATATCGATGAGTTGAGCCTTGTTATCAATTTTGAATTGCCAAACGTTGCTGAGACGTACGTTCACCGTATTGGTCGGACGGGTAGGGCAGGACTTTCAGGAAAAGCCATTTCTTTTTGTAATTTGGAAGAAAGAGCTTATCTGAAAGATATTCAAAAACTGATTAGAATGGATATATCTGTAGTGGAAGGTCATGATTTTCCTTCGACAGAAGTAATGGTTCAGGCACCGTCAAAAGCTCAAAACCAATCTTC
>JALHOZ010000023.1 GCA_022842725.1 Saprospiraceae bacterium
CACTTTGATCCGGAATTAGTGGTTCACTTTACTCCGGAATTAGTGGTTCACTTTACTCCGGAATTAGTGGTTCACTTTACTCCGGAATTAGTGGTTCACTTTACTCCGGAATACTCATATAGGTCATCACAAACGAAGCTTTCATTTTTCACCTTATAGATATAATATATATACAAACCTTTATACTTATCCCCAAAAGTGTTAATTCAACAAGATAAATAGGTAGTAAACAAAACCCGATGTGGGTAACCCGACATCATGAGGGCTGTCGAGCTGATGTCAGAGAGCGTGCCGGTGCCGGACCTTTTTCAAAAAACGGGTTTTTCTTTTGGGTCCAGAGATCCGGCATCACCCAAAATCTTTTTGAAAAGTGATTTTTTACGTCGTGGACAAAAGGTAAAAAGGATAAAGTTGACTGGCTTTTTTATCATTTTTCCTTTCCGGGGTAAAACGGCTCTTTTTACCCCTCCAAAAGTTGATTCAAAAACCCAAATATAAGGTCACGATTTTACCATGCATAGAGAAATAACATATATAAAAGTTGCTAATATAGCAACTTTTTTCGAAAAAAGTTGCGAAAGTCGCAACTCGGTATCGTTATTAGTAGACTTTTTGGTAAAAAGTTGCGAAAGTCGCAACTTTTTCTTGAAAATTTCTCTTTTTTTTTGCAAAAAATGCCTATATCTTTGTAACGTAATTTATTTGAAAATTTTACAACGGTAAAAACATCAGATAAATGATCGGAAATAAAACATCTTTTAAACGACTTTTTGTGATGTTTTACTTCCGAAAATATTCCTCCCGGGAATGACTGCAGCGTTCAAAAGAGGAAAAAAAAATGTAACCTATTTTCTAATTTAAATTTATTGTTTAATCTTTTAAAATTATTAATCATGTTTAAAATTCTTAAACCCAAATTTTCTAACTACCGAATTGGAGAAAATCTTCAACTTCCTTTCGACGTAATTACTTATTTAAAAGGTTTGGACCTGGATACATTGATGTTGACACCCAGAGTCGATGAGCTTGAGCGCACCGTCACTATACTGAACGAAGCATTTATGGAGAGCAAAGGGGATACATTAATCGCAAAATTAAGTCCTTTTGATGAAGAACGATTATTGGCTGCAAGAGGACTCAAAAAGTATTTAGAGTCTGAAACATTCCGCACTGAACCCGGCCGTAGCGACCAGGCAAATGTATTGTTGAGGAGTTACAATAAATTTTGTAACAATATTACCAGACTTTCTTTACCTCACAAATCAGCAGTTTTTACAAAAATGTTGGGTGAATGGGACAAAGAGGCCGGGTTCAAAACTGCCATCACATTTTTGGGTGCCGAAACCTGGGTAGAAAACCTGAGAACCAAACAAGAAACATTTGAAAAAATGTCCCTGACCAAAGCACAAAGTAATCTGCCCAAAGCTGTTTCCGCCAAAATGTTGGCCGACGTTAAGTCCGCTTTTGAAGAGTTGAAAGAAGACATCTATGCCTTTTCCAGAGTTTCAGCTGACAAACAGGCATATATCCAGTTGATTGACGCACTAAACGGTATCATCGCTTTTGCAAATGCTCCTGCCGCTAAACGAAAAGGCAGAAAAGGAAGGGACAAACAAAAGCCGACGCCATCTGTGGAGAATAACACATCTTTAGGCAACACACCACCAATGGCGGATACCATCGACAATATCGACTTGTCCACATTCTGATCGTAGCATTAGAAATATTTTTCATTTCAAAGACCTTCTGTGTGAATAACATGGAGGGTCTTTTTTTTCGATATACATACAATACCGACATAAAAACAAAGTCTTTATATATAAGTACAAATAGTGGTGTGAAAGGACAATAAATGTGACCATATTTTACAATAAAAATTATTACTTCTGTATCAATCTTAATTGTTTATAGAAAAAATAACATTGTACATGATTCAAACAAACTTGATTTTTTCCAAAAAACTACATCATCCTTATCACCAACACCATACCCACAAATGCCGTCATCCAAAACAACCATATTTGCCACCGGGTCTGGCAATCTGTAAGGTCAGCGATCACTTCCACCCAACGGAGGGGTATGTAAAAGAAGACAAAAAATATAATCAACATCGGAAGATGTCCCCCGATGTTTTCTGCATTCATTCCCATAAATTGCCTTCGGAATACCCACATCAATCCCGTAGTAAAAAATGTCACAGACAAAAAAAGAATCAACCGGTAAAACCATAATTTCGGAATTAAAACTTTGGTCGTTCCGGGGATTAAGGTGTGTCCAACCAATTTTGCTTCAGTATACAAAATGATACTGCCGGTCACATACACCGGAATTTTTCCCGTCCAATTCAGATTTTTATAAGGAAAACCCAACCATTCATATATTTCATAAAAAACCGGCATAAACAAAAACTCCATTTTAAAATAGGTACGCCAGATGAAGACCATCAACAACAATATACCAAAAAACCAGGTTTTGGTAAATTTTTTCCATACCACTTTTTGGTCCTCTCCCATCTGTTGAAGTTCACAACTGAGGATATACAAATTGGCCTTGTGTTCTATCGGTATCAGACAAGATAAGATCAATGTCATAAACAAGGGCATTTTAAAATCTGCCTCAGCCGTATTCATTTTTACCAGCCACGTACTAAAAAGATATCCAACACCCAGGAGTAATACATTAAAGACCAATCCTCTGTAACCTCTCAACATGTTGTTACTTCCTGTTTTTGATATCCCGACCAGGCCAACAACAGCAATGAAGGTGTGTAAAACAAACCGGTTGTGGTTCTGATAAAATGAACAACAGAAGATTCAGGAAAAATAAGTGGGAGCAATACAGTAATGTCACACAACAAAAACAAAACCATGGCCCAAAAGATAAAAACAGAAACTTTTCCGGAGCATTCAGCTTTGTATCGTGACACATAAGCCATAAAACAAGACAAAATCAACAGGGCTGCATAGATGTAAATGGCCTCTTTAAAAGGATGGCCTTTTAACAAAGGTTGCAACCAAAAATAAATGCCACCATACAACAAAATACTAATCCCTAAAGGAAAAATGTAGTTTTTCACCTGTGTGATAAAAAATGACATTGCCGGAGCGTGTCGTATGATCAGCAATATTTGCATTACCATAAAAAATAAAATGCCAAAAATGAGTTTCCCTTCAATGATGATAAACCAATCGGCGATGACAACAAATACAAATGCAATGACCAACCATCTTTGTAAACCTGTAGCGACCTGATTTTTATACATCAGAAGAACCAATAAAAAAATGATGGCCGTCCTGCCAAATCTTAAGATTTCACTCGCCGTATTGGGTTGGTTATGTGTATGTTGATACCACCACAAAACATCAACCCATAAACAAATCAGGGTCATCAATACGGCAACAGAGCTAAGGCCGGCATACAAACGTAGAGGATTTTTCATGTTTACAGCGGCAGTAAGAGGGTAAAGGTCGTGCCTTTGCCGGTTGCGGAGTCCACCAAAATGTCTCCGTGATGTTCTTTAATGATGGCATAACTGATCGCCAGCCCTAAACCGGTGCCTTTGCCGACTTCTTTGGTGGTAAAAAACGGTTCGAAGATCTTTTTTTGTGTCGTTTCGTCCATGCCGGGACCATTGTCGCTGATTTTGATGCAACAATATTGCCCTTCCATTGAGGTTTGTATCCTGATTTTACCTGTTTGTGGCATAGCCTGGACGGCATTATCCAGAATATTGAGGAATACCTGATTGATTTTGCTTACATTACAGTTGATGGGTTGGCCAAACTCATAGTTTTTTTCGACATCGATTTTGTCTTTCATCTTGTGATGCAACAGGGTCAGGGCGGCATCCAATCCTTCTTCGGGTTTATAGGATTGTTTGATGTCGCCACCGTCTCTGACAAATGTTTTTAGTCCCAAAATAATATCAGAAGTCCTCTGCGAGCCGTTGGTCATGGTATTCAGCAGGGTTTTGCATTCAAGCATGATATTTTCCAGATCCGTATTTTGTAATATCTCTTCTATTTTTATAAAATCCGTTGTTTCGTTTTTTTTCATCCCGACCAAAGCGGTAAACAAAGGAAGTAATTCTTCATAATCCATCGTAAGTGCTTCTGCACATGCATGCATCGAACTGACCGGATTGTTGAGTTCGTGGGCAATCCCTGCGGTCATTACACCGATGGATGCCATCTTTTCGGTATGAACGAGGTGATGGTGGGATTCTTCGAGGTTTTTGAGCAATTCTTCTTTTTCAGCCAGTAACATTTTGGTCTGTGCCTGTTCTTTTTCGAGAGAAGCAAGGATTTTATTTCTGGTAAAAAAAAGATAAATCAGAAATCCGGACAACAGCAGCAACAATACAATTCCCATAGTCAGCACCTGACGGGTTTGTGCATTTTTGCGGTTTTCAATGTCCATCCTGCGCAGTTCGTTTTCTCTTTCTTTCAGTTCGATGGCCGCAGTGAGGTCTTCCGATTTTAAAGTCATTGATTCAGCGGTGTGGAGTTGGTTGACTTCCGTGTACTTTTCCAAAAAACGTAAAGCCTCGCCGACTTCATTTCTTTTTTTATACAATTCATACATAGATAAGTATGCCGTAAGTTGATAATTTCTTGAATCCACTTGTGTACATTCTTTGATGGCCCTGTTGAAAACCGCTGAAGCATCCTGATCACGACCGGTTGCCATGTACAATTGGCCAAGTTTGACCAATGACAACCCGATGGTGCGGTATCTTTTGATGGTATCAGCAGCCTGCAGGGCGAGGAGATACGTTTTTTCTGCTTCATCGTACTTTTTCCATTCCATATACGTGTCACCGAGACCGAGGTAGGAAATGACCAAACCTTCGTAGTTTTTTTGTTTTTTCCTTTTGGGAATATCTTTGATGTAAAAGGATTCTGCTTTGGCGTAATCACCTTTGAGGCGATAGATATCTGCGTAAAGTGTTGAGATGATACCCAATTTGAAAGTATCTTTTAATTCTTTTTTGAGGGCAAGGGATTTTTCGAGGTATTGTTCTGCGGTTTCGAGTTCTCCAAGCTGTATATACGCTTTGCTGATGTCGTTGTACACTTCGGGAATGGCTTTACGTGTAGTATCGTATTTTTCCAATAAAGACAAAGCTTTTTGTTGCCATTCGAGCGCCAGGAAGTTTCTGTTTTCTGTAGTGTAAAATCCTCCTAAACGGGAACATGTTTTGGCCACCCATACACTGTCCTTTCCAAGTTGTCCGAAACGTACAGCTTCGAGAAAGGACCGTTCGGCGCTACCCATATGTCCGATGTACTGATACATTTTGCCGATGGTCTTGTATTGTTCTGCAACAAGATGATATAAACCACCTTGCAATAAAGTGTCTTTGAGAAGGAGGGCACGCTGAATGTCAATCTGTTGGGTAAAAACATTGCCTTTGCCAAATTTTTGTTCGTACCAATCCACCCTTTTTTGTAAAAAGTCAGGAGATTGTCCGTTTGCTGCCATCACATAAAATATCGTAACCGCACAAAAGATGATGTTTCGCAAACGGACTGCTCCTGCCATAAGGTGTATCTTTAAAATTATAAGTGCAAATCTAAACGTAAAATTAAACCGTACAACATGTTATTGGATTTTGATTTTCGGCAAACCGATTTTTTTGGTCTTTTTTTCCGGTGAGGATGATGAAGGTTCGGAAGATTTATCCTCCTTTTCGGTATCGACATTCAGATATGGACATACAGGACCATAAAGTTGGTCTATGGATGTGTTTGCTAATGAGGGCAAACTTTCAAACGTTTTCCTGGACAACATTTTTTTGACCGGACTATCGTCATATCCGATCGATACAACGGCAACTTTCATTTGTCCATCCACAAGTCTTACGTAAGCTTCAACGGGTGCTTTGTATTTTCTGACACCGGCTTCAAAGGGATAGTTCGGAAGGGTGATCCCTTCACTGTCATTCCATTTTTTATCATACTCTATAAAACCGTTGTAAATGACATCTCCCGTTCTGTCTGTCCGGTTTTGAGACACATCCGGATAAGTGATGTCATAAACCCAGGAAACATCTTTAAAGTCCACAAATACTTTGATCGGTTCTTTACGGATGAGGTCGAGGGTCTGTTGTTTTAAATCCTCTGAGGTAAGGGTTTTGGCGCCAACCACTTCGCTTCCGGTGACAAAATACCGCGAAAACTTCCAGGCTTCACCGGCACTGCCTCTGACATAGATGGCGAGACCGATGATTTTTTTTGATACTCCGTTTTCTTTGACCGTTGTTGCGGCGACCACTCTTTTGGCCATATTGGCAAACTGATATCCCGGTTCTTTTTCGAGCTTCCAGTCATTTTGAACCGAAGCCGTGGCGATTTTTCCATGGTAGGTTTTTACGTCCTGCAGGACTTTGACATCCGTTGGAAAGGACTGAGCAATAAGAAATACAGGGGATAACAATACTAAAAAAAGGATATGTTTCATAATAAGAAATTTGATGATGTGGGGAAAAATACACCGGAGTTTTTCTGTCCCGGTGTATATATCGAAAATGAAAAAATATGTTCAGGGATTTTGGGTGTTTGCTTTTTACAATACCGGTTTTTTGCAACCCGATCCTTTGCCATAGGTTGACAGACCCAATTTTACGGCGTCTTCCAGCGCCATACGGTGCAACCATATTTCTGCGTCTTTAGATACCGAACTTGCCTGCAGCGGAAGACCAAACATAGATCGGAGTTGGTTGGCACCGCTGTTGGAAACTTTCGCAGCAGCATCAACTTCTGCTCTGGATATTTCGACCCGGCCAAAATATTTTTCAGCCCAAGGTTTGTTGACATCGAGTTTTATTTCCTGAGAATAGTTATTACCGGATTCTCTGGTGACGTAATTGGCATAATCTTCCATTTCGTCCAGTTTGAGGCCGGTGGCATATTCCTGATAGTCATATTTTTTGTGTCCGACAAACAAATTGTTTTTCAGGGTTACGGTTTTGCACTGTTTGATATTATTGACACCACCGTAATCACTGAATCCAAAAACATTATTTTCAGCTACCAGGGTCAGCGCATTGTCAAACATAATGCTGTTGCCGCCAAAACTTCCGATGGCATCATATTTCCAGGAAAAAAGGATGGTATTATTGCGCACTGTGTAAGACGGTTGGCCGGTAGCCCCGTGATGATTACTTTTGCACATGATACCTTCACCGGTATTGTTGACGATGAGGTTGTTTTCGATGATGGCAGATCCGTCTTTACCCACCTGAACATCCAGAGCTCCCTGGGTAGGAGCGGTATTGGTGATGACACAGTTTTTAACGATTACTTTGGTTCCGCTGCCCGTCCTGATTTTGATGCCCGGCGTATTGGGGGTAGGGTTGAGGCCTTTTTCAGCACTTGCTTTGCGTCGGATAAACTCTTCTTTGGCGTCGGAATAATAATTTCTGGCGCCATTGTCGATGATGATGCCATCGATGAGGATTTCACCTTTCCAGTCCTTGTATCCTTTGTCGGTGAGGATGCCGATTCTTTCGGTGGTCAATCCTTTGGAGATATCATTGGTTCCTGAAAATATCGTTTTGTACTGACCCCACGGATCCCTTTTCGAAAAGTCAGGACTATAACCGCCGATAATAGAAAAAGGTACAGAAAATACATCCGAACTTTGATCCGCTTTGCTGGTATAGACGCCGGCAGCGATGTGGACTACATCACCGGCTTTGATGGACATGGCTATCGCAGCAATATCTTTGGCTGGTGCTTCTTTGGTGGCATCCTTACCTTTGCCGTCAGGTCGGATATAAAAATGGGTGACATTGGCTGTAGAAGAATTGGAGGAAGTACTTTTTTCCGAAGCAGAAGATTTGGAAGAAGAAGATGAGGTTTTTGGTGTCGGAGCTACAGACTCTTTGATCTCTTTAGCATCCTTTGTGGTTTGAGAAATGGTTTTGGAAGTATTGTTGATACTTTTTTTCAGTTTGTCAAGCTGTGCGTCGACCTGAACAAAATGGAAAGTAACAAACAAAAACAAAATAACGATTCGCATAATATATGTGTTTTATAAATTTTAATGGCACAAAGGTATGTGGCCATTACGTCGTCAAAAACACTTATGCGGTGAAACGGGAAAAAGCTGTAGTAAAAAGGAAAATAAGAGCTTTTGGGTAAAAGTGCGGCTTTAATACCGGACCAAGGGTTTGCCTGATAAAGCCTGATATAAGGTAAATGCCGCGAGCAACAAATATAATAAAGTGACAAAAAATGTGGTTTTGACGTCTTTTAAAAAATAATATGCCAACAACGGCAATACTTGTAAGGCATGCATGCCGATAAAATGTGCTACCCTCGGGTCGCCGAACTTTCTGCTCCAATGCACCAGAGGTAAGCCTTCACTGCCATCAGGACCGCCGATGGTGTGTGACAGCCGGGAGCCCATGACAAACCCTTCAAAAGAAAAGATTACAAATATGAGAATGCCAAGCCTGATTGCCCAAACATAATAATCCGGAAGATCCGGAAATTTTTGTGCAAAAAACAGGATTCCTATATAAGCTGTGTACATCGTCACCAAACTCGCAGCGAAAGCCATCATTGTATACAAAAAAGAATACATCGGTGTACTGATGTTAAAATGAGACAACTGCCCTTTGCCGGCCTGAAGAGCGATATAAACAATTTCAAAACCAAATAAAAGGATCACGGTCCAGTTGAACAAACTGATGTTGAAGTCCTGAAGATAATGGCAGTACCACGCCATCGTCCAGGAAAAAATTCCTATGGACAAGGCAAATTTGAACGGCTTGTACCAGGCATTGATTTGAAAAACCTGCGTGGTTGTCAACCGGGTGAGGATCAGGAAAAATACGGCGAGGATCATACAGATCAATCCAAACCAGAACAAACTTTCATTTTTTTCTTTGAGACTCTGGATAAAAAATATCATGATTCAGGGTTTGTGAGATTTTTTTTGAATGTTCATCAAAAGCTTGCCGGGATATGTTTCTGGTAATTAATAGAATGGAACAAGTTAAAACCTTGAGCCCTTCGAATGATCGCATGCCCAACATCAACCTCAACCTTTTTGTTTTTGTTCTGCACGGTATTTTATCGAACGCAACCATACATCGTGTAGTTTGAGCAGTTTATTCGGTTGAAATACTTTTTGCATAAACGTCAGGAAACCGTTTTGAGATTCCGGTGTAATCAACCTGCAACCATAAGGAGTTGGTACAATCACCCAGGTATGCCATGCAGTCAGATCTTTTCTGCGCACTTCCCACGCCATTCTTTGATTGGGTACAAATTCTTTGATAACAGGTGTCAACCGCAGGCCCATGGTATGCATATTGAAAGAAACATCTTTTCCCAGGGTGGTCACTGAAGGATCAGGAAACGTCACAGGACTTTGTACGCCTTTGTAGTAAGTGTGCCATTTTGTGGCATCCGTCAGAATTTGCCAGACCACCTCCGGAGTGGCATTGATTTCAATTTCGTTGTACACAAACCATTTTGATTTTGTCGGATTAAATTCTTCCGGCCAGTCTACAAGATTGGTGGAGGGATCATACTTTTTTGTCATGATGCTTTTTACAGTGTCGGTTTGTGCCAAAATAGAAGACCGGATATTCAGCATCATAAGAGAGATTAAAATTATATTTGTTTTCATTACCTTTTATGTTTAAAAATACAAAGGTAAAACCAACCGGAAAGTCAAAACGATAACAAATGTTTAGATTTTGGAAGCTTTTTCTGGAGTTGATAACAAGTATCCGGAAATTGTATTGTTTAAATGATTATAAAACTAAATCAGAAGCTTAAACTATTTAAAAATTAAACATGCCAAAATTTGTGTGTATGTGAAGATGTCTTTTTTCGCACAATCGTTTGTTCCGCCTTTTTGTTTTTAGCTTAAAAATTTCCGGAGACGGTATAAACAAAAAACTGTTTGAGCCAAAAATCGGATTGGAAAGCGCTTACAACTTGATTAATTGATCAGTTTAATTAACGCATAAATCACTGAGGCGAGTTTTTTTTGTTTCCGTCGGGAGGATATTTTTAAGCGTTAAGAAAACAAAACAGCGGCGGCATTTTTTGTTTACTTTTTTTTGCTGCAGAAAAAAAGTAAAAGCCTTGCCGGCTTGAGGCAATTGAGAAATCATCGTAACTTAATTGGTAAGTCTTACAGCTTTTTATTATAATAAATAAAAATTGAAAATTCTTATATGAATGGAAATTACAATCTCCTTTTTGAAGGCGGATAACACAAAAGTAAGACCAACCAAATAGTCAAAACGATAACAAATGTTTAGATTTTGGAACCGGGAAAATTAGCCCGGATATTTTTTGCTGCCAAATCAACGGTTTGTTGTATCCGCTTTTCTCTGGTTTCTTTTTGTTTAGCATTTAATATCCATTCGAGAATGCCACGTTTTGCTGAAGGAGGAAATTTTTCCCAAAAATCAAAAGCAGTTTTATTTTTATCAAAGAGCATTTGAAGATCTTCCGGAATGGTTAATTTTTCAACTTCGTCCAGAGCCGACCACTTTCCGTTTTCTTTGGCCAGTTCTATGGCTTTCCATCCGGCAGGGGTTATCAAACCCAGAGCCGACAATTTTTCTACCTTGTTTTTATTGACCTTACTCCAATTGCTTTTTGGGTTTCTTTTTGAAAAAAACTGATAATAGCTGATTTCATCCCGTTTATTGGCTTTGCTGTCAATCCATCCGAAACACAAGGCCTGGTCGACTGCTTCCGGGTAATAAACGCTGGGCACGCCGCAGTCTTTTTTGTAGATGATCAGCCAAACGGATTTTTGTGATTGATGATGAACTTCCAGCCATTGGCGCCAACTTTGTTCCGAATCTGCGTATAAACAAAGGATTCCGTCTTTTGTCTCCATATTTACCTTTCTTTTTTTAATCTGCTCAGGTGGACCGGGGTGATACCAAGATAAGAGGCAATCATGTGTTGCGGCGCCCGGTTGTGGATATTGGGAAAAACAGCAGAAATGTTGTCGTACCTTTGTTTAGGAGTCCGTGCATACATATTTTTTATCCGGTCATCCTGATAGATAAAATAATATTCAGCGATGAGGCGGCCCATTTTCTGACCTTCTTTGAGATGTTGGTAACCCCATTCTATGGCAGAGCGGGGTAGTACGATGGTTTCCGTATTTTCGAGAGCCATAAGACTGTAGGTAGCGGGTTGTCGGAGGATAAAATTGGCATAATCGGCAATAAACTGATTCTCCAGCGCAAAATGAATGGTATGCTCCTGACCCTCATGGTCTGTGATCAATACCCGAATGATACCTTTTAAGATAAAATACACTTCATTGGGTAGGGTATCCGGACGACTGATGACCTCATTTTTTTTAAATGATTGGGTATAGGTCAAAGCCAGAAAAGATTGGTATTCATCTTCTGATATGTCGATTATATGTTGTATGACCTCTTTAAATGCAGGATGTTTTTTGGTGTGCATAAACCCTAAATTCAGAAATGAGTCATTTGTTTAAAAAGGATGTTCAAATCCAGATGTTGAGGCAAAATTGTTCCTTGTCCCCGACAAAGATTTCTTTATCATACCCTCACTCCATCTTTACCCATTTAAACCGATAGACCATGCCTTCCGTCTGAAGCTGTATGATATACATGCCTTTACAGAGAGTAGACGTATCAATAACCCAACCCTCAGTTTGTTGGCTTATTTTAACGAAATCCATGACATTTCCTTCCACATTTATCATCACTACAGATGATTTTTGTTTGTGAGAAATTGGGATCAAAACGGAATTACTTCCCGGATTGGGTCTCGGCAACCTATCTGAAATATTGGGTTGACCCAAATCATAACCGGTTTGTGTTGTTTGTGTTTCACACACCTCGTTTACTCCTGACAATACGCCTTCCGTTGCCTCTTCCACAGCTTCCATATCCGCACCAATGTCGAGGCCGTCTGAACCTGCCCCGCTAAACGTACTTCCGACCAATAGTCGGTAATCTCCTCCGATACCTAAGTTAAAGGCCTGAAATCCAATATCCGCCATCGGCCCGGGAAAATAATTTTCTGCCGGATAGTTGGACGCTGTGCCACCGTTTGATGCTTTACCATCTGTGAGTACATTATGATGAAATTGGGCTCCCGGAAAATAAAAATTAAGTGCCGGATTGCCGATACCCTTGCCGCTTCCGTGTAGTCCGTAGACTCCGTTTGACGTGATATTGTTGCGGTAGATAAAGTTTTCATTGGGAAAATTGGGCCCGTCTGCATTGACAAAAGTTCCACCTAATGGATTGATAAAGGTGTTGTGTTCAACGGTCATATGATGTACTCCGTTGAGCACCTGCAACGATCGACCATCGCCTCCCCAATTATTTCCATTCAAATCCTCGATCAGGTTGTTGCGCACCAGAATATGATTGGTGTGAATAATAGAATAATTATTGTCCCTTCCGGAAATATTAAATCCGCTTCCGGTGTGTCGTATGATATTCTCCTCAAAAGTTACGTTTTGTACAGTAATCCACGGACAACTACCCGCTTCTGTCCGCGGCGTAAATAAAACGGCAAATCCGTTTTGTGCGTCAGACCAATTGTTTTCAAAAATGTTGCCCTGTATCCACACCCGGTCTGCATTTTTTAATTCAAATAGATTTTTAACAGACCAATGGGTCCCTTCATAAGACGGGTCACCCACTCGCCAGGACAAGGGTTTAAAAAAGTGGTTTTGTCGCACCTCGATATCAGAACAAAGTAAATCCGTGATAGCCGTTTTCGCACCTCCAAACATCACATTTTCACCCGCACCTTCGAGATAGTTGTTGACTACTTTAAAGGTTTGGCCGTTCCAGGCGCATATGGCCTGACTGTCAAAACCCACCTCTTTAAAATCCGAAAGCCAGGAATTTACGACAGCAATACGGCGTCCATTCATGGCAATTCCCCTGCGGCTGCCCAGGGTTTTGTGTCCGTGGAGATACACCCGATCGAAGGTTATATCGTGAGGGAGATCGTCGATGTTTTTTTCGCCACTTCCTATTTCCACAACATTCCAGGAAAAGTCTGTTGCCGCTATTTCTATTCCTAAAAAATAATAATGGTGAGCTCCCGGTTTCGTTTTTATCGCACTCAAACCCGGTTTTGCCAATATTTTTGCCAATACAGGAGCGTACTCCGGTGTGATGCGTTCATTGGTGGAAGGAAGTCCGTCATCGTCCACAGCAGTACGAAAAACAATCCATCCTTCACCTGTTTTTTCAGGCAAATCATAAGGTCCGGTGTAGCTGACCCCTTGCTCCAATAATATGGTTGTACCAGGTGTAGCCGATTGAATCGCCTGTTGGAGTTGGGAATTTAAAAACGTACAGCCGGCACTGCAGACGGTAATCGTTTTATCTGTCTCCGGCACACAGGTTTCTATCCATTCCCGGGGCATTTCAGGCAAGACCTGACTTTGTAAAAAACCAAGAGGAATACCACAAGAAATAAAAAATGGGAACAAACGCAATCTGGAAATAACGGAGGTCTTCATGATTTTACCTTTGGGTTAATGTTTCACAAAGTTATAAAAATATTTAATTCAAAGGTTGCTGTATTTACAAATGACTTCATGGATCATCATAAGATTATTGAGGTTTGTTACTGCGATATTCTGTTTTATAAGTATTAATTGCATCCATCGTTATCTCATTGACCAGGTTTCGGAGTTGGCCATAAGATTCCGGTTCAGATTTTTTGAATGACAGCATGGAAACCTGCGTACTAATACTTGACATATGAAACGTATTACTACTGATTGTAAGGACTGCATTTGTACATAACTTTGTAGTAAGATTTTAAACAGGAGAAACCGGCCGGTAATGATATCCTGAAAGTGGAGCAGAACCCACTTTAATAAACGTACTGTTTCTATTCAGTATATTCAATAGAGGGGCGTATTCCGAAAAGCCTTATGAGTAGGAATTAATTTTAATTATATGTCAACTGTTAATGAAAATCGTAATTTAGCTGCAGCGGCAGCCACCAGTTTTTTTAAAGGTAACATTCCGGACAAAGAGCTTCAGTCTTGTGTTAATACCATTAAAGAAGGAACCGGAGGAATTCCTGCCAATGGTTCTTATATATGTGCCATTTTTTACTTCCGTCCATCAATAACCATCAATTGCGGAGGTAAAAGTTGGACATTTTTTGGAAATGCAGGTGGTCTTGGCGGTATTGGTGGCGGTTCTACCAATGGCGATGTTTATCTCGCTGATGGTGTGACTTGTGATGAACTAGTTCATAATACAAAGTCCTTCCAGTTTAATGGAGCACTTGTTTATTTTAATATCAATTTTTTTGATGCCAATTCCAAATACCTTGGAAGTTTTCATGGCGGAGGAGTTGGTACCTGCCCGGGAACAGGTGGCGGAACAGGAAGTTGGTCTTAAACTTTATATTGAAGTCGTCCATTTATGGGCGACTTTTTTTATTCCCGTTTCCTTGTAACAGAAAGGTAATTAAGCTATGTCGGACCATTATTAACTTGTAATAATTGTCTCAAAACAACAAAAGAAACAATCCAGGGTAAGAAGATAAATCATTCTGTATAACTTTTATAGGACAACATGTTTGGCGTTTCTGATTATGAAAACTATCTCCCTTTAGCAAAGTTACAGCCCTGACATTGCAGATTGACATAAACATCAAGGATGAGGAGAACTCACCCTTTATAATCGACAGTACTTACGCTGCCTGGCTTATGTTCATTCCTGCACCATTTCGACAATGAAGCTAAAACCCCGGATTGATTGAACCATACGATATTTTAAATATTTCCAATACATTGAGTATGTTTTCGATACATGGATTATCTTTAACCTTTCCGGTATAAAATTGACCATATCATCCAATCTTATGTTGCTTTTTCAAAATATTAAAAGGTATACTTTTAAAAATGTATTTTTTTTTCTTCTGACCTTTTCTTTTTTTTCCTGTAACGGGCAGGGGAAAGACAGGCCGGTTCAAAATACCGAACAAACCTACCCGGCACCCTTCATAAAAAAAAGCACGACTTTCCCACAGATTCATAGCAATTTGAATGGTAAAGTCCGTGAGTTTGTCAGGACGATGTTTCAGGACAAAAAAGGAAATTATTGGTTTGGGACAAACGGCGACGGAATCATCCGTTATGACGGACAACATCTGGAAACCATGAGCATCGAAGGCATTCATCCAAACTTCAGAGTGTTGGAAATCGTGGAAGATCAGATAGGACATATATGGTTTGCAACGTCAGAGGGCCTTTTACATTACGATGGTCAAAGGTTATTTTCATTTTCTAAAAACGAAGGATTACAAAGTGTTGATGAGGAGATCTGGGGACTGACCTTTGACAAAAGCGGACGTTTGTGGGTGGGTTCGATAGGTGGCGTGCATCTTTTTGATGGTAAAAAGTTTACGCCCTTTCCATTGCCGGACACAAAAGTTGAAAATCAAAATCCTATGCTTGCGGCTCAATTGGTTTTTAAGATCATCGAAGACCAAAAAGGAACGATGTGGTTTGCCACCGATGGAAACGGAATATTTACGTATAAAAACGGGGAATTTAAACATCTGACTACGAAAAACGGACTCAGTGACAACCATGTGGCAGACATCCTCGAAGATACAAAAGGTAATATCTGGATAGGATCTTTTTACGGCGGCGTAAGCAGGTATGACGGTAAAAATTTTACCCATTTTACCAGAGACGGAATCATAAAAGGGGAGGAAGCGTACAATTTGTATGAAGACAGCCGGGGCCATATTTGGTTTACAGCGGAGGGTTTTGGTGTATACCGATATGACGGGACCCATTTCACTCAATATACTTCTGATGATGGTCTGACGACAAACGTGGTTCAGAGTATTTTAGAGGACAACAAAGGACAATATTGGTTTGGCACCTGGCAAGGAATGTGTATTTTCGACGGACAAAAATTTGTGGACGCAAAAGAAAAAGAACCATGGACCAAATAAAGATGATTTTTGTTTGTGGTCAATAGATTAAATTGCTCTTTTGAAAATTAAAAATGGCTGTTTGCCAATCAAATGGATAACATCAGAACTTGCCTATTATAAGTTTTTTATAAAATTATGATTTCAAATTTCAATAGCTAAACTTATCAGGATTATTTTAATGAAATTGGACATAGACCTTATTCAAAAGTTCCCGCATAAATAAAAACTGCCCGTTGGTTTTTACAACAAACGGACAGTTTAGGGTCAACAATTTAATTAATAGAAAAAGAATGTTATGAGCCTTGTTTGGTTGGAATCCTGATGGTTTTCGAAAAGATTTATAGGTTGACTTTTTGTGTCACCAGACCTTATTTGATTTTAACATCAAAACTGCCCCCGGTGACAACTTTTTTTGTTGCTCCGCTGGCTTCAGGTGCTACGTACTCAAAGGTACCTTTGATATTACCTGCTGTTTTTTCAGTCACCACCAATTTTCCGGAACCACCAGGAAAAGCAGAATTGTACAATACCGCTGTGGAAGGCTGCAGGAAGGATCCCGAACCTACATCGTTATTGGTGATTTCATACGTTCCTGTGGTTGGTTCTGCAGTCAGACTGATGTACACATTTCTGAAACCTTGTTTCGTAGCATCTTCACTGCCGTAAATAACAAATAAATCTGCTCCGGTCTTTTTTGCATAAGCGCCTGTCTCTCCGGTGATCTTGTAATCCTGCCCGTCGATTTTACATTGAAAAAAAGATCCTGAATCTGAACCACCTGATGAATCATCATCGTTATTACAAGCGGTAAAAATAAAAATCATGGATAAAAGGAAAATAATTCTTGTTGTCATGTTAATGTATTTAAGATTAAAATTTATTTAAATATTTTTTTTAGGTCAAAAAATATTATTGTTTCACAACCTTTTTGACCCAACGTTTTCCGTCAGAAGTAAAAGCTTCAACAAAGTACATTCCGGCATTCACCCGGGTGAAATCGAGCAACATTTCAGGATTGTTTGCTTCATTTTTTTGTTCGAATATCACCTTTCCGACAGCATCAACGATTCGTAAGGAATGAATATTTTTGCCTTTTAATGTACAAAAATCAACTACAGGATTTGGAAAAACAAAGATATCATCCTCATTCTTTTTGTCTTCAGCATCTGCACGAACACCTGATGATCTTTCGGAACTATAGTTATCATCAATCACATCATCAGCCTTTATTTCCGATGTGTTTTTGTTAGGGGAAGCATGTAATTCTGTATCCTGAGTTTGTCCAATTCTGTTTTCAGTGATTTGAGTATTTTTATTGGATGCCGGTGGTGAAACGACAAGGGTATAATCTTCCACGTCGCCCAATGACCCAAATACCGGACAAGGGGTGATATTTCCCTGGTTTTGTTTTAAAATGACCACGCGCAATCTGGTCGTTCCGGCCAAAGCCGTAGACGGAACGGTGAAGGTGAAATTTTTGGCATTCGTATTGGAAAGAAAACCCACACCAAATACTCTTTCACTTGTTTCGTATACATAATTTTGATTGGCATCGAGATAGACAGCTACATTATAGCGGTTGCCGTTATTGATTTGCCCTCCTCCGGCCAGCCTTAAGGTGTATGAATTACCACTCACAACGGGAATCAACGCATTTCCGTATAAGTAGCCGTTGGGATCTGCTCCGGAGGTCCACACAAATCCGTTCAGTTGAAAATACCGGATGTGAGCCGCACTGTTGTTGAGCGATACACAATTTGTTGTAAACGTACTGACAGGAGAATACAAACTTGTATTATTTGTAGCACAAACCCTGGCCACTCTGACATGGTATGAGGTTCCCGGATCCAGACCTGATATCGTTTGCATGGTGTTAGAATTGGTCGTAATACTTGTCCAGGAGGATACATTTACACTTTTGTATTCCAAAAGATAAGATGCTGTCCAGGGTGATGACCATTGAACCTGCAATGAATTATTGGTAAAAGCAAACAAGGTCGGAGCCAAAGGTGAGGGACAAGCAGGTTGCAATGTGGTAAACTGAGAGATTACCGGGGCACTGTCAAAATATGGGCAATCCAGGTTGATACACCATTCATAGGTTGTGTTCGGCTGGAGATTGGACATGATGTAAGATGAACTATATGGATTTACATTGAGAGATATCCAGCTGGCCGATCCCAAAGGTCGGTACGCAAGCATGACGCCCATCGGCCAGATGGGATCATTTTGATAAAAATTTGTCCATTGAAGTGTGGCCTCTGTTTGGCTGATGTTGGTGGTAAGAGCATTGGTTGGCTCAGGGCAGGGAATGGTAAAAGGAAATACAGAAGAGTCGTGTATATCTCCGTTTTGACAGGTTACCGAAATATAAAATTCATAAGAACCACTCAAAACCCCGCCGGGAGTTAAAAATACATTATTAGTGGTTGTTGTAAGAAGCTCCCATCCGTAGCCTCCTGAATCCTGTACCCAAAGTTCATATTGGGTGGCATCCGGGACCTGATCCCAGGAAAATGTGTTTATTCCGTTGTAAAAAGTGTGTGAAAGGTTGATTGCCGGTCCACACTGACCAAACACAAGTTGCTGGTTCAACCATAAAAGGATAAATGTTAAAATCAAATTTTTCATACATATTATTTTTGTACATTATTGAATGTGACAAAGGTAGGCTGCATGACATAGGACAAAGCGGGGTAATTAATAAGTGTGCCACCGGAGTTAACAGGCGGTAATAAATAGGTTGTATGTAATGGAGTTGGATGGATTATGAAATACGTATCCGAGTAATTTTTTGTCTTTTTTACCCTAAAAACAGTTTGTTTAACCGCATTAATATTTCTTCTTTTTTTCGGGTAGAAAGAGGTATGCGGTTTTCACCCTCCAACACAAGGGTATTCCCGTCATTTTTATCCATAAATTTTATCTTTCTCAGATTGACCAGAAAACCATGATGACATCTTGCAAATGAGTAAGGTTCCAAGAGCGTTTCATATTCTTTCAGATTGCGGGAAGTAATGATTTTGTTTCTTTCATGGATGGTAAATGTAGTGTAGGGACCGGATGCTTCACAATATATAATATCAGATATTTTTACAAAATAAATGTTATTGATATCTTTAAGAACGATTTTCTGATCCTGGTCCAATGGTTTTTGAAGGGTGGAAAAAAGCAGCTGAATTTGATTTGCCATGTCGACTTCATTCAATTTGGAACTTGCCTGCACAATGGTTTTTTGTAACGCTGAAGGGCTGATGGGTTTGAGCAGATATTGTATGGCACTGTATTCAAAAGCTCTGATGGCATATTGATTATGAGCTGTAGTAAATATCAGTTGAACACCTTGATAATCGACAACATTTAAAAAGTCAAATCCCGTTCCGTCATCAAGTTCTATATCCAGAAACAGAATGTGCGGTTTGTTTGACGCCATTGCCTGAATACCGGTACGAACCCCGTCAGCTTCACGGATTTCATAGCTGTCATCACAAAAATGTTTCAACATTTTTACGAAGGCATTTCTGATCGGGGCTTCATTATCAATGACTAAAATTTTCTTTATCATACAATTCCGGTAATGTTATATGGACATTGACGCCTTGCCCCGTTTTTTCGTTATTTTGTATGCTGAATTGAGCATTGGATTTTAACTTAAGATTCAGCAAATATATGCGATCTTTTATAATCTGACTGGCTCTGCTTATATAAGGTTTTGATTTTGGCGACTGATTATTGAAACCACGGCCATTATCGGTAATGTTGATAACAGTATTTCCTTTGTGGTTTGAAAATTCCAAACGAAGAAAACCTGTATAGTTTATATCCGCAAAACCATGCTCTACACTGTTTTCCACAAAAGGTTGAACAATCATAGAAGGAATAAGCGACAATTGAGAATCTGCAACTGAATTGATGATTTCAAAATTAAATTTTCCCGGAAAACGCATTTGTTGAAGTTCGAGATATTCCGTCATGAAGTCGATTTCCTGTTGGATTGAACTGTATTCCCGGTAAGTATTTTCGAGTGTTTCCCTCATGATGTGCGAAAACTTGGATAAATTTTCGGCAATCGCCATCGAGTCCGTTTCATTTATGGCAAAACTTTGTAATGACGCCAATGCATTAAAGAAAAAATGAGGATTCATTCGCGCGCGGTTGAGTCGCTGTTCGGTTTCAAGAATCAGCTGATCCCGTTTCATGATTCTGTTTCTGTAAATATAATATATCAGACCACATAATAAAGTTAGTATTCCGATTCCGCCCCACAGCACATATTTTTGATTTGACAATTCAAGGATTCTTTTGGAATCTTTTTCCTTTTCGTATTTTTGTTTCAGTTCATTGATAATTTCTGTTCGTTTTGTAGTCTGGACACTGTCTTTGATTAATACATATTCTTTCAGCGAAAGTAGGGCTTTTTGTGTCATACCGGCATCTTCAAAAATGTCGATTCCGGTTTTTAGGTAATTGGCCAGATAACTTGGTTGGGCATATTTTCTGGCATAAAAAATGGCTGAATCCTGATGTCTGGCTGCTTCAGATTTCATACCTAATTCCTGCAATGTATAAGCTCTCATCTGAAAATACATAGGAAGTTGTGCAGGAGCATTTAGTTTTTGAATATATAAAAATATAGAGTCGTGATAAGTAAGACTTTTTTTGAAATCGCCACGATGATATGCAAGAGCTTCTTTAGATTGAAATGCAGTTTTAAGCTGAAAATTCATGTTCCATTTTCTGGCTGTTACCAATGCTTTTTCAGCAAATATTTCGACACTGTCCAGATAATCTGTATTTTCTTTGGCCGCATACATGGATTCAAAACTGCGGGCCAGCCAGTTATAGATAACAGGCAATTCTTTTTCATTTTTCACTTGTCTGATGTAGCTGATCACTTTAGGAACAAAAGAAAATGCTTTGACATCATCATCCTGTCTCCAGTATATCGTCGACAAAATGGACATGGCGCTGCAGGCATTGTCTGCGTCGTTGATCTTTTCTGCTTTTTGCAACATTTCATAAGCGGTTTTTGTCGCGGATTCGATTTGATCAGACTCCTGAAAATATTCAGCTTTTAAGGCGAGCATGTCGTTTTCAACTTTCGGACAGTTTAATTTTTTGCTTAAAGACTCTATTTGGACAATATCAGCTTCCCATGTTTCAAACTGATGGTTTTTTATTTTATATTTTGTTTTGATGTATACATAGATGAATTGACAAAAGTCACTTCGTTCATTTTGTATTGGTTTTGTAAGAATATCAAATTGTTTTTGATCTTCGGATGCAATGGTTTCACTAATCTGAGCCGATTGGTCATCGTAAACTTTACAGCTACAGTCTTGTGCTTCAGAATGGTTGAAAAGTAAAAAAGCCGAAATGAAAAAAAGAAGTCTTTTGGGTATAAAAATCTTATGTTTATAAAAATACATATGAAAGTTTTGTACATCACAAAATAACCAAGATGGCCCTTTTTTTTGCCAAATGGTCAGGGTGTTTATAATAAGATTGCAATGATATGCCAAAAATATTCAAAACCTGAACTTTGATTTATAAATGTTGATATATTCCCGTTAATCGTGCTGTATGGATTAATAATCGTAGAGTGGTAAACAAAATTGTATGGGTCCTTGTGGGCAGATGGACTATGTTACTCCGAAAGAGTTTAATAAAATTTAAAGGATACATTCCATTTATTTTTCGTCAACATAGATAAAATTTGAAAAGAATCAGCAACCTATAAACCGCTCTTGGACCAAAATAAATTTTGCCGAAATTCATCCTTCAATACGGTCTTTAGCGTTTTACCATCTAAACCCACTTTCCGACAGATTTTTGATTTTTGTGTATCTTTGTGTCCGAAATCTTTGATACGTATTAAATTTTAATTTTGGATATATTAAGAACTCTTTATTACCGGCTTTCTCCCGAACATCGTTTTTGGATCCGCAAAATCTATTATTTACCTCAAAGTATCTTTTCAAAATCTCAGGAACTGGTACCACCCAAAGCCCTTATTTACACAGGAAGGGGAGATTTTTTGCAACAAGGTCGCGACTGGCAATCGTTTTTTACAGAAAACGGATTATCGGCACACCATCGTTTTCTCGATATCGGTAGTGGAATCGGTCGGATAGCCTTAGGTCTGACAAATTTTCTCAAAGGACCTTACGAAGGTTTTGAAGCCATCAAGACTGGTGCCGATTGGTGCAGTCAAAACATAACCCCAAAATTTCCGAATTTTAATTTTACATTCGTTAACCTGCACAATGATTTATATAACAGTGACGGAATAGACGCTGCATCCTATACTTTTCCATATGATAATGACGCTTTTGATTATGCCTGTGCCATCTCCGTTTTTACGCACATGACAGACGTCGAGGTGGACAACTATCTGTCCGAAAGTGCCAGAGTTCTCACGCGCAACGGATTGTTGACCGCTACTTTTTTTATATCAGATCAAACCCTGAATATTGACTCACGAGGCACCGGAACAACATTTGTTTTTCCATACGAATATACCCATTATTTTCTTATGGACAAAAAAGTAAAGGGAGCCAATGTTTGTTTTAAAAAGGATTATCTTTTTGACATCATCGCCAAACATGGTTTTATTATCGAAAAATATATACCCGGAAGCTGGCGCGGCATAACTTCTGTGCATCCTTTGGCATTTCAGGATATTTTAGTTCTTAAAAAAAATATAACTTTGTGACGACCCAACAAAATTTTGACTTTTATGAATCCGGATTCTAAACATACCACCAATTATTTTAATACCCTGGTAGAAATTGCTCCCGATTGTCCGGTCGATGTGTCCGAAGAACCCAAAGACAGCGAAACTCAAAAGTCAACAGCGAGAAAACAATTCGAATGGATCAAAAGACATCCCTATCAATATACGTCAGATGACGTTATTTTTATGGCTTTCGCCGAAAAAAATGATATCTCACAACATGAAATGAACACAAAAAGGGAAATCTTTTTTTCCAAAGGACAACCTTGTCTTCGTGCATCAGCGCTGACCAAAAGATACGGATGGGGCGTTCATTACAACAAAGAGGGCAAAATAGCTTTATTGCCGGTGGAAAGTTTGGATTACAAAAAATTACTCGAAGATCCTTCCGTCACCAAATATAAAGCCATGCGATCATCCAAAAAATAATCTGTTTCACTGTTTTTTATATCTGTTATCAGTAATTTTTATGTTTTTTTTTGATCACAACCAATAATAAAGGTCATCTTATGAAACCACATCTTTTTTTCTTCCTTTTTTTAACAGGTCTTTCTTCATTAGTCGCTCAAAATACCTTTCCTGATTTTCTGACCGGGACGTGGAAACAGGACGGAAAAAATTATTACGAACATTGGGACAAACTTTACGAAGGTCAGTTAAGAGGATTTTCATACTTTTATGACAACGATAAAATGAAAGTTTCTGAATATCTTACGATCAAAAAAATGAATGAAGCTGTTTTTTACGGAGCAGCGGTCATCGGACAAAATAATGGCGTTGAGGTTTTGTTTCAGCTTCATTTGGAAAATAATACCTATATTTTTTCCAATCCAAAACACGATTTTCCAAAATTTATCAGCTATACACCAACTTCTCCAAAAAATATGACTGTAGTGGTGTCAGACGGTGGTCAAAAATCCATGACCTTGTTTTTTACAAAAATGGAACCTCACCAAACCGTTACCGACTCGACTGTTCAAAATCCGCAGTATGATGTTTTGTTGGCTCAAAAACTTAAAGCAGACCCTTACGGTATGAAAGGTTATTCACTCGTAATGCTGAAAACCGGTCCCAACAAATCTGAAGACAAGGCCTTTGTTAATCAATGTTTTGCCGACCACCTCAAAAATATCAAAAAACTAGTTGCTGAAGGTCAGTTGATAGTTGCCGGTCCTTTGGGAAAAAACGATAAAACATATCGTGGAATATTTATCCTGCATGAGACAGATGAAACAAAAGTCAAAACATTATTACAGACAGATGCTGCCATCAAAGAAGGTTTGTTGGATTATGAGATATTACCTTGGTATGGTTCTGCTGCTTTGCCTGAATATCTTCCTTTTTCAGAGAAAGTTTGGAAACTTTCATTCTGATTCTTTTCTTTGTGTCTTTTTATATCAAAACAAAACGATCCCATCCATGAAAATAGTTTCCACAGCCATTATATTAGGCCTGACATTGTTGGTTGTACCGTTGATGACCTATTGGTTTGGCACCCCGTTGAATGATTCCGAATGGTCACTGATCAAAAAACTTATGATGATTACCGGTGGTGTCATCCTGTATTGTTTTATTGTCGGCGAAATTACCAAAAACAATAGTCAGGTAGATAAATTGTGGAGCTTAATACCCATTGTGTATGCAATCGTCATCACGGATCACGGAGATTACAACCAAAGACTTATTTGGATGACGGGATTGGTGACATTCTGGGGCGTCCGGCTGACCAATAATTTTGCGATGAAAGGTGCTTACAGCTGGAAGTTTTGGGATGGAGAGGAAGATTACCGATGGGTGATACTTCGCGAAAAAGCAGAATTTAAACCTGGTTGGAAGTGGACTTTATTTAATCTCTTTTTTATTTCAACTTACCAGAATATATTGATATTAATGTTTACACTACCGATGGTGGTTGCTTTGCAAAACAACCATGTACCCATAGGAAACTGGGATTATGTGATTGCTATTTTAATGGGTGCGTTTATTCTTTTTGAACTGGCCGCCGATGTACAACAATGGCAGTTTCAAAGTACCAAGTTGAAATTGATCAAAGAAGGGAAACCGTTGCCGGAACCATATGCCAAAGGTTTTTTGGACAGCGGTTTGTGGTCATTGAGCCGGCATCCTAATTATTTTGCAGAACAAAGTATATGGGTGTGTTTTTACTTCTTCAGTGTTGCGGCTTCAGGCCAATGGATCAATTGGAGCATCGCAGGATGTTTGTTGCTGATCCTCTTATTTCAGGGTTCCGCTCAGTTCAGTGAAGAAATCTCTGCTTCCAAATATCCGGAATACAAAAATTATCAGGCCAGAGTACCTAGGTTCATTCCCGGTTTAAAGCCCTGAGATATCTGAGCTTTTGACATAAAATATTTGATGCGGTTTTGTTGCTCTTTTTTGAAAAGTCGACAAGACTTCTGTTTATTTTGATGTCAAAATCCGATCCTCAATCCGATGGTGCCGGTGGCGTAATCTACCTTGGCATTCGCTCTGTCGTTTGAAATATAATCTGATAAGCCAAAAGAATAGTCCAGGTCAAGAAACAGAAACAGGACATCGACACCAATACCCACAACGCCGGAAACCAAAAAATCATTAAAATCTTCTTTTTTCAGGTCTGAAAAGACTTCATCAATCTTTTTGTTGACATTAATTTGAAAATCCGGTCCCGCAAAAATTCTGAGTCCAAATTTTGCCGGACCTTTATCAGCAAATAATTTATACCCGGCCATAACCGGAACGTTTACTTCCGTAAGATAAATATTCCCGACCCCATCAACTGAGAGATTGGTTCTGCTGAGCAACAATCCGGGTTGTACATAAAACGGGCTGCCGATCTGAAGGTCAGCGCCCACTAAAAATCCCGAACCTCCTCTGACAGCGCCCGCTAAAGAAGTATAAGAAAAATCAGCTGCTGTCACACCAACCTGAGGTCGCAGAGATACCTGAGCTTGTGCAAAACCCGTTAAAGCTACCATCAAAATACTTAAAAAATATTGTTTCATCATTTAGTATATTTATGTTGAAGTTAAAAATAGAAGACCAATCAATAAATCACCAAAGTTTATTTTGTACTAAAAACTATGGGACTCATTTATTTATGATTACATTTGACAATGAATAACATACATACGGCAAGAAGAGGATATTATGCGTTGAACTATTGTTGTGCATAATATATTTCTTATTAGGAAGGTATCTTTTTAATAACTGTTCAGTTCTAACATTAAGTCTCTCCGTTTTCGAATAACCGAAAAAGCAGGTTGATGCACGAAGTATAAAATTAAAGATGTTTTTTTTGCCAAACATTCACTTTATGTAGAACGGTTTGAAGAGTGACAATGTTGTTTTTTGACATCAAAACACCAATTGAGACCATAAAAAAATGTGTTTTTGGTATTTTTAAATTTGTAATACCAAATGTAGATCATAGTACATCGACTGAAATAAAATTCGGTATTAAAATCTAAAAGATGTAATTTTGGCGATATTTTTTGCCTCATCTGAAAAATAGTGACAAAATATTATTGAAATGTTGAGTTCTTATTTTTAAAAAACAAAATAATTTTATCATTCAAATATGAAAGAATTTTTACAATATCATATCATAGCTTATGGTGATCATGTCATCCGGGTGGAAGCTATTTTGTTTTTGTTGATTTTTGTTTTTGCTGCTTATTTTATATCAAGGATCGTCAGGAAAATCATTTACCAACTTCACGTTATTGATGAGGCAAAAAAGTATTCGATATTCAGTTTGTTCAAATACTTTTATTTTACCATGGTCTTTATGATCGGGCTGAGAATTTTAGGTTTTGATGTGACCATCCTTCTGGCAGGGTCTGCTGCCCTTTTGGTAGGTTTGGGTTTGGGTATTCAAAATCTTTTTAGTGATTATATCTCCGGCATCATCATTTTATTCGACAATAGTATCAAAGTAGGTGATATTATTGAAATCAACAAGCTGGTGTGCAGGGTTCAGGAAATAAAACTCAGAACATCATTGGTTTTGACAAGAGATGACAAATATATTATCATTCCCAACACAGAGCTCACCAAAAATCCGGTTATCAACTGGACACATCATGATTTTTCCGCCCGGTTTGAAGTCACAGTTTCTGTCGATTATGCCTCACCGATAGGATTAGTAAGGCGTTTGATGGAAGAAGCTGCAAAAGAACAACAACAAATATTGGCCGAGCCTGTGCCTTTTGTCAGATTTTCTGAATTTGGTGAATCAGCCTTGACTTTTTCGTTGTTTTTCTGGACACAGGACGTATTCAGGGTTGAAAATATCAAAGGTTTTGTCCGGGAGTCCATCATTGAAAAATTCCGAACAAACAACATTAATATACCTTTTCCGCAAAGAGTGATTCACACAAAGTAAAGTATACCAACAGCATTAAATCAGGAATACAATCAAAATAAAATTTTGAAGTACTGGTATTCAGTTTAGGTTATCTCCACCTGCATTTGGAAAATATTTATAGTGTAAAAAGTGGATATTTGTCTTTATGAAATCATTTTTTTACTAATTTGAAAAAATAAAAATACATCAGGGAACTATTTTGACCATAGGATCGTTCTTCTGTTACAGCATCACGCTTACTTCGCTAAAGTTTCACATCGGATTGTATTTATGAACCTTTAAAATATCATTACCATGATGAACGAAGAAGTACGCAACATTATGACCAAAAATCCGGTTGTTGCGAAACCAAACCAAACCATTCAGGAAATTTACGAGTTAATGACAGGACAACAAATACAGCAACTGCCTGTAGTGTCGGAAGACAACAAGTTGTTGGGTATGGTTACCGCTTACGATTTGCTTAAAGCAGAAAAAGGTCACACCGCTGCCCGTTTGGTAAGCGAAATTATGTCGACCAAAATTGTTAAAATCACGCCAAAAGATAAGGTTGGAACCGCAGCAGAATTATTTGCTGACAAAAGATTCAAAACCTTACCGGTTGTCAATCTGCAAAACGAGTTAAAAGGTGTCGTTACCGCATTTGATGTCATCCGATGCGCTTACAGAGAAGAATACCCGAGACCGATTTTGTACAAAGATGAGTTTGCTTACAATTAACCAGGTTTGGTAAAATTGGCGTAAACAGAATTTTTAGCTTCTGACTAAGATGGATTGGTTTCTTTTAGGTATATAAAGGTCATCATCTGTTAGGCTTTGTATTACCTATTATTTAAATTCAAAATACTTCAGAAAAATCTGATAAGGAATAGTTTGATTTTCGTCATCATAAAAGGCACAAAGGTTTATTTGTGCCTTTTTTGTTTTGATTCAATTAAGGTTCATTCGGGTAGAGGAAGTAGCTCTTTTTGGTTGTCTTTAAACAACTGGTACAATTCTTTTCCCATTTGGTAAAAATTGACAAGATTAGGTTCCGGAACTATGTGGTCCAGTTTATAAAACAATAAAAAATGGTTGGAAGCTTCGACGTACCATCCTTCTTTTTTGGAAAACCAGGTCAGTACTTTATCAGAAAAATTATCGCGAATCCATGATTCATCTTCTCCCGTCAGATGATACCGGGAAGAAAAAATTTCATTGGTTTCAAAATCAATATCTTCCCAACCAAACAAAGCTGCGATTTTATGGCCTAAATGTTCAGGTTTTAACAGAAAAGAAGGTAAAAACATCTCTCTGTCTTTGACAAAAAACAGAGTTTGGTGGTATTTTTTTTGATGATTGTTGCGCATCACCCAATACCGGTAATCAAAAATGTAAAAGGTTTTTGTAAGATTTTCATCTTTGGACAAACACAGATTTGAAATCCTGCCGTTGTTGCGATGTATTTCGAAAAACCGCAAAAATGACTTTATACCAAAATCATCCGTATCAAAATACTTTTTTTGATAGGTAAAACACAACTTTCTGAAAGCAGCACTTCTGTTGCTGTTACTTTTTCCGAACATTTAAACAAATTTGCCACAAAATAAATCAATTCATCCGAATGATGACCGGATATTTTATCATCTTAAGTTTCGCATCACCAAAAGGTGAACAACATACCGTTCTGCTATTCCAACAACATAAAAAAAGCTGACGTCATTTAGACAAATTCTAAATAATGAATATTCAAAATCTAATTTGGAAAAGTGATGTTCAAAGTACTACTTTTGCACATCACTAAAACGATACGGAACATGCAATGGCTCGTTCAATTTTTTTCTTCCGGTATTGGTAAAAAAGTCCTTATGAGCCTTACCGGTCTCTTCCTGATACTGTTTTTAATAGTACATTTAATCGGGAATTTGCAACTTCTTAAGGATGACGGTGGACAGGCATTTAATCTTTATGCAGATTTTATGGTGCACAATCCGCTGATAAAAACCATTTCTTATGGTTTGTACTTTTTTATTTTGTTGCACGCAGTGTTGGGTTTACTGATAGCTGCTTACAACCGAAAACTAAAAGGACAGAAGTATGCAGTCAGTAATTCTCAAAAAACAACATGGGCTTCAAAAAACATGGCTTTGTTGGGAATATTGATATTAGCATTCATATTCCTGCATATGGGAGATTTCTGGTTTAAAATGAAATTTACCGACCAACTGAACCTGCAGACCTATGATGGTGTGACTGTCAAAGATTTGTATGCAAGGGTCTCAATAGCATATCAGGAATTGTGGATTGTTGTGGCCTATCTCGTAGGACTTTTTGCATTGGGATTTCATTTATGGCATGGCTTTCAGAGTGCGTTTCAAACCCTGGGGCTCAATCATAAAAAATACACTCCAACAATTAAGGGATTAGGGAAAATATATTCTCTGGTGATTCCTTTGGCATATGCCATCATTCCGATATACCATTATTTCTTCATGAAGTAAATCAGAAAAAATGTTAGATTCAAAAATACCATCAGGCCATATCTCGGAAAAATGGACTAAATATAAGTCAGAGATTCCGCTGGTTGCGCCCAATAATAAAAGAAAACTCGAAATTATCGTCGTTGGTACAGGATTGGCTGGTGCCGCTGCAGCAGCTTCTTTGGGAGAATTGGGATACCATGTCAAATGTTTTACATTTCATGACAGCCCGAGAAGAGCACATAGTATTGCTGCTCAGGGAGGTATCAATGCCGCCAAAAACTATTCCAATGACGGGGACAGCATATACCGTTTGTTTTATGATACCATCAAAGGTGGTGACTACCGGGCAAGAGAGGGCAATGTGCACCGTCTTGCGGAAGCCAGTGTGGACATCATCGATCAATGTGTAGCTCAGGGTGTTCCTTTTGCCAGAGAATACGGTGGACTTTTGGAAAACCGGTCTTTCGGAGGGGTTCAGGTCTCAAGAACTTTTTACGCCAGAGGACAGACAGGACAACAATTATTAATAGGTGCTTATCAGGCGTTATCCCGACAAATAGGTTTGGGGACGGTACAAATGTACAATCGTCATGAGATGATCGAATTGGTCCTTGTTGACGGGAAAGCCAGGGGAATCGTCACCAGAAACCTTCTGACAGGAGCCATTGAAAGTCATTCAGCCCATGCAGTCGTATTAGCTACCGGTGGATATGGTAATGTTTTTTATCTGTCTACCAATGCGATGACATGTAATGTGACAGCGGCATGGCGTTCTGTAAGAAAAGGAGCTCTAATGGCAAATCCTTGTTTTACACAGATTCACCCGACTTGTATACCGGTGTCAGGAGAATATCAGTCCAAACTGACGTTGATGTCAGAGTCTCTTCGTAATGACGGACGGGTTTGGGTTCCGAAGAAAAAAGAAGATGCGATCGCCATTCAGCAAGGAAAACTGAAAGGCGTCAACATAAAAGAAGAAGACAGAGATTATTTCCTCGAAAGGAGATATCCTGCATTCGGTAACCTTGTACCAAGAGACGTAGCGTCCAGAGCAGCTAAAGTCGAATGTGATAAAGGGCACGGTGTCAGTCCGACAGGATTGGCCGTTTTTCTTGATTTTTCTGCTGCGATCGAAAGATATGGCAAAACGGAAGCCAACAAACAGGGATTACATAATTTGTCAAAAGAACAAATCATCGAATTGGGTGAAAAAGTTGTTTCTGCCAAATATGGTAATCTCTTCGAAATGTATGACAAAATCACCGGCGAAAATCCGTACAAAGAGCCAATGAAAATCTACCCGGCTGTACATTACACCATGGGTGGACTTTGGGTGGATTACAACCTTGAAACCAATATTCCCGGTTTATTTGCTTTGGGAGAATGTAATTTTTCAGATCACGGAGCCAACAGATTGGGAGCTTCTGCATTGATGCAGGGACTTGCTGACGGATATTTTGTCATTCCTTATACTATAGGAACCTTTTTGTCAAAGGAAATTTCAACACCAAAGTTTGATCCAAAAGGACCTGCTTTTGTTGAAGCTGAAAAAGCTGCCAAAGACAGAATTCAGACCCTGCTTAATATTAAGGGCAATCAGACAGCAGAAAGTTTCCATAGACGTTTAGGTAAAATCATGTGGGATTATTGCGGTATGGCCAGAAATGAAGAAGGTCTGAAAAAAGGCCGTCAGATGATCCGTGACCTGAAAGCAGAATTTTATAAAGATTTGTTTGTTCCGGGTAATGCCGACGAATTTAATCCTGAACTGGAGAAAGCACTTCGTGTTGCTGACTTTATGGAACATGGTGAATTGATGATGGTAGATGCCCTCGAACGTAATGAATCCTGTGGCGGACACTTCCGTGAAGAATCAGTAACAGAAGAAGGAGAAGCCAAAAGGAATGATGAATCATTCAGTTATGTGGCAGCCTGGGAATGGGACGACAACGAGCCCAAACTCCATAAAGAAGATTTGGTTTTTGAATATATTAAATTGGTAACCCGTAGTTACAAATAAAACAATACAATATGTCAGATTTACATTTGAATATAAAAGTTTGGCGTCAGAATCAAAAAAACGATTCAGGTCATTTCGAAACATATAAAGTTACAGCCAACGAACATATGTCCTTTTTGGAAATGTTGGATGTACTTAACGAACAATTGGTCAGAGAAAAAAAAGATCCCGTAGCTTTCGAACATGATTGTCGGGAGGGAATCTGTGGTACATGTTCTATGGTTATTAACGGACAACCACATGGACCATTGGCGGCAACTACAACCTGTCAGCTTCACATGCGCTTTTTTAAAGAGGGAGAAACCATTGTCGTTGAACCCTTCAGAGCAAGTGCCTTTCCGGTTTTAAAAGATTTGGTTGTTGACCGTTCTTCCTTTGACAGAATCATTCAGTCAGGAGGATTTATTTCAGTCAATACCGGTCAGGCACCCGATGGTAATGCCATTCCTATTGAAAAAGACAAAGCTGGTAAATCATTTGAAGCTGCCGCCTGTATAGGATGCGGAGCATGTGTCGCAGCATGCCCTAATGGTTCAGCTATGTTGTTTACCTCTGCTAAAGTTACCCATTTAGGTCTTTTACCACAAGGAAAAGTCGAAGAAGAAAAAAGAGTACAGGCGATGGTTGCACAGATGGACAAAGAAGGTTTTGGTATGTGCAGCAACATCGGTGCCTGCGAAGCAGAATGTCCTAAAGAAATCAAACTGGAAAATATCGCTTATCTCAACAGAGCCTATCTGAAATCGGTTTTCAGCGGAGAATAAGGCTGAGGTTAAGACTGAGGTTAAGGTTAAGGCAGAGGATGTTCATTAAAGGGTTATGACGACTATGCAAAGATTTTTTCATTCACCTTCAGTTAGGTTTAAGGCCTATGGTATGCGGTAATGTGTGTGTTTTGACATCGGTTTGTTTAAGGTTAAAACGTTTAGCGTTTAAGCCTGCTAAAAGAACATACAGTTGTTGATGATTCTACCTATCTCTTTAACTAAATACTGTTTACAAAGAAAACTAAATGACTACAATACCAAAAAAACGTAATACCAAAAGACCAAAATATATCCTTTCTGCAAATAAACCTTACTTTTGCGGCAAATTATAAAGCATGAGTCGTTTTGTTTTGTTGCGTAAAGGCAAAGAAGTTTCCGTTCTTCGGGGACATCCCTGGGTTTTTTCAGGAGCTATACAGAGGGTGTCGCCTTCTTTGGAACAGGGGGACATCGTCGAAGTTCAGCAATATGACGGAACATTTATCGGTAAGGGGCATTACCAACACGGTGGTTCTATTACGGTAAGAATGCTGACCATGAATCAGGAAGAAACAGACGCAGAATTCTGGCGTGGTAAAATATCTTCCGCCTATACCTACAGAGAAAAGTGTGGTATCATTCAAAAAGATATCACTGATACGTACCGGCTTGTACACGGCGAGGGCGATATGGCTCCCGGCTTGATCGTCGATGTTTACGGACAAATTGTCGTCATCCAATGTCATTCCATTGGGATGTATCGGAACAGAAAAGAGGTAGCTGAAGCCATTCGCCAGGTATTGCCCATAAAAAATCCTCACATCTATGTCAGAGCCAAAGATACTTTACCTTCGTTACCGGGTTTGATTTGGGAAGACGGTTTTTTATTTGGTGATGTGTCTGAAACCACGGTAAATGAAAATGGTCATAAATTTATGGTCAACGTGATTGAAGGTCAGAAGACGGGATTTTTTCTTGATCAACGTGAGAACCGTTTTTTATTATCACAATATGCGAAAGGAAAATCAGTGCTCAATACTTTTTGTTATACCGGAGGATTTTCGGTGTATGCACTTAAAGCAGCTGCACTTAAGGTAGATTCTGTGGATATATCTGAAAAGGCGATGGTTTTGACAGATAAAAACATAAGTCTCAATCCTTCAGAAGGTATACACAGGAGTTTTACAGAAAATGTAATGATTTTTTTGGGTCAGGAAGAAGTACCTTCTTATGACATAGTTGTTGTTGATCCGCCTGCTTTTGCCAAAAGTCTCGCCAAACGGCACAATGCTGTACAAGCATACAAAAGACTTAATATTCTGGCATTACAAAAAGTCAACCCGGGAGGATTTATGTTTACGTTTTCCTGTAGTCAGGTTGTCACTCCGCAACTCTTTTACGACACCATTGTCGCCGCAGGTATGGAATCCGGGAGATCTATCCGGGTTATCCGACACCTCAGTCAGGGAGCAGATCATCCGGTCAGTTTGTTCCATCCGGAAGGACATTACCTCAAAGGATTGTTATTGTACGTGGAGTAGGGTAGGTCATTTTACCTTATCTAAAGGTACAGGTTTGAAACATGTAACTTTAAGGAATTTTTTTATACTTTTACCTGAAATTACCAGTAGCAGTTCTCAAATTAATGAGTTATATGTAAAGATATTGATGTTCGCACAAGTTTCAAACCTGAGCGAGCAAACGCCAAAGGTGCTATTAGCAAACTTAATCGGGCAGAGGCCTTGTGACAGGCTTTTACATATTGTTTATTGACCTCCTGTCTTAGCAGGATCTTCCTCCGGAGAAGTATATTCTTTTTGTTTTTTTCCGAAAAGGGAAAAATGTGCGTATCTTTTAGGATTGAGCCTCAAATCCTGCAATAAAAGGCTTAGTTCTCTGGAAGTGGCATTCAGGTTTTTATACAGGTTTTGGTCGTAAATCAGTTTGGAAACTGTACCATCACCCTTTTTTACATCATGAAGGATGCCCTGAAGATTATTCAGGGTTGATTTTAATTCGTCGATACTCATGGTGGCCGAGTCCATCGTTTTATCCAGTTTTCCGAATGTCTCATCCATATTGGTTTTGGCGAGGTCTCCGGACAGTTTTTCGAGATTTTTAATGATGTTGTCTATATTTTTATTGTTATTGGCCACACCCTGAGAAACTTTTGCAAGATTGGACATCGTCGCATCAATGTTTTTGGCGTTAGACTCAATCACTTTTTGGGTCGTAGCGGTAAGGGAAGCGAGATTTTTGGAAATGATTTCAATTTGGCGAACGGTTTCGTTGAGCGAACCGGGTTCACCTTCTTTACCGAGATTTGCGATGATGGCTTGTGCTGAAGTCGACAATCCCGTAGAATATTTATCTATTTCACCTTCGCCCAACATGGAATCAAGAAACCCCATCACTTTGCTTTTCAGTTGGGTTTTGTTTTTTGCGCAATTGTTTCCGTCACATGGTTTGTCATATTCCAAAGAAATGGCTTTACCTCCCATGACACCTTTTGAATACAAAACAGCCTCGGTATTGTCCGGTATACCATAATCTCCTTCGATGACGAAAGTGACAATCATTTGTTTGACATTGGCCGGGTCGGGTTTGATATCGGTTATGGAACCAACCTTAAAACCATTAATGACCACAGGCGCAGAGATGGTCAGATCGGTCACATCATCGTAGATAGCATATAGGGTAGTAGTGTCGGATAGAATATTTCTACCTTTCAAAAACATATACCCCCAAATCATGATCGCGATCACGATGACTGACAACAACCCAATTTTGATTTCCTTTGACATGCAAACTGTATTCTTTTAGCGATAAAACATTGGAAAGTAAACGTCCTGAAACGAAATTTGTTGCCGTTACTACCTTTCTCCCGGTAATTTTAAGGAATCCTGACGAGGAATGCTCCGGAATATCCCAATTTTTTTAATTTTTCTTTGGCAAATTGTGCTTCTTCGACGGTTTTGTAATCTCCTACCAAATATTTGGTCAGGTCATTAGTCGTGACAGTCGAAAGTTTACCGATTTTGCGAAGTTCGGCTGAATCCATGTCTGCCTTGACCGTCTTCATGGCTGCAATCTGAATTCTGTATATACCAGACGTTTCGGTAGTGGTATCTGAAGGTGCCGTTGAAGTGTTGGTGGTTTGTGCAACAGGTTGTTGATTTTTTTTCTTTTCAACAAAATTTTTGACAGCCTCCAACATGGCGTTACATACCTTTTTCTGACCTTCTTCCGACATCAGGAATTTTTCTTCGTCCTCATTGCTTAAAAAACCTGCTTCTACCAGGACCGATGGCATGGCTGCTCTGCGCAATACCGCAAACCCGGCCTGTTTCACACCTCTGCTTTTGGAAAATTTCATATTTTCAAAAGCTTTTTCGACCATGGCGGCAAATTCTATACTTTTTTCAAGATAAGCATTCTGGTACATCGACATCATGATATGGCCCTCGACACTGTTGGGATCGTACCCATCATAATTTTCTTTATAATTATGTTCCAGGAAAATCGATGCGTTTTCTCTTTTGGCAACAGCCAGGTTTTCATCTGCACGGTGCAGACCCATAACAAATGTTTCCGTACCTTTGGTGTTTGGATTGGTGATATGATTGCAATGAATAGAGATGAACAAATCCGCATTTTCTTCGTTTGCAAACTGTATTCTGCGAAAGAGAGGTATAAAAACATCCGTGTTTCTCGTGAGGAGGACCTCAACCTCAGGATGGTTTTTCTGTATCATTTTTTCAAGACACAGCGCCATATCCAGCGTCAGATCTTTTTCTTTGCTCAACTTTCCTACAGCTCCCGGATCGTGACCTCCGTGACCTGCATCGATGACCACGCGAATGGTATTTTTGGGCTTAGGATTTTTGGGTCCGGTGAAGGAATTATTATTTAGCAAAACATTAACATGATTTGCCATGACCAAAAGTGGTAAAAACCCGAATACAAACGTTAGAGTTTTTACAAGATTCTTGAGATTAATTGAGACCATTAGTGTATTTTTGCCGTTTAAAAGTGCAAATATAATACATTTTTATAATATGTAACATGTAATCAGTTTGAAATTAAACTTTTATATAATATTTTTTATTCTAATATGTTTTTCGAACCTCGGCAAAACACAAATTTTGCCTGTGAAAGATTCTTTACAGACAAAATTATTTAAAAAAGATAGTTTGTCGATAGACCTGACTTCGGGCAACCTCAACATTGGTTTGGATTCGATTCCTGCAGATAGTTTGTCCACTTCTTCCAATAACGTCACCCTTTCTGAGGATGCTTTGGAACAAGAGGTGGACTATGGTGCGCGGGATACGGTTTGGAATGACGTCACAAACAATAATGTACACCTGTTCGGAGGGGCTTTTGTCAATTATTCAACAATAAAAATCACAGCAAAATATATAATTTTTAATTTTGAAAGCAATACGCTGGAAGCTTACGACTTTATACCTGACTCGCTGGCATCTTTTGCAGTCGCCGTGGATACCTCTGAAGCTGGAAAACCAACGTTTATAGATGGTGAAAGCACCTTTACTTACAAAAAACTACGGTATAATTTTAAAAGTAAAAAGGCTTTTGTTGATCAGGCTCTCACCAAAGAATCAGACTTTTATCTGCACGGCAACCAAACTAAGTTTGTGTCAAAAGGAGTAGACAGCCTTCAATTGGAAGATATTATATATAATAAAAATGCCTATATAACAACGTGTGATGCAGAACATCCTCATTTTGGTATCCGGGCATCAAAACTTAAGTTTATCCCTAATAAGGTTGCAGTCATGAGTCTTGCCAATCTTGAGATCAGCGATATTCCGACACCATTGTTTTTACCTTTTGGATTTTTTCCGTTGTTCAAAGGTAAATCTTCAGGCCTTATTTTGCCTAAATCTTATGATTATCAGGAGGATTTAGGATTGGGTTTCCGCGACATTGGGTACTATTTTCCAATATCACAGTACATGGATGCTACGGTCACAGGTGATATATATTCCAGAGGGTCACACGGCATCAGGGGAACAGCCAATTATAATGTCCGGTATAAATACGAAGGTGCCGTAAATATTGGTTATACCAATAACATATTTGAAAGTAATGAAACCGGGCAGCGAACTTCCAGCAAGTCTTTCGGTATTACCATCAGGCATAGCCAACACGCCAAAGCGCACCCTTACAGAAGACTGAGCGGTTCTGTAAATATTCAGGCCAACCGTTTTGACCAGCGGACCTTTGTCGATCCCAGGTCAGCAGCCCAAAATTCCTATAATTCCAATTTTTCTTTCTCGCATTCTATGCCGGGTACACCTTTTAATTTTACGGCTTCTTTTAATCATACTCAAAATACGACAACAAGAAGGATGAATATCGTCTTTCCGAAAATGACGCTGAATATGAATACGATCACACCTTTCAAATCCAAATCTTCTGCAAAAGAAAGGTGGTATGACAACATTGCCGTTTCATACAAAGCTGATTTTGACAATGCGACCAATACGACGGATACTACATTATTTACCAATGAAACCCTGAGAAATCTCAGAACCGGACTTAAACAAACCTCTACAGTTTCTACCAATTTCAGAATATTAAAATATTTTAACCTTAATCCGAGTGCCAATTACGAAGAAATCTGGTTGCTCAACAGGTTTGAAAACAGTTTTGATCCTACACCGGTTATTGTAAAAGACACGATAAAGTCTCCTGAAGGCGAAATTTTGGGTATCAATGACCGCGTGGTCAGATACGGAACAGTGGATACACTCCGGCAACTTGGTTTTTACAGTTACCGGACTTTCCGAACCGGGTTTGACCTTAATACCAAGGTTTTCAGTACACTGCAATTTAGAAGAGGATTTATTCGGGGTATACGGCATCAGGTCACGCCGTCCATCAATTTTACGTACACACCGATGAATTCAGACAGATACCAAAGATCGGTTGACACAGACTCAAGGGCTGAGATCAACCGCCCCAGGGCATATTCAATCTATCAGGAAAGCCCGTTTGGTGCTCTGCGGGGCACGGACGCAGCTATGGCTATCAATTATAGTTTACTCAATAATTTTGAAGCTAAAATCGCTACCAAAGATACCATCCGAAAGGTAAAACTGCTTAACAATATCGGCGTTACAGGTTTTTATAATGCCGTTGCCGATTCACTACGTTGGAGCGATATCAGAGTCAGTGGTAATACCAACCTGTTTGGTGGAATAACCAATATCAACCTATCTCTAAATCTCTCGCCCTATGTATTTGTTGATCAGATCAAAACAAACACCACAAGATATACTGCTACCAAAAATGTGTTGAAGGCTGTCGCTTACCGGGATTTTAATGCCGGTATCAATACAGGTTTTACCGTTCAACAACTCATCAAAGTATTTCAGGGTAAAGATGATCCCCAAAACAGAAATACTCCCAAACCCAATCCGGATGACAAAAATACCAAAGAGGGCAAAACCGGCTCAAAAAAGGACGACAAAATAATCGAACTGCCTCAATTGGCCGATTGGTTTGAACAACTGAGCTTTTCTCACAATTTTCAATTCAGAATTCAGAATCTGGATTCCCGGGACACGACCATCATTATAACCAACACTGTAAGTATGTCGGGTAGTATAGCCCTGACCAAAAACTGGAATGTGCAAATTGGTAGTATAGGGTATGATTTTAAACAAAAAAGAATTACGTACCCGTCTTTTACTTTTGTCAGAAATCTGCATTGCTGGCGCTTAAGTTTTGATTGGATCCCGCAAGCAGGAACTTATGGCTTTTTTATCGGAGTCAACTCAGGTTCTCTTGATTTTCTGAAATACAATTACGGTCGTCAGAATCAGGGTGGCGTTTTGGGTCGACGTTGATGTTTTGAAGTAATCCTTTATTTACTAAATTTAATGTTTGTTTCAAAAATGTAATGACGGATGGTCCTGATCGGGTTTCAGTTTTTAGGAATTGAAAATAAAGATACGAGCCAAAAAAGTTGGATTGAATATTTTTTATGACCCTAAAATACATAATAAAGGGACAGCTGAACAGGTACCCAAATGTCATTCGATGGTTTTTTATCCAGGGCTGTATTGGTGTCAAAGTTCAACCTGACGTTTTCCCATTCAAACATTAATGAAAAATAAGAACCTAATCTGTCTGTATTTAATTCAGGATTGTACAAAGGTCCTTCCGTCCCGCCAACGATACCGGCACCAAAACCGACCATCGGCATATTTTTTTTGGATGAAATCACCGGTTTTTGCATGTAAAATAATCCCATTTTTGTACTTCTGAACTGATCAAACCAATACACTGAAACATGGAAACCATATTTTGACCGGACAAAAGTCTGTCCATAGGGATAGACGGCATAGTTTGCCACACCTATTTCTGTTCCGAGGCTGACACCCAATCTGTCCGGCCCGACAGAAGCTCCCACCAAAACATTAGGTGTAAATACTTTTTTGGTTTTAAAACCCAACTGTCCGGTATATACCAATTCTCCGGAAATATCACTAAAAAACAAATCGGTACTTCTGACTAATTGATAGCGGGAAATATATTTTCGGGATTTCAGATTATAATGTAAATCGACAAAATTGATTTTTTTCAGTAACAAAAGGTCATCAACCTGATCAAAATAAATAAACATATCCTGTTCTCCGGCACTGACAATACGAAACCGGTGCAGTCCGTGAAATAATAAACTTGTATCTTTTGAATGGTAAGTGACGGGACGGATATTTCTGTAAATATGCATCTGAATGGTCTGATTCATTTGAACCAATACAATTTCCAATGGTTGATTTGGATTGGCTTCATAACGGATCTCTTCCAGATAAGAAAGGATGACATCGGTAAATTCAGGCGTTTTCAAAATCCGGTCATAATACGTTTTCTGACTGAAATAAGAATAAGTGACCGGCCATTCAAACCTCAGTTTGTTTTGATAATTATAATTAATCACTGTGGAATTTTTAGGTTGTTCCACTTGTGCAGATAAAAAACTATATTGTATGATACAAAGTAAGAGAGAAAGTATAATTCGTAGGTTTAACATTAGATGATATTTAAATGGTTAATAAAATTATTGTCTTTTGACAGATGAAGAGTACATGAGACCCTGACTGCTCCACATCCATTTTGTCCTGACTTCTTTAATTTTGGTTGTGTCTGAAATAAAAACAGGCAGCGCATATGTTTTTTTGGTTCTTCCGCTTTTATAAGGTAAAATCTTCTCTGAATCAACCACTTGCACTACTGTTTCCTCCGGATAATCTTTTTGTTTTGTCGGTAATAATTTGTAATCATCGACTAAAGTATCTGACTTATTGCTCAATACAAGTGTCGCAGCAATGGTTTCAAACGTATCTCTTTTGGGCGTTTGGATTTTTTTTGATGTTTTTAAGCCAGTTGATTCCTTTTCAATCGTCACATAAAGCGTATCGGTTTTTACGACCGTCCTCTCCTGAATGCGTATACTATCATGTCGTTCAGGTAATTGTTGATCAGGAATGGTTTGATGATGATCGACCCCCATTCGGTATCCAAACATAAAAGACATAATGGAGCATAAAACAAGTATTCCTAAATATAAATATTTTTTATTCTGCCGGTTTTTTCAGTATCCAAACGACTTAGAATATTTTCCCAATTTTTATTTTTATCCAAACCTGAGGTATTAGTTGACTCAAATTGTTTGATCTTATGTTTTAAAGAATTCATGATGTTATATTACTTATATGAGCGGATTAAACCAGATTGATTAAAGTTTCCCTTAACCTCATTTTAGCACGATGCAGCCAGGACTTTGAGGTTCCTACAGGAATTCCGAGCATTTCACCTATTTCATGGTGGTTAAATCCATCGACTTCATGCAGAAAAAATATAGTGTTGTAAGGATGACCCAATGCCTGAATGGAGTCCACAATATGTTGATAAGAAAATTGGTCAGATATTTCAAAAATGATGTTTTCGTGAATATCTGAAATTTGTTCGGTGTATATCTTTTTTTTTCTCAATTCCATCAGACAACGGTTGATACAAATTTTTGACATCCACGACAGGAAAGCAGTCCCTTTATTTTCGTCGTACTGTTGCCACTTCTGAAAAACAGTCAAAAATGTATCAGAGACCATTTCTTCAGCTATCTGATCATCCGAAATGTATCTTTTGGCGATAAACATCATTTTATCTGCATACAGTTCGTGTACTTTTTTTAATCCAAGAACAGAATCCTTTCTGAACAAACTTATGATTTTTAATTCCTGTTGCATATGGTTAATATGTTTTTTAGCGATACATGGTTGCAACATACTTCAAATATTAAAAAATATTTTCCAGTCAGGAGCATTTTGATACATTATGAATGTTCAATGGATAACGGTTTTTTTCTTTTTACCATATATAAATTGTCAGCTTGTAACAATTATGACTTTAATCATAATTTCTTAAAAAATATCAAAGTATCTTTGCAGGATGAAAATGTTGGTTTCTTATGGTTTGATATTTTTTATAGGGTTTTACGCCTCTGCAAGAGTCGTAGGTCTGATAACATGGAAATACCATCAGGAAACCATAGCCAAAACTATCTGTGTCAATAAAAACAATCTGAAACTAAAATGTAACGGTAAGTGCCAATTGATGAAAATGATGGATGAAGATCCGAAAAATCAATCATCTTCACTGCCTGCGCCCTCGCAGAAATCAAGCTTTGAACTCTATCCTTTCTGGATAAAAAATGAATGGACGTCCGTTAATATTCCTTTTTTTGAAAAAAAGAGAAACCGGACATGGAACACAACAAACATTTCTTTGCCTTCCGGAGTTGAATTACTTCTCATCAAACCACCCGAAGCTCTTATTTTTGTTTAATGTCTAAATTTTTGGATAAACAGAAATTTCTGACAAAATAGTAGTTGATTTGGTTTTGTTAATTTATAGTTTTCTTATGTTATACATTAAGGAATATATAATATTACCTGTTACTACTTATTAAGAGCACTTACCCTCTTCCTTTTAAAATTATATTGTGAATGGTGTAAACCAATAACTCAAACAGATGCCCGAACATTTCTGAGCTATATTTTACACCATCAAACGTTTTCACCAGGTTTGTCTGATACTTTGGTATTTTTTCAAACGCTGAAAATGGTTTATTATATTTAATAAAAATGTTGTCATGTTAAGAGTATTGGCCATTTGTATGGTATGGTTACTTCTTTCCAATAATGTGCAAGCCTGTGATGTTTGTGGTTGTTCACTGACAAGTCAGACCTTGGGTGTGTTACCTAAGTTTAGCAAACATTTTGTTGGTATCAGGTACGGTTTTTCATCATTCCGGTCCAAACACCCTGCTGAAACCATTTATGATAAACCGGTCACAAGCCGGGAGTTATTTTCTTCCGTGGATATCTGGTCGAGATGGAATATCGGCAAAAAATCACAGATTTTTGTATTTGTTCCTTTTGCTTTTATACAAAAAAATGAAGCAGGTGTCCAACAATATAATCGGGGATTAGGTGACATGAGTATACTTTTTATGTATTCGTTTTTGCAAAAAGAAAATACAAAAAAAGAAAGTTCTCAGTTATTACAAGCTGGTGGAGGTATTAAATTTCCAACCGGAAATAATGATTTTGTACAAGATAATGAGTGGATTCCGGCTATTCAAACCGGTACGGCTACTTGGGATTATTTTGTAAATATCAATTATATATCACGTTGGAAACAATGGTCCTTACAAGGTGAATCTTCTTTTCGAATTAATCAAAATAATGAGAAAAAAGATTTCAGAAATGGTAACCGGTTACAATCGGCAACACGTATCATGTATACACTTAAAAATAAATATGTAACATGTTTACCCGTCGCCGGTCTGGTGTCAGAATGGTCAAGCCGGGATTTCCATGAAGGCGCCTACAATGATTTTTCCGGCGGTCACAGTTTATCAGGACAGGTGGGTACAGAACTCTGGTTTAACAAATTTGGTTTGGGAATGCAGGTTTTTATACCTTTTTATCAAACCCTGGGGGCTGGGCAAATAACAGCAGGTCCCCGGTTTTCAACACATTTATCTTATTTTTTTTAATATTTAAATCAACAAAAAAATGAAATTTAATCTTTTAGCAATTATAGCTTTATTTATATCTGTTTTATCTTTCACATCATGTACAGAAGATGATGAACCAAAAACCCTTGCTGCCGGCGAGGTCAGTATCGAGTTTGATCACGTTTTTGGCCCGAATCAACTGCCTTTTAATCTGAATACTGAATATACACACCAACGTTTAGGTGAAAAAATGACGTTTTCAATGTTCAGATATTATGTTTCCAACGTTCGTCTGAAAAAGACAGATGGTTCCTGGTATACTGTTCCAGAAAGTTATTATATCGTGGATTTGGGAGTGAATGACGGAACCCATCTGCATTTGGAAAACATTCCCGGTGGTGAATATACCGACATTGAAATGATGTTTGGTGTGGACTCATTACGCAATGTTTCGGGAGCTCAGACAGGTGCTCTTGATCCGGCAAAAGGAATGTTCTGGAGCTGGAACTCAGGATATATCATGTTAAAAGCTGAAGGAACGTCACCTGCTTCTTCTGACGGTAGTTTTGCTTTCCACTTGGGTGGATTTAAGGGCGAATTTGCTGTCCCTACAGTTAAAGCATACAGTCTTGGTAAACTAACTGTAGACGGTGACAGAGAAGCTGAAATTCATATGGTCGCCAATACCGGCAGGTTGTGGCATGAAGCTGACGGATTGGCTGTCAGATCAACTACACACATGCCGGGAGCTGTTGCAAAACAAATGACCGGAACATTTTATGACGGTATCGTTTTTGACCACATCCATAATTAAATTTTTATGAAAACATACGGTATTATCGGAAAAACATGTTTGTTTTTTGGGCTTACCGTTTTGCTTTCCTGTCAGGGGGACCGGGATACTTTACAAATGAGGTATCCCGGTTACTTTCCTGAGCCGGAATATACTTTTGGTAACAATGTACTTACTTCGGAGGGATTTGACTTGGGTAAAAAATTATTTTATGACCCTATTCTTTCCAAAGACAGTACGGTCAGTTGTGCATCCTGTCATGCTCAGGAACATGCATTTGCTGATCACGGAACCGCATTGAGTGTTGGCGTAGGAGGAAAAATGGGAAGCAGAAACAGTCCGGCAATCGTCAATGCTGCATGGCAAACCAGCTTTATGTGGGATGGAGGTATCAACCATATTGAAATAATGTCTTTTGCACCTTTAACCAATGAAGTCGAAATGGCTGAGGATATGAATCACATTATTCAAAAACTCTCCCGAAATGATTTGTACAGAAGCTCTTTTCAAGCTGTTTTTGGCAAACCAAAAATTGAGTCCCAACAGGTTTTTTATGCATTGACACAATATATGGCCATGCTCATCAGTGATGATTCAAAATATGACAGAGTCAAACAAGGTAAAAGTGCTTATAATGAGGAAGAAAGTGCGGGCTATTCTTTGTTTATACAAAAATGTGCTACCTGTCATCCCGAACCATTATTTACGGATTATAGTTTTCGCAATACAGGTATTGGTTCGAAAAGCAACGATACAGGAAGATATAAGATTACACTTGATGATCGTGATGTGTATAAGTTTAAGGTTCCTTCCCTTCGAAATGTAGCCCTTACTTATCCTTATATGCACGACGGAAGTATCAGAAACCTGAGGAGTGTGCTGGATTATTATTCCGAAGGCATCCGGGAATCTGATCTGTTGGATCCATCTCTTTACAAAAATGGAAGGCCGGGAATATTTTTGACTGAAGATGAAAAAGATAAATTGTTATCTTTTTTGAACACATTGACCGATTTTACTTTCACAACCAATCCATTATTTGCAGAATGACCAAGTCTTTTATAAAATATAGTTTTTTTAGTATTTATATGATTGTCGTAATCATGACGTCCTGCGACAAAAACCAGGATAAAACTATTGCCAATGCGACCATAAACTTTTATTTACCAGCCAATAATACAACATTTAGTGAAGGGGACACCATAAAGATTGAAGCAGATATTTCAGCTGATGTATCGATGCACGGATATAAAATATATTTGTTTACACCCGGAGAGTCAGAACCTCAATTGTTGGTTGACAGGCATACACACGGCACCATCATATATGTCAGAAACACATGGATTGTACCATCAACGGTTGGTAAAGGCAAAATGGAAATTGAAATAATTGCTTTGGTTGATCACGAAGGTCAAACTGTAACCGCCAAAAAAGAAGTGGTCATTCAATAATTAAAACACTGAAAGCTTTTGCATTTTAGCCATATATCTACATGTTTTATAAGGGAGTATGATCTTTTTATTCGGCGATTAGCTTGTTCCCTTTTTTAATCAGAAAAAATCCAATAATGCTGGCTATAATGGAAGCAGACAAAATTCCGACTTTCGCCTGAAAAATAAAGTTTGTATCTGAAAATGCAAGATCTGTTATGAACAATGACATGGTAAATCCTATGGCTGCTAAAAATCCTGCACCAAACAAATGCCACATGTTCATACCTTCGGGCATAGAGGCTATTTGTAAACGAATCAGGATCAAAGTTATGCCTACCACTCCAAGGACTTTTCCGGCGAGTAAGCCGAAAAAGACTCCTACAGATACCGGGGCAATCATCCCTTGTATTTGATCTGCCTGAAGTTGGACCCCTGCATTTGCCAAAGCAAAAACAGGCATAATACCAAAAGCTACCAAAGGATGCATACGATGTTCTAATCGTTGTAAAGGGGTTTGCGCTTTTTTTGTCAGATATTCGATTTCTTCCAAAATGTGAAGTTGCTCAGAGGTTATGGTCGGCTGATTATTGGGTTTGGCTTCCTTAAAAGCCTGATGAAGTTTACTAAGTTTTTCAGAAAAAACCGTCTCTGATGCCTTGACCCTTACAGGAATGGTAAAAGCGGCCAAAACAGCGGCGATGGTTGCGTGGACGCCGGACAATAAAAATGCAAGCCAAAGTCCCCCGATTCCCATTACGGCATAAAAAAGGGTATTCCGAAATCCCAAAATGTTGGCAAGCATTAAAACACCCATAAAACCAAATCCTATCAAAACATTCCACAACTGAATGTCAGAAGTGTAAAAAAAGGCAACAACCAATACTGCTCCGAGGTCATCAGCGATAGCCAATGCCGTTAAAAATATTTTTAAACTAACAGGAACTCTATCACCTAAAAGATATAAAACACCAAGTGCAAACGCAATATCTGTCGCCATAGGAATTCCCCATCCTGAAATACCATCACCGCCAAAATTAAATAATGTAAAAATCAAAGCAGGTACGACCATTCCGGCTATAGCAGCCCCGATTGGCAACACAGCATTTTTGGGATCTGACAATCCTCCGGCCACGATCTCTCTTTTTAATTCCAGGCCTACGACAAAAAAGAACACCGCCATCAGACCGTCATTAATCCAATGATGCAGGCTTTTGGATAAAACCATATCACCAAATCCAATAGTAAAGGTGGTTTCCCAAAAATGATGGTACGCATCTCCCCAAGGCGAGTTGGATATCACCAGGGCAATAAATGCGGACGAAAACAAGATAATACCGCTCGTCGTGGAATTGCCAATAAATTTTTTGATTGGCTCGAGAATGTAGCGGTCTGCAGGGCTAAAAAGTTTGTTATTTGTATGCTCCATAATAAAAGTAATAGTCAAATATAAGAGATTGTTGTCATTATTCCAAATTTCAGGGCTTTTTTAGGGCTGTTTTTTTTTATACTTTAATGATTTTAAAAAGAAAAAAGTCATCACTTCTTAAAAATTATTTCCATTGACAAAAAAAATGAATCATAAAAGACTTAGGTTTGGTCATGTTATTTAATAGTTTTAAAATTTTAAATAGTATGGATAAAAAAGCCTGTCGGTAAAATATAGATCCGCTATTTGATATTTTTGTGTTGACCTGAACGGGTTTAATTAAAAACTTCAAAAATACTTGTACCTTTGCGCCTCAAAATAAAAAATATGAGTCTTCTCACCATTGGCACCGTTGCTTTTGACACCATAGAAACCCCTTTTGGTAAAGCAGAAAGAGTAATCGGCGGAGCATGCACCTACATCAGTTGGTCTGCTTCTTATTTTACAGAAAATATTCATTTGGTTTCCGTCATAGGTGATGATTTTCCAAACAGCGAATTAAAAGCTTTGGAAGAAAGAGGTGTCAATCTCGATGGTTTGGAGATTAAATCCGGCGAAAAATCATTTTTCTGGGCCGGACGCTACCACGACAATATGAATTCCAGAGATACTCTGGTCACGGAACTGAATGTTCTTGCTGATTTTAATCCGGTAGTTCCTGAAGCAGCCCGTTCTGCAAAATATATTATGTTGGGCAACCTCACACCGGCAATTCAAAAACAGGTACTGGACCAACTGGACGGAAGTCAGAAACTCATCGTGCTTGACACCATGAATTTTTGGATGGATGTTGCTCTCGAAGAACTGAAAGAAGTCATCAAACGCATAGACGTACTTACCATCAATGATGAGGAGGCAAGACAATTGTCAGGTCAACATTCATTGGTCAAAGCCGCTGCTGTCATCCTGGAAATGGGGCCTAAGATTTTGATTGTCAAAAAAGGAGAACACGGAGCACTTTTGTTTCAGGGTGAAGAAATCTTTTTTGCTCCGGCACTTCCATTAGCGGAAGTTTATGATCCGACAGGAGCCGGAGATACCTTTGCAGGAGGATTTATCGGTTATCTGGCCGCCACAGATGACCTTTCAGCAAATAATGTAAAAAAAGCCATCATCATTGGTTCTGCCATGGCTTCATTTTGTGTCGAAGATTTTAGTCTCAACCGACTAAAAAATCTCAACAGCAAAGAGATCAATGAAAGAATCCAAAAATTCAAGCAGTTGACCCATTTTGAAGTTTGATGATATAAGGTTCGCCTGAATCATATTATTGGGTGTTTTTCGAAGTATTTGCCACAAAACTTTTAAGAAAAACGACATAAAAAATCTTTTACCTATATTAGAATATTTCTGTATTAGTGTCACTTTTACATTTTCTTTTTGTTTAGTTTTAATATTTCCTGATTTTGTCTTACTTTGGCACCCTTTTTAAAAATATCGCCTGATGGGAGAAAATCTTTTAGAAGCATTGACGCTTTTGATCGTAGGCATGGGTTCCGCTTTTTTTGTCCTCTTCTTAATCGGAGTCATTGGTCAGTTCCTTATAACATGGACTAATTACCAAGCTGAAAACCGCATTATTTCTCAAAATAATGTTCACCGGAATCCGACACACATTGCTGTTATTACAGCTGCTGTGGAGCAAGTCACAGAAGGTGAAGGGCGCATTTCAAACATTCAGAAAATCGAATTATAATTAACAAAAATGAGCAAGGAAATTAAGTTGGCATTGATGTACAGGGATATGTGGCAATCATCCGGAAAGTACATGCCAAGGGTTGATCAGTTGGTCCAGGTGGCTCAACCGATTGTAGATATGGGTTGTTTTGACAGAGTGGAGACCAACGGAGGTGGATTCGAACAAATCAACCTTTTATTTGGTGAAAATCCGAATACTTCGGTAAGGCAATGGACAGCCGCTTTCAGAAAAGCCGGTATACAGACCCAAATGTTGGAAAGAGGACTGAATGGTCTGAGAATGAATCCTGTGCCAAAGGACGTTCGCCAACTTATGTTCAGGCTTAAAAAAATACAGGGAACAGATATCTCCCGTTCTTTTGACGGACTCAATGACCCCAGAAATCTGGCCTATTCCTTTCAATATGCAAAAGAAGGGGGCATGATTGCCCAGGGAGCGTTAAGTATTACCGTATCTCCATTGCATACCGTCGATTATTGGGTTAGTCTGGCAGATCAGTTTGTCGAACTTGGAGCAGAAGAAATTTGCCTCAAAGATATGGCAGGCATAGGAAGACCTGCTACCATTGGAAAAATCGTCAAAGGAATCCGCGCCCGACATCCAAAAATAGTCATTCAATACCATGGACATTCCACTCCGGGATTTTCGGTAGCTTCTGCATTGGAAGCAGCTTATCACGGAGCCGATATTATTGATGTAGGTATGGAGCCCCTTTCATGGGGAACAGGTCATGCTGATTTACTAACCATTCATGCGATGCTCAAAGATGCAGGCTTTTTGGTGAAAGATATCAATATGAAAGCATACATGGAAGTACGTAGATTGACTCAAACTTTTATCGATGATTTTTTAGGATATTTTATCAGCCCGAAAAACAGGGAGATGAATTCCTTGCTTATAGGCTCCGGCTTGCCGGGTGGTATGATGGGAAGTTTGATGGCTGACCTGGAATCTAACCTGAAAAGTCTCAACAGTTGGAGACAGAAAAACGGAAAGTCTCCTATGTCTCAGGACGAATTATTGATAAAATTATTTGATGAAGTAGAATATGTATTGCCAAAATTCGGCTATCCACCATTAGTGACACCATACAGTCAATACGTCAAAAATGTTGCGCTGATGAATGTAGTACAAATGGAAAAAGGTAATGCCCGATGGAGTATGATAGACGAAAATACCTGGGATATGATCCTCGGTCAGCAGGGAAGACTCATCGGCCCGATCGATCAGGAATTACAAAACCTCGCGAAGGAACAAGGCAGAACATTTTTTGACGGTGATCCGAATGACAGACTCGAGGATCAACTGGATGTCTACCGAAAAAAAATGGCCGAAAAAGGTTGGGATGTTGGTTTGGATGATGAAGAACTTTTTGAATATGCAATGCATCCTCAACAATATGAAGCTTACAAATCAGGAGTCGCCAAACAGAAATTTGAAGAAGAACTTGCGTCAAAAAGAGATCGTAAACAATCCCTGGACGTGAGTAATATTCCTGCATCAACAAAACCATCTGCCGGCAAAGATACTACCAAACCAAAGGTACTCGATATTGATGTTAATGGTGAAAAATACCGGGTAACCGTTTCATACCCCGGTGAAAACAGCCCTGCGCACAAAGTTGTGGATGAAGTGTTTACCAAAGTGGTGGAACCTTCAGAAAATGGTCGGGAACAATTTGTTTCTTCTCCTTTGGAAGGAAAGTTTTATCTGACCAAAGAAGTGGGTGAAAAAGGTGTAAAAGTAGGCGATAAAATTAAAGCCGGTGAGCCTGTAGCCTATATCGAGGCAATGAAAGTGATCAACGTGATTACATCACCATATACCGGAACCATTGCTGAGATTTTGGTAAATCACGGCGCGGAAGTCAGTGAAGACGACCACCTGATCAAAATCGTTTAGCATGGAAGTTTTACAAAAGTTGTACGAAATGACAGCCATTCAGGGGGTGATTAACCAGCCTCTGAGTTTGGTCATGCTTTGTATTGCGCTTATATTGCTCTATTTAGGGATTATTAAAAAATTTGAACCCCTTTTATTGGTGCCTATAGCTTTTGGTGTATTGCTTGCCAATATTCCCGGGGGAAATATGGGAGTGGTTTCTGCTGACGTAGCCGAATCAATGGGCCTTATGGAATTAGCCAAAACCTACGGTATCATGAATATGCTGTACTTTGCCCTTATCAAAACCGGACTTCTTCCACCTTTGATATTTATGGGAGTAGGGGCTTTGACCGATTTTGGACCTATGTTGCGCAACCTGCGACTTGCTTATTTTGGTGCGGCAGCTCAAATCGGTATTTTTTTAATGTTGATGATTGCCGTTGCCATGGGCATGACACTAAAAGAAGCAGCTGCCCTGGGGATCATTGGTGGTGCTGACGGGCCAACTGCCATTTATACAGCCATAAAACTGGCACCACATCTGCTGGGTCCGATAGCTATTGCTGCCTATTCTTATATGGCATTGGTTCCGGTGATTATACCTTTGGTTGTAAAATATACCATGACTGAAAAAGAACTGAAAATTAATATGCGGGAACAGGATCGGTTATATCCTTCCAAAGTGAAGATTAAGGATATGAAAAAACTGAAAATCGTTTTTCCTATTGTTTTAACTCTGATTGTAAGTTTGCTCATTCCTTCAGCCACACCTTTGGTTGGCATGTTATTGTTTGGCAATTTGGTAAAAGAAATCGGCACGGATACCCACAGATTGTATTCTGCAGCATCAGAGACTATTATGAATGCGGCCACTATTTTTTTAGGACTGTCCGTTGGAGCCACCATGGGAGCTGAAACGTTTTTGACACCTCAGACCATTATGATCGTTTTAGGTGGCTTTTTTGCTTTCATATTGTCCGTGGCAGGTGGGATTTTTGCAGTCAAAATATACAATCTTTTTTCAACAAAAAAAATCAATCCTTTGATCGGAGCAACCGGACTCAGTGCCGTTCCCATGTCTTCAAGAGTTGCCAATGAAATTGCATTAAAACATGATCCTGAAAACCATATTCTGCAATACGCTATGTCAAGCAATATTTCAGGTGTGATTGGTAGTGCGGTAGCTGCCGGAGTATTAATTTCGTTTTTGGGATAACTTTTTTTAAGGTATGTTGTTATTAAAAAAAAAACAACTACCATGAATCTGCTTTCTACCTGGATCAATGATTTAAAAAATGTAATTTTTCCCGATATTTGTCCGGGGTGCAATGAAAATGTTTTACCTGCGGGAAGGATATTTTGTACAGAATGTTTGTTAGAATTGCCCTTTACCGATCATTTTGAGGTCAAAGACAATAAAGTGACAGCTCACTTTTACGGAAGGATTCCAGTTAAGGGCGGTGCAAGTTTGGTCTATTTTTCATCCAATGGAAACATTCAGGAAGTTATGCACCGTTTTAAGTATAAAGGACAAAAAAATGTAGGATTGGCATTCGGACACATCGTCGGCGAAAAAATTTTGTTGTCATCACATTTTTATAATACGGATGCCATCATTCCTGTCCCGTTACATAAAGACAAAGAATATATAAGAGGTTACAACCAAAGCACTGTTTTTGCTTCGGGCATTTCAGAAACTTCTAAAATTCCGGTTTACAAAGACGTGCTTTTAAAAACAGCCAAAAACGAATCTCAAACAGGTAAAAACCGGTTGGAAAGAGTCCATAATGTAAGTTCAGTGTATCAATTGCGGCACCCTGAAAAAATCAAAGGTAAAAACATCGTTTTAGTAGATGACGTCATCACAACTGGTGCTACTCTGGAGGCTTGTTGTGATCTTTTGTTTCAGGCACAACCTTCGACGATTTCCATAATTACCATTGCATGTGCCGTTTGAGGCAGATTTATTTCCAGTATCATTTTTTATAATAAAATGTCGCGGCTACGTCTTTTTTTGAGAAAAAAGGACTTTTTCGTTATGTAACTAAAAAATACGTTGTATATTTGCATCATTAGTTATTCAACGATGATGTACGTTTACAGAAGTTTATATTTTGTCTTTTATCTGATACCGTTTATCGGTTTTGGTCAGGGAGTGTGTGTCAGCGGTGACTCATTGTTATTGTTGCAAAACTATCCGGCTGCAACAGAAGCTTATAAACGATGTATAAACGATGATACTTCTTCCGTTTCCGTCAGGCTTTCATTGGCCAAATGTTATGATCAGCTGGGTGATTGGTCCAAAGCAAAAAAATTGTATCATGAGCTTGAATATACTGAAAATGTAGAGGTGATTTCCCGACTGGCGGCCATATATGACGCTCAACAAAACCTACCCAAAGCCATTAAATATTTCAGGAAACTGGAGTCTTTATTTCCGGGCAATCCTCAATATCCACGCAAACTCGGAGCTTTATACCTCGCCGGTCATGAACAGGGTCAGGCCTTTAATTCCTATCAACAGGCATTAAAAATAGCACCGGAAGATGTGACATCCATCATCGGATTGGCTGAGATGATGTATCAGATGGATGACGTGGACGGATCGGATAGTTTGGTGCAAACCGGGCTTAGGTTGGATTCCATGTTTTTTGGACTTGCTTATCTGAATTCCAGGATTTTGTATCGGAAAAAAAACTATTCCGGTGCTGCCAGACAATTATTGTTTCTGGCGGCCAATACCGATTTGCCCCTGGCGTATAATAATTTGTTAGGTTATTCCCTGATTCAGACGGATTCATTTGATAAGGCCGTTTTTTATCTGAGACGTACCTTGCAAAAAGAACCGAAAAACGAATATGCTTTATTTTACTTAGGCCTGGCTTTTGAGAAAAAAAATGACTTTAATGAGGCAATGTATTTTTTTCAGGAAGCAGCCAAGGCCGGAATCTCTGAAAATATGCATCTTTTTTATCAGGGTCAGGCAAGGATAAACAACAGAAAAGGAATGTATCAGGAAGTAATCAAAGCGTATCAGAAAAGCCTTGAATACAAATTTGAACCTGAAATGTATCTTTATATGGCAGGAGCTGCAGAAACTGCGTATAAAAACAAATCCAAAGCCATTCAGTTTTATAAAAAATTTCTTGAATATCCATCCGTTGATGAAGAAAAAATCAAATTGGCAAAAGGCAGATTATCCTACCTTCAGGAGAAAAAATTTATGGAAGGCAATAAATAATATTCGAATTACACAATTTATAATCATTATCATACATATATAAATATTATATCATATGAATCAACGCCTCACCAGAGCAGAAGAAGAAATTATGCATCTTTTTTGGGATCTCGGACCATCATTGGTAAGTGCACTGATTGATGCAATGCCGGAACCCAAACCACCGCACTCTTCCGTATCGTCCGTTGTGCGTATACTGGAAAAAAAAGGTTTTCTTGACCACAAAACGTATGGGAAAACATATGAATATTACCCTTTGATATCAAAAGAAGAGTATTCGAGGTTTTCACTGAGGCGATTGGTCAGCCAATATTTTGAAGGCTCTGCAAATGAGCTGGTTTCTTTTCTCGTTAAGGAAAATGAGCTGACCTTGTCAGAGTTGGAAAAAATCAAAAAATCATTTTTATCACCTGAAAAATAATCGGATATGTTGTTATATCTATGGCAATCTTCAATTTCCTTATTAGTACTTTATCTGGTGTATCACATGCTATTTGCACGGCTTTCTTATTTTGGTTATAATCGGCTTTTGCTTCTGTTTTTTGTCATTTTTTCGATATCATTACCTTGGTTGAGTCCGATTTTTTCAGAATATCTGACTACTTTTTCTCACCTGGCCTGGTCTTACCGCATGGAAGAAATCATCATTACGCCTTTCGGAATTTCAACAGCTGAAAATACGCATATTACTTCAAATTTCTACCCGGTTTTATACAGCATTTATATAGGCGGAGTTTGTATAGTTGGGCTAAGATTTTTGTACGGTTTGTTTAAAATAATCCGCTTATTTAAAGGTGCAACCCAATTTATTTCAGGTAATATCATTTTTGTAGAAACCAAAAAAGCACACTTACCTTTTTCATTTTTTCATTATATATTTATATCGACCTATGATCCTGATGATAGCGATATGGCCACTATTGTTGCTCACGAAAAAGAACATATTGTTCAGAAACATTCCATAGATGTCTTATTGTTTGAGCTGGTTCATATCTTTTTTTGGTTTCATCCCTGCCTTCCTTTTTATAAAAAAGCACTGAGAGAAGTTCATGAATGTTTTGTTGACCAAAAAATGGTAAGTTCAAAATCTATCAGGGAATACATCGGTCTATTGTTAAAATCTCACAACCAAAACCTGACAACTTCATTAGCCAATCACTTTTACCAATCACAAATAAACAAACGTATTCAAATGATGACACAAATTAAAAATCATGGAAAAACAAAATGGCTTTACCTTTTTGTTATTCCTGTAGTAGCAGGACTCACCCTTTCATTTTCTGATCCGGCTTTTGGTAATATGCCGTATGTGTCAGGTGATGATAATTCGGTCTTAGATACACTTCCTAAAAAAGGCCAAAGTGGTCAGGTTTCAAAACGGCAAAATTCTGAAGTTGCTCCGCCACCACCGCCACCACCGGCACCACGATCGTCAAAAGATATGGTTCCACCACCACCTCCACCGCCACCTCCTTCCAAACCTGATGCCTACGCAATGAAATCCGTAGAAAAGATGCCGAGGTTTTATGATGAAGGTTGTGAATCACTGAGTAATGACAAACAAAAAGAAAATTGTTCCCGCCGTAAATTCCTCGAGTTTTTATTTGAAAATCTCAAATATCCGGAAGATGCCCGCAGAGATTCTACCGACGGAATCGTGGTGTCACAGTTTGTTGTGACCAAAGAAGGCAAAATTCAGAACATCGAAATCCTCAAAGAGCCTACACCATCTTTCGGAAGAGAGGTGATCGGAGCTCTGTTGAAAATGAATGAAAAAGAAGGAACCTGGATTGCCGGACAACATCAGGGGCAAAAGGTGGATGTGCTTTACACCATGCCTGTCCGCTTTAAACTGGATTAACACAGGGTCAACTTTCATCCATAACATGTCTCCAACAGTGAAGCATGTTATGGATGAGTTTAAAAAAAAATGAGGTCGATCTGCAAATTGACATTGTGATGACAAAAGATCGGGACTTATTTTTGACCTTTGCGTCGTGAATTTATACAAACACATATTTATAGCGACATTGTGTTTTGGGTGCACCTTACTCAAAGCTCAGGGTACTGTCTCTGACTCGACAGTTTGGGAGCAGATGATGGAAACAGTAGCCGAAGAAACGGTCATTACGGCCACACGTGCCGACAGGTCATTGTCAAACGTAACCGTTCCTACTTCTGTCATTCAGGCTAAGTCAATTCAAAATGCCGGTATGATCAAACTCAGCGATGTGCTTCAGGAACAATCCGGCATCATCGTTACCGCCGCAGCCGGCAGCAGTGCTATAGGCGGAGGTGTTTTTGGCAATGGTGTTCAGATTCAAGGCATGAATCCCGATTACACCTTAATCATGCTCGACGGAGAGCCCATCACCGGTAGACAGGGTGGGGTGCTCGATCTTACCCGATTTGCTATCGGTAATATCCGAAAAGTCGAAATAGTCAAAGGCCCTTCATCCTCCCTCTACGGTAGCGAAGCGATGGGTGGTGTCGTAAATATTCTGACCGATCAGAGAAGACAAAATCAGTCAAAATTTTCCTTTCGTTTTGGCAGTTTTCGTACCCTGGATGGTTTTGCCTCACTCAACAGGGAAATTGGAAAATCATCTTTGTATGTTTTTGGTCATTACAACCGATCTGACGGTTATGATCTGACGCCGGAAACGTCGATTAAAACCATAGATCCGCATAGGGATTACGCCGTACAATTAAAGTGGACATATCGTTTTTCTGACAAAACCCGATTGGTTTGGAGCAACCGGTTTTTTTCAGGTGTACAAAAATCTTTGTTTTCCATCAATCAGGAAAGTCTCGAAATCAACGGAAACGGTACCACTACAGACCTTAACATCAATCCGGTATTATATCACAGATGGAATCAGAAAGTCAACTCTACGCTTCGTTTTTATGCCAGTTTGTACAGATACGACCAATCTCTCTTGCAGGAAGATGGCGTCGTTTATTATGCGGATGATTTTATTCAGCAATATTACAGGGTTGAACAACAAAATGACTGGGAAATAACCAAAAACATACAATTTATTGCGGGCGCAGGCTATAACCAACAGGTCGTTGAGACCATGCGTTACAGGGATGTGCAAAGTCAACATATTGGATATGTTTTTTCACAGGCAGAGATTAAGATCAATAAAAAATGGACCATAGTACCGGGACTGCGTTATGATGCCAACTCTGCATATGAAAGCCGGTTGAGTCCCAAGTTTTCGACCCTGTATAAAATAAACGGAAAATCAGGTATCACGGCTTCTTATGGAGGAGGATTTAAAGCTCCTGATTTCAGACAACTTTATCTTTCTTATGCCAATCCGGCAGCTCAGGGGTACCGCATTTTTGGTGCCAATGAGTTTTCGTTACAAAACATGGAAAACGAATTATTGGCAGGTACTTTAGCGCAGATATTGCCGGAAGCTTATCTTATTACGACGCTTAGTCCTGAGATTTCCCATGGATTTAATGTAGGATACAACTACCGTCATCCGAAACAGAATCTGTCCTGGGAAGTCAATCTTTTTTACAACGATATTCAGAACCTCATTAATTATTTGCCGGTTGCTATTCAATCCAACGGTTCTTTCGTTTTTTCATACAAAAATACCAAAAGGGCTTTTACTTCCGGTGTGGAGTGTAACTTGTCCGGAAATCTCCGCAAAAACATAAGCTGGAGTGCGGGATATCAGTTTTTATTTACCGGCGAGCAGGCAGTTATCAGCGCTATCCGGGATGAGAAGGTTTTTGGGAGAAATCGTCCGACCGGCAGTGCACAAATCATGAAACTATCTGATTATTCAGGATTGTTGGGCAGAAGTCCACATATGGCCAATGTAAAGTTTGAATATACCTTTCCGGAAAGTGACTGGTCTGCCAATGTCAGGGCGATCTATAGAAGTCGCTGGGGTGTGGTGGATCTGGACGGAAACGGATTTGCCAACATGGAAGAGGAGTTTGCCCCCGGTTTTGTCAATGTAAACATGAGTGTGCAAAAAACATTTAAAAAAATGTATACTTTACAATTGGCTGTCAACAATCTGCTCAACCACATGGATGAAGTCAATGCACCGAATATGGCCGGAACCGGTGTCATGGCCACCTTTATATGTCAATTTTCAAATCAATAAATAATCAAATATGTTTCGTAAATTATTATTATTAAGTGTTTTTGCCGGAATGGTTATGGTTTTTACAACTTCATGTAGTGATGAAGATTCACAACCGGTTGAAGCGACTGTGGATATTTCTGTATCTGCCAAACCAACAGGAACGTTTACTTTTTTTAATTTTGAAAAAGGTCAAGTCGTTACCGGAGATACAATGATCAAAACGGCAGAATGGGATTTCGGCCTTGAATTGGTAACTTTTATCGTAAATGGTGGACAGGACAGAGTCGGACAAGGTGGAGCGATTATCCTCGATAATACGTTGGAAGGTGTCACCGAAGCACCGGAAACCGGTTATAAAACCGACAATGGTACAGATACTGCTATCAAAGATGAGTGGTATACCTACAACCCTGTAGCCCGTACTTTTACTCCGAAGGCCGGAAAAGTATTTGTCTTCAAAACAGCAAAAGGCAAATATGCCAAAATGGAAGTTTTGGGTGCGGTTCCAACGGATGACAACGGAGCAGTAGTCGTTCCGCCGGTAGTACCTACCAAAATAAAATATACCATCCGATATGCTTTTCAGCCTGATGGCAGCAGAAACTTTTAGTCCGAAGTAAAATAGTATAAAAACACCTTACAAAAGAGAGATTTTGTAAGGTGTTTTTTTATTTAAAAAAGTTGAAAAGCGATAAGGTTATTCTACAATCCATCAGTTACGTTTTAAAATGTAATGCAGTTTGTTTTGCATTAATTTACATTTTCGTGTGCGTGACCTGTACTATGAATCAACATGAATCATCGTAATTATTTCTTTAAAGCACCAATAATGTCCAACAAAAAAAGAAATCAGATGAACGAAACTTTAATTTATTAACTATTGTATTACTACCTTTTTTGAAAACATTTTGTATTGAGCGTTCATTTCAACTTCCAAAAAAATAAATCCAACTTTCTGGTTCAAATCAATTCATGAGTTATTTTGGTTAAGAAATCCAAATTTCCAGAGATCTTCATGCATTTAAACCGGAATCCTTATCTTTGTGGTCAGCATATTGAATTTTCACAAGAAAAAATGGCACTTTTTTAAGTTTTGATTTGTTATATCATAAATGAAGTAATGATGTCCAATATAGAATTAAAAAATAAGGTTTACAAAGAATTAGAATCTGCTGACGACTGTCTGCTGGAAGAAATTTTAGGTCTCATTCACATAGAATCGGAAAATAGCGAGATGGTTAGCATACCTGAGCATTACAAACAAGCTTTAGATAAGAGTATATCCCAAATAAAATCAGGAGATACAATTCCAAATGCCGAAGTTGAAGAAAGTATCGAAAAATGGCTTTACAAATAATTTGGACAGCAGCTGCTAAAGAACACTTAAATGAAATTCTTTTCTATTGGTATCAAAGAAATGGTACAAAATATTTTTCCCGGAAGCTTTATAAAACTATCAAAAATGCACTGAAAATATTGGCAAAATATCCCGAATCCGGAAAGAAGTCCGAAAATTCGGAGATTCGGGTAAAGATCATCAAAGATTACTATTTTTTTTACAAGTTTGATTCAAGTCATTTATTTGTCGTTGGTTTTTGTGATATGAGAAGAGATACTGAATTTATTGGAACTTTATTAACCTAAACTGAAACACCTTAAGAGTGTAAGTAACGCAATGGTTCCAAATGAAGTAAACTACAAGTAAAATAAAATGTTTTTTGAACTTCAATGGGCTAAAATTTTTTAAAGGTGACATCCAATTCTGTAAAAAAAAATGCACCGTCAATCTTCCGCCATACTCTTACCGGCAAAGTAACCACCTGTCCAGGCAGCCTGAAAATTAAAACCTCCGGTGACAGCGTCGATATCGATGACTTCGCCAGCCATATACAGTCCTGAATGGATTTTGCTCTCAAAAGTTTTGAAATGGATTTGAGATAAGGATACGCCACCGGCAGTGACAAATTCTTCTTTGAAGGTCGTTTTCCCTTTAACCTCAAGGGTATAGTTTTTTAATTGTTTTACCAAAAGATTAAGTTCTTCTTTGGACAACGATGCCCAGTTTTTGTCTTTATCTGTCAAAACAGATTCGGTCAGAAAGGTCCACAATCTCGCCGGGATATCATACCGGGCATTGGTTGTTACTTTTTTTTTGGCCATACTGTCTTTTAATGCTCTGATATCTTCGTCTGAAATTTTGGGTATCCAATCTACCAGAATCCTGAAATGGTAGTTTTTTTCTCCCAAAAGCCGGGCTCCCCACGCTGATGCTTTGAGAACAGCCGGACCACTTAATCCCCAATGGGTAATCAAAATCGGTCCTGTGGTGGATATTTTACTATCTTCAATAGTAACTTTTCCATCCGTAACTACCAGACCCATCAGATTTCTTATAGGATGTTCGGGTATGTTGAAGGTAAACAAAGAGGGCAGGGGAGGTACAATAGTATATCCTTTTTGTTCCAAAAGGTTCCACATAAAAGGGCTGCTTCCTGTGGCTATCATCATTTTTTTGGCCTGATAAGTAGCTGTTTCTGTAAATATGGTGAATTTGTATTCTTCGCCCTCCTGAACGGTAAAATCTTTCATTTTTGCCCTGTTGATGATTTCGATATCATAATCCGAGCAGGCTTTCAAAAAACATTGGATAATACTATCTGAATTATTAGAAACGGGAAACATGCATCCGTCGGGTTCGGTATACAGTTCGACACCCCTCGACTCAAACCATTGTACTGTATCCATTGCTCCGAAACTGTAAAAGGGTCCCAAAAGTTCTTTTTGGCCTCTTGGGTAGTAACCCGTTAATTCTTTCGGGTCAAAACAATGGTGGGTTACATTACATCTTCCGCCACCGGAGATCCTGACTTTGTTCAGCACAGTTGCTGCCTGTTCCAGGATGGTGATTTGTAATCCGGGATTCAATTCTTTGGCGTTGATAGCAGCAAAAAATCCTGCAGCTCCTCCACCTATGATGATGATGTCTTTTTGGATCATGAGACAGGAAAATACAATGTGGGGAATCTGCTCATCTAAACCTCTAATAATTTTTCCAGACTGATACCTCGTGAACCTTTGAGAAGAACGACAGCGCCGCTGTTTTCATATTGTAAAAAAGTAGGTCTTGCTTCTTCCGGTGTTTCATAAAATTCATAATTGTTTTTGGAACCTGTACACTTTTTAAACTCCTTGCCTATCAAAATGACTTTTTCCCACTCAAAGGTTTCACAAAACCGAACCATGTCTTCATGTTCTTTTTGTGACCATTCTCCTAATTCAAACATGTCTCCCAGGACCAACACTTTTTTTGCTGCCGGATGGTGGCCGAAATTTTGAACACTGGCCCGCATACTCGAAGGATTGGCATTGTAGGCATCCATGATGAGGGACATACCTTTCCATGGTTTGAGTTGCGACCTGTTGTTTGAAGGGCTGTACCTGGTCACAGCATTGATGGCCTCGGCTTCTTTTACACCAAAATATTTGCCGATTTCGATGGCAATAACGATATTGCTGATATTGTAATCGCCTACCAATTGGCTTTCATACATATTATCGTTGTACACAAATGTGAGGAAAGTAGCATTGTGGTTTGTCACCAAATGTGGCGACGGATATATATAATGAATTTTTTCTTTTGGGAAAGAATCCGGAACGGAACTGGTTTGTTTTATATCCTCGCCATTGACAAAAAGGTGTCCGCCGGTAGCGAGTAAGTGTCGGTAAAGTTCTGTTTTTCCTTTCCTGACGCCTTCTTCACCGCCAAATCCTTCGAGGTGTGCTTTACCTATATTGGTAATAAATCCGTAATCGGGATTGGAGATGCCGGACAAAAAGGAAATCTCTCCCTGATGGTTGGCTCCCATCTCGACTATCAGATAATCCGGATTTTGTCTCACAGAAAGTATGGTAAGCGGCACACCTATATGATTGTTAAGATTACCCTGTGTGGCAGAAACTGCAAAGGTAGAGGACAAAACAGCATGAAGTAATTCTTTGGATGTGGTTTTTCCATTCGAACCGGTCAGTCCGATCACGGGAAAAGTAAAGGTTTTTCGATGATGTATTGCCAGTTCCTGTAAGGTTGTCAATACATCTTCCACCAAAAAACAACCTTTGGTGTCTTTGAGACCGGGGTCATCTACAATGGCTGCCAAAGCTCCCTGTTGCAGGGCGGCCTCCGCAAACTTATTTCCATCCGTTTGCGTGCCTTTTAAAGCAAAAAAAAGGGAATCGGACTTGATCTTTCTACTGTCGATGACAATGTCCGACGATTGAAGAAACAAGGTGTAAAGGGTTTCGATGCTGGTATACATAGTGGATTTTTTATCTATAAAAAAAGGCGCTCAGAAATTGAACGCCTTTTTTGGTCTTTAAGTTTTGATGATATTCAC
>JALHOZ010000024.1:0-30579 GCA_022842725.1 Saprospiraceae bacterium
AGATAGAGGTTTTCTTTGGATTGAAAATAACTGTACAATGTCACTTTGGTGATGCCTGCTGCAGCAGCGATATCGTCCATCTTGGCATTTTTGAAACCCACTTTTTCAAAAACTGCTATGGCACTTTGAATGATATGGTGCTCTTTTTTCTGTTTTTTGTCTTCCTTCATCAGAATATATTTTAAGGACAATCCATGTTATATTAAAATAAAAATCCAGGAAAAACCAATTGGTACTGGCTTTTATAAACTCCTTTGGGTTACAAAATAGACCAATGATTCGAGTGCGTCTCTGGTCGGCGATGGCTCGAACTCTCTCAAAATCTCTATGGCTTCATTCTGGTAGGAGACCATAGCATCGGAAGCGTATTCCATTCCGCCTGACTTTTTAACAAAATCTATGATTTCTCTGACTTTTGTCTCGTCATGTGATTCGTTTTTGATGGTGTGAATCACTTTCTTTTTGGTAGCGTAATCCGCATGTTGCAGCGCATAAATCAAAGGAAGTGTCATCTTTTTTTCTTTGATATCTATACCTCTTGGTTTTCCGATATTATCTTCTCCGTAATCAAACAAATCATCTTTGATCTGAAAGGCTATGCCCATTTTTTCACCTAATTTCCAAAACTTATCTAATATTTCAGGATCAGAATTGGTTGAAGATGCTCCGGCTGCACAAGCTGCTGCTATAAGAGATGCCGTTTTTTTGGTAATGATATCATAGTAAACCTCTTCTTTAATATCGAGCTTTCGCGCTTTTTCAATCTGAATCAATTCGCCTTCCGCCATTTGTTTGATAGCTTTGGAAACAGTGTGTAAATGCCTGTAATTTTTGGTTTCCAAAGCAATATTCATACCTTGGGATAACAGATAATCGCCTACAAGAACTGCAATTTTGTTTTTCCAAAGGGCATTGACGGAAAAAAATCCCCTTCGTTCGTAAGCATCATCGACGACGTCATCATGAACCAAAGTTGCGGTGTGCAACAGTTCGATCAGTGAAGCAGCTACATACGTGGAATCCCGGATTTCTCCGCAGAGTTTTGCTGTGAGAAAAACGAGGATAGGCCGGATTTGTTTCCCTTTCTTTTGAACGATGTAATACGTTATTTTGTCAAGAAGAGGCGCAGAACTCTTCATACTTTCTTTGAAATGTTTTTCAAATTGTATGAGTTCCTGTTGGACCGGTGCTTTTATTTTCTCCAGGTTGTGGGACATAAAACGTTACTTACCAATTTATCTGGCGGTGATTTGAAACCGCTAAAGTACGGAAAAATTTGTTATTCGGGGCGGAATTAATTATTTTTCAACTTACAGGCATGGTTTTGCAAAAAAAGTTTTATTCTTGTGTTTTCTTACACCAAACAGATATTTACTATGTCAAACAAATCTTTTTTTGAATCAAAAAACCCGCTTTTAACCGATAAAAAGTTTATACAATCTGCTGCAGAAGCCACGCAGGCAGGAAGTGCCGTACTTGCGGAAACCTCTACCATCGCAGGTGCCGTCAATAAAACGCTGATTCTTTTTTCGATTCTTATGGTCACTTCTTTGGTAAGTTACGTGATGCCTTCCACATTTTTAATGATAGCCGGTGCCATTGGTGGTTTGATAGCTGTTTTGGTCGCAACGTTCAAACCTCATACTTCGGCAGTTTCTGCTCCTGTTTATGCTGCTTTTGAAGGTTTATTTGTCGGTTCTGTGTCTGCGGTTTTTGCATCGATGATGGATGGAATCATATTTCAGGCAGTTTCTCTTACTTTCGGCACGATGTTGACGATGCTTGTTGTTTATAAAACCGGCCTGATTAAAGTCACTGAAAAACTAAAAACCGGTATTGTTATGGCTACAGGTGCCATCTTTTTTGTATACCTCATCAGTTTTGTCGGCAGTCTGATGGGCTTTCAGATGCCTTATCTGCATGAAGGAGGAACCATAGGAATCGGCATCAGTGTTGTGATCATAGGTGTTGCCGCATTTAATTTATTATTGGATTTTGACGCTTTTGAGAAAGCAGAAGAACACGGAGCCCCTAAATATATGGAGTGGTTTTGTGCATTGGGATTGATGGTCACTTTGGTGTGGTTGTACATAGAATTTTTAAGATTGCTTTCAAAACTGAACCGGGATTAAAAATAAAATAAAGACAAATCAACAGAATAAAAGGACATCCTGTGATTTGTCTTTATTTTTTTTGTGAACAAACATTTGTTTATTCTGTACCTGAATATTTTGATTAAGTCAAAAAAATATCTCCGACTTAATCTTCTTCCCGATTCAGATTGTATTACAACTTTACTCTTTTATATTTTTTCCAGATATCACGGAAACTTGCGGCCATATTTTTGGCAGCCTCATCTGTAAACCGGATGACCTCATTTGCTCCGTCAATTGAAGGCGCAGCACAGGCTATACATTGTGTATTGGCATCATAAATGGCAATCTCCAAAACAAAAGGCATAAAATCGTTTTCAGGTAATACCAAAAACCGTTGGTTGATGTCCTCATCTTTGAGCGCATATTTCTTTTTGTAAGTATCGATGTTTTTTAAAACCGTTTTATTTGCCGGAACGATATATTTGTATTTGGTGTTCTGACCCAGGTTGACACTCACGATTTCAGAAAAAGTTTTGTCCTCGACATCATAATGCAGAAAAGGACTGACCACCCAAACCTCTTTAGCTTCGTCTTCCATTTTTACTAATTGTTTGTACGTCATATAGTTATGCTTTTGATTTATAAAAAAAGATCATTTATTGAAATTAATTTTGCGAAGCGTCTTGCTTCAATATTTTTTGAATTAAATTACAAACAAAGGTACAAAATTTTACGATTCTGTAAAATTTTCCTGAGGAAATGCCCGGATCAACATCGATTTGCCGGAAAAACCAAAAAAAGATGTAATTTTGCAATTGATTCTTACGGATGGAGCAAACAATTTATACACAATTATCGGAAGCCAAAAAGTTTGGGCAAAAAAAGTTTGCCGTGCTGATCGACCCTGACAAAGTTCGTTTGGCAAAGTGGCAGGGTGTCCTTGAAAACGCGATAGAAGCTGGTGTTGATTACTTTTTTATTGGCGGCAGTCTGGTAGTCAATGACATGCTTGACTATGTGCTCAAATCCCTCAAAGAAAAATGTCACATACCGATGATTTTGTTTCCCGGTAATTCATTCCAATTGAGCTATAAAGCGGATGCTATTTTATTTTTATCCCTGATATCCGGCAGAAATGCTGATTTGCTGATTGGAAAACACGTCATCACGGCTCCTTTTCTCAAAGTCAGTCCTTTGGAAATAATATCTACCGGGTATATGCTTATTGATGGTGGTGTATTGACAAGCGTTCAATACATGAGCAATACCAATCCTATTCCAAATACAAAAGATGACATCGCACTTTGTACGGCTATTGCCGGCGAAATGTTGGGCCTTAAAATGATCTACATGGATGCCGGTAGCGGAGCAAAAATACCTGTACCGACTTCCATGATTGAAGTAGTGAGTGGTGGTATTTCAATTCCCTTAATCGTAGGCGGCGGCATTAAAACACCTGAAAAAGCTTTGGAAAATGTGCGCGCAGGTGCTGACCTCATTGTAGTAGGAAATGCTATAGAAAAAGACCCCGGACTTATCTCAGAAATGGCTGCGGCCATTCACTCTTATTCGGCCACTTCCCATCAAAAAGTCTGAAGTAATGGCAGAAAAAACCTCAGGTATTGTCATCAAATCTACAGGCAGCTGGTATAATGTCAGAATAGGAAGTGATATCATCCAATGCAGAGTAAAAGGCAAAATTAAACTCGACGACCTCAAACTTACCAACCCCATTGCTGTAGGTGATGTAGTGACAGTAGAAATGGAAGCTGTCGAAAATGTAGGCAACATAGTCGCCATCCAACCACGTAAAAACTACATCGTCCGGCAATCTCCGCGTAAAAAACATCTGCTGCATTTTATGGCCAGTAATGTTGATCAGGTTTTGCTCATTGTCACTATAAAAAATCCCAACCTGAAACTCGGTTTTATTGATCGGTTTTTACTGATGACAGAACCCTACAATATTCCGGTCATTATCGTTTTTAACAAAGCGGATATTTATGGAGAAGAAGACATGGTCTTGTTTACCTATCTGAAAAATGTTTATGAAAAAATCGGATACACTGTTTTATTAGCATCCTCAGAAAACCAAACAGGTATTTCGGAAGTAAAGGATGTACTCAAAGATAAAATCACACTTGTCGGTGGACAATCCGGTGTCGGCAAATCAACTTTGATCAATGCCATTCAATCAGGTCTTGTACTGCGGACCGAAGAGATATCAGATTTTTCAGGTAAAGGACAACACACAACAACTTTTGCAGAAATGTTTGATCTGGATTTCGGAGGTCATATCATCGACAGTCCGGGCATCAAAACATTGGGTTTTTCCCATTTGGAAATCAAAGACGTATCGCACAATTTTAAAGAATTTTTCTTAATATCCAAAGATTGTAAATTTGCCAATTGCAAACATATCAACGAACCAAAATGTGCAGTCAAAGATGCCGTCGAAAACGAGACCATTGCTCCTTTCAGATACCAGAATTATCTTTCCATCATCGACGAAATTGAAAATCATAACTATTGGGAAATACACGATGATATTTAAGTAAAACACACTTTCACTCTGCATACAAAAACCGTTGTATATACCTCAGAATTTCATTATCCTAATAACCTTTGTTTCCAAATAAATTTATCAACTACCAAAATGTACCGTATAAGTATAGGAATTTTCCTGCTTTTTGGGTTCACTTTCTTTTGTTGGAACAGAAGCCGATGTGTATGTAATCTGATAAGAAACCGAAGGAGCTTCCGGCGTTGGGGTGTCCTGATGTTTTGGCAATCTGAAATGGATGGTAATTTTTTTATGAAAAATAACCCGCATACCTCTGGGCAATTTTGGAACTTTAAACTTTAGCAGTTTGACCAAACGGATGGCTTCGTCGTCACAACCGTGTCCAAGATGGTGCAATAAAATAACATCTGTAACTTCTCCCTTAAAATTGATATCGTAGGTAATGGGTATGGAACCTTCAATTTTATGCGATAAAGCTTGCTCAGGATATTTAAGATTTTCTGTGATAAAAGTTTTCAAAGCCTGATCCCCGCCTTCGTAAAATGGTTGTTTTAAAAAACTGTTATCTTTTCTTTCTTTTTTCATTTGTTTACATTTATTTATGTTACAGGGTCCACATCAAATAACCATCATGTAATCATCGCGGTTTATTTTGCTTTTTAGCAAGGGAATTTATTAAATATGCACATTATTTTTATTTATTGACAATCTATCACTTTCAAAATATTTCACTTTGATAAACTTAAAGAACAAATGTTTCATTTACATGTTCAATGGCGACAATGGTTTGTAATTCATACTTCAAAAAATCAATGATGCTGCCAAAAGTACGACAATTCTAAATAAAAACTCTTCAGGTTATAAAATACCTTGTGAAAAATGTCTTTTAAAGCCAGACCCCTTCAAATATCTTAATTCCAAAGTAAAAACTTAATCCAAAGAGTTTATATCAAATTTATTTAGTTAATTTGTATACATTGCTCCTGATACGGTATTGCCCCGAAAATCACCATTTATTGGCTTAATAAAAAAATAAGAAAGGACAAAATTCTTATCAAATAAGCTTAAAAAGCACACCTTATTCATAACTATTCCACGACGACCTCATCCACAAACAACCAGGCACCATGGCCCGAACCTTGTGCTCCGGCTGGTATGATACCATAATTTTGAATAAAAAATTGTAAAGAGGTTACTTCTTTGGCATCGACCTCAAAAACAACAGTGGCAACTTTTTTATCTGTTTGAATATCTTTCGTAGTGACCGTTTTCAAGATTAGGCCATTTTTACCCACGATTTTCATCTCTGCTTTTCGGGGCAGATATATCCACTGACCTTCGCCTTTATAAAAACGAAGGGATACTTTGGATATATTTTTTGATTTTTCCCAATCAAGGTTGATTTTGACATCTTTTCCTTCAAAGCCCAACCACTCTGATCCGCCATATTTGTTATCACTACCCATTACTCCGTTGATGATACTTCCTGGACCATTTCCGGAATATTTTGGCGAAGGTAAAGGTTCCGTTTTTATCACAGCGTCCGTAGCAAGATGCGGATTGAAAGAGATGATCAAAGGTTTGGAAATACTTTTACCTTCCACAAAAAACTCATGATTTCCTTTTTCCGAAAGGAAAAACCGATCTCCACTTTCAGATCTGTCTCCAATCACATGACTTACCTTGCGTCCTTCAGGTATATCGTCAAACCGAATAAACACACCCTTGCCATCACCTGATTCAAATACAGGTTTGATCTCATATATATGATTGGCTACTTTGACTCCCTGACCTGACCAATATTCCTGATGTAGAACAAACTTTTTCAAAAATTCAGCATACGACTTTTGTGTATGCCACAAGGCTTCAGACATAGCCATACCCCGGGCATAAGCCATATATTCTACCTGAGAAAAGGTTTTGATATATTCAGTCCAAACATTGGCTTGTCCTCCCCAAATGTATTTTTTTTCTTCATCATTCAGTACATTAGGAACAGGATTCCAATGATAAACTTTTTTTAACGGCGTGTATCCTCCGATTGCTACGGGTTCATCTGCTGATTCTGATTGATAATAATCAAAATAACAGTGACTTCCCGGCGTCATGATGACTTTGTGCTTTTGTTTTGCTGCAGCAATCCCTCCTTCTGTTCCCCGCCATGACATTACCGTAGCATTGGGAGCCAGCCCACCTTCAAGAATTTCGTCCCAGCCTATGATTTTGCGGCCTTTAGCATTGATATACTTCTCCATTCTTTTGATAAAATAACTTTGTAGTTCATGCGCATCTTTCAATCCGTTTTCTAACATGATTTTTTGACAAACAGGGCTGTTTTCCCAGGATGTTTTCGGGCATTCATCCCCTCCGATGTGTATATATTCGTATGGAAAAAGATCGATAACCTCGTCGATCACTCCTTCCAGAAAACGAAAAGTATTTTCGGTCGGACAAAACACATCATCAAAAACACCCCATTTTGTGGCAACTTCATACGGACCTCCACTACAACCCAATTCCGGATAAGCTGCCAATGCCGCCAGCGCATGGCCGGGCATCTCAATTTCAGGAATCACCTCAATATGTCGTTCGGTAGCATAAGCCACAATTTCCTTCACTTCATCCTGTGTATAATATCCTCCGTACTTTTGTCCGTCAAATTTATGTGGTTTATCACTGTAATGTCCTATCAACGTCTCCTTCCTGTAAGCAGCAATTTCCTGTAGTTTGGGATACTTTTTGATTTCAATACGCCATCCCTGATCTTCGGTAAGATGCCAGTGAAAATGATTGTATTTGTAATATGCCAGATAATCCAGATACTTTTTTACTTCTTCAACCGTAAAAAAATGCCTGCAAACATCGAGATGCATACCTCGGTAAGAAAGATAGGGTTTATCGTAAATCCGGACTTCAGGCAATGGAAAACCGTGATGACGTATCATTTGTGCCAAAGAAGTCAAGCCGTATTGAATTGACTTCCTGCTACCTCCTTTGATGTGAATATCATTTTTAGAAATTATTATTTCATAGGCTTCATCGTCGAATTTTTCGTCTGTTTCATATCGAAAACCGGCTGTTTGTTTATCCCCTTTTGAGTCAACTGATAAAAATGGTGCCAACATATTTTCTTCAAACGGAGTAAATGCGATCGTTCCTTTTTGGATATTCCTTACGTCAGAATATTGCCCGTTCCATTCGACCACTTCCGGTCGGGGAATAATACCAAAATCAGGAATTTTCTGAGCAACACCGGCAACAGCTAAAAAAATGAAAAAAACTATGAATAAAAAAACGCTGTCGATCTGCTTCATGAAAAAATATATTTGGGTCTCTTAATATTTGAACAATTTCTGGTCTTCATCTATATTTATGGTAAAAATACTCATCATCCTTTTCTGTAAAAATTGATGGATAAATGGCTGGAATCCACGCTGTGTTATGGTAAGGCAGGTGACGGAAAAGAAATATCTATCAGTCGTAATCTTCCGTTTTTGCCCATCACATATACCCTTCTTGACAATAACCGAATACCATAACCTATAGCAACAGCTGCTGCTCCAATGAGTAAATCCGCAGGACGCACATTGGGAAGACCGAATAACAATGCGATACCGCCATACCCGAGCCAGGCAGTACCGAATGTCATTATCGCAGAACCCACCAACTGTCTGGTTCTTAAAATAGTTCGCACATGTGTAATCTGATCTATATGATAAAAACCATCTTCTACCATGACAACTCCTTCTTCGACCAAAATGGTTCTAATTTTTTTAGTCATCCATTCTTTACCGCTGTCTTTGGTTCGGAATGTAATTTTTTGTCCTTCATAAAACCGTAAGGTTTCCACAACTTTCGGGTCTTCTACCTGTAGAATTCGTTGGGTTAATCCTTGTTGTAAAAACAAAAAACAAAGGGTAAAAAAGGATAAAAATGTACTATTTCTCATGAAATCATTTTTTTAAATTTATGATAGCCGTATAAACACCCAATTTTTGTCCTTCCTGTCTGGTCCAGATGGGTCGAATGATACCATTTACAGCACTTATGTCATTATAATCACCAAAAAAAAGCGACTTTTTGGGAGTAAACGGCGTTTCACTTATTTTTACATTTCCGAAAGTGTCACCCTGATCTTTCGAATAAGCAAGATAAACATCGGTTGCATCATTTTCATGATTTCTTCGGTCATAAAAAACAAGATACAGAGACCCGTCGGCAATATCAACATCCATCCATGAAAAAAATTGTTGTTTGCCCGCCTGGTCATTGTTGACTCTTAAAGGATTTGTCCAGTTTTTGCCTTTATCACCTGACCGGATTAAAAATACATCTGTATCTGATGTTCCTGCTCTTTGATCAGACCATTGCACATACAGGTTTCCACGACCGGCTCCTTCAGAATGATTTGTTTTAATAGTAGGAAAACCATTACATCGACCAACACCTGATACCGCGTAAGACCATCCTCCCGGCTGTTGTGCGATGACGCTGTCTTTTCCCCAGCTTTGACCTCCATCGTAAGATATGTCCAACCATATTTTTTCATCAAAAGCCCAAACAACATATATTTCTCCTTCGGTACCAAATGCCGGGTGAGCACCTTCGGTGGTTTTGTCATCATCCAGGCAATCCCCTTCAAAATCACTGATGACTACCGCATCAGACCATGTTTTGCCTTCATCTTTGGTTATAGAAAACAGTATTCTTGACTTATCACCCGAATCTTTACTCCCATATTTGTCAAATTCTGTCCATGTCATCGCTATGTGTCCTGTTTTTGGATCAACCGCCTTCCATTGTTTATCGTGATCCTTTACGTGATCCACTTTTGGAAAACTACCATCTGTCCAGGTTAAACCGTCGTCCATGGATTTTTGAACGACAATTCTATCCAAAAACTCAACAGAATTATAGGCTTGCCCCTTTGAATTGGCAAGATGACTGTAATAAACATTGCCTTTAAAATCATAACGAACCACAGGATCACCGTACACACCGTGACTTGAACTCAACGTTGATTTTTTCCAGGTTTTACCGGCATTATCAGAAGTATATACATGATTCAACACACTGGCAGCAACCAACTTTTTAGTATTTTTAGGATCGATACATATCGATGGTTCACACGGACCAATTCCTCCGGTAGCTTCATGAATCAATATATTTTCAAAAGGACCTGAAAAAATATTCTCACCCTGTCCCGACAAAACTATCTTTTGTTTCGGAGTACAAGACATCCATATGAAAAGCATACATGATATCACTATTTGATGTCTGCTTTGTGAAATTATTTTAAGAAACGCCATAGTCAAATTTTACCATAAAAAAACGATCCTGAAATATGAATCATCAAATATAAAACAAATCTGTCGTTACCTGTTTTTATTTTTTTGCAAAATATGAGTCCGCTGCAAAAAACGGATTTTTGTTTTTTATCAACCGGAAAACGACAGAACCGAAACTTTGGATGGAATATATATTTTAATCATTTTATTTAAGGATTTTGCCAAAGTATAAAGGTTTAAGTAAAAACCTTTTTTTAAAGGGCAAAATACGGATTTTCAATTAAGGTGGCATATCCCTGACCAACTCCGATACACATGGTGACAATGGCGTACCTTTTTTGTTGTCTTTTAAGCTCTCTGGCGGCTGTCAAAAGTATTCTGGCACCTGACATGCCCAAAGGATGACCTAACGCAATGGACCCTCCATTTGGATTGACTCTTTTATCGTCATCCGCTATCCCAAGTTCTCTCAGACAGGCAAGTACCTGAGCTGAAAAAGCTTCATTAATTTCCAAAATATCTATGTCTTCAAGGGTTAAACCGGTTTTTTCAAGAAGTTTCCGGATAGCATACACCGGACCAATCCCCATTATCTTTGGCTCAACCCCGGCTATGGCTGAAGCTTTTATTTTTGCCAAAGGTTTAAAATCTGTCCCTTCCAAAAATTTTTGAGAACAAACCAACAAAGCTGCAGACCCGTCATTGAGGCCTGATGCATTTCCTGCGGTCACACTTCCATTCATCCGAAATGCAGGCTTAAGTTTTGCCAGTCCTTCCATTGTCGTCCCCGGTTTCATAAATTCGTCTTCTTTAAACTCAATAGGATCAAGTTTTTTCCGGGGAATGTGCAGCGGTATGATTTCTTCGTCAAAAATACCGGCTTCTCTGGCATCCAAAGCTTTTTGCTGGGACCAAAGAGCAAATTCATCCTGAGCCTCTCTGCTGATATTATATTTTTCTGCCAGATTTTCGGCAGTTTCACCCATGGCATCCACGCCATACAAAGCCTTCATTTTCGGATTGACAAAACGCCAGCCAAAACTGGTATCATACATGTGGGCATCATTGCCAAACGCCTGCCCGGATTTTGAAATTACCCAGGGTGCTCTGGTCATATGTTCGACACCACCCGCAATATATAAATGACCGTCTCCCATGACAATGGCCCGATGGGCATGGATAACTGCCGACATTCCGGAAGCACATAATCTGTTGACCGTTTCTCCGGGAACTGTATAAGGCAAACCTGCAAGCAATAATGCCATTCTGGCAATGTTTCTGTTGTCTTCCCCTGCCTGATTGGCGCACCCCAAAATGACATCGTCTATTCCGTTAGGGGAAACAGACGGGTGCCTTTCCATCAATTCTTTGATAACAAAAGCAGCCAGATCATCTGTTCTTATATCACTTAACGAACCTCTCAGACTTCCGATTGCAGTACGCACACCATCAAGAATATAAGATACAGCCATAAAAAAATTGTCTTTATTTGTTTGTCGAATGGTAAAATTACAGTTTAAAAACTTACCTTAATTAATGGATTATTTTCATTAAAGTTCATTCAAAACGCCTGCTGTCAAATATTTTTTTTAAACAAAAAATGAAAATAATGAGTACAAATGAGTTAGTTTGCCCTCATTATTTTTTAATCACCTTCCAAATACAGGAATTATGGTACATAAAATGATTTTTTTACTGACCCTTATTTTTTTCAACCTTGAAGGAAATACACAATCTCTTCCTGCTCAGTGGAAAATATCCGATGACGGAAAATTCCTGATTGCCGGACAAAACACTTCTTCCGGAATTTACGACGAAACAAAACTGGAAGAAATCCGCCTGTATTTCGAACAAACCAATTATTGGACACTATTGACTCAAAATTACCAATCATCAACCGATATTCCTGTCAAACTGGTTTATAAAGGGGAAGAACTGGATAGTGTAGGTATAAGATTTAAAGGCCAAACTTCTTATTTTGCCAGTACAACACAAAAAAAATCATTTAATATTTCCATTGATTCGTATCGTGACGACCAAAGATTAAACGGATATAAAACGTTAAACCTCAACAACGCACATGAAGACCCATCCATTATGAGGGAGGTTTTGTACTACCATCTCATCAGACCACATACTCCTTCCGCAAAAGCAAATTTTGTAAAACTGTTTATTAATGATCAATATTGGGGTGTCTATCTCAATGTTCAGCAATTAAACAAAGATTTTTTAGAAGAATGGTATGAATCCAATGATGGTAATAATTTCAGAGCCGACATACCTACCCGATCGACTCCCGGAGGCGGTGGCGGTGGTGGTGGCCCTCAGTGGGGTGACGGAACAGCGGCAATCAATTATTTGGGCACCGACACTACTCTTTATCAAAAATATTATACTTTAAAATCTGGTGGTTACAATAATCCCTGGACAGAACTCATCCACGCCTGCGATGTTTTAAATAATAGCGGCACTTCCCTGGAGACAACTTTTCCTGAAGTTTTTGACCTCGATAAAATTCTGTGGCATCTTGCTTGTGAAATTGCCTTTGTAGATGACGACTCTTATGTATATAAAGGAAAAATGGACTATTATTTGTATCAGGATCCGATCACCGGTCGCTGGGCAACTTATGACTACGATGCCAATTCTACCATGTCCAATAATGCCAACAGAGTAAATTGGTCTCCCTTTTACAATGCAACAAAACCAAACTATCCGTTACTCAACAAAGTATTGGCAATCCCGGCTTTCAGACAAAGATTTCTGGCTCACATGAGAACGATTTTGCAAACTTCTTTTGATGTCGCTTATGTTTCAAATCTGATAAATCAATATGACAACCTGATAAAAGAAGATGTTTTTGCAGACACCAAAAAAGCAACTTCCAATCAGGATTATTTGAATGCTTTAAATACGCTGAAAAGTTTTATAACCAACAGAAAAAATTTCCTTTTGAACCATGAAGAAGTAAAAGCCGTTGCCCCGTTGTTTGAACAAAGTAATTATACAAATCAAGGTGTTCCATGGAGCAAAGTAAATAAAGACGACCAGGTACTTATCACCAGTAAGCCCGTATTTGCAAATGGTTTGTCGGAAGTAAATGTTTGGGTAAGTTCCGCTTTTACAGGCACTTTTATGAAATTATCCATGAATGATGAAGGTCAACAAGGTGATGTCAATGCCGGGGATGGCGTTTACAGTGTTTTATTGCCGGGTTACCCCGCAGGAACGTTGGTCCGTTTTTATATTGAAGCAGTAGCAAATAATGCCGTAAAGTCAAAAACGTTTGATCCGGCCGGCACCGAACACCACCTGATGTTTTTTAGTGTTCAAAATGAAACGACATCAAATCCCACAGTGGTCATTAATGAATTTATGGCTTCAAATGACGGCATTATAAAAGACGAATTTGACGAAGCTGAGGACTGGATTGAATTATTTAATCTCACAAATGAGGACATAGACATGTCAGGATATTCTATCACTGACAAAAGTGACAACCCTTTAAAATATGTTTTCCCGGAAGGAACCAAAATAAAAGCTAATGATTATCTTATCGTTTGGGCTGATGAAGACGGAACCCAGGGACCATTGCATACAAACTTTAAATTGTCAGCAGGTGGTGAATTGATTTATTTATTTGACAAAAATCAGGTATTGATCGACAGTGTCACTTTTGGTCAACAAACGACCGACAAATCTGCAGCAAGGATACCAAACGGAACAGGTAATTGGGTGATTGGTGATCATACTTTTTCAAAAAATAATGAAACCACCACTTTGACTTCACAAGAATGGAAACAAAACGCACTTTCCATCTTTCCAAACCCGGCATCAGAATCCTTTTTTATTGAAAATAATGACAAATCAGACATTGAAATAGGAATTTTTGATCCTCAGGGAAAATTGATTTCATCAAAAAAACTTCCCGGATTGTCTACCACGATCATTTCTGATATTCCGTCGGGCTTCTATTTTATCAATTATAAATCATTCACCCAAAAACTGGTAATCTACTAATTTATATCTCTAAAATATCTTGTAATGCGAAATGTATATCCAACATTATTGATTTCGCGTCACAAGCACCTTATCAATACGCTGCCTGTCCTTATCAATTACTTCAAGGACAAAGTCTTCTATATAAATTTTTTCACCAACATCCGGTAGTTTGTTAGATTTATAAATAATGAGTCCGGCAACGGTTGTAAAAGTTTGGTTGGCATTGTAATCCATATCCAATTTAAAATATTTCACAAACTCAATGACCGAATACTGGCCGTCGACCAGCCAGCTGTTTTCGTCTCTCTGAATGATCTCATATTCTTCCTGATCTTCATCCGAAACGTCACCCACCAAGGCATCCACTACATCATCCATCGTAACCATTCCGACCGTTGAACCGTATTCATCAACCACTATGGCATAGTGCATTTTATGTTTTTTGAACAACTCAAGGATTTTGTAAGCGTATACATTTTCATTGAGATAAAGTGGTTTTCGGATATATTCACGGATATCAAACGGTTGTTTTGAAACTGCCTGAAATAAATCTTTCAGCATAACGATCCCAATCGTATCATCGAGACTGTTGCCTGCCGTGACCGGATAAACAGCGTGTTTTTCTTTACCTATTTTTTCCAATATTTCTTCCCAACTATCGGCCGTTCTAAAAAACACAATATCTTTTCGATGTGTAAATAATGTGTTGACCTTTCTGTCACCTAATTCAAAAACCCGTTCGACAATGCTGTGTTCAATATGTTCGATTTCTCCTCCTTCGACACCTTCTCTGACGATTGATTTGATTTCTTCTTCCGTTACTCTGGCATTTCCCGAATTATGTAACCCCATAATCGCCAATAATACATCATTAGATTTAGTCAGAAGCCAAACAAACGGAGCAGTAACCGTGGACAATATTTTCATTGGACCTGCCAATACAGTAATGATGGGTTCCGGAAAAGCCATACCCAATCTTTTGGGCAACAATTCGCCCAAAACAATAGACATATAGGTCACCAAAAAAACAATAATCAAAGTAGACAGGGTTTTGGCATAGGGCGCGACGATTTCTATATTTTCCAATATACCCACGACATCATTGGTCAGATTTTCACCGCTATACACACCCAATAAAATACCTATCAAAGTTATTCCTATCTGCACCGTAGACAGAAATCTTGTAGGATGTTCAGATAAATCCAATGCATTCCGGGCACCTACACTACCTTTCTTTACGGCATTTTCCAGTTTAAACTTTTTGGAAGAAACCAACGACATTTCTGACATCGCAAAAATCCCGTTCAGTAAAACCAACAATAATATGATGAATAATTCCATACCGCAAAGGTAAGGTTCTTTGTGAAATTGTATACCTTTTATCACCATTGAGTTTGTAAACCAACCGGTTTAAAGATTTTTTTCAGGTACATATGTTCAATTATGCTTATATTTGCCTTTCGAAAAATTTTTCCCATGTCAAAAACAGAACAATTTAAACAGGAAATATCCAAAGCTTTTACCTACAAAGGCCCGTCTCTTATTTTAGGCGCAGCAAAACTGAATGGTGAAGTACTTACAGATCATTTTGTCAGAATTCCGCTAAAAACAATGAACCGGCACGGACTTATAGCCGGTGCAACGGGAACAGGTAAAACCAAAACCCTTCAGATTATTGTAGAACAACTTTCTGCAGCAGGAGTGCCCTCTCTGGTGATGGACATCAAAGGTGACCTTTCCGGAATCGCTGTCCCGGGCGACAACAATCCCAAAATTCAGGAAAGACATGATCACATAGGTTTTCCGTTTGCCCCAGACAGTTCGCCGGTTGAATTTATGACCTTATCTCAGGATCAGGGTCTAAGACTCCGTGCAACGGTAAGTGAATTCGGACCTGTTCTTTTTTCCAAAATTCTTGATCTGAATGACACCCAGGGCGGAATTGTAAGCCTTATTTTTAAATATTGTGACGACAACGAGCTGCCTTTGCTTGATTTGAATGATTTTAAACGCGTGCTCAATTACATCACCAATGAAGGTAAGGATGAAATAACCCGGGAATACGGCTCTATCTCTTCCACTTCTGTCGGGACTATTTTGCGTAAAATCATCGAACTCGAACAACAGGGAGCAGATCTTTTTTTTGGAGAAAGGTCTTTTGACGTTACAGATTTATGCCGGTTTGATGACCAGGGAAAAGGATATGTTTCAGTACTTCGGGTCACTGATATTCAGGACAAACCAAAACTGTTTTCAACCTTTATGCTGCAAATGCTGGCTGAGGTTTATAGTATATTTCCGGAGGAAGGTGATATGGAAAAACCTAAATTATGTATTTTTATTGATGAAGCTCACCTGATTTTCAGCGAATCTTCCAAAGCCCTGATATCACAGATTGAAACCATCGTCAAATTAATCCGTTCCAAAGGGATTGGCGTCTTTTTTGTTACCCAAAATCCTACAGATGTTCCAAAATCCGTACTTGGTCAATTAGGACTTAAAGTACAACACGCTTTGAGAGCTTTTACGGCTTTGGATAGAAAAAACATCAAACTTACAGCAGAAAACTATCCCCTGAGTGATTATTATCAGGTTGATCAGTTACTCACTGAATTAGGTATTGGTGAAGCCGTAATTTCTGCCCTTGATGAAAAAGGAATCCCCACTCCGTTGGTTCACGCTTACCTAAGAGCTCCGCACTCCAGAATGGACATCCTGACTCAAAGTGAAATCAATCAGATTCTTTCATCCAGCAGAATCAAAAGAAAGTACGATGAGGTCATCGACAGAGAAAGTGCTTACGAAATGTTGGGTGCTAAAATAGAAGAGGCTTTAAAAAGAGAACCCGAACAACCGGTTTCCACGCCAAAAACAAGTGTGGGAAGACCCAGAGAAGAAAAATCAACCTTTGAAAAAGTGTTGAACAGTCCGACAACAAGACAAATTGGCCGTACGGTAGCACAAACCCTTACCAGAGGCCTGTTGGGTGTTTTAGGTATAAAAACCACAGCCACCCGAAGGAGTACCGCACGCAAATCTTCCTGGTTTTAACCTGGATTCAGGGTTTAGCCTTTTTTTATTGTATCCAAAGCTTTTAAAATCAAATCACAGGCTTCATGGATTTCTTCTTCCGAAATGATGAGCGGCGGAGCAATCCGGAAGGCTGCATCATGAAATAAAAAGTAATCCACAATAACTCTGTGTTGATAAATGGCATTGATCGCAGGGGTGAGACAGGCTGCATCCGTCAATTCTACAGCCATAAACAATCCTGATGACCGTACATTTTTGATCAATGGATGTAGCAACCTTTCTAAAAATATATTTTCTTTTTTTGCCACCAGACAAATGATGTTTTCGCGGCTCAAAACATCAAGCGTCGCATTAGCTGCGGCCACACATACCGGATGTCCTCCGAAAGTGGTAATATGGCCTAAAGCAGGCTGGCTGGCAAATGTTTTTAAAATTCCTTTGGAAGACACCAATGCACCGATCGGCATTCCGCCACCCATTCCTTTGGCAATCAATAATATGTCAGGCTGTACTTTATATTTCTGAAAAGCAAAAAAATAACCCGTTCTCCCAAAACCTGTCTGAATCTCATCAAGAACAAACAAAGTTCCGGTTTCGCGACACCTTTTTTGAACTTTTTGCAAATAATCCCCCTGCGGCACGATGATTCCGGATTCAGCCTGAACAGGTTCCATAATGACACAAGCTGTTTGGTCTGTTATCATGGCTAAATCTCCTTCCTCGTTAAATCGTATGTGCATTACTCCGGGAATCGTAGGTACAAAATGTTTTGTATAGTCTGTATCACTCCGCAAAGACTCCGCAGCGATGGTACTGCCATGATAAGCACCCGCTGCACTGATGATTTCAAATCTGCCGGTGTACTTTCTGGCCAGCTTAATAGCTGCCTCTACCGCTTCACTGCCGCTGTTGACAAAATAAACATTGTCAAGATGATTATTGAGAATCGTTGTCAACATTCTCGCATACGACGTTTGTGGTTCCTGGATGTGTTCGCCGTACACCATAGTATGTAAGTACTTATCCAGTTGACTTTTGACTTTTCCGACAACTTCAGGATGCCTGTGTCCCAAAGAAGAAACTGAAATCCCTGAATTCAAATCAAAATATCGTTTGTCATCAACATCATAAATAAATACACCTTCTGTTTGTTTAACTTCAAGACCCAAAGCCATCTCCGACGTTTGCGCCACATGATCGTAAAACCATTTCCTTTGTAGAGACATAATAAAAATATCGTTGAAAAGGCAAAGGTATTACATTCTGTCAAAGAATTTTCGAAAATAAAACATTGATTCCTGTCGCACATCATGATGTCAAACCCTTTGGTTTTTAAAGGATTTCAAACCCGACAGCATAATACAATAAGCAAATAAACTTTAGCTTCGGTAATGGATCATTCGGTAATCAGATATTTTTATATTAAAATGACAATTCTGACTATTTATTGAACTTTTAAAGAAAAATTATCGTTTCTTATAATTGGCACTTGACGGATATCTAAAAATCACTTAATTTGCCTCATTTATCCGGATTCTCACCGGAAAAAGGTCTTCAGCATAAGAATACGACGTTTAATCAAGTACAGATACATGAATATATACAAAAGTAATTACGAACAACTTATTGAAAAACTTGATCAGTTCATTCGTAAATATTATCTGAATAAAATGATTAAGGGCGGGCTGTACACCATAGCGGCCATTCTCATTCTTTTTCTGAGTTTTAATATTCTGGAATATTATTTTTATTTCGGATCAGGTGTGCGAAAAATGTTTTATTACTCTTTTATTTTTGCCAGCGTTGGTTCATTGTCCTATTGGGTTTTAAATCCGCTGTTCAGATATTTCCGTTTGGGTGAGACCATATCTCATGAAGATGCAGCCACAATCATCGGAGATCATTTTGTCAATGTACAGGACAAATTGCTAAATATCCTGCAATTAAAAAAACAGGAATCAACCGCCGCCAACAGAGAACTGCTGGAAGCCAGCATCGATCAGAAAACAAAAGCAATCACATTGGTTCCTTTTAAATCTGCCATCAATCTCGGCAACAATAAAAAATATCTGAGATACGCACTGCCTCCTTTTGTCATATTACTTTTTTTGCTGCTGGGCGCTCCATCCATCTTAAAAGAAGGAACAAACAGAATTATTAACAATAATGTCGAATTTGAAAAAGCTGCTCCTTTTGCTTTTGAAATTATGAATGATGACCTTAAAGTGATTCAATTTGATGATTACACCCTCGACATCAGTGTGGATGGAAGCATTTTACCACAGGACGTTTTTATTGAAATGGAAGGATTTCAATACAAAATGGAAAAAAAAGATAAAACTCATTTTTCTTATACGTTCAGAAATGTACAAAAAGATACCCCGTTTCGTCTGGCATCAGGAAGTGTCCTTTCCAAAGAACAAAACCTTCGCATTCTGGCAAAACCCAGTATGAACCATTTTTCAGTTTCTTTGGAATTTCCTGCTTATATTAAAAGACCCAACGAAACCTTAGATAATATAGGTGATCTGGTACTACCCGAAGGAACAAAAGTCACCTGGCAGTTTGATGCAAGTGGTACAGATCAAATCGGTTTGGCCTTTGGCAATGAATCTATAGCTGCCGTACAAAAAAGCCCGACTCAATATTTTTACAGCAGAAAAATATACGATGACCTCTCCTATAAATTATTCCTTTCAAGCAAAGTTGTGCCCGTTCAGGATAGTTTATTGTATGCGGTTAATGTGGTCAAAGATCAGTATCCTGTGGTATCTGCTGAAAAAATCACAGATAGCCTCGACAATCAAACCGTATACTTTGTTGGCAAAGCCTCCGATGATTACGGACTGAATACGTTGGCTTTCCATTATTCCATCACTTCGGCAAGTGGTCAAAACAAAGGTCTTCAATCTCAAAAATTGCAAAAAGAGCCCGGCAGAGAGATACAGTTCAGTCACATTTTTGATATCCGAAAGTTAAATCTCAATCCCGGAGATCAGCTGTCATTTTATTTCGAAGTGGTGGACAATGATGGCATTCACGGTGGCAAGGCTGCCAAGTCAACAGTGATGCAATACACACGCCCAACCCTTGAAGAAATCAAAAAACAGGAAGAAGAGAACGACGCGGAGGTTAAAGACGAATTAAAAGATGCTCTCAAAGCCATGGAAAAATTGCAGGAAAATTTCCAAAAAATGAGAGATAAACTCCTCCAACAGAAAAATCTGGAATGGCAGGATAAAAAACAAATGGAAAAATTGTTGCAGGAACAAAAAAATCTTCAGGAAAACATCAAAAAAGCCAAAGAAAAGCTCGAAGAAAATATGAAAAATCAGGAGGAGTTTAATACCCAGCCTGAAGAAATAAAACAGGAACAGGAAAAACTCAAGGAAATGATGGAAAAAGCCGTCAATCCTGAAGCTGAAGAATTGATGCAGAAAATTCAGGAACTTTTACAGGATCTTGAAAAAGAAGATGCCGTACAAATGCTTGAACAATTCCAGATGGACAATCAGGAGATGGAGCAAAAAATGGACAGACTGCTCAATCTGTATAAAGAACTCGAAGTTGAAAAAATGGCCAAAGACCAAATCAAAGAGTTAAATAAACTTGCAGAAAAACAAGAGAATCTGAGCGATAAAACCGAAAAACAAGGTGCCAATCAGGAAGAACTCAAAAAACAACAGGAAGAGTTGAATAAACAATTTGAGGAACTCGAGAAAAAAATGGAGGAACTCGAGAAAAAAAATGAAGACCTGGAACGCCCCAAAGATCTTGGAAAAGATAATGAGGAAAAGATGGAGGAAATAAGCGACGAGATGGAGGACAGCAAAGAAAAACTGGACAAAAATCAGAATAGTGCCGCATCCAAATCTCAAAAAAATGCTGCCAAAAAAATGAAATCCAAAGCAGCTGAAATGCAGGAATCAATGGAAGGAGGTGAAAGTGATCAGGCCATGGAAGATGTAAAAACATTGAGACAGTTACTTGAAAACCTTGTAAAACTTTCTTTTGATCAGGAAGATCTGGCAAAATTTATGGAAAAAACGCCCATAAATACGCCTCCGTTTGTCAGCAGCATTCAAAAACAGTTTAAACTGAAAAACGATTTCAAAATCATTGAAGATACGTTGGTCGCTTTAAGTAACCGTAACAGCGACCTTGAAAGTTTTGTCCTGGACAAAATGAACGAAATAAAATTTAATTTTAAAGAAACATTAACCCTGTTGGAAGAACGACAGGTAGCAAAAGGAAATGAAAAACAACGTCGGGTAATGAAAAACCTGAACGATCTGGCCTTAATGTTGTCTGAATCTCTTGAAAACGCCCAACAACAGGCAGCCTCAGGTATGCCGGGTTCGCAAATGTGTAAAAAACCGGGCAATTCGCCGGGAAGTAAGCCGGGGAAAGTTCCTATGGATAAAATCACCAAAGGCCAGCAAGGATTAGGTGAACAAATTCAGAAAATGGGTGAAAAGAAAAAAGACGGCAAAGATGGCAAAGACGGTAATTCTTCAAAAGATTATGGAGAAGCTGCCGCCAAACAAGCAGCTTTGCGTAAAGCCCTTCAGGAAATTCAGAAAGAAAAAATGGAACAGGGTAAAGGTTCAAAAGAGCTCGATGAACTCATAAACAATATGGATAAGATTGAGACTGATCTTGTCAATAAAAGATTAAATTATGAGACCATGAAACGTCTCAAAGATATAGAAACCCGCCTTCTGGAAGCAGAAAAGGCAGAACAACAAAGAGAGCTTGACGAAAAAAGGAAATCTGAAACGGCGGTGGAAACAAAAAAACAAATTCCTCCCGCCATTCAGGAATACCTCAAAAAAAGACAGGCTGAAGTCGATATGTACAAAACCGTTTCCCCATCCCTGAAACCTTATTACAGATCGTTAGTGGACCAATATTACCAAACATTAAAAAAAACCAATTAATGTGAACGGAATATGGTAAATAAAAAAAAATAGCATGGTTTTTGTAATTACATCCTACGTTTTTGACTTGTTGCCGGATACATTCCATGATAACCCGACAACACAGGTAAATCATCAATTATGATTACCTGCCCAAAAAAAGGAGTTCTAAAAATTCACTTTAAATGAAGTATCACATGTTAACCATTTCTTCCCATCCCAACAATATTTCCGAACTGGAAGCTCATCTTCAACAATGGGCAAATCTGTACAAGGTTCATCCTGACCGCTACGCCGATATCCTCATTAGCTTAACAGAAGCTGTAAATAATGCCATAATTCACGGCAATAAATACGACGAAAACAAAAAAGTCAGCATAGACTATATGGAAGTCGGTGAAGGTATGACTTTTTGTGTCACCGATGAAGGTATAGGTTTTAATCCCGGAAATGTGCCCGACCCTACCTGTGATGACAATATAGAATGTTGCGGAGGCAGAGGGGTTTACATCATGAAAGCTCTCGCTGACCACATTTCCTTCAAAAATCAGGGACGATCCGTAGAGATGTATTTTACCCTGCAAAAACAACATGCCTGATTTATGTCAGGTATATTTTTCCACCTTGAAGGGAATATAACCCATCCATTAAAAGGTAAAGTAAAGGTTTATAAAAACTGGCTGACACAAATTGCCGCCTTAGAAAACTGCATAATCAAGGATATTCATTACGTATTTTGTGATGATGAAAAAATTTTGGAAATTAACAAACAATTTCTGAATCACGACTACTACACGGATATCATAACATTTCCCTATTCCCATCAAAAAGACAGCCTTAAAGCTGAAATTTATATCAGTATAGATACCGTTTCATCCAATGCAGAAACTTATGATGAATCTTTTGATTCCGAACTCAAAAGGGTCATTGCACATGGTCTGCTCCACATGATCGGGTATAATGATAAAACTGAGGATGACGAAAAAATAATGAGAGAAAAAGAAGATCAGTGTCTGAATATTTTTCCCGAATAAAGATAGAAAATAAAGCTATGTATGCTATTTTTCGCATACAAAAGTCCTTCATAAATAAAATATTTAATACCTTTATCCAATAAAACATATATCATATGAAGCTTGATGATTATCGGAAAAGTGACAATTTTGAAGACCGTCGCGGTATGAGCACAACCGGAAAAGTGGCAGCAGGAGGAGGACTCATAGGTATTATATTTCTTGTGGTACAATTATTCCTGGGAGGCGGAGATAGTGCCCAATTGGTTGATGCATTGCAAAATCAAATGACTCAAACCACTGAAACTCCTGCCAAAGAGCTTACTGCCGAAGAAAAAGCGATGGGAGACTTTGTCTCCAAAGTGCTGGCCGGAACCGAAGACGTCTGGGGTAAAATTTTTCAACAACATGGCAGTACTTATCGCGAGCCGAAATTGGTTTTATATTCCGGTTCTACAAAATCTGCCTGCGGAGGTGCCTCTGCCAATACCGGTCCTTTTTATTGTCCTGCAGATGAAGCTGTGTATATGGATCTTGATTTTTTTCACGTATTGAGAGACCGTTTTGGAGCCAAAGGTGGTGATTTTACCATAGCCTATGTAATTGCACATGAAGTGGGTCATCATGTTCAACATTTGCAGGGCATTTTAACCAAAGTTCACCAACTCAGAAGTCAGGGAGGAGAAGAAGGTCAGAAAGCCTACATTGCCATGGAACTGCAAGCAGATTTTTATGCCGGAGTCTGGGCAAATCACATGAAAAATTATTTATCCGAAGGAGATATTGAAGAGGCCCTCAGTGCTGCTGCCTCTGTAGGAGATGACAATATCCAAAAAAGAACACAAGGATATGTCGTGGAAGAAAGTTTTACCCATGGTACCTCAGAACAAAGAAAGTATTGGTTGGCCCGGGGCATAAAAACCGGAGATATCAAATATGGTGATACATTTTCAGAAATTCAGTAGTATCAAATAAAAGTTTCCTTTCTGCAAAAATCAAATCTATCCTGATGGGATTTGATTTCCTGAGTCTCTATCGTCTCATTTTTTTACCAAAATGTTGAACCCAATATTTTTCATATCGGGCAACCGCCATTTCATCTACTTTAGGGTTCATCAACATGACGCAATGTGAGTAACTTTGCATCCAATCTTCTAATACTTCATCAAAACTTTTCTGTCCTTCCCCAAGATTTTCACCAACAACCTGCCAGTCATATCCTATTTTCTCCAACCTGTCTCCTATATTCAAGCCATCGGATGAATAATGTGCAAAAAATTTATTGCTTGCCATGTCCAAAGCATGGGACAATGCACTTTTATACAAAGTTTCATCCCATTTTACAGGTCCGGCCGGAGCCATGTACCTTTTTCCGCAACGACATCCGTTTTTCCTGACATGGTTTACCTTCATCAACATTTGTTCCCTAACATGTGGCTCCACCTCTACGTGAACCAAAGGGTTCATGTAGAAAATATCGAGCAAACTTATAATAAAAATCCAAAGCATACAAAAAGGATCTTTTAGGGCAAATCAATTTGATTATAACTCACAAAAATATATAAAGTTTTTAAATCATTATATTCTGAATACAATTCATTTTTTGATTTAACAATTTAAACAGGTAAACCAGAAATCTGATCGGTTTGATTATGACTTTACCTGTAATAAAATCTGATTTTTATAACGTAAAAGTTTAGATTTTATGTTATTTCAAACCTAATATTACAATCTGAATCCCAAAGTCACCAATCCTAAAGTATTTTGTCTGTCAATATTGACCAACGGATCTCTTGAAGCATTGGTAACTGTATAAGCATTATATCCTGAAATGGTATTGGTAAACTGTAATGCAAAATCTACAAAAAAGGACTCCCCTCTGAACCCCAGACCCATTGAATAGCTGTTATTTGCGGTTCTTTGGTTTGCAAAGGGAGAATAAAACTGATACCATCCTCCCCGCAACCTGAATGCATCATAAGCAAGTTCTGCACCCAACCGGACATTAGTAGCAGAAGTCAATGTATTGGTGATGGTTTGATTTAATGAATTGGTATATTCTATTTCACCCGGGTCGCTTGAAAAAGCTGTTCCGTCGTATTCTGCGGAAGCGTAATCAATAAATTCAATATCAGCATTGACAAAACCTTTGATATCGCCCATGGCAAAAACACTTCCGATACTACCAACAGCTCTCCATGGATTGGTTATTCTGTATTCAAAGTTCAACTCCGGTCTTTCATCATCCGGCCCCGGATAAGTATTATATTGATCATCATATGCATAATCCATAGTTGTGCTGTACACGTCTCTGAATCTGAACCATGTAGGCGAATGAAAGGCTCCTCCGATCCTCAACCAATTAAAAGGTTTGGCTATTATTCCGATTTTTGCGTTAAATCCCCTTCCTGTTATCGTCAGGTCTTCTATATATTTTAAGTAATTAAAGGTGGCAATTTCATCTTCCGGATCCTGTTCGATATATACTTTTTGTTCTGAAAAGTTGGCAAAAGGAACACCGATACCAATTCCTATATCAAACTTATCTTTATATTCTCCTGCCCAGGTCAATGAAAGTTCATTCACATTTCCCGATCTGGAAATATTTTGTTCTTTGATAACATTCAAATTATCCTGAGCGAAATCAGTTTCATAAAACTTGTCCTCGTCAAAATCAAAAATGGCTCCTGTTATGTATGCCGGATAGGCAGCAAAATCATCCAACTGCTGAATGGTCCTGCCATTTGCTTTTTCAGCAAAATATTCGGTGATGGTCCCTAAGGTTTGCCCTTTGTAAAAAATCTTTTCTTTAAAAGTATTTTGTCTGGTAAAACCTATCGCAAAATTGGAAGAAGTAAAATTCTTTTTTGGTCTGTAATTTCCAAAAACAAGGCCGGCATTATAAATACCAAATTGGTTGCTTTTGGTATTATTGACACTACCGGGATCAGCCTTAAGGTAAGAGGCATTGTTTACACTGTTCATACCTGCAGATAAGTTAAATACAAATTTTTTAAACTCCGCAATTCCTGCCGGATTTATCCCCGCTGCTGTGATATCGCCTCCGACGGCCCCTATAGAATTACTGACACCGAGTGACCCTGCTGTTCCGGTATTTCTAAATTCAGACCATCTGATGATGTCTGTAATGTTCTGAGACCAGGCTGAAGGTATAAATACCAAGCTTAAAAAAATATATATGATGTTTTTCATGAATGGATGATTTAGTTGGTTTGATAATGATAACACCGAAAAATGATGGATGTAATTGACAAACTTTAAGAATAGTAAAAATTGATGATTTTGTGACCGACCGGATGGACTTTTTTAGAAACTTTACCATTCGGAATCAATAAACTGAAGGACGGATCTAAAAAAATACTTCTCTGTCAGTCAATAAGTTAAATCAATTTTACCGGATTCATATTTCAAAAAGGATATCACAAGAAAGGAACCGGTTTCCGCCTGTTCCTTTCTTTATAACGTTCTGATATATAAGTCAAAATGAAAACCGTGTTAAATGTTTATCCTCTTCCTCCCCCTCTGGAAGATCCTCCGGAACGACTTGATGATGATCCTGATGATGATGATCCTGATGATGATGATCCTGATGATGAACCTGAAGAGGAAGATCTTGAAGACCCACCGGAATTCATGCTTCCTGAAGAAGATGATCTGGATGATCCTGAATCAAAACCTCCTGATGACCTGCTTTGGTTCATACTACCCGAAGAAGAGGATCTGGATGAAGATGATTCAAAACCACCGCCGGAACGGGAAGAACTTCTGCTGCTATTGGATTCACTTCCTCCACCTGAACGCGTGGTAGGAGGCGTGGAAGTCGGTTTGGAAGGTTCTGTCCTTTCTGACTGTCTGGGTGGTGTACTTCTGATTGGCTCACTATTGCCTCTGATGCCTTCATTGTCTGTACTTCTCGTCCTTTCATTGGAAGGAGGAGTACTTCTTGTTGGTTCTGAAACCCCATTGTCATTTCCTCTTGTCGGAGGAGTTCGGGTTCCATTGTCTCTGTTAGGCGGAACATCAGTATTATTTTTTGGTGATGTCCTCGGGCTGGTCCTGTCTTTAGGTTCCGTACTTTGTGTCGGATCTTTACGTCTGGTATCCTGTCCCGGTGTATTGGTTTTAGGATCAACATTTTTGCTGTCACCTTTATACACTCTTGTACTTGCTCTCGGGCTGGTTCTGTTGAGTGGAGAATCAGAATCACCTGTTGTCAGACCGGTTTGTGAAGGTTTTACTCCGTCCTGAGTCGGATTTTCACCTGCGAGGCGTCTTGTGGTTCCTCTGCCATTGGGCGAAGAAACAAGGCCTCCGTCTCTTCTGGACTGATTGACAACCCTGGTGGCAACCCCATTGCTGCCCCATCCGCCGTTATTTCCACCTACATTACCGCCTGTATTTACATTGCCGTAATTGTTGTATACATTGGTGTAGTAAATATTGTTACCCCATCCGTATATAGGAGGACAATTATTCCATGAATTCCATCCGAAGGAGTTCCAACCCCAGGGATCGTTAAATGCCCATGAATCCCACGCATTCCAACGATTCCATCGGTTCCAATGGTTCCATTGGTTGAAAGGACTGTTGAATCCCCAGGAATTACCCATATGCCACCTGTTCCATCGGTTCCAGCCAAACACCGGTGTACCGATAAATACATTCACCCCAAAATTATTATCGTAAAAAGGATCGTAATAAAAGTCATTATACCAATAATCAAATGATGAATAATATCTTAATGGTGGTTGAGGTTGATGAAATCTTCTGATCCGGGTGGTGTATGCATAATCGTAATCCGAATAGAATTCACTTTCTTCATCAAATTCATATCCATAATAATCGTCATAAACGGGCTCACTGACGGCGGGACTGGTCCTGTCTTCTGACCTTTCTGAAACAGTTTTGTTTTTTGCCGCTTTTTTGGCTGCTTCCCGATCGTAATACAAATCGTCAAACTGTGCAAAAGCAGGCACCATTACCGATAAGGTAAAAAAGATGGTGGTTAAAAAATGTGAGGTTCTCATGATGTAAAATTTTATGTGTTCGATAGATATACATTTACTCTTTTAAGACGGTTGTCATAAAAATTAGTTTAACTTTGGTTATTTAAAAAAACTACTTTTTTAGACATGCCCTGAAATCGAATGCAATTTATTACTTTTGTGCCGATTATACCGTTAATTAAGATTTAAAGTTTTCGGCATAAATGATAAAAAGTGTTAAAATATCCGATTGACTTTTTTATTACATATTTGACGTTCCAAAAGAACAAAAGTTAACCTGATATTCTGTATTAGCACGAATTTAACGTAAATCTAACATATTCGCAAAAACATGGCAAAAGAAATCACAAGCAGAGCAGAAAACTATTCGCAGTGGTATAATGATATTGTTAAAAAAGCAGGTCTTGCAGATAATTCAGCCGTCAGAGGTTGTATGGTCATCAAACCATACGGTTATGCAATTTGGGAAAAAATCAGAGACCAACTGGACAAAATGTTTAAAGAGACCGGACACGTAAATGCATATTTCCCTTTGTTTATACCCAAAAGTTTTTTAAGCAAAGAAGCGCAACACGTAGAAGGTTTTGCAAAAGAGTGTGCTGTGGTCACCCACCACCGACTGATGAATGACCCCAACGGAAAGGGTGTTATCGTCGATCCGGAAGCAAAACTCGAAGAAGAACTGATCGTCAGGCCCACTTCAGAGACAATTATCTGGAGTACCTATAAAGACTGGATTCAGTCATACCGGGATTTACCTTTATTAATCAATCAATGGGCTAATGTCGTCAGGTGGGAAATGCGAACCCGTCCATTCCTCAGAACAGCTGAGTTTTTATGGCAGGAAGGTCATACTGCACATGCTACCGAAAATGAAGCCCGTCAGGAAGCCAGAATGATCCACGACCTGTATGCTCAGTTTACTGAAGAATTTATGGCTATGCCTGTGATTCAGGGAGCCAAATCCGAAAACGAACGTTTTGCCGGAGCCGTTGATACTTACACCATTGAAGCGCTGATGCAGGATGGCAAAGCATTACAGGCCGGAACATCACATTTTCTGGGACAGAATTTTGCGAAAGCTTTTGAAGTTACTTTCATGAATGAAAAAAATGAATCAGAATTTGTTTGGGCAACCTCCTGGGGCGTAACGACAAGATTGGTGGGAGCTTTGATTATGACCCATTCAGATGATGATGGTCTCGTACTTCCTCCGAAACTGGCACCGATTCAGGTAGTCATCGTTCCGATTCCAAGGCCTGACCCTGAACTTGTTGCCAAAGCTGAAGAAATTGCCAATGGTTTAAAGGCAAAAGGCGTTTCTGTCAAAATAGATCTTGATGATTCTAAAAGGCCGGGATTCAAATTTGCGGAATATGAGATGAAAGGTGTTCCTGTAAGATTAGGACTCGGCGCCAGAGATATGGCAAATAATCAAATCGAAGTGGCTCGACGTGACACCAAAGAAAAAGATAATGTCTCTCTGGATGGAATCGTTGAGTATGTCACCGAATTATTGGATGATATTCAGAATAATCTTTTAAAAAGAGCTTATGACTTCCGCCAGGCCAATACAACCCGGGTTGACAATTTTGACGATTTTAAAAGAATTCTTGATACCAAAGGCGGATTTGTACTGGCACATTGGGACAGAACGACAGAAACGGAATTAAAAATCAAAGAGGAAACCAAAGCAACACTGCGTTGTATTCCGATTGATGCTCCTGAAGAAGCCGGTATTTGTGTTTATTCCGGAAAACCATCTTCACGAAGGGTTCTTTTTGCGAAAGCTTATTAATTTTTAATATTATATTTACAATAAATTTAATCATATGTCATTTGAGATTGAAGGCAATCTGGTAAAAAAATTTGATACGGAGTCCAAAACAAGCAGTTTTCAGACACGGGAATTTGTGATTACCACAGAAGGCACCTATCCGCAATTTGTAAAATTCCAGTTGACACAGGACAAGTGTCAGGTTATTGATGAATATCAGGAAAACGATAAAATCAAAGTATTTTTTGATCTTAGAGGTCGTGAATGGCAGGGCAAATATTTTACCAATCTGAATGCCTGGAAAGTTGAAAGAGCTTCGAACCAGTCATCAGCGGTTGCCGGAGGATCATTTCCGGATGTAAGTCAGTCCCCTCCGGAATTTACCACCCAAAACGATCCTTTTGGAGATATGAAAAAAGAGGACTTTGACGATTTACCATTTTAATTATACCCTAAAAAAACAAGGTTCATAAAAAATATCTTTATGAACCTTGTTTTTTCTTTGAATGACTATCCTTGTGTTTGTTGTGTCGGCATGATTACAGTATTGTTTGTAATCGCCAATTCATCAATAGGTACCGGCCTCGGTCCTATCAATCTTTCCACATCAGATTTGAGCAAAACTTCTTTATCCAATAAGGTTTCAGCAAGCATCGTGAGTTGTTCTTTTTTCTCTGTCAACAATTCCTGAGCTCTGCGGTATTGATTTTCGATCAGTTTTCTGACCTCTTCGTCAATCATTCTGGCAGTTTCATTGGAATAAGGTTTATTAAACTGATCCTGTGACATAGCATAAAAGGAAACATTCCCGATGGTATCATTCAATCCGTACACCGTAACCATTCCGTAAGCCATTTTTGTCACCTGGTCCAGGTCATTTTGAGCACCTGTGGAAATTTT
>JALHOZ010000024.1:30679-35774 GCA_022842725.1 Saprospiraceae bacterium
ATTTGTCTGTCGAAACGTCCCGGTCGCAGCAAGGCAGCATCCAAAATGTCGGGTCTGTTGGTCGCAGCCATCATGATAACCCCTTTATCGGTAGAAAAACCATCCATTTCGACCAGTAACTGGTTGAGGGTATTTTCTCTTTCGTCATTTCCTCCCTGAATGGCATTACGGCCCCGGGCACGACCTATCGCATCAATTTCGTCAATAAAAACGATACAAGGTGCTTTTTCTCGGGCTTGTTTGAATAAGTCACGAACCCTCGAAGCTCCGACTCCAACAAACATTTCGACAAAATCAGATCCGGAAATAGAGAAAAACGGAACTCCGGCCTCCCCTGCCACGGCTTTTGCCAGCAAAGTTTTACCTGTTCCCGGAGGGCCGACAAGAAGGACTCCCTTAGGTATTTTTCCACCGAGTGCGGTATATTTTTTAGGATTTTTTAGGAAGTCGACAACCTCCATTACTTCGACCTTGGCTTCATTAAGGCCTGCTACATCAGCAAATGTTACACTCACTTTTGTAGTGTTGTCAAACAACGTGGCTTTGGACTTACCTATATTAAATATCTGTCCGCCGGGACCACCCGGGCCACCTGAAACCCTGCGCATGATAAACAGCCACAAGCCCAGCAACAAAGCAAAAGGCAACAACCAATTCAAAATATGAATGAGGTAATTGGTTTCTTGTTTGACTTCATAATTGACCGGAAAACCCTGTTCTTTCAGTTGTCGGATCAATTGTTCGAAATTGCCTATATCTGCTATTCTGAAGCTGTACTGAGGTTGGTTGACATTCCACGCATTATCTTTAAAATTCGGATATTTGGTTTCAATGACTTCCTTTTTCAGATATACATTGGCAATTTCTTTGTTGATAATATCTACACGTTCCACTTCACCGGCTTTGACTTTTTCTTCAAAAGAATTGATATCCAGACTTTCGGTGGATTCATTCATTTTAATTGAAAGGTTTATGCCTATGAGTACAAGAATGATGATACCATACAGCCAATAAGAGCTAAAATTAAACTTAGGCGCTTTATTATTATTTTCCTGATTATTTTCCATTAAAAAACATTATGACACAATAACGTATAAATTATAAAATCGTTTTAAAAACCCGACAATTGAAACAAATTGTCCGACAAACGAAAATGTCAAACATTCTCATATGTGGTAAATCCGGCATCGCTCCACAACTCTTCAATGTCATAAAACTCGCGGGTTTCGGGATAAAAAACGTGAACAACCGTTTGAAAATAGTCTACCAATACCCATCGGGAACTGTCAGCTCCTTCACTATGATACGGTGAAACACCCAATTCAGTTTTGAGACGTCTTTGAATATTGTCGGAGATAGCTTTAACCTGAGTGGTCGAATCACCTTCACAAACAATAAAAAAATCTGTGGGTGCGTCATGTAGCGTCCGAAGGTCTATTTTAACGATATTTTTTCCTTTAATATCCTGAATAGCATCTATGATCAGGTTATTGAGCAGTTCTTCTGATTTACTTTTAATTTTTGTACTTACCAATGAATTCCTTTTTTATATTTACTTTAATTTTACTTTTCTTTGCGCAAAATTACAACATTTTCTATACACCATGCCATGAATCCTCATTTACAAACAAAAAACAGGCAACATTTTGAAGAAATCGATTCCACGCACGATTATCTTTGTAGTGTACTATCAAAAACCAATCCACCTGCGGGATTTTGTATTACTTCTGCCTTTCAGTCAGGTGGCAGAGGCCAAATTGGCAGAAGTTGGCATAGTTCGTCAGGTAAAAACCTGTTGGTCAGCATGGTTTTTTATCCGAATGATATGGTCGTTTTGCGCCAATTTGATCTTACCATTTGGGTAACCACCTGTTTATTGGACGTATTGGACAAATACCAACTTCAACATCTTTCTGTAAAATGGCCCAATGATATATATGTAGGTGAAAAAAAAATAGCCGGTATACTGATTCAGAATACTTTGCGGGGAGATAAAATCACAAATTGTGTCGTAAGTATCGGTTTGAACGTAAATGAAGTGGATTTTCCGGATATGCTGCCCAATCCGACGTCTGTTAAATCAGAGACAGGAAACGAAACAGATGTGGAAACTTTGCTCACTGAGATAAGGGACACACTGGATGACCATTTTGAAAAAGTTTTGTTTTCCTCGCAGAAAGCGGAATACAGAGACATATTTTTAAAAAAATTATTCGGTGCGAATACATATTATAAATACCGCGATGCTGAAGGTCAAACATTCAGCGCCATCGTAAGATATGTTGGTGAAGACGGAAAATTACATCTCCAAAAAGACAACGGTGAACTATGTTCGTACCTTTTCAGACAGGTCGAATGGCTTGGCGGCAATAATTCCTAACAGATCAGGTGACCAAAAACAAGCTAAAATCAGGTTGAATTTAAAAAGTTGTCAATATTTTAACTGTTTTTCAATGGTTTATGAAAATTTTTAGAAAAATAATTGTCAAAATATTTTTTTAAAATAAGAACTACTATTACCTTTGCGTCCATTTTCGGAAAAACCGATTTAAAACAGATTCAAAATCGTATAAATTTTAGACAAAGTGAATACATTAAGTTACAAAACAAAGTCTGCTACGAAAGAGAGTGCCGATTCAAAATGGTACATTGTCGATGCAGAGGGCGAAATCGTAGGGCGACTTGCGACCAGAATCGCCAGTGTACTGAGAGGTAAAACCAAACCTAACTTTACACCTCATGCTGACATGGGAGATTATGTCATCGTAATCAATGCTGACAAAGTAAGATTTACGGGAAACAAACTTGACGACAAAGAATATCAGAGATATTCCGGTTATCCTGGTGGTCAAAAAAGAAGAACTGCCAAAGAGATGTTGGAAAAAAGACCAAATCAGGTTTTGGAACTGGCGGTTAAAGGAATGTTGCCTAAAACCAAATTAGGCAGAGTTCAGATTAAAAAATTGTTTTTGTATGAAGGCGCGGCTCATCCGCATCAGGCACAAAAACCGGAACCATTTAAATTTTAATAAGTATGGATACAATTCACAGCATAGGCAGAAGAAAATCATCAACTGCCAGAGTATATTTCACCAAAGGCAGTGGTAAAATCGTTGTCAACGGAAAAGAGTTTAAAGATTATTTTCCAATGGACAGCATTCAGGGTATTATTATGGACCCAATCAAAATATCCGGTGCTGAAGGCGCTTATGACATTAAAGTCAATGTAGCGGGTGGTGGTTTCAAAGGACAGGCAGAAGCTATCAGAATGGCATTTGCAAGAACATTGGTTAAAATCAGCGAGGACAATAAGAAACCGTTGAAAGAGAAAAAATATTTAACGCGAGATTCAAGAGTTGTCGAAAGGAAGAAATTCGGTAAACCTAAGGCGAGAAAGAGCTTCCAGTTCTCTAAACGTTAATTTTTTTATTATCATCGTATCTTAAAAATTCAAAAAATGAACAAACCCACATATAACGAAATGTTGGACGCAGGTGTCCACTACGGGCACTTAAAAAGAAAGTGGAATCCAAAGATGCTTCCTTATATCTTTATGGAAAGAAAAGGAATCCACATCATCGACCTTAACCGAACAGCTGAGTGTCTTGACAGAGCTGCGTTTGCTATGAAACAAATGGCAAAATCAGGTAAAAAAATTCTTTTTGTTGCCACTAAAAAGCAGGCTAAGGACATTGTTGCCAAAGCAGCTTTGAGTGCAGAAATGCCTTACGTAACAGAAAGATGGTTGGGAGGAATGATGACCAACTTTTCTACGATCAGAAAATCGGTTAAAAAAATGAACAGCATTGATAAAATGTTGACCGATCCTGCTATATCCATTACCAAAAAAGAACGTTTGACTTTATCAAGAGAAAAAGATAAGTTGGAAAGAGTTCTTGGTGGTATCGCAAATCTTAACAGACTCCCAAGTGCAGTATTTATGGTGGACATTCACCACGAACACATTGCTTTGGCTGAAGCGAAAAGATTAGGAATGAAAACATTTGCTATGGTCGATACAAATTCTGACCCGAACAAGGTTGACTTTCCGATTCCTGCAAATGATGATGCATCAAAATCAGTAAAACTGATTACAGATTATGTAGTATCAGCCATTAAAGAAGGTCTGGACGAAAGAAGAGCAGACAAACAAACCAAAGAAGATTAATTTTCAAAATCATTGAATAAAAAATTTGAATCATGAGTGAAATCACGATATCAGCATCCGTTGTAAAAGAACTTCGGGACATAACCGGAGCAGGTATGATGGACTGCAAAAAAGCTTTGACCGAAGCAAACGGAGACTTTGATAAAGCCATCGAACTTCTCAGATTAAGAGGTCAGAAAATGTCAGAAAAAAGAGCTGACAGAGATGCTAAAGAAGGCGTTGTCATTGCTTTGGTCAACGACGAACAAAACAAAGGTATTGTCGTAAGATTAAGTTGCGAAACAGACTTCGTTGCAAAAAATGAAGATTTTGTAAATCTTACAAAAGAGATTGCAAATTTAGCTCTCAAACATTTTCCTGAAAGCAGAGAAGCGTTAAATGCTTTGGAACTGAACGGAATCACGATTGAAACCGTTATGTCAGAGCAGGTTGCGAAGATTGGCGAAAAAATCGAAGTTTCCGAATACCAGTTTTTAAGTGCTCCATTGGTTACTTCTTATATACACATGGGTAATAAAGCCGGTGTATTGGTTGGATTGAACATGGACGATAAAGCTTTTGTTGAAGCAGGAAGAGACGTAGCCATGCAGGTTGCTGCTATGAAGCCGGTAGCTTTGGACAAAGATGATGTTTCTCAGGATATTATTGCCAAAGAAATTGAAATCGGTAAAGAAATCGCACGTCAGGAAGGTAAACCTGAAGAGATGCTTGAAAAAATAGCTCAGGGTAAACTGACAAAATTTTTCAAAGATAATACTTTGTTGAATCAGATTTTTGTAAAAGATGGTAAAATCAGTGTAGCTGATTATCTGAAATCAAAAAATCCGAACCTGACAGCAACGGCGTTCAAACACGTTAAATTAGGATAAAATTTTATAAAAAAGCGGTAATAATTTACCGCTTTTTTTTTGTCCGAAACATCGGTTA
>JALHOZ010000024.1:35874-61834 GCA_022842725.1 Saprospiraceae bacterium
AATTTATTAAAAATAATAGAAGGTGAAAAAATCGGTTCTATTGTGACAAAGTAAAAATATTTCGATACTTTTACAGCTTATACAAAACACCAATTCTTGTTATGAACTTTTTCCTGGTTGAGGCTTTAAAAAATTTCAAAACAAGTGGTACTGTAGCACCCAGTTCAAAACATCTTGTGCGGACATGTCTGAAAAAAATAGATTGGGAACACACACATTTTATTCTGGAATTGGGAACAGGCGACGGAGTCATTACTGAGGAAATATTAAAACACGGCAGAAAGGATCTCACCTTAATATCGCTTGAAATAAATGAAACTTTTTTTAACCACAGTAAAGAAAAATTTTCGGGTGACCACAGACTCATCCTACTAAACGATTCTGCATTTGATATTGCCGACATTATTTACAGACACAATCTTCCGAAACCAGATATTATTGTTTCCAGTCTTCCCCTCACTTTGTTTAAAGAAAGTGAAATCATCCTGATGATTCAGACCATCCATGATAATCTCAAAGAACATGGAACCTATATACAATATCAATATTCTCCGGTAACTTTGAAGTTTATCAAAAAAATCTTTCCGAAGATGAGATACGAATTTGTGTTATGGAATATTCCTCCTGCCATCGTATATCGGGCACAAAAAGGTTAGAATTTTTAAAAAAGAAACACCCCAGGTTATCTCAGGATTTAGGGTAAACTAAAAAACCGACTTACTGAAACTAATCCTCTACCAACTTTAAGGTCAGCTGATCGTAAATACTTTGCGCCAAAGGGTTGATCCCTATTTCAAAGGTATATTTGCCATTTTCTAAAGGTATTTCTCCTACATAATCAATCGGAACAATATATGTCTTTACGCCTTTGATTTCGGCTTCAACGTACGCAATGCGGTAGGCAGTTTCAAATTCTTTATAAAAGGTGGTTTGTCCGGCATCCACATCTCCCATAGATTGATCGTAAAGGCGGACATTTTTAAAATCCTCTGAACTTACATTCCTGACTCTGAGTAAAATACTGTCTTCATTTTTGGTACAGGAAATCAATGCCAAAAAAAGTCCGCTTAAAATAAACCATTTCATTTTCATTTGATATGTTTTAACCTAAATATCTAAAATGAGTTCCGTGATGAAGGCCAAAAGTACAATAAAATCAAAACTTTTTGCGACAAATCATAGCCACTCCTATGGTGCGAAGCAAAAAGTCAACGTAGTGATTGATTTTGAAGTAATTTTGGTCTGTAATAGGAAAGTCATTTAGATTTTTAGGTTTCATCTCCAAGACGTTTATTTTGAAATAAGTGTTGGTAGAAAATGTGTGAAAGATGATTATATATCTGTTGTCAAAGTGACAACACAACCCACCTACTGATTTCCAAAAAGCAACTATTGTGCTTCGGAGACTTCTTTCAACAGTTCCTCCCAATACTCGGCAGCTCTCCTCGTGTGTGGAATACAGATCGAACCACCTACAAGATTGGCCACTGAAAAGACTTCATATACTTCTTCTGTAGTGACACCCAAATCAAAACAAGTTCCCAAATGGTATTTAATACAATCATCACAACGCAGGACCATAGAAGCTACCAATCCCAACAATTCTTTGGTCTTTTCAGACAATGCACCGTCTTTGTAGGTTTGGTTGTCCAGGCTGAAAAAACGTTTTAACACCATGTTATCTTTTGACAAAATGACGTCGTTCATCCGGCTTCGGTAATCGTTAAATTCTTTGATTTGTGACATAACAATGGTTTATACTTTGTCAGGAGTGTTGTAGGTGCGCCAAAAAGATATGATGAGCCTTATCGGCATTAAAAAAGTCACCACGATCGCCCCGGTATTAAAAAACATATACTGATACCGGATGAATTTTCCGAAATTGTAGTTGGACATATCCGAAGTATGCACCAAAACACTTGCAATCCCTTCTTCATCCAGAAACTTCTGAAACTCGTACAATGCATCAATCAGATACATCATCAATGGTATGCATAAAAAGACAACGGCAAATTTCAGCCATTTCTTTCTGGCAAAAGGCGAAAATTTCAAAAGGAAAATATATTTCGAAAAACTCAAAAAAACGGCAATGGAAACGATGTTTTCTGTATAAAACCTATATTTATGATCTGCTACATTGTAAATAGGCAATAAAAAAAGGGCAATAACTCCTGCCACAAACAAGTAGCTTTGCCACTCAAATTTCCATTCTTTGGTCATCGGGTTTTATTTAGGAAAAAGCATTATATCCGGTCACGTCCATTCCGGTGATCAGCAAATGTATGTCGTGGGTACCTTCGTATGTGATGACACTTTCGAGGTTCATCATATGTCGCATGATGGAATATTCGCCGGTGATGCCCATTCCTCCATGAATCTGACGTGCTTCGCGGGCGATTTCGAGGGCCATCTGGACATTGTTTCTTTTGGCCATACTGATTTGTCCCGGTGTCGCCTGACCTTTATTGGCCAGGGTGCCCAGTCTCCATGCCAGCAATTGTGCTTTGGTGATTTCGGTAATCATTTCTGCAAGCTTTTTTTGCGTAAGCTGAAACTGACCCAATGCTTTGCCAAACTGATGTCTTTCTTTACTATACCTCAGTGAAGAGTCATAACAATCCAAAGCGGCTCCGATAGCGCCCCAGGCTATACCGTATCTGGCTTTGCTGAGACAACCCAAAGGACCTTTCAACCCTTCTACATTGGGGAGAAGATTGGCTTTAGGTACCCTGACATCTTCAAAAACCAACTCACCGGTGACAGATGCCCGCAAACTCCATTTTCCATGGATTTCGGGTGCTGTAAATCCTTTCATACCTTTTTCGACAATCAGACCTTTGATTTTGCCGTTTTCATCTTTGGCCCAAACGACGGCCACATCAGCTACCGGACTGTTGGTAATCCACATCTTGGCGCCATTGAGAATGTAAGAATCACCGTCATCTTTGATATTGGTTACCATTCCACTTGGATTCGATCCGTGGTCAGGTTCGGTAAGACCAAAACATCCGATAAACTCACCGCTACCTAATTTCGGAAGGTATTTGCGCCTTTGTTCTTCGTTACCATATTTATATATCGGGTACATCACAAGAGATCCCTGAACGGAAGCCATCGAACGGATTCCGGAATCACATCTTTCCAATTCCTGCATGATAATGCCATAGGCGATTTCGTCCATACCGCCACCGCCGTATTCAGTCGGAAGGCTCGGGCCAAAAGCGCCGATTTCTGCCAAACCTTTAAATAAGTGGGTCGGACACTCAGATCTTTGTGCGTATTCTTCGATGATGGGACTGACTTCCTGTTTGATCCATTCTCGTACCGCCTGTCTTGCCAGAAGGTGGTCTTCGGACAACAATTCATCTATACCATAATAGTCATGATGTTCGTACAAATCCGTTTTGGATGACTTTTTGATGTGATCTGAGCTCATAAAATGTTGTTTTTTGTTTCAGGCCACAAAGATAGTGATTGAAGGTGAAACAAAAGCGAAGAATTACAAACTAAAGCCAATTATAGTATCAATTGGTCATATTTTGTCATTCATGAAAGTTCATCATTAAAACGTAAATTTGGATGAATTCTTGAATATCAACTTCAGAAACAATCTGAAGTAAAAAACATAATTATTTTGAACACAACTATCGAATGTATTATGTCTGCTATCTCAAAAACTTCTGGTATTAAGTTTTCCTTTGAACAATCTATGTCTCTTTTTATCTCTGAAAACTGAATATATCTGATTATTTTTATAATATATTGTATCAAAACCCAGTGCCATTTGATGATTATCTTTTGGAAGTAACGGGGAATGTACAAAGTTTCCGATTGTATCAAATTCTGTTAATAAAATTAAATTGTCTTTAAAGTCTCTGTTCGTCATAATACTTTTGATTTTCAGATTCTTTTCAAATTTTCTGAATTTTGTCAGATTTTTGATATGTGTATTATAAACAACAGATATTTTTTCACCTTGCAAAAAACTGACACAATGCAGATTTTCTTTAAGTTGTACTGACTTTGTGCGGTTAGGTATGACCTTTTCAAAAATCATATCAAAGTTCTGATCCCACTTGACTACTATTTTACTGTCTGAGTAATACACAGGATACGAAGCCTGATTCGGATTGAAAAAATGTTCAACCCTTTCCTGGCTCAACAAAGCGTACATATTTCCCTTTTCACTTATGTGAGCCTCCACAAACTTTAATCCGGGGACACCCTTAAAGATATCATTATTCATTTGATTTAATGTAAAGAAGTCAATAACTGTGTTAGAAAAAAATTGAGTTTTTACCCTGGATGATGACAATTCGTTTACCTTTAGGTTTATCAACACCAGACCCACAATCCCCGTCTCCATTGGGTCGCTTATACTGGCTGCAATGAGAGTTTCACTGTTGTGTTCTCCAATTAATTTAAATTCTTTGATTTCCATGCCTCCAATATCTAATGGTAAGGAGTCTAAATCCATATCAGATTTGTAACAATACACCATCGGTTGAATTTCCGGAAGAACTTCAGTTTGTACAGAATTTGAATATTTATCAGCAAAACAAACCAACTCACCATTATTGGTCAGAACGAAATAAGGAGCTATACGGGAAGAAAAAAAATCCTTTTTCAAAGGAAATGTTTTCACCATTTCAAAAACATGATCGTATATATAAACCTGGCTTACAAAAGCGTTTTCATTTTTTTTCATATGAGAGGCAACAATTACACATTTTTTGGTATCCGGAGATAAACCAAAAGAAAAATAAGTGCTGTAAATACTTGCCGAATCCAACGTATACAAAATATGTGAAACATCCATACTCAAACTATCTGTAAAGGAAAGTATTTTGCCATAAAAAACATGCAAATCCTTTCCTGTGTCCTTTTGTGAATAAACAATCAGTGGTTTTCCGTTAAACTCAAAAATGCCTTCCAGATTAAAAAGCCCTTCAGATGAGATACCTTGCAGTTTAATTTTACGGCTTTCGAGAAGTAAAAGTTCGTCGTCATAAATATCATTCCATAAAACATAATCTTTTTCATTTTCATCGTATACCATTTTAATAAAATGAAAAAGACTGTCTCCTTCCGGGACAAGATTCAAAAAATCAGTATTTTTAGCTTCATCAGAGGATTGATACTTAGCCTCTTTGGGCAATTGACTTAAAGAAATATCATATTTATAAACCGAAATTTTTTGTGCAGTGCATAACATCGACAACATAACACAACATAAACTCAGAACCAATTTCATTTTTATACCAATTTTCATTTTTTCTTTATCATATTCTGTCTTACATCTTAAAATAATAATTCGTTATTGGTTTTTATTTTTTGATATGGAAAAATAAAATGTATTGTACAAATCTCAAAAATCCTGATCTGAAACAAAAGACTGACTAAAATTAATGTTTAAAAATATTCGACTATGACAAAAATAAGGCAATTCTGAAAACCCGGTTTGATTTTATGATTTAAATAACATTTGACATATCTAATCTTGCATGTTCCAATTGTTTAAAAACCAAAAATGAGAAATTTCCGGATCAAATTATGAATGCCCATCTCTCCCATTTTACTAAAAAATAGTACTGTGAAAAATATATCCTGGAAAAGTCTTTTTTTATATCCATAAAACAAAAAAAACACTTCATTGTGACATTTAATAGTTGTCCAATATTTTGATTTTTATAAAAATTTGATTTCTGTTGTGATAAAATATCCGTTCAGTTTAACTACTTTTGACCATTCAATCAATCTCCACCTTATGAATGCCAAAGTAGGCATAGAAAATGCTGAATTTTTTTCCTTTCACGGATATTATCCCGAAGAAAGGAAATCCGGTCATGTTTTTTTGGTTACAGCCTGGGTAGAAATCGGATTTTCCAATAAAAAAGACCAGATTCTTGCAAATACTGTGAATTACGAAGATATTTTCAGGATATGTAAGGAAGAAATGGACCATCCCAGGGTTTTGTTGGAAACGGTCGCTTCTGATATTCTTTGCAGACTAAAAACGGAATTTCCGGAAATCCGAAACGGATATATCAGAATCAACAAACAAGCACCGCAATTAGGTGGCAAGGTGGAATCTTCCTTTGTTGAAATGACATTATAAATTTTATTGACATGGTAATTTTAACAGGTGTTTCAGGTTTTATCGGTTCATGTATGCTGACCTGGCTCAATGAACATGGTTTTCACAGAGATGTGGTCGTTGTAGATGATTTTTACAAAATTTATAAAGACAAAAACTTTGAAGATAAAGCTGTCCGGGAGTTTGTCCATAGAGATATTTTCCTAAACTGGTTTGAATCAACGACCCAACATATAGATCTGGTCATTCATTTGGGTGCAAGGACGGATACCACATCCACGGATACCGAAGTTTTTGATACCCTGAATCTCGACTATTCCAAAAGGATATTTACGGTTTGTGCCCAACGCGACATACCGCTTCTATACGCCAGTTCAGCAGCAACCTACGGTGATGGAAATCTTGGATTTTCAGATGATCATGCGGTCATACCCAAACTACAACCTTTAAATGCTTATGCACGATCCAAAAATAACTTTGACATGTGGGTCCTGCAACAAAAAAATACGCCAAAACATTGGGCAGGGTTCAAATTTTTTAATGTCTACGGCCCTAATGAATACCATAAAAGCCGAATGGCATCGGTCATTTTCCATACCTTTCATCAGATTCGGTCTACCGGAAAAATGAAACTGTTCAGGTCCCACAAAGAAGGATATGCTGACGGACAACAAAAACGAGACTTTATTTATGTCATGGACGTTTTGTCCATACTTGGTCATTTCGTTCAAAATTTTGACAACTGTCCTTCCGGAATTTACAATCTCGGTACCGGCCTGGCAAGGACTTTTGAAGATTTGGCCACGAACACATTCACCGCTATGGGTTTGAAAGCCAACCTTGAATTTATTGATATGCCGGAAGATATCAGAGAATCCTATCAGTATTTTACAGAAGCAGATATGTCAAAACTCCACAAAGAGGCGGGTTACAACAAACCATTTTTTAGTCTGGAAGAAGGCATCAAAGATTACGTACAAGGTTATTTACTACCTAAAAAATATTACTAAAATACACAAAATCGGTATGTTACACCGACTTATCCCAGATTTTCTTCTTCCGGATAATCCACGGCGGGAATGTATTTGGTAAACGGTTTTTTCAATAATTCTACAATATTGTCAGTTTTTTCGGACTCCATCATCGTATCGACGCCGTAGATTAGTTTTTCGTTGGGTGCTGTCCTGTATGTACCAAAGATTCTGTCCCAAAAAGAAAAAATATTTCCGTAATTACAATCGGTATAAGGCTGCCGGTAGTGGTGATGTACCCGATGCATATTGGGTGTGACAAACACCAGTTTTAAGGTATTATCAAGCCATGAGACCATGGATATGTTGGCATGATTAAATTGAGTCAAAACCACTGACATGGTTTGGTATAAAAAGATCATCCAAATCGGAGCTCCGATCAAAACGACTGCCAAAATCGTAAAAACCAACCTGAAAACACTTTCGCCCGGATGGTGTCTGTTGGCTGAGGTGGTATCCAGTTCTTTATCAGAATGATGAATGATATGAAACTGCCACATCCATTTGACTTTATGCTCCAGCCAATGAATAAAATATGCACCGATCAAATCCATAAGCAAAACCCCTGAGATCAGAAAAAACCAACCATCTAACGATAACCAATATAACAACCCGAATTGATTAACAACTGTCCAATCTGAAGCTTTCACCAAAAGAAAAGCCAAAACAAAATTCACTACAATAGTTGTCAGGGTAAAAAATAAATTTAATGAAGCATGTTTCCACTTACGGTACGAAAATCTGAAAAGAGGAACAGCACTTTCCAGTAACCAAAAAAAGGTAAGACCCCCGACCAATATCAAGGTGCGATGAAGACTGGGTATGGTCTCAAAATATTGTGTTATGGTTTCCATTTTGTCATTTTGTACAAGATAAAATTGGTTTCCGGAATATCATCCAACAGGAAAACGTAGATCAATTAACTTTATAAAGCTTAGATACAACATTGTCCTAAAATGCAATTTTCTCTTACAAAATTAATTATTTTTTGTAACCAAAGGGGGAGTTCCGATCAGGAATTGTCAATTTTTAGGTGTATTTTAACATTTTTATGTAATTTTATGCGTTTGAAACATAGAGAACCATCAACAGTAATTTTCAATAATGAAGGCCTTTAAAAATATCATATCTCTTTTTACTATAATTTGTATCGTGATTCCGTCTTTCGGTCAGAATTATTCTTACCGCTTTACAAATTCTGTTTATGATGAGAATATTAAATCCATCACTTTTAACGTAAATAATCTTCCGACAAATTTTCCGGTTATCGGCCTTCGGGGTAATGATCGATTGATTCTTAAATTTGATGATTTATTGAATGAAGAGCGCAATTATTATTACAGAATCGTTCATTGTAATCTGGATTGGACACCTTCTGATCTGAAAGAATTTGACTACATCAATGGTTTTAATGATGAAAGACTCAGAAATTACGAATATTCCGTAAGGACCAAAAAACAATTTATCCACTATTGGCAGGAATTTCCGAACAGGGACACAAAATTTAATGTGTCAGGCAATTATCTTTTGATCGTATATGAAGAGTCCATCGATTATCCGGTACTTACCAGAAGATTTATTGTCACGGAATCTTCAACACAAATACTGCCTAAAAATTCATTGGTAGGCAATACAGCCAATGTGCGGTTTAATCAGGAATTTCAGTTTGATGTAAATCTGGAAAAGTTGGTTTATCGTGACCCGCAAACTGAGCTGACGCTGGTGACATTACAAAATGAAAACTGGGATTCCTATATTGCCCGAAAGCCTAATTTCCTTTCAAGAAATACCGCAAAATTTACAACTTCAGGATCATTCAGCTATAAAGGACTTTCTGAATACAGAGAGTTTGATACCAGAGGAATTCAGTTTATTAGAAGAGGGGTGCAAAGAATCGAACGAAAAAAAGATGGTACGGACGTATTACTTACGCATACCTATTCAAGGCAAAACCTGACTTATATGTTGACTTTTGATTTTAACGGAAAGTTTTTTATCAATAATCTGGACGGGCTCAATCTTGTACAAACAGTGGATCTAAGTAAAAGCGGCTCTAATTCAGGTGGAACGGGAACACGTTCTGCAATCAGAGATTCTATATTTAATTATGCCCGGTCCGGACAATCTGAGTATGCATTAGATGAAAAAAATATAAATGCCGATTATCTTAATATTATATTTACGCTCGAAATGCCTGAAAACCTGGAATCTGACGACGAAGTATTTATTTTAGGAAGCATGAATGATTGGGAACCGAGAGAAGAATACAGAATGACGACTTCAGAAACGGGTCAATATCTCACTGCAAATGTTTTATTAAAACAAGGATACTATAATTATTATTACGGTGTTTTGAAAAGTGACGGCTCTATTGATTACCAAAAACTGGAAGGAAGTTGGAATGAAACAGAAAATGACTACCAGGTTGTTGCTTATTTCAGAGGATTTGGGGATATTTACGACAGAGTCATTGGTTTTACAACATTTAATACAAGTACTTCATTATTGGGAAATTAAAAATCCATTCCGAAATAATATCAACACTGAAATCCCCTAATCACAATTCTCAGGACAATTGGACCAACAATCTATCCCATTCTTCCATTTTTTGAAGTAGTTCATCTTGTTTTGTTTTGTAAGAATCCAATATTTTTTGATGGTCAGGACGGTTGTAAAAGTCTGTTTGAGCCATAGCTTCTTCCATAACTTTTATTTCTTCTTCCAGTTTTTCGATCGTTCTTTCGATTTGTTGAACCTGTTTTTTGGCTTTTCGGTATTCTTCAGCATCCAAAGCTGATTTTTCAGTTATGTTGGATTCTGACTTTGATGTTGTTGTTTTGGAAGTTTCAATTTCTCTCATATTGGAAAAAGTTTTTTTCTCGAGAAAGTAATTGATATCTCCCAAATATTCGACGACACTACCTTCTTTACATTCGTACATTTTGTCCGTCAGTCCTGCCAGAAAATCTCTGTCGTGAGAAATCAGTAATAAAGTTCCTGTGTAGTCAAGCAGAGCATTTTTTAAAATTTCTTTAGAATGAATATCCAAATGATTGGTCGGTTCGTCCAAAACCAAAAAATTACAAGGTTTCATCATCAGGGAAGCCATGGCCAATCTGGCTCTTTCTCCTCCCGACAATACAGAAACTTTTTTATCAACTTCGTCCCCGGAAAATAAAAAAGAACCTAAAACCGAACGAATTTTTGAACGGGTTTCTTCAGGAGTTTTGTCTTCCATAATCTCCAGCACTGTCTTTTTAACATCGAGCAATTCTGATTGATTTTGTGCATAATAAGACAAAAAAACATTGCTACCGTTGATAACTTTACCTTTATCATATGGTAAAATTCCACATAATATTTTGGCCAACGTAGTTTTTCCCTGACCATTCTGACCTACAAAAGCGACACGATCTCCTCTTTCAATGACGCAATCAACATCTGTTAAAACATGTTTTTCGCCAAAACTTTTTGAGATTTTTTCAGTACGGACCACATCTCGTCCTGATCGGGGCACCTCTGAAAATCTGATGCGCATCGACCGGTTTATCTCGAGAGGGACTTCTATCCTATCGATTTTTTCCAGTTGTTTTTGCATACTTTGAGCCATTTTGGTCTTGGTGGCTTTTGCCATAAAACGGGCGATGGTTTTTTCCTTTTGTGCTATTTCTTTTTGTTGGTTTTCAAATGCAGCCTGTTGTACTGTCTGATATCTTTCTTTTTCAATGAGATACTTTTTATACGTAAGTTTCATATCAATGATATCTCCAACTTCAATTTCAACGATGCGGTTGCACACATTGTCCAGAAACTGAATATCGTGGGAAATCAAAATGACCGTACCACTATAGGTTTGCAGATAGTTTTCCAACCAGATAATAGACTCTATATCCAGGTGATTGGTGGGTTCGTCGAGCATCAAAAGGTCCGGAGTTCGCAATAACAACTTTGCCAATTCTATCCGCATTTTCCATCCTCCTGAGAGTTCGGATACCTTTCTGTTGAACTCTTGTTCCTGAAAACCAAGACCTTTTAATATTTTGGTAGTATCAACCTGAAGAGAAGATAAATTATAATGTTCCAATTGTCCGGAAACCTCCGAAAGTTTATTTACCAGATCCATATAGGTTTTGGAATGGTAATCTTCCGTTTCAGACATTTTTTGATGGATGAGATCGTACTCTTCCTGGAGGGCCAAAGCTTCGGTAAAACAGGTCATCGTCTCTTCGATGACAGTATTCTGTTCGTTCAGTTCAAATTCCTGTTTCAGATAACCTACCGTCGTTTTGCTTGGGAATTCAAGTTTTCCTTCATCCGGAGAGAGCTGTCCGGCCATAATTTTCAGTAAGGTAGACTTTCCTGCTCCGTTTCTGCCTATGAGACCGATTCTTTCTTTCGGAGAAATCATAAAACTGATGGAATCCAAAAGAATTCTTTCACCAAACTTAACGGAAATATCCCTTACGTAATACATAATTAATTATACTGTGGGTCATCAGAAATCTGAGCAATTACGGTAAATCTGTCCCCTTTATTATGAAGGACACTTTGCCATAAAACAAAAGGTTTGGTTTTAAAAAGGTAGTTGGCGTCCATATCACTGACCAGCCATGACCCTTCATCCATTTCACTTGCCAATTGTCCTTCGCTCCAACCGGCATATCCGACATAAAATCGGATATCTCCGGCATTTATTAATTTATTTTCAATCAAAAATTTCAATTTATCAAAGTCTCCTCCCCAATATACACCTTTACATATTTCCAGACTTCCGTCCAAAATATGACCTGCGTTGTGCAAATAATGAATAGAGTCCAAACCTACAGGTCCACCTAAAAAAACAGGTGCATCACACTCAGGAAAATCAGGAATCAGTTTTTCCATTTTTGTATGAAAGGGTTTGTTGAGGATAAATCCGGTCGTCCCGTGTTCTTCGTGTTCACAAATCAAAATGACGGACCTTTTAAAATTATCATCCACCATAAATGGTTCTGCAACCAGCAATTTCCCTTTGAAGATTTCCATATTACAAACCCGAGACTTCGACCTCTCTGTTCACTTTTTTGATCAATCCCGAAAGGACTTTGCCTGTTCCACCTACCTCAACAAATCGGGTAACTCCACTACTGATCATGTTCTGAACAGACTGCGTCCATTTAACAGCGCCTGTCAATTGAGCGATGAGATTGATTTTGATGGCTTCAGGATTTAATTCTGCCTGGCCGTGTACATTTTGAAAAACCGGACAAACAGGCTGATGGAATGTGGTATTTTGAATAGCTCTTTCAAGTCTGACTCTTGCCGGTTCCATCAATGGACTGTGAAATGCTCCTCCCACTTCAAGAACCAAAGCTCTTTTGGCTCCTGCTTCGGTCAGTTTTTCTGTGGCCATGCGTATACCTTCCTGACTTCCGGAAATGACGAGCTGACCCGGACAATTATAATTTGCAGGAACAACAATCTCGTCAATCGATCCGCAGATTTCCTCAACTACTTCGTCTTCCAATCCCAGAATAGCCGCCATAGTACCTGCTTGTTTTTCACAAGCTTCCTGCATGGCGAGTGCTCTTTCATATACAAGTTTGAGTCCGTCCTCAAAAGTAAGGGTTCCGTTGGCAACCAAAGCAGAAAACTCACCCAATGAATGTCCTGCCACAGCATCGGGAGCCTCATGTTCAAAGGCAGCCCATTTTGCCATAGCATGAACAAAAAGAGCCGGCTGAGTCACTTTGGTCTGTTTAAGGTCTTCTGCACTTCCGGAAAACATGATTTCAGAAAGTTTAAAGCCCAAAATCTCATCTGCTTTATGAAAAATATTTCTTGCTGCCTCAGAAGATTCATACAAGTCAGCTCCCATACCTTCGAATTGTGCTCCCTGCCCGGGAAAAACATATGCTGTCATATATATTTTATGTATTTTTTTTATCTCAATGATTTGCCAATAAGGCTAAGAAACTCACTTCTGGTTTCAACCTGCTGAAATTGACCGGTGAATGCAGAAGTTGTTGTAGAACTGTTTTGTTTCTGAACACCACGCATCATCATACACATATGAATCGCTTCGATCACCACTGCACAACCCTGAGGTTTTAACGTTTGGTCAATGGCCTGCAATATTTCCTGAGTCAATCTTTCCTGAACCTGTAGTCTTCGGGCAAAAACGTCCACAACTCTGGGAATTTTACTCAGGCCCACCACGTAACCGTTTGGTATATAGGCGATGTGGGCTTTACCAAAAAAGGGTAACATGTGGTGCTCACACATCGAATATATCTCAATGTCTTTTACAATGACCATTTCATTGTATTCTTCTTTAAAAAGGGCTGACTTCAATATATCCTCAGCACTCAGTTCGTAACCCTGAGTCAGAAACTGCATCGCTTTGGCAGCTCTTTCCGGTGTTTTGATCAATCCTTCTCTGTCCGGGTCTTCACCCAGCGTCTGAATAATATTTCTGTATTGTTGGCTGATTTTTTCTGTTATTTCGGGTTGGTAATGATCTTTTTTTGAATACCCCACGTGACTTTTTTTATGATTCTCCGTAATATTCCACAAATATGGAATCTGTTTCCTGAAGTTTAACACAATGTAATGTACATTGGTTTTTTTCCACATGAGGTTTTAATTGATCCCAAATCAAAATAGCCATGTTTTCGGTGGTCGGCATCATACCTTGAGGAACAAAATCAACATCAAGATTCAGATTTGAATGATCTACCTTTTCTATGACAATTTCTTTAATGAGTTTACCGAGCTTTTTAGCATCCATAACCCAACCTATCAGCGGATCCGGTTGTCCCTTGACCGTAACACTCAAGGTAAAATTATGACCATGCCAGTTTTTGTTGGCACATTTTCCAAAAAAAGCTATATTCTCCTCTTCGGACCAGGATTCGATCCAAAGTTTGTGTGCTGCGTTAAATTTTTCCAGCCTTGTAAGATAAACCGTAGGCATATTGATAAAATAAGCCGCAAAATTACGATTTATTTAGAAAATAAAGAGAAAATCCGGTTTTGAATTCGAAGAAAACAAGGTGATTGTTTAAATAAACGGATGCTAAAATGTTATCCTTATACTTTCTGAGGATCAAACTGTTCGTAAAAAAACAAAATGATTATGGGTAGCGTGTGCTTCAGAAAACAAAAATCCATATTCTGAAAAAGACATCAAATCTTCAGGATTGTCGATTTTATATTTGATAATGTAGTTTGCCATCACACCTCTCATTTTTTTATTGGTTAAAGCATTTCCGGTGAGTTTGCCATTTTTCACCTCTTTAAACTCGACGTGATAAACAGGAAAATCAATTTTTTTTTGATCAATGACTTTAAAATATTCTCCTGAAGCCAGATTTAATAAAATTTTGTTTTGATGTCCCTGAATCGTTTCATGCAAATGGTCGGTGATCTTTTTGCTCCAGAAACCATACAGGTTTTTGTTTTGACCTGTTACCAAGGATGTTGCCATTTCCAACCGGTAAGGTGCAATCAGGTCAAGTGGTCGCAATACACCAAAAAGACCTGACAAAATACGAAGGTGATCCTGCGCAAAATGTACATCTTCTGTTGTAAAATCCTTTGCGTTGAGACCCTGATAAACGTCGCCACTATAAGCCAAAACAGCGGATCTGCCGGTTTCAGCATCAATTTTTTCCGGAAAGTTTTGATATAAAGCACAGGTCTCGTCCGTAAGTTTATCACTTGTAGCCATCAATTGCTGCAGTTGATTTTTGGGCATTTTCTGCAATTTTTTTAAAAGCATTCTGAAATCTTTTTCAAAATAAACGTTAGTCCCGGGAGTCAACAATGCATTTTCTTTTGCCATTGTTTTGGAAGGAGAAATGATACTTAGCACAATTTTGAATTTAGAAATACATAATACATTTACTCACATTTTGTTGCCGGCCATTAAAAAATCATACCCCATATGTTCATTTTAAAATAATTTACATACTTAATATAAAATTTTCTTTTATTTAAAAAAAATATATATAACTTCGTGGCTGACAATATTATAGTCATTCTTACAAAGCAAATACGGATTTTATGAACCTTTTTTTTACACGATTTACTTTAACAGCTTTTGTTTGTACTTTTTTTTGTATTTTTCAGTCAGAAGCACAGGAAGCGTCTTCAACTTATGCTAATAAAGACTTGGAGGCTTTTGTAGTGATATATTCGGAAACTTCCTCGATTGAAAACAACCTCGACGTAGAAATCATATCCCTTCTTCAGGAATATAATATTACGTACGGACGATATCGGGATATCATACAGCAAAATGTAGAAGGAAAAGAAAAAACGGGATATTCTGAAAATGAAAAAGCTTTTTTTGACGCTGTGCAGAAAAAAAACACAGAAATTTCTGCCAAAGTTGAAAAATTTGAAGCTCAAAAATGTAAAGAAATGTTTTTGGACCCAAAGGTATATTTTGAAATAAAAAGTTTGTTCCGGTCTTCACAGAAGTTTCAGGCAGAAATATATCCGTATTTTGAAAAACAAATGAACAGCACACCAAGAGACTGATGCCTTTGTTTTTCATCCGTAAATTTCTGTTTTGGATACTAATAGGTAACTGTTTTGTTATACTAAAAATACAGGCACAACCCTTACCAAACAGGTATGTGAGTAATGTATTTACATCATGGAACGAAACTCAAAACGTTACTTTCAGTACAGGAGTGCCCCGCCCAAATCCGGGAGGTGGTTTTTATGAATGGATCACCGGATATCCGCTCAATGTCCGAGAATACCAAACGACTGCCATCAATTTGCGGATGAATATTTTTACGCCCGTTGGTGATACCTTATCCAAAAGACCGGTTATCATCATTGCTTTCGGAGGTGGATTTTTGTCCGGAAGTAAAGATCACTGGAGCATCAGGCTACTGGCGCAGGAATTGTGCAAAAGAGGTTTTGTGACGGCTGTGATCGATTACCGGCTCGGAATGAATATCTTTAATGCCGACCTGGCGATGCGGGCAGTATACAGAGGCCTGCAGGACGGAAGATCAGCGGTTCGCTTTTTTAAAGCTGATGCAGCCGGACCAAACTTGTACAGAATAGATCCAAACCAAATTTATATTGGCGGTCACAGCTCCGGAGGATTTGTCGCTCTTCATAATGCCTATCTGGACAGAGATGAATTGAGACCGGTTTCTACAAGAGCCTGGACTCAGAATGGTTTTCAGGTGCCCGACCAATTATCTTTGGATAGTGTCGGGAACAACCGGAATTTTAATGGCAGGGCAAAAGCGGTTTTTAATCTGGCCGGAGCCATAGGTTTTACCGAATATATTGAAGAAGCCAACGAACCTATCCTCATTTCTTTTCACAGCACAGATGATGAAACCGTACCTTTCGAATCCGGAGAGCCTTTCAGCAATCTTTTGTGGCTTGTCGTGGGTTCTGATCTTCCGGAAGTTCACGGGAGTTTTCCTATCTCCCAACAAGCCAATAATGTTGGTTTGGTCAACGAATTAAACACCTATTCAAACCGGGGCCATGACGTTCATGAAAACGGAACGAATACATTACATGCCGATATTGTTCCCGGAATATCTGAGTGGTTTTGTGAACATTTATTGCGTCCCGCACCGGTTTCTATAACCGGAAATACAAATGTCTGCAGTGGACAATACCAACAAAAATACAGTGTCCGAAAAGATTCCGCAGCTTATTATGACTGGCAGATTACCGGAGGTCAATTTTTGATTCATTCTGTTTTTTCCAATCAGGTGACTGTTTTATGGGATGAAAATGCACCGGTACACACATTGTCCGTCACGCCTTACAGCTACCATCGGGCAAGGGGGAATACAGCTGTTCTGAATGTTTTTTTGCTGCAGCGGCTTGAAAATATTTGGCTTGGCAATGATACAGATTGGTCCGCACCTTCATCCTGGAGTCTGGGGATTACACCTGATTATTGTCATGACGTGGTCCTTCCGGACAACCTTGAAAGTTCAGGCATATTGACCCTCGACAGTACAGCCATTACTACCATAAGCAGTCTTTATGTCGGTCACTCAACGGAATGCCGGCTTTTGTCTCCCTTACATATAAGTTATGCTTCAGGAATTTTTGTTGCCGGTCAACTTGTAGTCAGTGATTCGGTTGTCATTCGTAATCTGTATGACGAAAACGCAAAATTATTAATGGTTTCAGGTCATATGGAGGTTGATACTGCCGGCAGCGTAAATGTGTTAAATCCTTCGCATGGTAACATTAATATAACGTCAACCGGAATAATTCAAAATGACGGATTCATAAATCTAACGACGGATCAGACATATGATGAAGAAAACCTGATGACGATTTCAGGAATTTTTGAAAATCAGGGTTTTGTTTATTGTATTGGCCCTTTAGAAAATAAAATTTCCATTCTGACCAACGGACTTCTTTTGAACGAAGGAGTCATTGAAGTCAAAGAAGATTAAATATTCATACCAAATTATTTCCACTGAAAGGTTTCCAATAATTTTTCAATATCATTACGAACAAATTGGAGAACCGTAGCTGTTGAATCCGGATTGACTTTAGCATTAAAATAAAGTGAGCCGCGAAAAAAATGTTTTTTATTATCTGTTACATAAAATTGAACCGGCATAGCTACAGGCCCTTCGATATCAAAAAACAATCCGGTCACACCAAACTCGTTTTCAATATTTGACTCTTTACGCGCCACCGCTTTGATATTGTGTTTGCTTGCTATCGTGAAAGCGTCATTGATCAATTTATCGACGGTATTTTCTTTTGAAATTTCTACATAGTTACAATGAATTGATGCATTCAACGTATCGATACGGATATCAAACCAACATGGTGACACCACCTGATCTTTAAAAAACAAACTATCCCGTTTGACTACTGCATAGGACGGATACTCAAAAGTATAGGGACAAGAATTATCCTGATACGACTGATAATTTTTAGCGGGAAAATTAATTTTCGGGTACATCCTGTTTTTTGGAGTTACCCAGTCCTCTTTACAGGATGAAAATAAAAAAACAAATATCACGGCAGGTAAAATCAACCCGGTTAACTGATGATTACGTTCATGTAAAATTTGGACAAAACGATGTGATAAGGGTTTATTCATTATATTTGTATTTATAGTCCGGCGGCGTTTTAAGGAAGAAAAGATTTCAACTTTCAATTCTGAAATCAGGCATTAATGTCATCAATCAAAACACTCACCTTTTCAATTCTTTTTTTAGATGTTGCATCTACCCTTAACGTGATATGATGGTGATATATTTCCTGTCCAACTTCCGGAATTACACCATATCGCTCAAGAAAAATACCGGCAATGGAATCTGTATCGGTTTTTATGGTATCAAAAAAGTTTACATTGACCGAAATGACCCTGCATACATCCTTGAGCAATGTTTTTCCTTCAAAAATAAAGTGTCCGTCACTGATTTTTTTATAATCAATATCATCATCACTGTCAAACTCATCTTTAATGTCACCCACGACTTCTTCCATAATATCTTCAAGGGTTGCAATACCTGCACTCCCTCCGTATTCATCTACAATAATGGCCATGTGGGTCTTTTTCAACTGAAACTCACGCAGTAATTCGTCAATTTTTTTTGATTCCGGCACAAAAAGGACGTTGGTACGAACCAGTTTTTGCCATTCAAAATTTTCATCCTGATCCAAAAATTCCAAAATATCCTTAACGTATAATATTCCAACGATCACGTCAAAATCATCCTGAAAAACAGGAAATCTTGAATATCCCGAATCTTTGACGATTTTCAGAAGCTCCTTAAAGTTTATGGTGACATCTACTGCCACCACATCTGTTCGGGTGTGCATGATTTGTTTGGCTGAAGTATCTCCGAAACTTACAATGCCTTTGAGAATATCTGCTTCCTGAGTTGAATTTTCCGTATTGGTGACAATCAGATCAATGGCTGTATCAATATCTTCCTTGGAAGTTTGGTTTGCGTTGGTGTTAATTTTGGACTCAATAAACTTTGACATCCTGACAAGAGAAGAACTGATAGGGCTGAATAGGTAATTCAAAACTGTAAGCGGACCTGCCATAATACGCAAAACTCCGTTTTTATTGTTTGTAGCAACCATTTTTGGCCCGGCCTCCCCGAATATCAATAATACAAAAGTCACCCCGATGACCGTAATCAAAAAGTTATATATATTGCTCAAAACGGAAGCATCCACTTCATTTTGAAACAATACCTTTGAAGTCCATTCACCTGCCTGCAATAAAACAGTCTCCCCGAGCCAGATATCCAAAATATTTTCGGCAACCAGAATGATTCCGATATTCACCAGATTATTTGAGATCAGAATGACTGCCAAAAGATATCTCGGTTTTTCTTTTAAGGCAAGGATCGTACGCGAACTGTTTGATTTTTCATTTTCAAGAGCCTTTACTTCATTTAAATCCAAGGAAAAAAAGGCAACTTCGGAAGCAGAAATCAAGCCGGAGCACATTAACAAAATAACAAAAAATACAAACAAAAGAGAACTGTCTCCCGCCATTTGCATCACAAAATGCCAGGAAATAAACAAAAGTTCAGAAGGGGGCTCAGTGTCCAAAACAACTATTTTTGTGAAACCATTTTTGTATAAACATCATCAGAAGGGTAAATCATCAGCTTCTGATTGTGTATTACTACCCTGATTCAAACCGGATGGTGGCTCATCCATAGTTCCCGGGAAACTTGATTTTAGTCCGCTGTTTTCTTTTCTTTCCAGAGACTGAACGGTGGATGCCACGATTTCAGCGATTGTTCTTTCCACACCATCTTTATCTTTATATTTACGGTAGGTCATTTTACCTTCAACATATACCAATCCACCTTTTTTAAATTCCCTTTCAGCCTTTTCAGCCAAAAATCTCCAGACAACAATATTGTGCCACTCAGTCAATGTTTGCCAGTTATCATTTTTGTCTCTGTAATTTTCATTGGTAGCTAAAGAAAATGTGCCTACTTTGGTACCGTTTTCCAAAGTACGAATTTCAGGATCTTTCCCCAGGTTTCCTATAAGTGTGATTTTGTTCAACATAGGTTATACATTAAATTATTTTAAATCAGGGACAAAGGTATTGAAAAATTCATATATGATGTAAAATATGTTTCATAATGTCATCTTTCCAATACAAATTACTCCTTATTATATATAAAAGGTTCTTTCAAAAAACACAAACAGGGTACGTATTCAAAAGAAAATCCAATAAAGTTTAGCACTTATGCCCCGACATTGTTAAAAAAGGTAAAACCATTTTTAACTTATCATCCATCTTGTATACAGCTTTTTTAATCTTATGTAATATTATAGTGTGTCCTAAAACCTTATACATCTCTGCCAAGCCTTATCTTTGGCGATAAATATAGAAGCATGCGAAAAATAGAGATTCTTTCCCAAAAAATATTGTATCAGGGATGGTCTACACTGACAGGTTATGATATACATTATACTTTCGGAGACGGAACTTCCCATATTTTAAAACGAGAGATCTATAATAGTGGTGATGGTGCTGCAGCCCTGTTATATAATCCTGTAAAAAAAACAGTTGTTCTTGTAAAACAATACAGGTTGGCAGCGCATCTCAACGGCCACCCTGATGGTTTTTTACTCGAATGTTGTGCGGGCATGTTGGACGATAAAGAACCTGAAGAAACCATGAAAAAGGAAATCGCCGAAGAAACCGGAATTTTTGCTTCCCATCTCATAAAAGTCGGCGAAACATACGCTACACCGGGTGCACATATGGAAAAAATACATCTTTTTATGGCACCTTATGAAGATTCATTCCGAAAAGGTGAAGGGGGAGGACTAGTCGAAGAGCATGAAGATATTGAGGTGATAGAATACTCTTTTTCTGAAATAATAAAGATGGTGAGACAAGGGGAAGTAACGGATTCAAAAACACTTATTTTATTACAATTCGGGATGTTATATGGGCATATAGTCTGAACCAGATTGATATTTAGTGCTGCTACCATAATTTTTGTTTACCGTTTTGTTTAATTTGTAAAACAAGTTATATTTTAAATATATATTTTACATATATATATTTATATGTTATTAAATTATTTATATATTACATTAATAAATTTATGTTTATTTTTATTTTTTTGTTTAATTTTTGTTGTTCATTTCTTAAACAATACGTATCTTTGTTGCAACAAAATAAAATATCATGTCAACGATAGAATTCAGATCTAATTTAGAATACCTGACAGATGCATTACAAGCTTTTGCTTATAACCTGACAAAAAACATGGAAGATGCACGGGACCTCTATCAGGAAACAGCATACAGAGCACTTAACAATCAGGAAAAATTCAGAGCGGACACCAACTTTAAAGCCTGGACTTTTACGATTATGAAAAATATTTTTATCAACAACTATCGCAAAAAAGTCAAGTCAAACACATTTCTTGACCATACAGACAACCAATTCTTTTTGGACACTGGTTCTGAAGTTTCTAATGACGCCAACAAAAATATTCTCATGACGGAACTTAAAATGATGATAGACAAATTGGATGATTCTATCAGAATTCCGTTTATGATGCATTATGAAGGGTATAAATATACCGAAATCGCGGAAAAATTCGAGCTTCCTCTCGGAACTGTAAAAAGCAGAATATTTTTCGCCAGAAGAGAACTTAAGGAAATGATGAAACGCAGTTATGGCGACCTTACCCTGGTCAGAGCCATATCAGCCTGACCAAAAGTGTTAAATAAAAATTAATATGCCGTTTTTGTTTAAAATTTTTTGGTAATTTGGTCAACATTGACATATATTTGTGACAACAAAATATGTTGTACTATGTCAATCATAGAGTTTAATCAAAAATTTGAATTTCTGGCGGATTCTTTAAACGCCTTCGCATATAATCTTACAAAAAACACGGAAGATGCTAAAGATCTTTATCAGGAGACAGCGTTCCGTGTGATTACAAACCGCGATAAATTCAGGCCTGAGACCAACTTCAAAGCCTGGACTTTTACGATAATGAAAAACATTTTCATTAATAACTATCGTAAAAAAGTCAAAACAAACACCATCATTGACTCTACGGATAATCTGTATTTCCTCAATTCAGGAAGCAGTTCGATAGACAATGATGCAAACAGAAACCTGTTAATGCAGGAATTACAAAAAATGATCGATTCCCTTGAAGAAAACATCAGAGTTCCTTTTGTAATGCATTATGAAGGTTTTAAGTATCAGGAGATCGCTGATATATTTGACTTACCTCTCGGTACGGTAAAAAGCAGAATATTTTTTGCCAGAAAAGCACTAAAGGAAATGATCAAAGAAAATTATGGAGATTATTCTTTGGTGAGATCCATTTCAGCTTAAGATTTTTTTGTTTTTGTTTTTTCGATTTAATTTCAAATAATTTTGAACGGTTCCTTGTTTGCGCAGACGCTAATCATATGGCACAAACAAAATCCGAGACCAATGCCATGGCTTGAAACAAAAGATCCATACAAAATCTGGATTTCAGAAATCATATTACAACAAACAAGGGTTGCTCAGGGATGGTCTTACTATGAACGGTTTATCGAAAGATTTCCGGACATCACTTCGCTACATAAAACTCAAGAATCGGAAGTTCTCAAATATTGGGAAGGTTTGGGTTACTACTCCCGCGCGAGAAATATCAAAAAAGCAGCCGACCAGATTTTCACCACTTATCATGGAAAATTTCCGGATACCTATGAAACTTTACTTTCGCTACCCGGAATTGGTCCCTATACTGCATCGGCAATAGCAGGTTTTGCTTACGACCTCCCCTACCCTGTTCTTGATGGAAATGTCGCCCGATTCCTGGCAAGATTTCTGGCTGTAGAAAGTCCCCCTTTGGAGCCTTCCGGAAAAAAAATAATCACCGATTTTTTAGCACCAGCCATACAGGAAACAAAACCTTCAGCCTTTAATCAGGCGATCATGAATTTTGGCGCGTTGATTTGTAAACCGGCTAAACCCAACTGTCATGAGTGTCCGTTTACCTCAGGGTGTAAAGCATATCAACTTCGACTTACCGATCAACTACCTGTCACCCTTCCTAAAAAAGAAAAATCAAACCGATATTTTCATTATTTTATATTGTATAATCCCAAAACAGATTCTACAGTGATTCAACAAAGGTCCGGAAAAGATATCTGGCAACACCTCTATGAATTTCCACTCATCGAAAATGAAAGTGAAGGCCCGCTCCCAAAACAAAAGTCTGACGTACTGTTATCTGTTTTTGATATAGATTCGGATGCTGAACAACCTTTACTGGCAATACATAAAACTCAAAACCTAACGCATCAAAAAATCCATTTTAATATCCAAATCTTCCTTTGGAACGGTTTGATAAAAGACAAAACCGGCTTATATCAAACCGTTAAAGTCAGCAACTTGTCATCTTTTGGTTTTCCTGTTACCTTAGCTAACATGGTCACTCAATTGGAAAACATGAATGGTTCCACCATTAAAGAAAAACAACAAAATGATGTCATGTAGTATCCTTTAGAGCAACTAAACCTGTCTTAATGGTAATTATTCACTGAAAATTTCAACTTAATTTTCTTGTACTATATCTATTTTTATAGACTAACCATTAACGGCTTGACATGATCCGGTCTTTTTAACTTTCTTTTTTTCGCTGATCAGACTTTGGGGTCAAATGATTCATTCATATATGATGAAGGAAGGGAGCTTAGAATGAAACCAGTTTTGTTTCTTTTGTAAGCAGATAAACCACGTCATTGTTTTATGTAACATTATGGAAAAGGATAATCACCTTTATTATAAAAATAAGCACTTTTTAAAAAAAAAGTGTAAATTGACTATTTTCAGAACTTAAACCACTTTATCCATCTTTGATTCTTAATCCCATTGATTCTTAAAAAATACATTCCGTTCGGCCAGGATTCCACGTCCAATGGAAATTCAGCATTAAAATTATTCAATTTTTTCATACTGAAACCTGTATGATCCAAAATTTCAATATTTCCTGAGTCATTATGTCCCGATTTGAGGTATAACCATTTGTTTGTCGGGTTGGGATATACCATCAAACCATCATTTTGTTTTTCATCAACAGACACCAAACTTCTCCTGCAATCAGAACCAAAAGCGGATTCAAGAAAATTTAATTCATCGGCATCCTTTGTGTGACATCTCAAAAGCCATGGTTCGTCTTTTAAACCGGTCAGTGCAAAACGAAAACCTAAATTTATACCAATTCCTTCTACGAATCTCAATTTTTCATAATATCCGCAATGATAGGGCATTAAGTCAAATTCAATGATTTTTTGATTGTTTTCCACAAATATGGTATCAACTATTACATCAAGGGATGAAAATGAAAAAGTATCTCCTTTGTTCAGATTCATATCCATGATCAAAATTTCTTCTGTATCATTCAATGCTCTGAACCAAAGTTTGGAGTTGTCGTCTGATTCCCTCAACAGTCCGAAGTCATAAACAACTTTGTACATATTATTTTCTATCAGCGTATCTCTGTTTTGAACAAAAGACTCAACAAAACCGGCATCACAAAACAAGGTTATGTAATTCCATTCAGTGTAAGATGTACCAAAAACAGATGTGTATTGCCCGTAAATGTTGGTTTGTACAATGATTGCAAAAAGTAAAGTTGTAAATAAAGTTTTCATGTCGTATTTCGTGTGTTTTCCAAATAAAATTATCAAAACATAGCAGAAACATTCTTCTTATTCTGCATTTAAAATAAATCAGCCACTCAAGGGTTAAAAATAAGTGTAATCAGATAAACGTAGTATTTTTGACAGAATTATTTATCAAAAAAAGACTCAAAAGAGACAAAAAGTAATATAAAATGGATTTCTTTTTCCGGATTCTCCATTTAATAAGTACAATACTCAAAAAGAATTGTGAAACCCTTTTTTATTTATCTCAATGCCTTTTTGTCGCTCACCAATACATGATTGCCCTGGATTTCGACATACGTGGCAGAAGGAAAAACTTTGCAAAAAACTTCTTCATAATATCGTTTTGTGGTAGCGAGTTCTTTTTCTGTTTTGGCCAGGCGGTTGAATAATAAAACCCCGTTCGGCGTAAGGTTTTCTTTGACACTTTCCAGAAAATCTTCTTCTTCAAAAACAGGAGGGATTTTTTCACTGATAAAAAGATCTACCGCAATCAAATCATATTTGTTCGGATCCTGCGCCACAAAATATACAGCGTCGGCCTGATGCAATTCTATATCACTTTTCAAATCCCACAAGACATATTTACTGGCCAAATGAATGACCGTCTCATCTATTTCAACTCCTGTGTAAGAATAGGTCTTGCCAAATATTTTTTCAAGCATAAAGGGTATACTGCCCAATCCAAAACCCAGCAACAAAACATGGGCTTTTTCAGGCAGTATCATTTTTTCAAAGGTAACCCTGAAATTATCGTACTTGTCAGCATAGGAATAGATCGCTTCTTCCGTCGACAATTGCAGCCTGCCTTTCACCAATGAAACCGTAAGCACTTCATTGTAGTCTGAAGATGTATGTTCGAGGACAATCTCTGTAAAATAACTGGCCCATTTTTTCCAAACCGGAATGTGAATATGTGATCTCATAATGCAAAAGTATATATAGCAAACAAACTTCAACAGAAAACGGGATAAAAAGAATGGAATTACATAAAATATACCGCCATTAATATTACCTTTGCGGCCCGAAAGTAAGAATTTAATAGGTATGTACAGAACAAAAAATTGTGGAGAATTGCGCATCTCGGATGTGGGACAACAAGTGACATTGAGTGGTTGGATTCAAAAAAGTCGTGAGGTGGGGGGGTTGACTT
>JALHOZ010000025.1 GCA_022842725.1 Saprospiraceae bacterium
GCCAGCACCCAATTTTTTATGGCTCCGATGAATCTTTTGCCTGAAGGTGGCAAAGCGGCTTATGCAGATACAGGTACCTGGGCAGCCAAAGCCATCAAAGAAGCCAAAATTTTTGGGACCGTCGATGTGGTAGCTTCTTCAAAAGCTGACAACTACACATACATTCCGAAAGACAATCCGGTCACTAACGAACATCAATATCTTCACATCACCAGCAACAATACGATTTACGGAACGCAATACCATAATTTTCCCGAGGTAGCGGTACCATTGGTTTGTGACATGTCATCCGATATTTTTTCACGGCCTTTTGACATCTCAAAATTTGATATGGTCTATGCAGGTGCACAAAAAAATATGGGCCCGGCCGGCACGACACTTGTGATCGTCAAAAAATCAGCTCTCGGCAACACCGGGAGAACCCTTCCGGCCATGGTAGATTTCCGCAATCACATCGAAAACGGTTCTATGTACAACACACCTCCGGTTTTCGCTATTTATGTTTCTATGTTGGTTTTGCGTTGGCTGGACAATCTCGGTGGTCTTGCAGAAATTCAAAAAATGAATCAACATAAAGCCGGTCTTTTGTATTGGGAAATTGAAAGGAACCCGATGTTTTATTGCCCTGTTCACGCAGATGACCGTTCCCTGATGAATGTCAACTTTTTATTGCACGATAATACATTGGAAGCTGCCTTTCTCGAACATGCCAAATCCGTAGGATGTCAGGGCATCGCCGGACACCGTTCTGTCGGGGGTTTCCGGGCATCCATATACAACGCTATGCCGGTGGAAGGTGTTATGGCGCTGATCGGAGCTATGCAAAGTTTTGAACAACAAAACGGATAATCCCGGATGATTTGTTATCTCAAAATCGGAACCCATGATATCCCTGTAAAAGTGATCCAGGAATGGCGCAGAAGTACGCGCGTCGCCCTGGGCAAAGAACACGTTATCCTCAGGATTCCGAAAACCTTGTTTCAGGATCAGATGAATGCCCACCTTTTATGGGCTTCCAAATGGCTTCATCAGGTGGACATCAAAAAACCGAATCTTTTGCTTCGGTATGTTCACCACAAAAAGTATGAAAACGGTTCGGTATACAACATCGGTGGGCGGGAGTTTATCCTTTCTATCACACCTTCTTCATCAGGAACTGCCACCATAAAACTTGTCGGAGGTATTACCCTTGCCATCGAAGTACCTTTTGTGCAGGGAGTGGATACCCAAAAAGTGATTAAAAAACTACTTTCCGGATTTTTTTGCCGTTTTTTCCTTCTGGAAATAAAGACGCGGGTCAAAGAAATCAACGATCAATATTTTGGTCAAAGCTACCGTTCTGTTCGTTTGAAATACAATTCTTCCAATTGGGGTAGCTGCTCGGGAGACCGCAACCTCAACTTTTCTGTTCGTTTGTTTTTTGCACCACCGGACGTAAGAGATTATGTCATCGTGCACGAACTCGCCCATTTGCTGGAGATGAATCATTCCCCAAAGTTTTGGAACATTGTTGAAAAAATCATGCCTGACTACGAGAGCAAAGAAAAGATGTTGAAGGTCAACAGCCACGAGTTTGATTTTTGAGGGTAAAGAAGCAAAAAAGACTTCTCTCCAATAGATAAATATGTTGTCAGTGCGACAAATGTAGAAATATTTGGTATTTTTTCTTTTGGATAGGTAAATTATAACTAATTTTGGAAAATAAACTTATTCTCGTGAAGGTAATGAACTTTATTTTTAGAGATCACTTGAAAATTTCAGAAAAAGTAACATTTAATTTTTCAAATAACTTATTTTTATACACCTACTTCTAACTTATCAACCTTAAAACTCAATGAAATGTATTCTTCAAAAAAAATATTTGATTTTAATTTAAAAAAGAGTGTCTATTTTATAAGGATAGAAGGCACAGCTTATCTTCATCCCCAGGTAAATAAACTCATTAAATTGTAATCTTCATGATGAGAATACAAATATTTGTCATTTTCATCCTTTGGATTGTGACCCTGCCATACGGCAGGGCACAATCCAAATATGACTATACCTGGATATTGGGGTATGAATTTACTACATTTGATAAAGGAGGTTTTGACGATGCCGCAGAAGGTATGATCCTCAATTTTAATCAATCACCTCCCCTATTAAATAAAAAACCAATCCCTAACGGATTATGGTCATCAGCTGTTTTAAGTAACTCTGAAACAGGGCAACTTATGTTTTACACCAATGGATGCAGGATCTTCAATAAAAACCATGAGACCATGACCGGAGGAGACAGTATCAATCCCGGAGTCCAGTTTACCTATTTTTGTAATGAAGGACCATCAAGTTATTATAGTGACTTTAATGGAAATCTCGCCTTGCCCTGGCCGGGGACTTTAAACAAAAACAAATATATTTTATTCACCAGGCCTAAAAATTTGTCATCTCCATCTATTGAAAAGATTTTATATCACATCATAGACATGGATACATCAGATAGTTTGGGAAGAGTCATACAAAAAAATGTAGAAATTTTTAAAAGTAATGAATTAGCATTAATTTCTCTTCAGGCTTGCAAACATCAAAACGGCAGGGATTGGTGGATTTTATTTTGGGAGCGGCACCGACCCGAATATCACGTCCTGCTCCTCGACGAAAACGGACCAAGATACAGCCATTCGGCTAACATAGGTTCCGTTGGTCCTTCTTCTATAGGACAGGCTTGTTTCAGTCCGGACGGCAGCCAATATATCTGGTTTGATCATACAAAAGGTTTGGTACTTTATGATTTTGACCGGCAGACCGGGACTTTATCAAGACCCCGGCATAAAATCATCTTACCGTATTATCAATATGGTGACGGAGGCGTGAGTTTTTCTCCCTCAGGCAGATTTGTATATCTTTCCTCAAGACAAGAACTTTTTCAATTGGACACCTGGGAGGAGGACTTTGACAAAGCATTTACCCTGATTGATACCATCAATTTTGTCACTTTTGTTGGCATACCTTTGGATTTTTCAAACAGCATGTTGGCACCAGATTGTAAGATATATATCAGCACTTCGTTTACATGGTTTTTTTATCATGTCATCCACCATCCGGATGAAAAAGGGGCTGCCTGCGGACTTAAAAAAATGGATCTTGAGCTGCCCTGGCCTAATAGCAACAGTGCGGTACCCAATATGGTACACTACCGTATGGATGAGGAGGAGATTTGTGATCGCAGTCTTACTTACCTCTTTCCGGAGGAGTGGTATCAATACAAAAAGGTCAAAATCTACCCCAACCCTGCTTACGACCGACTACACATAGAGGCCGAAGGTGACGTCACAGTCAGTATGATCAACATAGCCGGAGAGACAGTAATACGCACCTCTGTGATCGACAAAAGCTCCATCGACATCTCTACCCTGCCGGCAGGTATCTATTTTGTGAGGATAGAAGGCACAGCTTATCTTCATACGCAGGTAAATAAACTCATTAAATTGTAATCTTCATGATGAGAATACAAATATTTGTCATTTTCATCCTTTGGATTGTGACCCTGCCATACGGCAGGGCACAATCCAAATATGACTATACCTGGATATTGGGGTATGAATTTACTACATTTGATAAAGGAGGTTTTGACGATGCCGCAGAAGGTATGATCCTCAATTTTAATCAATCACCTCCCCTATTAAATAAAAAACCAATCCCTAACGGATTATGGTCATCAGCTGTTTTAAGTAACTCTGAAACAGGGCAACTTATGTTTTACACCAATGGATGCAGGATCTTCAATAAAAACCATGAGACCATGACCGGAGGAGACAGCATCAATCCCGGAGTCCAGTTTACCTATTTTTGTAATGAAGGACCATCAAGTTATTACAGCAATTTTAATGGAAATCTCGCCTTGCCCTGGCCGGGAGTTCAAAACAAGAATAAATACATTCTTTTTACAAGACCTAAAAGTTTATCAGACCCTTTTATGCAATCTATATTATACCATATCATTGATATGGAAACACCGGATAGTTTGGGTGTTGTTGCTCAAAAGAATGTTAAAGTTTTTAAAGGTCAAAATTTAGCTTCTATTTCTTTACAAGCCTGCAAACATCAAAACGGCAGGGATTGGTGGATTTTGTTTTGGGAGCGGCACCGGCCTGAATACCACGTCCTGCTACTTGATGAAAACGGACCAAGATACAGTCATTCCCGAACAATTGGCACTATAGGACCATCCACTATTGGCCAGGCTTGTTTCAGTCCGGATGGCAGTCAATATATCTGGTTTGACCATACCAAAGGTCTGGTTCTTTATGATTTTGACCGGCAGACCGGGACACTCTCAAGACCCAGACATAAAATCATCCTACCTTATTATGAATATGGAGTTGGAGGCGTTAGTTTTTCGCCTTCGGGTAGATTCGTTTATTTGTCTGCAAGACAAGAACTTTTTCAATTGGACACCTGGGAGGAGGACTTTGACCAGGCATTTACCCTGATTGATACCATCAATTTTGTCACTTTTGTTGGCATACCTTTGGATTTTTCAAACAGTATGTTGGCACCGGATTGTAAGATTTATATCAGCACTTCGTTTACATGGTTTTTTTATCATGTCATCCACCATCCGGATGAAAAAGGGACTGCCTGCGGCCTTAAAAAAATGGATCTGGAGCTTCCCTGGCCCAATAGTAACAGCTTTGTTCCAAATATGGTCCACTATCGTATGGATGAGGAGGAGATTTGTGATCGTAGCCTTACTTCCCTCTTTCCGGAGGAGTGGTATCATTCTAATAAGGTCAAAATCTACCCCAACCCGGCTTATGACAGGCTGTACATAGAGGCCGAAGGTGATGTCACAATCAACATGATCAACATAGCAGGAGAGACAGTCGTACGCACTTCTGTGATCGATAAAAGTGCCATAGACATCTCAACCCTACCTCCCGGTGTCTATTTCGTCAGGATAGAAGGGGCTGTTTATGCTCAACCACAGGTTTTGAAACTTATCAAATTGTAATCTTTATGATGAGAATACAAATATTTGTCATTTTCATCCTTTGGATTGTGACCCTGCCATACGGCAGGGCACAATCCAAATATGACTATACCTGGATATTGGGGTATGAATTTACTACATTTGATAAAGGAGGTTTTGACGATGCCGCAGAAGGTATGATCCTCAATTTTAATCAATCACCTCCTCTATTAAATAAAAAACCAATCCCTAACGGATTATGGTCATCAGCTGTTTTAAGTAACTCTGAATCAGGGCAACTTATGTTTTACACCAACGGATGCAGGATCTTCAATAAAAACCATGAGACCATGACCGGAGGAGACAGCATCAATCCCGGAATCCAGTTTACCTATTTTTGTAATGAAGGACCATGGAGTTATTACAGTGATTTTAATGGAATTCTCGCCTTGCCCTGGCCGGGGACGATAAACAAAAACAAATATATTTTATTTACCCGTCCTAAAAGCTTATCTGACCCATTTATCCAATCCATATTGTATCACATTATTGATATGGATACACCAGATAGTTTGGGTGCTGTTGCTCAAAAGAATGTTGAAGTTTTCAAAGGTAAAGATCTTGGATATATTTCTTTACAAGCCTGCAAACATCAAAACGGGAGAGATTGGTGGATTTTGTTTTGGGAGCGGCACAGGCCTGAATACCACGTCCTGCTACTTGACGAAAACGGCCCCCGTTTCAGTCATACATCTACCATCGGCCAAATAGGACCATATTCTATTGGTCAGGCTTGTTTCAGTCCGAATGGCAGCCAATATATCTGGTTTGACCATACCAAAGGATTGGTCCTTTATGATTTTGATCGGCAGACTGGAACACTCACAAGACCCAGACACAAAATCATCCTACCTTATTATGAATATGGAGTTGGAGGTGTAAGTTTTTCGCCTTCGGGCAGATTTGTATATCTGTCTGCAAGACAAGAGTTGTTTCAATTGGACACTTGGGAGGAGGACTTTGACCAGGCTTTTACCCTGATTGATACCATCAATTTTGTCACTTATGTAGGAATTCCTCTAAACTTTTCAAACAGTATGTTGGCTCCGGATTGTAAAATATATATCAGTACTGGTTTTACCTGGTTTTTTTATCATGTTATCCACCATCCGGATGAAAAAGGGGCTGCCTGCGGACTTAAAAAAATGGATTTGGAGTTTCCCTGGCCCAATAGTAACAGCTTTGTTCCAAATATGGCCCACTACCGTATGGATGAGGAGGAGATTTGTGATCGCAGTCTTACTTCCCTCTTTCCGGAGGAGTGGTATCAATCCAATAAGGTCAAAATCTACCCCAATCCGGCTTATGACAGGCTGTACATAGAGGCCGAAGGTGACGTCACAATCAATATGATCAACATAGCCGGAGAGATAGTCGTACGCACCTCTGTGATCGACAAAAGCTCCATCGACATCTCTACCCTGCCGGCAGGTGTCTATTTTGTGAGGATAGAAGGCCCAGCTTATCTTCATCCGCAGGTAAATAAACTCATTAAATTGTAAAAACATCATGCCTGACTACGAGTGCTCTGTCCAGATACTAAGTTAAATTATAATGGCAGTTATTTTTTTGAAGATCAAGTCAAAAAATTTTAATGCCGCCAAAGCGGTACACAGGCATCTCGTCAACTATTGACGAGAATGACGCTGAGATTCGAAAAAAGAACAACAATTAATTAAGTTCTTTATCTGGACAGAGCACTATAGCAAAAAAAAGATGTTAAAAGTCAACAGCCACGAGTTTGATTTTTGAGGACCACTCCTACGGTGACTCAAAATATGTAAAAATTCATTTTCACAACGATACCAACTATAAAAAAGATTATACATTGTTCATTTTGATATGTATATATTCTTAAGACCTGGTATCAGGTAGTGGTGGCTAAACCAAAGGTTTTATAAACTGCATTATACTTCCGGATTGATTTAGTTGATGTTCATAAAAAGTATTATCTATCATCCTTTGTATCAGGTCTTCCATTTGAATGCCATGATAAAAACACAAAGCAGGCATGAGCGATTTTTCAGGATCCATGTTTGGCATGGCATTTACGTCCAGAACATAAATGGTACCATCATGGGCCATTCTGAAATCGGTTCTTGACATCCCTTTTAAACCGATTTCATTATGTAACATCACAGCCTGACTCATCAACATTTTTTGTTGATGGTCTGTCAACACCGGGTTTAGGTCTCTCATCGTTTTACCAAAACTGTGGCCTGCAATATAAATGGTTGACGCTTCTTCCGGTTTGATTTCTATAGGTGGTAATGCCATATAATTCATACCTCGTTCATCAGGTATAACAGCTACTGAAAATTCCCGGCCTTCAATATAAGGCTGGATAATTAAGTCTTTTTCTACGGTATCCAAATATTGTTTCATCCAATTTCCGGTATTGATGGTAATATCCCGGTGGCAACTGCCTTTGCGGGGTTTTGACAGATACCAAAACGTATCCTCCAGATTTTCAACGGAGGTCATAATCTCCGGAGTATTGATATGTAAATGTTTACAAATTTGCGGCAATAATGCTTTATCCTGCGCTTTGACCAATGCTTTATGAGATGAAGCGGTATGTAAAATTCCGTTTTTTTCCAACCAACCAGCTACTTCAACCTGTCCGTAATTTTGGAATCCGTAAGATAGATTAAAAACCAAATCAAATTTTCGAAGGTTTTCCAGTACTTTATTTTCAAAACCATCAAAATGAACAATGGCTGTTTCAATATCGACCGGTGTATGGGCAACCAAAAAGTTTAATGTATTTTCATTGACATTTTCTTTCCACGGAGTCAGGTCAGAATCGGTGTATAAATAAACAAGTTTCATGGATTAATTATTTTTCCAAAGGTAAACCTATGCTTACTTAAGAGATGAAATTCATTATTAATTTTGGATTAAGGAATCGTATCCAATATAAAAAATATATTTCCCCGAAAGGTAAAAAACCATTCTTTTCGATAAAATTTACTTTATCACTCCGGGAATTACTTCTCCAACCTCTTCCTTATTCTGATAGTCAAATCCTAAAAAGGCTGCAACCGTTTTGGCTACCTGATTTTGAAAAAAACGACCTTTGTCTTTTCTTTCTCCTGATGCCGGTGTGTCAGGACCCAAAAATGCCATCCAGATTTCATTTGAACCGACAAAAATTTTGCCGTGGGAAGTCCATTCTTTTTTGACGACGTCTCCTCTGCCGTGATCTGTAGTGATTACAAACGTTGTTTTGTCTTTATAAACCGGATCCTGCTGACAAAAATCCCATAATTCCTGAATAAATTTGTCTGTTCTTTTGGTCGCGTCCAGGTAATGATCGTACCTGCTGTCGTGGGCAAAATCATCGGTTTCGCCGTAAGAAATAAACATCACTTTCGGATGTTTTCGTTTGGCATATTCGACAGCGTAATGGTGGGTAAAAACATCGAGACGAACACTTGACCAGGGACTGTGGGTCTGTCCCTGAATTTCATTGAGATATATTTCTTTGATACTCAGGTCTTCACCTTTGGCAATATCAAAGCCGGCATTGACCGGAATTCCAGATCTTTCTGTATTGATAATATAAGGAAACACAACCCAGGAACCAAATGCTGCCACCCTGCCATTAAGTTCGGGTTTTTGGTTCAGCCATTCCAATACCGTGATGTTCGGATTATTTATTTTATCGTTGGATTTGATATAAGGATCTGTATAGCCGGTCAGGATTTCGTTATATCCCGGATATGAAAACCAGTGAATATTGGTTACCAAAGCTAAATTTCCCAGATTTTTATTTCCTAATATCTGACCATTATCCGCTAAGGTGCTCCAAAACCAAGGCATCAGGATTTTTCTTTTTTCCTGGTAGGTAGGTGCCCAATAGGACTTTTTCAGCGCTGCGGTATCTTTGACAAATTTTATGTTGGTCAACAAACTATCATCCGCTCCGTAAAACAATTCCTGCCATCTTAACCCGTCCAGGGTAATAAAAAATACATTTTCGGTATTGAGTGTGGCTGACTGAGCGTAAACACAAACAACATTAAAAACCAAAATTCCTGCTAAAAACCATTCTTTAACCTTCATTATTTTTTAATTGTAAGTTGATCTAATGTTTTCCCATCTGTACCATATACGGTCAGTTGAGCTTCTTTTTGTTGCAAACACAACCTGCAAAAGTGGTGTTTTTTGATGACTTTGTCCATGACCGGGACAGGATTAGATTCTGAGGGTTCCATACTTCCTCCGGCACCTCCACTGACAATACACGTAGTCTTTTGTTTACCAAAAGATTTGTTTATTCTTTCATAATCATGAATATGTCCGCTCAATACAAAGTCAATTTTATACTTTTCTGCCACTTTTTCCAACCAGGCTTTTACGACCTCTTCACCGGCATAGGATTTCCAACCCTGGCCGTAAGGTGGCTGGTGAACCAAAACAAAACGCCATTCTGCATGTAACCAATCCGGTAAAAGAGCGACAGAATCAAAGTACATCATTTGGTCATCATCGATACCCAAAGGAAAATTTCGATTGATATCCAAAGCCATAAAAACGTTTTTTCCTGCAGCAAACCAACCGTACGTTTGTTCGTCGGCTTTTATTCCGGTATATTTTTTATACATCACAGGAATAAGATCGTCATAATATCCGTCGTAATCATGGTTGCCTGCAATGGTAAATATATCGGTATTTCCAACCAAGGGATACACACATTTTTGAAAACCTTGCCATTGGGTTTTGTCTCTACCGTTGGCCGTCAGATCTCCTAATCCAATCGTCATCTCATCTCCAAATGACAGGATTTGATCCACAAATCCTGAAAAGGTCTCCCACCCTCCCTGACTGTCTCCCCAAAAGGTAAAACAATAAGGTTGATCGGACAATTGGTTTGTTCCAATCTTTTCTGAATGGTTTTGGTACACCAAAGTCGCACCATTCAGACCCCCTGCTAATGCATTATTCAATACACGAACTACAACTTCAACATTCCCTTCTGTGTTTTCAAACAGATATTTTCCTTCATCATTTATCAAAATGCGTTTACGATTCATCCAAACCTGAGCACCATCATCTGCCCGAAACAAAAAGTAGCCACTGCCTGAAATCAACATTGTACTGCGATACCAAAAAACACTGTTGGGCCGGATAAGTCTGTGAGGCAACATTACCTTTTCAGCGTCATCAAAATCCGGAATGACAAAATTGTGCAATGTTTCATTATCTTTTCCGGCGACATATTCCCAATTTTGAATGGAAACCGATTCCTGTGCCGGGAGCCATAACACATGGCAAAAAATACATAATCCCACCAAAAATTCAGACATATCGTTGTTTTTATAATCCTAAAATTGTTTGGATATTTTTTTCTGCCCATCCCAGACTTCCGGTCATTCCTTTTCCACCTATGGCTGTGGCAATATGGATTCGCCCATCAATAGTCCGGGTAAAAATCTCACCGTTTTTACTTTGACTGTACATACCATTCCACGTTCTCAGCATACTATAATCTATATCCATGATTCTGTTAGCAGCAAACAACATAAAACCGTTGAGTTCTTCATCGGTTTCAAATGGTTTGAGTTGATCACTTTGACTTACAGGAGCATATTCGTGCGAATCACCTATGATGACCGTACCTTCTGCTGTTTGTTTGAATAATATATGGATTCCTTTTTCTTCTTCATAATCACTTTTGTTCTGTTTTTCAGTGATTCCATGATAGGATGGACATTCTTTAAAACTTTCATACCTACGGATCGTTCGCCCCGTCAATACCGATCCGGGTATTACCACATCCTTTCGTTGGGGTACCGTCTCCATCATCTGAAGTTTGACAACTTCGATATCACTTTCCCGGAAAAGCTCCGGAAAAAGCAGCGAAAACTCATCGCCATTACAAAGCACTACCTGATCGCCAATCCATTTTTCTCCATAATTATCAAATAAGATAACCTCCTTGTCCGTGGCGTGAAGATCTGTTATCATTTTTTGATACCCGGCTTCCATACCCATACTTTGCAGGTACAAGGCCAATGCCGGCATGGTCTTGCGGCTGTCTGCATTCCATTCTTCCGGAAAAAACAACCCTCCTTTGACATAAGAAGGATGGAGATTAGGGTATCTTTCAATACAAGCGGATTTATTCCATAAAACTGAGACGTAATCCCGGCTTTTGTTTATGGCTGCGAGTTCTTCGAGCAACAACATTTCTTCATTATCAGAGGCAATATAGATACTGCCTTCCTTCCTGATACTGATATCTGCTTTTGAATGGATGTCAGCATAATGCCTGAGTGATGCTCTTCCTAAGGTTTGCCATCTTTCGCCAAAACCTGAAGGAACAATCTGCCCGAAATTGCGAACGCTGGCACCCAATGCCAACGAATTTTTTTCCAACAACAAAACTTTTTTTCCTGCCTTCAATGCATGGTAAGCATGCGATAATCCCAGAATACCGCCTCCGACAATTATTATATCGTATTTTGTCATTTTACTAAGTAATTTGTGGTAATACTATCTCAGAAGTTGCTTCTGCCGGTTTACTGATTTGTTTGGTGTACACAAGAGTCAACAACATAAAAACCAAACATATACTTCCTGCTATCAGGCACAAAACCATATAAAAATCCAACCATGAGATGTTTTTGTTGCCAAAGTTTTTATACAACATAATTCCAACACTCGCCAGATAACCGAAGGCATCTGCTATATACATTAAAAAACCAACATTGGCTGTAATCCGGAATGCTCCGATAAACCGATCAAATAAAATTCCGTTAAACAGTATGTATGGAATAAATAATCCCATTCCGGAAACAATCATCCAGGTTGCTCCGTCAATCCTGCCGGCAGAAAACAAAAGGGTCATCACCAAAAGTATCAATATTCCCGCCACATTCAGCAGGAGATTGACCATATAGGCTGTTTTATTGTTTTTAAAAAGAAACAATAATCCCAATGTAAACAAAACGATCAAAGTGACTGGTAGCTCTGCCATGGTATACATTCCGGCATTTTCTCCGTATCCAAGGTTTTGCCAGATTTCTACTCCAAAATTGTCTCTGACATCACGGATGACCGTAAGAATTATGTAGGTGATGACAAAAAATGTTACCACCACACCATACTTCTTTAAAAATTGTTTTCGCTGAAAAGAATCCATGGGCAATCTTTTGGTTCGTAGTTTTATATCTTCATCAGAGGGCGGCGGAATCATGGACAACATATAAATTCCAATCAGACTGACAGGCAAAAAAAGTAATCCCACCATTGCCGGCATGGTCGTATCAGAGATACCGTTTTGGATCATCCACTGTCCAATGGTTTTGGCTATTCCGGAAGATATAATAAAATTTGCACTCAGGATAACTGTCAGGATTTCGGTTATTTTTCTGCCTTCAAGATATTGAAAAACAATGCCCCATATCAAACCCAAAGGAAGTCCGTTGACAAATAACCAGAATATATTGTAAGGACTTTCTGTCAACATAAATCCCACCAAAGCCAGAAATGCTATTAAGATCAATAGAATAAAATATTTTAACCTTTGAGATTCTTTGAGTTCGGAAATCAACCGGATGCCGACAAATTTTGATATGGCATACCCTATCACTTGTGCTATGACCAATAGTATTTTATAGTCCATTTCTCCAACAGTCTCGCCTTCAAAAGTGGCGGCTGTAAATGGTTTTCGGTACATATACATGCTCAGATACGCCAAAAAAGCGGCTGTTCCTGCCCACCACACGATGAAAACAGGGTGTTTTGTCAACCAAAGACGGATGGTTTTACTCATCATTACAATGATTTGTTTACATCTTCTATCAGTGGTATCAGCTCCCTCAAATGATGAATCACTTTATCCGGGCCGGCGGTCATCAATTCAGCTTCCTTTTGTGCTCCGGTGGTAATGCCAATGCTGTATGCAATTTTAGCATTTTTCCCTTCGAGGATATCAACAACCGAATCTCCTATTTTGAGACAAGCGGCCGGCTTTATCTGAAATTTTTCCAAAGCAAACAATATCATATCCGGTGCCGGTCGTCCGTTTGATACCATATCAGCAGTAACCAAAAGATCAATATCTTTTCCTTCGGTTATTCCGGCTTTTAACAATATCTTTCTTGCTACATCTTCAGTATAACCGGTATTAAAAACAATAATGATCTGATTTCTTCTCAGGAAATTTTTTAATGGTAAAAAATCATCAAAAACCCTAAGTTGCATGATGTCATACGCTTCTTCTAACAGTGAAAAAAATGATACATAAATGCCATCAACCAACGTATCTTCCGGTTTATGTCCTGTCAGAAATGTACACATATCCACAATAGCCTGTCTTTTTTCTTTTCCGGCTGCAATAAGAAGCACATCTTCCAGATCAACCAAAAATCCATGGTTGGTCAATGCTTTTTGTACACATTTGTACACCATATTATCCTCATCAATGGTTGTACCTGCCATATCAAAAACCACAAGACGTATCATATTTCCCTTTTTTTATTACAAGACTCAAATGTCAGTTTTATCTTTTTAAATCACTGCAACCCATTATTATCATATTGTTATAAGATTATTAATATCAAGGACTTATATTTAATTTTGAATTAATGTTTGGTATAACTGCGAGGCGGTTCAGATTTGATATTTTTGCAAAAACAATATCAAATGTCTTCGCATATAGAATTAAAAACAAATCAAATCCTGGATTTGTACCAAAAATACGGCCATGAACTGTATTTCGGAGAAAATGTAACCCAATTGCAACATGCATTACAATCCGCCGAACTGGCAAAAGCCAAACAAAGTGATGATGAAACTATCCTGGCAGCATTTCTCCATGATATCGGCCACATTTGTCTGGAAGAAACAGAACCTCACCTTTGGATGGATTCTTACGGAGCTGTGGATCATGAAACACTGGGAGCTGACTTTCTCAGAAAAATCGGCTTTTCTCAAAAGGTGTGTCGTTTGGTAGCATCTCATGTGGCAGCAAAAAGATACCTTACATCTGTAGACCAGGAATATTATGAAAAACTTTCAGAAGCAAGTAAAAAAACACTTGAGTTTCAGGGTGGGATTATGACCCAAGATGAAGCTGACCAATTCAGAAATGATGTTCTGTTTATTCAGTTTATTCAATTAAGAAAATGGGATGAAGAAGCCAAATCAGAAATTCCTGTCTTCGAAGATTTATCATTTATCAGAAATTTAATTATCCGACATCTCGAAAACCAACATCAAAATTAACAGACCTATGTTCCTCTCCAACAAAATAACGTTTATCTTCCTTCTGATATCTGCATTAGGTTTTTCAGCTACAGGAAGTGATTCTTTAACCTTTATTGTTAAACCATACCTTCAGTTTTCGACACAAAACAGTATCCACATCCTTTGGGAAACCAATGAATCTTCAACAGCAATGGTGGAATATGGTCCTGCTTTGACCGGTGCACAACAAGCCAATCTTTCTCTCAAAAAAGAAACCGAAGGATTACGCTCTTTACATGTGGTTAAACTTGAAAATCTGGAAGCCGAAACAACCTACTTCTGGAGGGTTACTTCAAAAACAAAATCGGGATTGGTGATCACTTCTTCCATATCCACTTTCAAAACCGCTGTCGGTCCGGAAAGTGCTGTGACCTTTGCCCTGATCAGTGATACCCAGAGAAACAACGACACTCCCTGGGGTTGGGGCAAAATAGCTGAAAAAGTTTGGTCGGAAAGACCGGATTTTGTAGTCCACGCCGGTGATCTGGTAGATAAGGGATTGCGAAAAGAAGACTGGACACAACATTTTTTTCCTTTTGGTGCGGAACTGATGAAAAGAGTGGTTGTATTTTGTGTGTTGGGCAACCACGAACAAGATGCTCCAAATTATTATGATTACACCGTTGCTCCGGCTCCTGAATATTACTACACCTTTAATTACGGTAATATCCAGTTTTTTATGCTTGACTCTAACCGGGATGTGGATGAAGATTCAGAACAATACACCTGGCTCGAATGGGAGCTGGCAAAATCAACCGCCCAATGGAAAATTGTCATTCATCATCATCCTCCTTACACTTCTGACAGCAATGACTACGGAGATACAGCTTTTGCCAAATCAGCTTTGGGCTCAAAAACAAGGGTTCTCACAAATCTGTATGACAAATATGGTGTCGACTTCTGTTTTTACGGTCACACCCACCTTTATGAAAGAACGTGGCCGATTAAAAATCAAAAAATTGATACTGAAGACGGGGTTATCTATATCAATGCCGGTGGAGCAGGAGGATATATTGAAGATTTTGCTCCCACCAGAAGTTGGTTTACCAAAGAACTTCAGGCTGTCCATCATTTTTGTACCTTCAGCATTTATCAGGATCAGTTAGAGTGTAAGGCAATCGACTTTGAAGGCAAACTCATAGATGTATTTGCCATGAAAAAACTGCGAAAACCAATGACCAATAACGCACCACCACGAGTAAAAACCCTTTATTCCTCTTCCATTTTTACGGATACAATGTCTGTTATGCTCAAATCTGCCTTTGATCACCATACCATTGTTTATACCACAGATGGCAGTGAACCGAATTCATCATCAAAAGTCTATCAAAACCCGATTCTGTTATCTGCTACCACCGTTTTAAAAACCAGAGCAATAGCTACCGACGGACATCCCGGGGATATTTCCGTAACCTCGTTCAGAAAGATGGCTCCCCAAAAGTCTCAAAAGATCAAAAATCCGAAAAATGGTCTTAAATATCAATATTTTGAAGGAAGTTGGGACGAATTGCCATCATTTTCAAAACTTACATCTGTGCACTCTGGTGTGACGTCTTCTGCCACTCTAGAGAAAACAAAAACCAAAGACAAAAACTTCGCATTGGTTTGGGAAGGGTATGTGGAAGTTAAAAATACAGGAAGACAAAAGTTTTATATCAATTCAGATGATGGCTCAAAACTGTTCATCAATGACGAACTCATCATCAACCACGACGGCCACCATAGTGCCATGACCAAAACCGGTGAAACCATATTGGAAAAAGGATTGCACAAGGTCAGAATAGAATACTTTCAGGGTTCAGGATCTTATTTTCTCGAAACCGGCTGGATCAATGAAAAAGGAAAAGAAATCAAATGGACAGAAAAAGAGTTTTTCATTTCTGAATAAGTTTATATATTGCCTGTTTATTTAGGATAGTAAAAAAGTTTTTTTTCTGAAATCGAATACACAAACCATTAATATTTTCAATATAAAAAATGATGTTTAATTTTAAAATCATGATATCCAAATCGCTGCTTTTTGTTATAATACTATCAGGAATGACTGTTCACATCCATGCACAAAAAAAGGAACTTCCGGTTGACCGGCTAACATCTCTTTTTGTTCTTGATTCAGTCCTGGCCGTTCGTCCTCCGCTCAGTATCCAGGTATTATTTATTGGTGGTCATGATCTGGTGAGTACTTCAGGCAATTATCATCATTCTATGGGTTATGCTGTGGCTAAAGAAGGACATGATTTTATTGGCATAACCTCTGATCCATCTGACAAATCTCTTTGCTGGATATCCGTAAATCACGAATTGAATTACAAAGATGACCGGTTGGGTGACGGAGGCGGCATGACTTCTTTCAGAGTTAAAAGAAAACAAGACGGTACCCTCGAGGTAATGGACCAGGTTTTGTTGGATGGACGAAAAGGAAAATTTTTTAATGTTGAATTTGCCAAAAACGTTGGGGAAACAGGAATGAATTGCGGAGGCATTCAAAGTCCGGATGGCCGGATTTGGACCGCAGAAGAATGGTTTAAAACGGATAATCGATCCATATTTTACGGAGAACCCAATCAAAAAGCTTATCCGATGGGTGTAGGAGGTATTACAGCAGGTCAAGGCATCAGAGACACTGCAGACTTTACGATCAAATCCGATATTCCTTCATGGGATGGTACCGTGGTTAAAAAGTTTCAGAATTTTAACTGGTTTGTCGAAATAGACCCGAAACAAGCTAAAGCCATCAGAAAACAATACAATTGGGGAAGGGCCGGATGGGAAGGAGGCGCCATCAGCAACGATAATAAAACCGTTTATTTTGGTAATGATGAGGCTCCGACAGCTTTTTTTAAGTTTGAGGCCGATGAAGCAGGTTCATTTTCAGAAGGAAACCTCCATTTTTATAAACATGATAACTCCGGACCTTCACCTTGGGTTAAAATCCCGGGAGAAAAACAGATTCTGTTGGAAAGTGTGAATCAATATGCCATATCCCAGGGAGCAACCATGTTTTTAAGGAATGAATGGGTCACCGTTGACCGCAAAACCGGTATGGTTTATTGGAGTGAAACCGGCAAAGATGATGGTGGCAAAGAATTTAAAACAGGAATAAGATCAGGTGGCGTGTTGCATCCTGTTCACGATAGTCTGGCAAAATCCCGGGGGTTGATGACTGCTGCTGATGACAACTATAATGATTTTTTTGGAAGGGTTTGGTACTACAATCCAAATACAGGGGAGACAGGTATTGCCGTCAATGGCGGACCTTCAGCAAAATCAAAACCCACGGACCAATGGAATGAAAGGGATTACCACTTGTCCAACCCGGATGGTTTAACTACGCTCGTCATTGGAGACAAAACATATTTGGTAATCTGCGAAGACCTGAATGGTACTTCTTTTGGCCGGGTGCCTCCCGGCGTAGACAATAAAACTTGTGAGGTATTTATCATACCGATAGAAAAGGCCAAAAAAGGCAATGCTTCCGATCTTTTCAGGATTTCAGCGGTACCACGGGGAGCTGAAGTGACCGGAGCTAATGTAACCCCTGACGGCAAATCTCTGTTGCTCAATGTTCAACATCCGGATTATACAAACCCTTTTCCGTTCAACCACTCATTGACTTATGCTATTCATGGTATTGACAAACTTTCTGAATTTCTCAAAAAACCATAAACATTTTTGGAAGGAAAAAAAGTTCCAATAACCATTGATAAATTGGTACCAACTTTTATTGATTAATCATAAACCTCAGTTGTTGTCAATGATTCCATAAAACGGACAATATCTTTGATCTCGTTTTGTGTCAGATTTACCGGATCCGATGATAATGTCTGATGTTTCAAATCAAAGCCCAGACCATTTCCTCCTCCTTTGTTGTAAAAATCCATCACCTCTTCCAGATTTTTAAAGGCCCCGTTGTGCATATACGGACTTGTTTTGGCTACGTTTCGTAACGTTGTGGTTTTGAACGAAAATAAAAGATGTTCTGTTTCATCCCGTGGCCTTCCACTACCTATCCTGCCCGGATCGGGATCGGGAGTCATCGCAAGATTGGTCAACCATTTTTCGGGAATACCTAAAACCTCACTTTCACTTTCTTTATAGGACGGAGGAACCAATCCACTGAAAGTCGGCATAAAATGACACGTAGCACAGGCTGCTTTTCCGGCAAAAAGATTAAATCCTCTTATCACAGCAGAATCAATAGAAATGATTTCATTTCTCATAAACCGATCAAAAGGCGAATTCATATCTGTAAGGGTTGCGACATACGTCGTTATCGCTGCAGTTACAGCATATTTACTTATTTTTTCTTTGGGAAAAATTTTATCAAATTGTTTTTTGTACTCCGGATGATGCTCCAACTTTTCCATGATTACCATAAAATCTGAATTAAACTCAGATTTATCCATGACTACTTGGACAATCTGCCGCGACGGATCATCTTCTCTCAGATCATAAAAAAATCCTTTGGTATAGATCGCATTTATCAACGTAGGCGTATTGCGAAACCCTTGCAAACCTGTGGTATTGGTGGCAGATTTTTCCAAACCATCTGTAAAATAAAGTTCGGGTTTGTGGCAGCTTGCACAGGACATGGTACTATCTGAGGATAAAATCGGGTCGTAAAAAAGTTTTTTACCCAGTTCCAAAACATTTGGATCTTCAATCATTTCCGTTGGCAGATTGGCAAAATAGTCTTTTTTGAAAAAGTTTTCTAAAAATAAGTCCTGTGCCTGAAAACTCAATGCATATTTTTGGTTTGGCACTCTTGCCATTACTTCACGCTCATTGGGTTTCCACGATGATAGAATTTGTAATAAAGGTCTGATATGTTTTTTATAGAAAAAAACCCGATCAAAGGTGTTGAAATCTGTGTTATGATTCAAATATTTTTCAGCGGCACGACATTCTTTATCCACCAATGTCAACACTTCGTGTTGTGGAAAAACCTGTCGGATACATTCCTGTATTCCGATAAGATTTTGTTTGCTGTTTTGCAGACCGGATCCTGAACCCGGTGTATCAAAACCCGTGACCTGAAGCGTGTACAATCTGATGATATCTTTGTATAGCGCCATTTTGATATCTGCCTCCACCAAATCATACCTTACAAATACATTTTTGGTTTTTTTGATACTCCTATTCAATTCCCGAACTTTTTCCAATATTGTTTTTTTATTGGGCTGTTCTTCATAGAGAAATTCATCAATTACCTGTAGTCCTTCGGGCTCCAAAACATTTACCGTTGGAATATTTTGTTCTACCGACAATAAAGGTGGTCCGTTATAGTATCGTTTTACGGTTTCTTCACTAATATATTCCAACAAAAACTGAATTTGCCTGAACCCACCCTGAAACTTTGTGTATTGATTTTTAATTTTTTCTTCAGAAACATCTGACTCCAACGCTTTTTCCAAAATCAATCCGTTTTGATAAAAAGTATCCAGCTTATTATCCAAAAAAAGGAGCAAGGGCGATTGTTGCTCTGTTTTATCAAAAGAAAAAAAACCAACCACAACTACCAATATTGTATATAAAATTTTCCATTTCATTTGTGTATTTTTTGTTGGTGGGTTGATGGTCTGCTTTTTAAAAAACGTTTCTGTTTCATCATGTTTTGTCGTTCAGGACTCAACAAATAATCAGATTTTATCTTTTTGTTTTAATTTAATAAGGAAGAACTTTTACCTATATGATAAAAATAGTAATGTTGATCCTTTGGTTTGATTTTTCTCCATACATTTTATAAAAGAACAAAAATAAGGCCGTTAAGTTATCCCAATAAAAAAGCTCCGGTCTGCTGACCGGAGCTCTTTCATTCATATAAATAAACAAACATCAATTACTTCAGATACCACATTAATGTGTTGATATCATCACCGCCTTGTCTGGTGACTGCTTCTGTCCTGTTGCTTCCGTTTAATGCCTGCTCTCCGATAGGATAGATAAATCTTACCGGTATTTTTCCACCGTTCTGATTGGATACGGCAGGAGTAAGTGCAGGTATTTTGGTTCTTCTCCAGTCAAACCATGCTTCCATTCCCTGGTAAAACAAACTGATCCATTTCTGGAAGCCGATTTTTTTCAGGTCTTCGCCGGCATTTCCGGTAAGAGCCACTTCCGGTTGTATAAAATAATCAGGCTCTACGCTTCTGTCGTAATATCCCAAAGATGCATTGATACCGTTGGTATAATAGGTATTCACATTTCCGGATATCCAACCTTTGGCTGTTGCTTCAGCTAATAAAAACTGCAACTCTGCATAGGTCATAATCACACCTTTTGCGATATTTAATCCTTCTGCAGAAATAGCGTCTTCATAAAATAAAGCGCCTATTCTGGATTGATTGTCCGGTCCACCGGCATATGTCAAAGCATCTACATCATTTAATCCGTTAGGAATTCCGATAAACACTTCGTTGGCACTTCCTTCTGTTTTAGGTGTAGCCCTGAAAAACACAGTCAATCTCGGGTCTCCCAACGTTTTTAAAGTATCCAACATAAACTTACTGGCTCTGAACTCATTAAATGAACCACTTCTGGCAGAAAACAGCGGAAACTGATCCGGAGATGCTGCTTTAAAGGTAAAAACAGCGTTATCATTGTTATTTTCAAACAAAGGATTGGCAACGGCATTGGATATCATCTCATTTAAAGCAGCAGCAGGCGACTTTTTGTTGGAGATTCTGATCAGATATCTCACTTTCAAAGAGTTGGCCAACTTTCTCCACTTAGCCAGATTGCCATTATAAATAAGATCTCCGGCTACCACACCTGAAGTTCCGGCAATCAATTGGTTGGCTTCGGTCAAATCTGCCAGAATACCGGTGTAGATATCTTCCTGGCTGTCATATTTTGCATAATAAATACCACTTTTTGCTTTGATTGCTTCAGAATAAGGTACATCACCATATGCATCAGTCAATAACGAATACATCCATGCTCTCATAATAAGAGCAACCGCTTTGGTTCCGTTATCACCTGTTTCATCAGCCAGTATTATTATGTTTTCGATGTCTCTCAGTCTGCCATAGGTAGTATTCCAGATACCGTTGATTTCACCCCAAAGGTATCGGTCTTCGTTGACAAACTGGTTTTTTGCTGTATGTTGAATAACAATATTGCCAATACCCCAGGCTTCTCCCAAAACCTGATTGATCATATCCCGCTGAATATCCGGCAACAATAATTGAGACGTCACTTTGACCGGAGCATTGTTGTTTGTATTGATCTCTTCAAAATCCTGTGTGCAGGCAAACAAAGATACAATGACAAACAAAGCACCTATAAAATAATATAATTTGTTCATGATTTCTTTTTTTTAAAATGATTAGAATTTCAGTCCTACATTGACACCGATACTTCTCGTGGAAGGAATTGCCACTGACTCCACACCCGGGATAATCGTTCCTCCGGCTGTAGAAGCAGTTTCAGGATCAACATGTGGCACTTTAGACCATAATGCAAGATTTCTTCCTACCAAAGAAATATTAATATCTCTTACACCTGATTTTCCAAGCCACTTATTAGGAATAGTATACGACAAAGTAACCTCACGAAGTTTGGTAAAGCTTGCATCATACATTACACCTTCGATCAATCTTCTGCCTAATGTATAACTTGTATGCCATTCTCTTGCAGAAAGTTTGGTTGCATTTGGCGCAAAACTTCCGTCAGCATTCTGAACCACACCCTCACCGATGACACCATTACCTTCTTTGGAAAGGTCATATCCATCTGCTCTTCCTTCGAGGGTCTCAACGATGATTCCACCTTCACGACCTACGGTCTGTGTATGTGAATATATTTTTCCGCCCTGTCTGGTGTCAAACAATACAGACAATGCCAATCCTTTGTAAGAAAATGTATTTCTCAAACCAGCCAACCAATCAGGATTATAATTACCCAGATTGATTCTTTCTGTGGTTGCTACCGGTTTACCATTTGCTGAATACACGATTTGACCGACATATTGTCCTGAAGCATCATAATATTTATCATTCGGATCAGAAGATACTCTTTCAAAACCGATTCCATACATTTCTCCCATTCTTTCACCGACTCTTGCTTCAACCGTCACATATCTGGACGCCATGACATAATTGGTGATTTCCTGTCCTGATTCAGGGTCAGTAAATAATTCTTTGACTTCACTTCGGTTTGTTGACCAGTTTACGTCAATATCCCAATTGAAGCCGTCATTTTTCGAACTTTTGAAAGGAGATAAGTGCAACATAGCCTCAAATCCGTTATTCTGAATCAATCCGGCATTGATGATACGGGAAGTATATCCGGTTGTATTACTCAACTGAATAGGTAATATCTGGTTTCGGCTGTTGGTGTTGTAATAGGTAAGATCAAGTCCTACTCTGTTGAGCCAAAACTTCAATTCTGTTCCTACTTCAAAAGAGCTGCTGATTTCAGGTTTTAACGCTGCATTAGGCAACACGGAAGACTCTTCAAAAGTTGGCAATCCGTTAGCTGCTGTTTGTGCATTAAATGTGGCAAGTAATTGATAAGGATCGGTATCATTTCCAACCTGAGCATATCCAAGTCTTAATTTTCCAAAAGAAAATACATCGCTCTTAATGTTCATTGCTTCTGTAAACACAAAACTGGAGCTCGCACTATAGTACAAATAACTGTTGTTATCAGCAGGAAGTGTACTGGACCAGTCATTACGCAATGAAAAATCAAGGAATAAATAGTTTTTATATCCCAGATTCGTAAAAGCATACAAACTGTTGATTCTTTTTTTGGAATTAAATGTAAAAGACTGTAACGGCACCTTGGTATTGTTTAACGAATAAATACCCGGTACAGCCAGTTCAGGAGCACTCACGTCAGATTGATTAAATCTTTGATCCAATCTGTTTCCTCCAAGGGACACAGAATAAGAAAAATCGTTATCATTTTGCGGAGCAAATGCCAATAAAAAGTCAGTATTTCTTTCTTCAGAAAAGATTTTTTCCTCTCTGTAGCTACCCAGTTTAAATCTTTGGGTACTGTAAGCTCTTCTTCTGTCTCTGAATTCATTATTGATGTCTGTACCGCTTCTCAACATCAGACTGAGTGCCGGTGTAAACTGATAATTCAAAGAAAGATTTCCGAATACTCTGTTGAGATCCTGACTGTTTGTATTTTCAAACACATTAAAATACGGATTGTCGTGATAGTTATAGTTGAATCCGAATTGATTCAAACCTTCACGACCGGCCATCCAGTAATTTCTGGAATTTTCCGTGTTGATATTTCTTGGAAACCAACAGTTAAACAGGTACATGATGTTTTCAGTACCATAACTCAGGTTGGGTCTGTTTCCGCTTTTATTGTTCATGATATTGACGTTCATCCTTACTTTAAATTTATCGGTAAGGTTGTATCCACCGTTAAATGCCGTCGTATATCGGTTCAGATCCGTATTAGGCACGATACCTGTCTGATTCAAAGAGGTAAAAGACACCCTGAAATCACCTTTATCATTGCTTCCTGCGATCGCTACATTATTGGTAAATGCATGACCGGTTTGGAAAAAGTTTTTGATATTGTCCGGTTGAGCTGAAAATGGTGTGGCTGTGATCTGTCCTCTTTGTGCCAATTGGGCTGAAATAGAAACAGGTCCGATGACAGGAAAAAGATTTCCTACATCACCACCTCTGAAACCATTAGCTGTAGGTGAGTCGTACTGAGCGATAAGCTGGCCATCCATTTTAGGTCCCCAACTTTCGTCCACACCGTCTCTCAATCCTCCGCCATTACCATCTACAAAGTTGAACTCTCCGTTCAAACCCTGACCGTATACATTCTGATATTCCGGAAGGATTAATGGATTTTCAAACGAAACCGAAGAATTGACAGAAATTCCAAGTCCCGGATTTTTTTTACCTGTTTTGGTTTTGATGACGATAGCACCATTGGCAGCTCTCGAACCATACAAAGCCGTAGCACTGGCACCTTTTAATACCGTAACCGTTTCAATATCATCAGGATTGACAAATCCGGCACCGTTACCGTAGTCAGCTTCCTGAAAACTTCGACCTGAAGATCCGTTAAACTGGTTGGTGATCGGCACCCCATCCACGACAAACAATGGTTGATTGTTGTTGATATTCAAAGATCTTTCTCCCCGGATAGAGACCCTTGCCGATGCTCCGATACCACTGGGATTACCCACGATGGTAACTCCGGCCACTTTTCCTGCCAAAGAGTTCAGCAAATTGGTTTCTCTTGCCTTAGTCAGGTCATCACCCTGTACGTCCTGTACAGCATAACCCAAAGCCTTTTTTTCTCTTTTGATACCAAGTGCTGTAACTGTAACCTCATTCAGACCTACGGCATCATCTTCCATTTCAATATTCTGGAAGGTTGTACTTTCTACAGTGATTGTTTTGGTTTTATAACCAATGTAAGAAATGACCAACGTGGCCGGCATATTTGACACCATCATTTCAAATTTTCCATCGATATCGGTGATGGTTCCTACAGTAGTACCTTTTTCAATGACAGAAGCCCCTATCAAGGGTTCAGAAGAGATACTTCTGATGACACCTGTAATTTTTTGTTGTCCATAGACTGACCATGACATCCCAAACAGGAGCATGAACCATAAAAATCGTGTAAAAATTTGGTTTCGCATACAAATAAATTTTGGTTTTACATTTGAATGCGCTAAGGTGATAAGTTAATGTTAAGGGAATAATGAATCAACATTAAGTTGATGTAATCAATAGGTTAAGCCATCTCCGGATTTTTATATTACATTAACATGTCGGGCGGATAAGATTCAAATATTTGTAGCCATCCATATATATGGCCAACAAAACCAAAGAAAATATACTCTTCCGAAGTTCATATACATTTTATGTTGGTAATATTTTTTTAACGTAGCAAACGTTTTTATTCAAACATTTTGGCAAAAACGTTACCATCAAAGCAGGCTTTTGGATTAACGATATTTAAGACCCAAAACTTTAGATTTCAAAACCTAACAAAAAGGCACATCACTGAATGGTGGTGTGCCTTTTTTATTTGGGGGAGGTGGATATTAAGGGAGGGATGGGTCTGGCGCTTGGCGCCGTTTTTCTGTGTTGCGCCTGCGGCAGAAAAATGCAGCTAAGCGCATGTTAGCAGAATTTTTAAATTAAAGATATTCTGAAATTATCCTTAGTCTTTCTTTGATATTCGAAACGTCATTTGTTCCATATTGTGATAATCTATCAAATTCAATCAAATCAAAATTGGCAAATTCATAACTTTCTTCTGCAATTTTTCTATTTTCTTTAACTCGTTCTTCAAATTTTTCAAGTTGAATTCTTGTGATTTTTTTACCATCTTCCATATATGATTTAAAAAGAAGATAATAAATAACCATAATACCTTGCGTTCTTAATAGAGGATCTTGATCAATAAACACTGTGACCATTTCATCTAAAATTTTATTTACCGTATTTTGAAATTCGTCAACTGAACTTTTTTTACCTGTTTTATAATTTCTTGCCATTAAATCTAAAAACACCTTCTTTGTATCAACTATACGATTGTTTTCATGGACAGATACTTCAAGTAACAAGAATCTACCAGCAACTTCATAATGTTGGTATCTGTTGTTTTTGAATCTAACTTTTGCTGTAAATAAATTGTTTTCAGAAATATATCGAATTGCTCTAACCATATCGCCTCCGAAAGCGTTTCTTTTTTCAGCTGAATTAAGAGGAACCGCCTCATTTAATCTTGAAAACATATCTTCAATTAATTCAATATCATCAGTCGCCACTCCAACAATTGGCAAAACGAATGAATCAAATTTTATTCTGATTTTTGGATATTCTTGAGCGATATCATTATAGCTCATTCCGTTCAATTTAGTAGTTGGGTCATCCTGGTAATCAAAATCATCAGATAACCTAAACTTTCCTTCAATAAAAGCCCAAATGGTTTCTAATCTTTGCTTTCCATCAATAATGGCAAATGATTTTCCTTGTAAAACTCTCTCATCTCTTGAAAATTGATGAAAATAAATTTTTGGAATATCATAATTGTTTAAAATTGAATCTATCAATAATTGTTTCTTTTCAGGTGTCCAAACACCTCCATTTCTTTGATATTCTGGGTCAACGATAATTTCGTCCTTTTCTGAATAAATCCGTAAAATTGTTGAATGTTGAACTGGGAACGTTTCTATATAACTCATTTTAATTTCATTTTTAATATTTCACCAATACTTGATAGTTCTGGAAAGAGTGAAAATTTATTAACACTTAATAAGTCTAATTCTTTACGCAATGTACCTTTAGACTCAAGTGGTATTCTATATTTTCGAATGATTCCATCATCACAAAAGCTTTCTAGGGGTTGTTTGTCGATGTGATGAATTGTGAATACTCCGAGTTGAGCTTGGATTCTAGGATTATTTCTAGTGGCTATGGTTGCTACTGGAGATAATTCAACTCTTTTATTTGAGTTGATATTTTCAATATTGTAACTTTTTAAAAACTCATCATCAAAAGAAGGTATAAAATTTTTTTCACTTGTTTTAATATTTGCTTTCTTATTTAGCTCGATAGGTTTTAACATCCACAGTGCACTATCGGTTTCATTATTTTCATCATTTACAGCAAAGTACAAAGCAGTAAGTGGGCTCTCTGACCAATCCAATAATCTTGTAGGTACACCATAATGTTGCATTAAAAACATCCAATCAAAATCATCTTTGGGAGCAGTATCTATAAGTAAAGAGGCTGATTGCTTAAATCTTGTTAAAAGAGTCAATTCAGAAGATCCTTCTGCATATCTAAAAATACCTGGTGTTAATTCCCATTTGAAATCACTTTGACCTCTATACCAAATATCCTCATCATAAGTCCCAATGTCATTGACAAGTATCGATATTAGGTCATTTACATTATTAATTGTTTTATAACTCATGTTTCTATGTTTCTGCTAACTTGTTACCAGACAAACAAAAAATACAGCAACTTTCGGTTCTTTCTCAAAATTTATAAACATGATGGTTAAAGCCCCTATAGTCACTATAATATTTTGTCCTGATACACAAAAGTAAGGTATCAGGTTTGATAAAAAAAATTATTTTAAGATTTTGTCAGGAGTTGGTATAAATAAACCTATTAGCACATATTCAATCGGCAGTTTACAACTTCGATGTTGTATTTTTAAACATTTTTAAAGTTTAAACCACTCATTTCCCAAAAGCCGCTTTATTTATTTAGAATCATGTTGACTATAAATTACATATTCATAAAGATCAGGATCACAGTTGAAAACTGCCACAATCGGGGTTTCTTAGAAAAAATGACGTATTATGACATACCAAGAGAATTTAAGATTAATACTAGTACAAGAATACAGTAATTAACTAATAAAGATAGAAATATACTATACTTTGTTTTACATAACAAATATTTATTTTGAGATGGTAAAAAAATAAGGGGTAATTTTAAGATGATCGGATGTACCGGTTTTGATGACATATATAAAGACATAATTGAATATTGTTATTTGTTTTAAAAACAACAATACCAAGTGCCGTGACCCAGACTTAAGTATGGTTTTGATGGCGAAATAATTATTGTTAGTAAAAAATGCCAACCAAGAGTTGAGGATTAAACGTTGGCTGAAAATCATAATTATCAAATTTTAAATCTTTGTTTAGGATGCAACTAAACTGTTCGTCATTGGGAAAATATTGCAACAAGTATTTTTCGTTTTGAATATCAAATTCCAGTTTTATTTTATCAAAAATATGATGACGAAGTTCGAACATTAAAGATGTTACAGCCTCTTCAATTTCAAAATCATCGTGCAGAAACCCAGATAATATAATTAAAGTTTTATGCACTACTTTTTCAGGTTCTTCGTTGAGCTGTTTTACAAGAATATCTGTCTCTACAATTAATTTGGTATTGCTTTCAATTAAATTGTATTCTTGATAGTATGAAAGGAGGTTTTCAATATTTTCAATCTGTCGGTCAAATTTTCCGTTTTTAATCTGAAATTTACAAGATTTATTCAGCATAATTTGTTTGTTTTAATTGTCATTAACTTGTTTAATTGTTCTACAATTTTGTGAAAAACTTAGGTTTTTCCGGATATTGTCAGCCCCTCTTATCTCGCTTTCCAAAAAGAAAAAAACTTGTTTCGTAAAAGCGCTTCTATTCATATCGCTACCTTATGATACAACAAAACTAAAACATATTTTGGAATGGTGGTGGAGTTTTGTATATAATTTTGAGAAAAAAGGACCATTTCGCTTCGAAATAGGTGACTCACTTTACTCCGGAATCTTCTCCTTTTACGTTTCTTCCCATTAAAAACCTATCAAACCGGGACAACTTCTTTGTTTTTTTTTTACTTTTGATACAAAAATAGTTCTTTTTAACTCAAAACAACTCAAATGGATAGTACCTATACCGTCGGCGACCTGATCTATGACGCAAACATATATGATGGCATGAATACCCACATGGATGATTTGCCCTTTTACAAACGGTGGTTGCCCAAAAACAAAGATACCCGCATCCTCGAACTTTGTTGCGGCACCGGCAGGCTTACCCTACCCATCGCATCGGAAGGTTACGATATAACCGGTGTGGATTATACGCCTTCTATGTTGCAAAAAGCAAAAACGAAAGCCACTGAAGCAGGATTGGATATAAAATTTGTCGAAGCAGATATGAGATTTTTACAATTACGTGAATCCTTTGACATCATTTTTATACCTTTTAATTCAATCCACCATCTATACACCAATGAAGATTTAAAGACAACATTACAAGGGGTCAAAAACCATCTCAAAAAAGGGGGAACCTTTTTGTTTGATTGTTACAACCCGAATATTCACATCATAGTCGATGGTGAAAAAGAACTTCTACCTATAACACAATTTACCACCCCGGACGGCAGAGATGTATCGATCCAACAAATCATGAAATATGAAAAAAAATCCCAGATAAATCGTATTGAATGGCACTACTTTATCAACGGAACTTTTGATTCCAAACAACATCTGGATATGAGAATGTATTTTCCTCAGGAATTGGATGCCTGGTTGAAGTGGATGGGATTTGACATCATCCATAAGTTTGGAAATTTTGAAGAAGCCCCTTTTGAAGATGATTCTGACAAACAGATATTTGTTTGCAGGTAGTCGATATAGGTTTTGTGACAATATACATTCGCATACCTAACCCTTATCGTCTGCTGCAACCCTTTTTATTAAAAAAGGGACAATGGATTTTTTATTTGTTCCATTGTCCCTTTATATAATTTACCAGCTTCCACCACCACCGCCGCCGAATCCGCCGCCGACACTGCCGCCACCGCTGAATCCGCCGCCGCTTCCCGAAGAACTTGGGGTGCTGTTAAATACACTTTTGATTTCGTTCATACTGCTGTCAAACGACGAACCAAATGCTGCCGGAGAAAAATGACCGGCGTGATACATCCCTCCCGGACCGACATACCATCCCGGTGGTTCGAGCAATAAACCTTCAAACTTTTTACTCCAGCTTTTGGCATATCCAAAAACCATGGCATAAGGCAATGTTTTTTCAAAATACATCGGATCATCCTGAAGCATTCGTTCGATTTTATCTTTCTCCGCTGCTTTGACAAACATTTTAAATCCTAATGTTTCCTGATACAACCTGACACCATTCTGATTTTTTTTCACCATAAAATTGGTAAAGATAAAGCCTAAACCACCGGCGAGACCTAAAGCAATGCCGACAGACAATAATCCGAATACAAAAGTTACCAAAATGCCTGCCGCCACCAACACAAAAGAAAACACTCCGGTCATCAGTTGATACCGTATCGAAATCGGATAATAAATATCTTTGGTATTGAGGCTTTGTTTGAGACTGGTTTTGGCAGAAGCCATGGTTTCGTAAAAAGTATTTTCCAATTCGGAGACCATAATTTCATTTCCGGAAGAAAACAAACCATTAAACATGATTTTTTCGTACGCCGGGACATCATCCGGAAGATTTTTGATTTTGATCAGCTGATGATCATCTTTTGCCCATTTTTTTTCTATCATCTTGATCAGGATATACCCGTTGTGTGCCCAATAAGGCAACAATGCCAAAACGTCCACATTGTCCGCTCTTTCGTCGATGATGACACCGGCTTCAGAAGGCGTCAGTTCTTTGGGCGGTATGTATTGTACTGCACGGATGATCGGATATTCTTTGCCGTATTTGTACCACAAACGATAGAAAAAACCGAGTAATCCGGTAAAAAGGATACCTGCGATGGTCAACCAACCGTATTTTTCCATCCAAACTTCCCACTCGCCGGGTCTGACGATATAATCTTTGGGAAGTTTGATGTATAAGGTCATACCTTCGCCCGGAGCCAATGTTTTGGTGGATTCACCGACGATTTTGTTTTGTAAAAACTGAGCGGTGGCAAACGTTTCGGAAGATCCTTGTGCTCCGGCGTTAACAAAATAATCTTCTTTGGTAAGGTTGAGGTTTTTGTCAAAAAAGACGCCAAAACCTGCACTTTCTATGGTGGATGGCCAATCTGTTCCGGTCAGGTTCCATTGAAATTCGGTATGATTTTCCTGAAACAGAAATGCTTTTTTGACTTTATATCTGATGATATATTTCTGGTCACCGGTGAGAAAAATATCTTTACGCCCGATTTTGATGACGACATTGTTGTCCCTTCTACTGACATCATAATGATAATTATCGACAGTCACGTCATAAATTTTGATTTCGTATACTTTGCCGTCAAGTTTGACCTTGTAAGGAATATTTCTGAATATCCCCCTTCTGCTTTCGTGAAAAAAAACATCAATGGTCTCTGTGACTTCCATCACGCCGGAAGACTTTACATCGATATTTGACTGAAAATGTCGGATGGTAAAGTCTTCGGCAGATAATGGGATACAGAAGCTACCAAAAATCAGAAATAAAAATATCAGGATTGTTTTGGTACTCATGGGTGGGGTTTAAAATTTAACTTCCGGAGTGGCTCTTTCTGCGTCACTTTCCAATTCGAAAAATTCAAACTTTCCAAACTGAAAGGCATTGGCGATGAGGTTGGAAGGAAAACTTTCCACGTATGTGTTGTTGTCTCTTACCAAAGCATTGTAATACCTTCTGGCGTTGGCGAGGCTTTCCTCTATTTCCGAAAGGGTATTTTGTAAAGACAGGAAGTTGGTATTGGCCTTCAGGTCCGGATAACTTTCAGACAGGGCAAAAAGAGATCTCAGGGTACCGCTCAAAGCGTTTTCAGCCTGGATTCTGTCGCCGATGTTTCCTGAGTTGCCGGCAGACATAGCCTGATTTCTCGCCTGAATGACTTTTTCGAGGGTACCGCTTTCGTGGGCAGCATACCCTTTGACGGTATTGACAATATTTGGAATCAGGTCATACCTTCTTTTCAACTGGACGTCGATGCCGCTCCAGGATTCCATAACCTTGTTTTTTAATGAAACCAATTTGTTGTACGATCCCATAAAAAAGAGACCAACAAGCACTACTAAAGCAATTACGATAAGCATAATGGAATTATATTTTGTTCACCGTAATAAACCAAAACAGTTGGTAATAAGTTCTCAAACGACCTTCTTACCGACCAAAGAATCATTAAATCGGATCGGGTGAAGGAAAAGAACGATAAAAAGGGGGTCTGAAATCCGCACGATCAGCGTGGAAAGAGATGGTTATGAGGCACGGGATTACATGGAGTATTACACACTTCGTTTATTGTCCAGGAAAGGCAAAATATTTATGATACAATATTTTCTCAAAAGTCACATGAATGTGTTGAATCCGGACAGTAAGCATAAAATTTAAAACGCTTTATATCATACACTGAAACCAAAAATTACAAAATGGTGTTTATCATACTATATGATACGTTCAGCCACAATATTATGATCCAAAAAGAAGATATATTAGATTTTTTAAGAGAGAAAAAGACAGTATTATTTTCAGATTATCAACTGTTAAAGATTGGATTGTTTGGATCTTTTGCGAGGAATGAAGCAAATGATGACAGTGACATAGATATTATTGTAGAATTTGAGCCTGAGACTGAAAATTTATCAGAGAAAAAAATGTTGATAAAGAATCTGATTTCAAATAGGTTTGATAGAAATGTTGACTTATGCAGAGAAAAATATATCAAACCATATTTCAAATCTCAAATCCTGCAATCTGCCATTTATGTCTGAAAAGGATAAAGCGAATTTACTGGCTATTTTGGATAGTTGTTTTAAAATCCAAATATTTACTGAAAATCTCCCGGATGCAGATGCTTTTTTTGAAGATTCAAAGACCTTTGATGCTGTGCTTATGAATTTTGTCATCACCGGAGAAGCTGTCGCACGACTTTCTTTACCTTTTAAAGAAAAAGAAAACCATATTCCATGGACAAAAATGAAAGGATTTAGAAATATAGTAGCTCACGATTATTTTGGCGTGGATGCAGAAGAAGTTTGGCAAATTGTGAAGGAATTACCCGAATTAGCTAAAGACATAGAGCAAATTTTATCCGGATATTAGGTCAAATCAAATTTTACTTACAAAATATAAGGTTTTTTTATGAAAAAAATATTATTTCCCCATCCAAAACACCACAAACAATTTTATTCCGTTATCATGTTATTTTTTTTATAAATAAAGAAATTATATTTTGTGTATACGTCATCACACAAAATCAGTAAAAGTTACATGTGGACATGGAATAAAAAAAATATTTCAAACTGCCAAATTTTGGCAGTGAGCGAATATATCTTTGTTCCGTTGATTTGATTCAAAGATACAAAAGGTGTTGTTGTACATCATTCTGACCATGCGGCCACATAGCAGAATATTTACAACCGGGGTGTACCCTTACCCGGCGGAATCATAAGTATGGGGAAGCGATGAAAAAGAGAGGGGGTAATATGTAAAAATTAAATACACAGTCTTAAATTTTAATGATCCTTATTTTTTAACAATGGATGCAAAAACATATGCATTACTTTAGTATTATATAAACACATCCTAATTAAAGTCGAATCAATATTTTTTTATTCACACCACAAACTTAAATTAACAACATGGTATAAAAAAATCTTCAATAAAAGGGCAAACCATCTCATGAGATGGCACCTTACATCCGATTTTAACTACCCAATTCCAAAAATTATAAAAAAAGGAGCCTACTTTGACCCATTTCGCGAAAAATGGAGTAAGCTCCCGACCGAAGAACTCGGAGAAACAAATGTAAGTTCTTTTTTTTAAAAATTGAATAAAAAATGGGTTAGTTTTTTTTTGTGTCTTTTTTGACACTTTGATTAATTAATTTTTAACATTTATAATATTTAAAAAATGAAATATCTAAATTTTTCAAGCTATACCATAGCTTTTTTATTCGTTTTTTCCTGTTTGATCTATGTAGGATGTCAGAAAGAGGAACAAAAGAATGATATAAATAATTTTTCTGAACTTGAAAGCAGAAATTCAACTCCGGAAAATGGATGTAACTTGAATATTTCCAATGCCAGGATTGAGTTTGGCAAACTGTTGTATAACGCAATGGTTGAAGACATAGTATTATCAAATTATATCAAATCAAAAATGATTGAAGAGTTCAATACTAATTATTCCTTTTTATACATTAAAGAAAGAAACCAAATTGTTCATTCCGGAAAAACTTTTGAACAATTATTAATTCAAAGCTCAAATATGCCCAGTCTTCAAGTCCAAACACAAATCGATGACATAATTTGTAAAGATCCTTTGTTAACAATTTCTATGTCTGATGGTGACAATGTGAATGTTACAAACTGGACGAACACGATACCACAAATTGCAGCAGTAAAAGAGTGTATAGAAACTAAATACATTCTTTATGGCGCAAATTCACCCAATGGAATTGAGATGACCAATGATCCTGTAGCACCAACATTAAATATAATAAGCTCTGAAGTTTATTATTTGGTCAAACCTGACGGCACCACCAGCAAAATAAAAAAAATTGATGAATATATGCCATCCGGTCCAAGTATTACTTCCATTTTGAATTGTACAGTATTCAATAGTTCAGTTAGTAATTCAACTGTAAATACTTTCAATATTTGTGGAAATAGCTATAAGCTTTTTTACCATGATGAAATTTTACAAATGTATATCGACTGTTTTAATCTTAATACTCCGCCATATGTTAACGGAGATGGCCCAGGCGGTGGGGGTGGCGGACCAACCGGCGACCCATGTACAAAACCATGTGCACGGGATTGTGAAACACTGGATGAGACATTAGTCAGGTACCGTATTAAAAATTGGCAGGTTTTTAAAGCCATTGCAAACAAATTTTGGGAAAGATATTTTATTTTTCATGGAAAAATAATTGGAGCCATAAATTATTCTAACGGAGCTGCAAGTACACACCCCGGCATTTATGTTTCAGGAGTTCGTAAAAAGGGAGATTTATTGAACTGTAGTGGAGTCTGCACAGGAATATGGCAAACTCCAAATTATAGAATATGGCAGGATTGGGATGAGAGTAATTTTGGATCACCGTATTCGATTAGTTGGAGTGAAGAAGATAATGGAACTCAAACAATTGGTCTATCGGTTCCATACAGTACAAATTTTAAAGTTAAAATTGGTGGATTGGAAGTATCAACAACTTATGGTTTTACGGCTAATATATCCACAACAGCAGGCAGCACAGTATCATTAGGTGTTCAAGCTGTTTTTTATTGTGATCCGATCATGAAAGTAAATGATACAGGTTCATTACAATTCCAATGTAATTAATTTTTATTTCAATATTCACTCCCGGTATAATAAAATTTTACCGGGAGTGATTTATAAAAAAGTATATATGAAATTTTGGTTTTGCATTATCACATTATTAATTAACGTGGTTTATGGATTAAATGCACAAGAATCCATCAATAGGCACAGTATTCTCTTTCATACAGGCCTGGCATTAGATGACGGCTTTGTTTATACAAACAATAATCTGCCTACTATTGGTTTAGGTTATAGTTACAAATTAAATAAAACATTTTCCATTGATGCTAGTTTGTTTTCTGTTTATAAAAAATTAGGAGATCCAACCGTTTTTGGTTGGGAAGCTTTTAATATTATCACAAGAAATTCGAATAGTTTATTCATATCGCAAGCTGATAGAGATAAGATCACTAATGTTGGGATTAAAGATTTAAATTCTGACGGACATGTTAAGTTTCTTCATGTACCTTTAAGTGTTTCACTAAATATACATCCTCTCAGAATTGGTCGCAGTACTCTTGGTTTTGCCATAGGTGCCACTGCTACTTATGGTTCCTACAAAGCATCAAGAGATGAATTCACAATGAATATTACACTCAAAGATGGCACTGTATATGAAAATTTAACCTTTAAACAGGAAATAGAATCTCGCAATTTAGTTATCGGTGGTTCATACTCTAAGCTCTATTATAGATATGACTTGAGTAAAAAAAATGCAATTCAACTGTCAATGCATTCGCTCGACTTCTTTTGGTCTTATAGAAATATTCTTGGCCACCATCTTTTGACCTTTGATTTTAATTCATCTTTTTAATCTTTACTCATGAAACATTATAAATTATTTATTTTCATTTCATTATTTATGATTATTTCTATAAATGTCAACTCCCAAAAAATACAACTCGAAGGATATGGAGGCCATTCCTATTTTCTTAAAAAAAATGCCGGTGGATATGATTTGGGCATCGGAATCAACTATATATTAACAAAAACCTCTAAGATAGGAATCTCCTTAGGACACTCATATAATGATAGATCTCCTTTACCATCGGATCTTACGGATGCTAAAATTGTACTTAAAGAAGAATCCAACAGATTGCCGCTAGGAAATGGATTTTCTTCTTGGTTAGAAGACGATGCTTGGCCTAATATCAGATTAGAAGAACAACCCAACAGATATTTTAGATTTAATATGGGTATACATTACACTTTTTCTAACCTAATAAAAAAAGATCACAACTTCATTGTATCTTTAGGTGCCATTATCAGTCATAGAGATGAAAGTGAATTAATTAAAATAGTAGAAACATCAAAATTAAGAGGCCTCTTTTTAAGACCTACTGACGACCATTCTATTCCTATTTTCAGTTATAATACTTACCTTGATGCCGGTTTAAAATGTGACTTTACGTATGTTTTTAAAAAATTCAAAGCCTTAGACTTGGGTTACAGATCATCGTTAATGATTTATCCAAAGTCAGGAGATATTATAATCAATAACGGATTGATAATCTCTTTATGCCCATAAGTTTTGAGACAATTATTGACTTCGCTTTTGCAAAAAAGAAAAAACATATTTTTTTGAAGAAGAGGTTAAATATGAATTCAGAATCACCGTCGAAAACGAAGATCTGATGAAAATAAAAGGAGGCGGTCAGGTTTGTCCGGAAGAGGAGGGAGAGTAGGAAGGCAATTTTATTAAAGATAAGTTTTTTTATGAAAAAAATATTATTTCCTCATCCAAAACATCACCAATAATTTTATTCTGCTATCAAGGAATTATTTTGTTAAATCAAAATTATATTATGTATATATGTCATTACACAAAATCGGTAAATACATTCCGTGAACATGGAATAAAAAAATATTTCAAACTGCCAATTTTTGGCAGTATGTGCACATACCTTTGTAAAGTTGATTTGATTCAAAGATACAAAAGGTGTTGTTGTACATCATGCTGACCATGAGGCCACATAGCAGAATATTTACAACCGGGGAGTACCCTTACCCGGCGGAATCATAAGTATGAGGAAGCGATTAAAAAGAGAGGGGGTAATATGTTAGCATGGATTAGTGAAAAATAATTAGAACAATCCTTAACAAAAAGTCATGCAAAGTAATTTAATTTCCTTATTTTTTATTTTACTAGTTACAACTTGCCATATAAATGGGCAAGTTGTAACTTTTGGATTTGGTCCAACTTATTTAATGGACAAAACAAAAGTTAGTTTACATCCGGAAATTCTTGGAAAAAGCAGTGGAAATGATGATTGGTTTTTAAATTTTAAATATATCCATTTTTTAAATACTAAATGGCAAATTTATGGAAGTTATACAAAATATCCAATTAGAACATATTACAATTTTAATAATAATGGCAATGAAAGTGGAAGTCTTGGGTGGAGTGGTTCGAACGTAAAAAGGATAGATTTTGGACTGGTATATGATATATTTGATAAAAGTAATTTTATTGTAAATTTTAATTTAGGTATTGGGATTCAAAATTCAACTTCCAGAGATGTTGGTATTATAGGTAGTGAAGTACCTGATGGCATCAAGCCCGATAATTTTGAACTTTTGGAAGATATTGAAGCCTTTGCTTATTCCAGAACTCAAATAGTTCCAGTTATTGGTTTGAAATTTGGCTATGCATTTTGGGGTAGATTGGAGTTGTTTATGGATATTCAGCAGGTATTTGGTCATAAAATCATTCAAGAATTAAGGATGAGTTACACTTATAAAGGAATAGAACAACCACAAGCAATAAGTTACTCAGATGGAACTGGTCGATTTTATGCATTAGGAATCGGGTATAGGTTTGTAAAGCCCAAGGAAAAATAATATTAAACATGCTTAAAAATAAAATGAACGTATATACATTTCGTTTGGCTATTCTGATAATACAATTATTTGGAGGGCAGGTATACAGCCAATCTACCCATCAGGTAGAATTACGGTCAGGAATAATTTTTTTTGACAGCAAAGTAGCCAAAGGTGATTTCTTGGAAAGTGCCAGGGGCTGGGGAAGTCAGACTGATCTGACCTTTTTTAAATCTTTTGATATAAACAGAAAATTCAAGCCTGTTTTGGGTATCGGTTACACAAACTTTTTGTATTGGAACGTAGATTTTTTTGACTTATTACCTCAAGTTTTAGAACCTCCTTATTCTTATGATTCTTTTGGAGGTGATTTTACATCACATTATTTAAATATTAAGTATGGTTTGTGTATAGACATATATAAAGAAAAATTAAAAACAAATATCATGGGAAGTCACTATATACTTCTGCACAAGGATTTACAAGGTTTTAACCAAAATCGTAGTTTTATGAATATTGATATTGGATTTACATATCAGTTAAGCAAAAAATACACATTGAGCCTTTCTACACCATTAACCATACATCCAATCGTTCAGGATCCTGTACAAAGAATTTTAAATCATGGTACTAATCCATATTTTGAAAGATTTGTTGAAATGAATGGCATCTTAATCGGCTTAATATACAGATTTCAAACATCTTCATCCTCTAAAAATTAATATGATGAAACTTCTGACATTTTTAATCCATATTATTGTCTTCCTGATACAAAGCCAATTCTCTTATACACAGGATTATTATCAAATAACATTTAGATATAATATTTTAAATCATGTGCCCGGCAACTTACCCAAAGAACTAAAAAATAATTGGCAAACATCCAGTAACACATTTGAACTTATTTTAGATAAAACATTGACTATTAATGATCACTTCAACCTGAATGCCGGATTAGGTTTTTCTGTTTTTCGATTTTCAAATTCTAATCTGTTTTCTCTTGACAATATCAGGCAAAGTAACTATGCTATTATAAAATATGGTTTAAGCAAAAGAATTTATTTAGATAATTTATTCCTTAATCTGGATATTTTACATTATGTGTTAGCCCGTAAAGAAAAACAGGATGATAATCAAAGAAGGGCTTTCACAAATGCCGAGGTGGGTCTCTCATACAACATAAACGAACGTTTCAAAATTTCATTCAGCAGTCCGTTTACATTGTACAGCATGTTTTTATTGAGAATAGGAACCGGAAATATTGCCAACAATGAACCCATAACAAGATATAACAGTAAGGTGCGTAATTACGGGCTTAATTTTGGCTTTACATATACTTTTAAAAATAATCGGATTAATTGACAAAAGAGATATTAAAAATTACAAATAAAGGTGGCATACTTTACGCTAAACAATAACAAGAAGCCAATCTATTTATTTTAAAAAAGACAACAGGCGACACAACATCAGATTTTTCATTAAATTGTTTTGAAATATTACTGAATCCGATGTACTTTTGAGATACCTGTATTAACTTCTTGTCCTGGAGTTGTCCCATTAACAACGACCATTGTTTTGACAATTCATCTGATTGTCTTGTACTATTATGTAAACTATGATTCCAGAAATAGAATCATAAAAATTGAAAGAATTATTTTGAAAAAATTAAAAAAATATTATTATGAAATTAATGAACGAAGCACAATTGGTAGAGAGACTGTTTTGTCTGATCAAAAGAAAAGCTACAGGCAACATAATTCAGCTGGCTGACAAACTCAACGTAAGTACACGAACGGTATACCGACTTATGACAGAAATGAAAGAATCCGGTCTCCCTGTCAAATATTGCAAAAAAGAAAAAACATACTACTTTGAAGAAGAGGTTAAATATGAATTCAGAATCACCGTTGGCAATGAAGATCTGATGAAGATAAAAGGAGGCGGTCAGGTTTGTCCGGAGGAGGAGGGAGAGTAAACAAAAGGAAATTTGTTTTTATCATGTTCTATTTGTTTTATAAGTCAAAAAAATCTCATTCTAATGCCAACTCCGCAAATACCGCATCCAAACTTCTGCCGATGCCATCTCCTTTCCATTCTTCAGCACCGGGTATCACAACGGTACCGGCTTTAACTTCTGCCAGGCTTCTACCGGACACAATACACGATTGTCCGAATTCCAGGAGTTTTTCAAGATAGTTTTGAAATGCACGCACATCTTCCACATTGCCGGTGACCTGATATCCTTCGCCTTTGTGACCAAAGATAAAAACCGTGTCTTTGGAAAAGGTATGCAACACCTTATCCAGAACCTGAACCCACGACTGTATGTTAGCACCCGCCGTTTTATCGATGTAAGGAAAACGACGGTTGAAAATCAGATCGGCAAGATGGGCAACGTTGGCTTTTTCATAATGGACCACAGCATCGCCGTTGGTATGTGCCGGACCAAAATAATACAATCTGATGTCTTCATCACCGACCTCAAACCGGGTGGTATCCGAAAATGAGACCGTCGGAAACACCGCTTTATCCATGGCATTTTGTTCTGCGGCGACCCTTTTATAATGATTTATGGCATTCTCATGGGCTACGTGCACTCCGATTCTATCCTTGAGGACGATATTTCCGGATGTGTGATCACCATGATGATGGGTATTGATGAGCAGGTCAATTTTTTGACCTTTATGATATTTATCTATTTCGGCCAACAGGTTTTTTGCCTGATCAGGAAATTGTGTATCTACAACAGATACAGCATTTTTGCGAATGGACCAGCCGATAGTGCCGCCTTTTTCTTCAAAATAACCAACACCTCTTCGAATTTCTTCAAAGCGATAGGTTCCGGAATTTACAGAGGAAATCGGGATCATCCTGTTTGTTTTACATCCTGCAAATATAGCAAACCCGGCCGCTGTCATGGCAGATTGTCGGATAAAATTTCTTCTTAACATGGTTAATAATCATATTTATGGTAAATATACTATTTCTTTTATTTAGGTGAAAAAAAATACAATCCAATCTTAAAAAATCCTGACAAATAAATAAAAAAAAAGGAGGTCAAAACAACCTCCTTTTTTTTACGGATATATCGAAACAGGTCAGGCAGAAAATCCTACGCTGCTGTTGATTTGTTTAGACCATTTTTCGGATTTGGACAGTTGGTCTGAAACCTGAAAATCTTTTTCCAATGAAAAAAGATCAAAAACTTTTTCTCCTCCCTGACTCAGAACAAATAGCAATTGTATTTTGTCGATGATTTCAGAACTACCGGATGCCGTCGTGACGCTTTTTTTGAGGGTGCGTACTTTACATTCTTTGATCTGTTCAAAAGAAAGGCAATCGTATGCTTCCGGCGTCTGAACATCCGGGGTAAAACAAACGAGCTTCTGATTGGTATCGATAGCAAGTCCTTTTTGGTTGTACAATTCTATGTTGCCTGAAGAAAAACCTTTAGGTCCGGCAAACGTGGAAAACGTTTTTTGAAGGTTTTTTTTGTTATTGTTTCTGGCCAGATACATCCATACAAACGGGATGATGATCAATGCCATAATGATGATAGAAAATAAAATATTTCCTGATTCCATGGTTGTTTATTTTTTGATAATTAATGGTTGATTGCCCCCAAACCGAAGACAAAATAAAAATATAAAAATGTTACCATCTTGATTGCAAAAACAATCAGATGATCTTTGCCCGAACCTTATAAAGGTTTGGCTACCAACATTTATGTATTACCAAAAAAAATGAAACGGAAATAACGCCGCTGAAAGAAGGGAAACAGCAACAGAAGATGAAAATACCTGATTGTATTCCCGGAAACTTTGTTCCAAAACGCCTTTGTTAAATACTTCAAACATTTTGTACCCAAAACCAAAAGATTGATAGTCGTTTTGCTGAAAAGAAGATGTTTGCTGAAGGTTTTTTTCTAAAGTAGCCGCAAAGGTTAAGGAAGTATATCCTGCTTTAACTTCGTAGTGATTTTTTTTTCCTGAAGGCAAAAAAACTGGTTTTACCGGATTTCCAAACAAAGGAAACAGGTAGAAACATAATAACAATAAAGAAGATAAAGTCCTTTTAATCGGATTCATAATACAAAGATACAGGAAAAATAGTTTGGTTTTATTAATGAATTGATAATGTGTGTAAAATGATGTCATTTTGTTACTTCCGAAAGCTGGCATTTGTACACTTCATTTCAAAAACGAAGTGCACATTTACCCTACCCTATTCGCTTAGTTTTTTGATCATGCCGTTAAAAATCAATCCATGAAACGGAAGCACTGCATACCAGTACAATCTGCCCAAAACGCCAAGGGGACGAAACGTAGCGGTTTGATGTAATATATTGTTTTCGTCAATTCTGAATTCGAGCCATGCCTCGCCCGGAAGTTTCATTTCAGCGTATAATAAAAGCCTTTTTTCAGATTTTTCTGCAAGGAGAACCCGCCAGAAATCCAGTGCGTCACCTGTAAAAATTTCCGTTTGACTTTTGCGTCCTCTGCGCATGCCCACACCACCAAAAAGCTGGTCAATAAATCCTCTGATTTCCCAAAGGATATTGCCGTAATACCATCCGTTCTGGCCACCTATTGACCAGATTTTTTCAAGCGTGCGCGGGAGGTCGACCACCTTACGGCTGCGGACGTCCAAAAAACAACCATTGACCGGAACTTCGATATATCTTGATATTCCTTCGCGGAGGATATCGCTTGTCAGAGCGTCTTTCCAGCTTGATATCACCTGATTTTGTTCGATTTTGCCAAATGCCAGGCGAATAGATGTTTCATAATCTATCAGGGTAATGCCCAACATGGATGCAAGGTCATTCGGTCTGCAAATCACCTCCACCTTCATGCTGTTGACCAGATTTTTGGCCAGAGCGTAGGAGGTAGAGGTTACAAAATACAACCAATAGGAAGAAATTTTAGGTGTCATCACGGGAACAACAAAAATATACCTCTTCAGCTTGCGGATTTTGGCAAAAGACAACAACATGGTTTTATAACTCAACACATCCGGTCCGCCGATATCATAAACATTTCCGAATGTGGCAGGTACATCCCTGACACCGTCCAAAAACTGAATCACATTGCGAATGGCGATAGGTTGACATTTGGTTTTTAACCATTTAGGGGTAATCATGACCGGGAGTTTTTCGACCAGATCCCTGATGATTTCAAACGATGCACTTCCGGAACCTACGATGATACCGGCACGGAGTGTTGTCAGGGCATACGAACCTTCTGTTAAAATATCTTCTACTTTTTTTCTGGACGTAAGGTGGCGTGACAATTCTTTTTCATTGACGATGCCACTGAGATAGATGACCTGGCGAACAGTGGTTTGGTTCATTCTGTTTTTAAAATTTTCTGCACAGGATTCTTCGAGATTTTCAAAATCTGATCCCACAGACGACATGGAATGAATGAGGTAGTACGCAATATCAATATCTTCCGGAATAAAACGCACAGAATCCGGGTTGAGAAAATCTACTTCAATAACCGTGATATTTTGTCTACTGTAATTATGATAATTAAATCTTTTGGCATCACGGACACAACAAACCACATGATGACCTTTTTCCAGCAAAACGGGAAGCAATCTTTGTCCGATATATCCGGTCACACCGGTGAGTAAGATTTTCATGATTGATTATGTTTATAAAAATTATAAGGATATCTTTTGGTTCAACCTCCGTTTATGGTATAGACGATGATAAGAAGGGTAAAATACATTCCATCGGTAATATCGAAACACAGCTGCGGGCGTTATGTTTCTTGTGATCCAATATAATAATTTTAAGCTGAGGAGGAGACTCGCTCATGTTGTGAAAACTGATTGTTTCAGACACACCTGCGATAGTGATAGTAGCGAACACGCAGCGAAGCGGAGTATAGCGGATAGCACGGGCTGAAAGCATCGCCCAAAATATAAAAAAAATGCCCCCAAAAAAGGAGGCATTGTTCAAAAAGCCAACCGCTGTAAAATATTTTCAATAGTTTTTTTCATAGTCAGAAAGCAGTTTTGAGCAGTTTTAAGCAGTTTTATTCAGGTCTGAATTCCCAGCTTGCATTTTTCGCAGCACAGTTGATTTTTACGGTCCCGTTCGGGTAGCGAAAGTGTAATTCATTGCTTTTAAGTGCCAGATACCTGAGATTGTCCACCGACAATCTTTCATGGTGAATGTTTACGGTAGTTTCATGAGTTTGAGGGTCGTTGAATGATACCAGGAGTTTTCCGTCATGTTGTAAAATATGAATTTCTTCATTTTCGAAAATGATCGGTTTGGTGATTTCAATAGTGTCTTTAGTTGTTCTTGGCATTAACATAAATGTTAAAGCTACGAAACCGGCAGGTGAAGAAAATCCTTCGCCTTTTTCGCAAGAAAAAAGAGAAGAAGCGATGAGTAAAAAGATAAAGAAATTTTTCATTGTATTTTTTGTTTAAAAATTTAGAATTATTTGACAGGACAAAATTATAGTCAATTTTTCGTAATTTTTCAAGTTTTTTCAAAAAAGAGTTGCGGAATCCGCAACTTTGTTTCCTTATTGGCATACTTTTTTTCAAAAAGTTGCGGAATCCGCAACTTTTCCTCAAAAAAGTTGCGATATTAGCAACTTTTATATATATGATTTCTCTATGTATTGTTATTTTGGTGAAGCACCAATATGGAAAATCCTGACTGAAATAAGGTGTGAGGTTTTAGGTTTTAGGTGTGAGGTTTTAGGTGTGAGGTTTTAGGTTTTAGGTTTTAGGTGTGAGGTGACTAGTTAAGAAAAAGGTTTACACAAACCATGTAAAAATGGAGTATGTAAACCGGGAGAGGAAAGTATGTAGTGACTTCTTAATATAAACCCACAATAGCCAGTCTTGCCATCAGATAGCTGACGGTAGACTCTGCTCCCTGATTGAGGTTGACATTATGTTCTTCCAGACCATCGTAACAGCCACCGGTTCGGGGATTATACATAATCTGATGTAAGTGATTTTTGCCTAAAAACCATTGGAAGGATTGTTTCATTTTTTCCTGATAGCCTTTGTTTTTAAATACCTCAGCAAATCGTTTTAAAGCAAGAACGGTATAAGCCACATCGATTGGTTGCTCACCGCCGGGGGTATAATCGGGCATTTTTTTATCTTTATACATCCAGGTTTGATTAGAAATCACTTTCATTTGATGACCATAAAATGTTTTTGACAATAAAAAGTCAAAGGATGTTTCAGCAGTTTCTTTGTAAATTTCTTCTCCGGTAGCGAGATAAGCGCACAACATAGCCTCAGGGATTGTACTGTTGCCGTACGTCAGATAAGATTCATACCACAACCAGGAAGGATTGGATTCGTGAAGGAACATATTGACCAATCTTTTAGCCAGCACAAAAATTAATAGTTTGTAAGTTTCATCCGGCAGATAAGTATTTGCAAAGTACAGACCTTTAACTATAAACGCCATAGAACGTGTGGAATGAATTTTTGTCGCTCTTTTTATGGATGCATCAAATAAATCATGTACGTCCGTCAATAAACTTTGGGGTAACAATTCACCTATGGAAAGTAGGTAGCCTAATGACCAAATGGCTCTTCCGTTAGAATCTTCGAGATTGGTTTCAGCATTTTGAGTGGTAAATACCAGATTTTTATCCACATAGTTCAAAAAATCACCTTCCTTTTGAAAACATCTTTTTATAAAATAAAAATACGTTTTGATATACTGCAGATCATCGGGATCCAAAGTCATTTTGTAATGTTGGGAAATGGCTATCAAAGCACGGGCATTGTCATCCAGAGTATATCCTGTTTCCAAATCAGGAATGTTAATTTTAGAAAATTGTATGATGCCAATGTCCGTAGTCATTTTTTTGATATGCGACAGATTAATTTCAGGCAGATTATAATACAAATGAAAACGATCATGCAGCAGATTTCCAAATAAAACTGCATGTGAAATGGCAGAATTTTCCCAGGCGGTTGAAGCTATTTGATGCAGGCCGTTCATGCTCAGGGTATTCCTGAAATTTTCGTTTTCGAGCAAAAGAATGGCCGCTGCAGCCAATTGATCAGGAGCACAAAAATCAATAATGACCCCGGCATCTTTTCCAAGCACTTCCGTAGCATGGGGAATCGGTGTGGAAATGATCGGACAGCCACAACTAATAGCATATACAAATGTGCCGCTGACAGCCTGGTTCGGATCTTTGGAAGTAAACAGATAAATATCGGTAAGTTGCAGGTATTCCAACAATTCTGTCAAAGGCAGAAAGGCATTTACAAACCTTACATGATCCTGTAATCCAAGGGCAGTAATCCGTTCTTTAAGCATATCTCTGTAAAACTCCCCTTCTCTCAAAATAGTCGATGGATGGGTTTTACCTATAATTAAAAAAACGGTGTCCGGTTCAAAGGATATAATTTCAGGCAATGCCGCGAGTGTAGTTTCAATATTTTTGCCGGAGCCGAGAAAACCAAAGGTAGATAATACCTTTTTGCCGGTCAAACCATATTTTGTTTTGAGCGTATCTTTGTCTTCATGAGCTACCAGATGGGTTCCATGAGGAATAACTTCAATTTTTGATTTTGAGATTTCATAGTCACGACTCAGAATCTCCAATGAATTTTTTGTCATCACAATCAGCCTGTCAGCAGAAACAGACAATGCACGAACCATATTTTTGTGGAAAAGATTTGGATTGGGCAATACCGTATGAAATACAATCACCACAGGTTTTTGTATGTGATGCAACATGTTGATCAATTCCTGACCATGCTGACCATATAACCCAAATTCATGTTGTAAAACCACCACATTGATCAGTGGATTATTGTTGATATCATCGGCCAACTTTTGATAAGACTCTTTTTGATCGGTATGCAGAATGTGTGTGACTTTTTGGGTATACGTATGATTTTCCGATTCAGATGCCAATGCGCAGATCTTAATGTTGAAAGATTCCCCAAAAGATTTATTCAGCGTAAGTATTAAATCCTGTGTATAGGTAGCAATACCACATTCCCTTGGTGGAAAAGTTGTAATAAAAAGAATTCCGATTTTTTGTTTTTCGGGCGACAAAATATGGTTAATAACTCCTGATACCGATTCTTTTGTTTCGACCAAAGACAATACAGAGCCCATTTCCGGCTTAAGTGATTTAACTAACATGTTATACTAAATTTAATTTGAGTTCCTGAAGTAAAGCTTTGATACTGACTGAGGCACAAGCGATGCGCTCATCTGCCGCCCCGTAATAGATAAACAATTCATCTTCTATAAGAATGGCACCTGTAGGGAAACAAACATTATTCACCTCACCGGTAAGCTCCCAGCCAAACTCAGGAAAAAACAGCGGATAAGGCAATCGGGCAATTTCTTTTTTCGGATCATCTAAATCGAGAAGAGCGGCACAGGCAGAATATACATAACCTTCAACGGAATCGTGAACACCATGATAAATGATGAGCCATCCATCTTTGGTTTTGACAGGGGGGCAGCCACCGCCAATATAACTCATTTCGTGCGTATATTTTGGTGCCATAACTATGTGGTCTGAAAAATTATTCAGATAATTATTCCAAAATGCCTGAGTGAGATCTACCAGGGTATCAATAAACAAAACCACCTGAATATCCGGTTTGATCCGATGAAAAAAACATAACTTTCCATGTATCCTTTCGGGAAAAAATATTACGTTTTTGTCCCACACCAATATTGTATCGGACGTGGATTCATATCTTCTTTGGTGTTCGTTGTATCTGAGATATTTATCATTGAGCGGACCGGAGTTATTAGTCAGATTTTTAAATTCCTGATAAGTGATTTGAGGAACAATAACGCCTTGTTTGTCCCAAGTTTTCAGATCCGTTGATGTAGCCACTGCTCCGAGGGCATTGGTACCGTCGTAGGCTGCATAACTCATGTAAAATATTCCGTCAATATGCACCACTCTTGGATCTTCGATACCTTGGGATTCATAATCAAATTCCGAAACCATCAAAGGAGTCTGTTTTCTGTATAATACGGTGAGCGGTGTATCCAATATACAATATCCTACGGTAGAATGATTACCTGTATGAACCGCTCTGTAAAACATATGAATTTTGTTTTCAAAAATGATTACTCCGGGATTCAACACCCCTTCATTTTCAAAATCCAGCAATGTTTTTTCCAGAACTACACCATGTTTTTTTACTTCCAGCATCCTTTGTTTTGTTTAATTGATGAAATGATTTTTTTCGTCCAAAAAGAAGGAAGCAACAAGCGTTCAAAACACGGGTTCTGTCCACTTGTTGCTATATCCAAACATCAAGTCGTTTTTCCTGCCTTTCCGGTTGGTTTTGGGTGAAATGCCTCAATAACACTGCTGGAAGTTGAAATTTTACCTTCATTTTTATATGAAGATCCTTCTTTGGTTTTACCGGCCGATTTGTCTGCCGGGGACTTTTTATGATTTTTTTGACCTTTATCCTTGCTCATAATATTAAAATTAAATTGTGAATACATTTTCACAAAACAAAGGTCCGATTTATATGGTGGAAAAGATTACACAATTTAATGATTACATTACATAATCATATCTTTTTGGATAAAAAGACTTATATGAAAATTTAGTTTTTCTCTACCCTTAACTGTGTATTCAAAATAATTAACTTTTTTCAAATAGCGGCCTTACTGAATCAATATAATCAATTTATTAAAAAAATACCTGAATACAAAACTATAAATCAGAATTGTATTACAGGTATCCAAACCAAGTATATCTGGTCAGTCATGGGTCTTAAACCATGAGGAAATAAATAGGGAATTTCAAATAAGCAGAAATCATTCAGTAATGATATTTTTTTTAAAATTTGGAAAATGAATTTCCTTCATTTTCAGGCTATTGTTCTGCCTTTTCAACAAATCCGTTTAATTTCGTTTCAAGATCAGCCATCAGTTTGTCTCCTTGTTCGCTCATCCTTCTTCTGGTGGACTTGCCTTTATGTGGTGCAAATAAAATACCTAATACCGCACCGGCAGCGGCTCCTGCCAAAACGCCTAAAAAAACTTTATTATTATTCATCTGAATAAATTTATATTGTTATGTAATAGTACAAAGATAGTTAGTAATAAACATCTTATCATTACATAATTTAGGAATATAATTACAAATTTAGTTTTGGAAAACCTATCAAATATCTTTCAATATATAATCAATATAATATAAAATAAGAGGACTGCCTCAAAAATTGGAGACAGTCCTCTTTATACAAAAAACAAGATTATTTATGCTAACTATTTTTTGTCGGTAGTGAATAATAGTTTGTTATTTAAAACGTTTTGTCTGCGAACCATACGTTTTTAAAACAACAATCATCAAACATTACGGGCATGTCAATTTACCATTATTTCATTAATATGATCTTTTTGGTAAAAACATGATCACCGCTAACAATTCTGTATATATAAATTCCCGGCAGAAGATGATCTGCCTGTAATTCTGTTGTATATAGTACACCTTTTTTGATATCCATATCTACCAGTGTGGATATTTTAGTTCCGGTAACATTATACAAATCAATTAACACATGGACATCTGATGTTTCACTTTGAAATTCTACAGTTGAAATCGTACTAAATGGATTTGGATAAACCATAATGTTTATTTGGTCATTTGTGTCGTCAAAGGAACTACCTACATTTATGTCCGTTTTAATATTATTATATACATAAACACTGCATGAATTACGACAACCCAAATTATTGGTAATGGTAACAGAATATGTTCCTGCTGCAAAAACCTTTATACAAGCCGTTCTTTCGCCTGTACTCCACAAGTATGAACTATATCCTGAAGGAGAACACAATGTTGTAGGCTGTCCGTTGGCTGGATATAAATTACCCGTTATGTTACATACAGGTTTCTCGATTTCTACAACGGTTTTTATTCCGGTATTGGTACAACCTCCTGCATCCGTGACGGTGACCGTATGTGTTCCTTCTGTATTTATCGTAATACACTGAGTAGTGACTCCTTTACTCCAAAGGTAAGAAGCATAACCTGCAGGGGCACATAGTTTTGTAGAGGTTCCCTCACAAATACTGTTTTTACCGGTGATGGTGGCATCCGGTATCAGGGTACTTACTTCTACTGATTTGGTTCCGATACTTATACAACCACTTTCTTCGGTGACGGTGACGGAATACATTCCTTCCATGTCCACAGTAATACATTTTGCTACAGATCCGGTGTTCCATAAATAAGTTGAATTATCAAAAGGTACACATAATGTTGTCGTGAAACTTTCACAAATACGGCTGTTTCCGGAAATGGTAAAATAAGGTATTTCTTTAATCACTTCAACTGGAAAACAACAAATCTCACCATACCCATTTGCATAGGTAACGGTTACTTCATAGAAGCCCGCACTATCCACCAATATACATCGGGTGGTAGCTCCGGTACTCCATAAATATGAGACACATTCAAAAGGTGCACAAAGCAAGGTGGTTGTTCCTTCACAAATGACATGATCACCTGTGATGATACAATCAGGACTTGTATTTCCAATGCTGATAAACTTGCTGCATGTGACAATACATCCCTCTTCATTGGTAACTGTAACAGAATACCAGCCTGTGCATGTGACATCAATACAATTCGTGGTATCTCCTGTGTTCCAAAGATAAAAATCATATCCTGAAACGACACAAAGTTGTGTCGCACCGTTTTCACAGATGTTTACATTACCAGTAATGATACAATCAGGAATATTTGCTTCCAATATTGTTTTGTTGCATGTCACGGAACAACCATTGTCATAAGTGACCGTAACAGAATAAGTGCCCGGAGCATAAACCATCAGACATCTGGTAGTATCTCCTGTGTTCCAAAGGTAATGTCCTCCACTTTCCAAAACACACAGTTGGGTTGAGTCCCCCGTGCAAAATGAAGTTTCACTGATAATTTCACACGTTTGATTGTCATTTTCAACGACCAATATACTACAGACGCTGGTACAATTATTAGCGTACGTTACTGTAACTGAATAAGTACCTGCTGTGTTGACTGTGATACAAGAGGTTGTTGCCCCTGTATTCCACAAATATCCGGATGCTCCGGTTGGAACACATAATACTGTAGATCCACCCAAACATATCGATGGATTTCCTGTGATGACACATGTCGGATTGTTTGTTTCGGTTACTACAACACTGCACACGCTTACACAATTATTGGCATACGTTACTGTAACTGAATAAGTGCCTGCGGTATTCGCGGTGATACAAGAGGTTGTTGCTCCTGTATTCCATAAATATCCGGATGCTCCGGTTGGAACACATAATACTGTAGATCCGCCCAAACATATCGATGGATTTCCTGTGATGACACATGTTGGATTGTTTGTTTCAGTTACCTCAATACTACACACGCTTACGCAATCGTTGGTATATGTTACGGTCACTGAATAAGTACCTGCTGTGTTGACTGTGATACAAGAGGTTGTTGCTCCGGTATTCCACAAATATCCGGATGCTCCGGTTGGAACACATAATACTGTAGATCCGCCAACGCATATCGATGGATTTCCTGTGATAACACATGTCGGATTGTTATTTTCGGTTACTAAAACACTGCACACGCTTACACAATTATTGGCATACGTTACGGTCACTGAATAAGTACCTGCTGTGTTGACTGTGATACAAGAAGTTGTTGCTCCTGTATTCCACAAATATCCGGATGCGCCGGTTGGGACACATAATTCTGTAGATCCGCCAACACATATGGATGGATTTCCAGAGATCACACATGTTGGATTGTTTGTTTCAGTTACCTCAATACTACACACACTTACGCAATCGTTGGTATATGTTACGGTCACTGAATAAGTACCTGCTGTGTTGGCTGTGATACAAGAGGTTGTCGCTCCGGTATTCCACAAATATCCGGATGCGCCGGTTGGAACACATAATACTGTAGATCCGCCAACGCATATCGATGGATTTCCTGTGATAACACATGTCGGGTTGTTTGATTCAGTTACCTCGACACTACATGAACTGGTACATCCGTTGGAATCCGTAATCGTTACTGTATAGATGCCGGTCTGGCTAACCGGTATACAAGAAGTCGTTGCACCGGAATTCCATAAATAACCTGATAACCCGGATGGAGCACAAAGCTCCGTTGATCCTCCGGGACAAAAAGAAAGATTACCTGTAATATTACAAACAGGATTAGTAAATAATGCCACAACATGCGTACATTGACTGGTGCAACCATTGGCATCGGTTATAGTCACGGCATAAGTGCCTCCCTGGCTAACTGTAATACAATTGGTCGTGGCGCCGTTATTCCAAATATAACCTGAAGCACCAACAGTTGCGCAAAGTTCTGTTGAACTTCCGCTGCATATGGAGGTTTCTCCTGTAATCATACAAACCGGCAAAGGATGAGCCGTAACTATCCGACTGCATTGGCTGCTGCAACCATTAAAATCTGTTATTGTAACTGAAAATGTACCACTTTGACCTACCGAAATACAATTGGTTGTTGCACCGTTATTCCATATATAAGATAAAGCACCTGGCTGAACACAAAGTTGGGTAGAGCCCCCGATACAAAATGATGAATTTCCTGTAATATTGCATACCGGAGCACTGTTTTCAATAACTTCCTCACTACATTGACTGGTACACCCGTTTGAATCCGTTATGGTAACGGAATAAGTACCTGCCGCATCAACAGAGATACAATTCGTGCTTTCTCCTGTACTCCATATATAACTTATGGCTCCTGAATCAACACATAGTTGTGTGGAACCTCCTGTACAAAAAGATGTACTGCCTGAAATGGTACAAATTGGATTTGGATTAACCGTTATTAAGATATGGTTTGAAACAACACTACCACAATTGGTGGTATTGGTAACAAAATAATCACCGCTTGTACTGACTGTTATTGATGAAGTAGTAGCACCGTTGCTCCATGTTCCTCCATTATTTCCCGAAAGGGTAATACTTGATCCCATACAAAAAGTAGTTGGATTGCCCCCGGCCGATATGGTAGATGCAATAGGTGTTTCTCCTATGGTAACTGTATTATTTTGTAGTGAAATAGCGCCGGCCTGAGAAAGGCCACGACCATCCAAAGTTGCACCGTCCAATAAATGAATGGCTCCGTTGACCAATAAATTGCCTTTAAAAACGGAGTTTTCACCTAAGTCAACCTGTCCGTTTACCTGCCACCAAATATTACAAAACGATGCCCCGTTAACCATAAAAATACGGGATCCGACGGTAGTAGCCAGTGCTCCGTTAAATTTAAATATAAATAATGCATCAGGATTATTTTGTGCGTCCAGAAATAAGTCGCCGTTTATCGTAGTTGCGGCGCCTGTACAATACACTCCGGGGAGCAACATCTGTCCGTTTCCGAGGGTGGTTGTTATGGTTTGGCCACAGGTAACTGTGCTCAAACTACCGTATGCAAGGGCAACATCTGTAGCTGCAGCTGCTGTTACTGCATCAGCCACATGTATTTGTCCTACCAGAACTCCCGGTGGAAAACCACTAAAAGCACCTACGTTAGTACCTACATCACCGGTCACAAAAGTTGATGCACCGGTGACATTAAATGCCCCGGCTGCTGTAAACAAAGTAAAACTTTCAGCTGCACCAAGATTGGGTGCCTGCCCAAAATGTACTTTTGGAAATAAAAAAATACAACTTATAATTAAGATGTGTAAAAATATACTTTTCATATTGGTTTTATTTAAGATTAAAAATGGGATAATTTAAAAACGGCGGTTACTGATTATGATTCGGATTTTTCTACAAAACCGGTAATAATCCTTTTAAGGTCAGACCTGATTTTGTCTCCATGCTGAGTCATTTTCATTCTTGTACATTTGCCTTTTTGGGGAGCAAATAAAACACCTAATAAAGCACCGGTAGTGGCTCCTGCCAAAAACCCTTATAAAATTTTTATATTATTCATCTGAATAAATTTTATTGTTACGTAATATACAAAGGTATCTGTTTTGAAGCCGCAAAATTTTACATAATTATTAAATAAAATTACAACTTTTAAGGAAGGATTAATTTTTTAAAAATAAGTGGATTATATAACTTTTAAAAAACATTATGTAAAATATTTCCAAAAAATACTTCAACCTTTGTGTGTTCATTTTCGAACAATTTAAAATGTACAATCATGACAAAAAAAGTTTATTTAGCAGTTGTTTTTCTGATGTTTACAGGATTCACCGCGACAGCTCAAACCATGTCCATAGGACCCATGGCAGGAGTCAATGTAATGACCATCAGTGATGTAAAATCACCAAAAATATTACCTGGTTTTATGGCAGGAATATTTGGAAATTACAGCATCAATGAAAATTTTGGCGTTAATGCCAAATTGCTTTTTTCTCAAATGGGAACAGGAACAGATATTTCTGATGACATAATCAGGTTAAATTACATCCAACTCCCTGTTTCTTTGGTATATTTTTTTGGAAATAACGGCAATACATTAAGACCTAAATTATTTGCCGGTTTATATGGTTCCTATTTACTGCAGGCAAGAGATAATGATGGTAATGACATTGTATTTCCAAATGGCAATGATGTATACTTAAAAGCAGATTTCGGAGCTCAGATTGGTGCAGGACTTAATTACATTATCCGACCACGTACCTGGCTGAATATAGATGCCGGTTACAGTACCGGATTCAACAGCATTGTAGATGTGGAAGGGACCAAAAACAGAAACAATGGATTTCAACTTAGCGCCGGCGTTAGTTTTCCTCTAAATGATTAAACTGTATTAAATTAAAAACAGTTAATCACTCAACTGATCAAAAGATTAAGGTATTAGTTATTAATCGTTTTTAAGCCACCGGGATGTGATAATTCTGGTGGCTTTTTTATTTATTGTACAGGTGTGAAATATCTCAGACAATCATTTATTTACAAATAAGGAAATAACAGCTACTGAACCTTAATGACATTCTGTTGAATAATCAAACTATACTACCAACCTGTGCAAAATTAGCACAAAAGATGATGTTTGATATTAGCCTACGACCATTATCCCTTTTGGCAGACAGCAGAAAACAATACTTCCCGTAAGGTATTACCTTATTTATAAATCTTTGTCGACCTCTTTATTAAAAACAAAGATACGTTTCTTTTTTCAAAACAAAAGGTTTTAATCTGTGCACTTAAGGTTGTACTAAAAAAATGACGATCAATTCAACGTATTGATTTTGAAATATAAAAGGCAAGATTAATTCCTTATTATATTGCTTAATTAGATATTTGACAACGAGAGCTTAACCAACCCCAATTAATGTACAATCCATCATTTTATTTTCAGTATTTAACCAACATATCAGAAATGTAGTTTATACCTTAAGATCATCAGGTTAATATCTGAAGTTAATACCAAATCAATATAAAAGGACAAGTACAAATATATAGATTTGTGTCCGTTCACTCATTCGCACCGGAATCTCTAACATCAGGTAAAGGATTAACATGAACGATTTAAAATAAAAATAATCTTACTTGTTTAGTTAATATGGTTAGCAGTAATACAAAATTTTAATACTTAAACACTTCCATAAATTTCACCAAGTAATCTTTGAGCATTCATTCTTATGATGCGTCCTTTGTCACCCATTTATTTTATATAGAGATTCTCCTAAAATAAAAACAAGTCTTATTTGTTGTTACACAAATAAAACTTGTCTGAGTACAGGAATAAAATTGTAAATCTTTATATTCTGTTTTCCTGCTTACTTATAATAAACGATACCCGGCAGTCGCCTGAAACCAGGCATTTTTGTATCTTGGCGTTGAATTGGTTCCATCACCATGATTAGTAGTCAGGTCCCATGAACCTCTTAAACCTATCACAGTCCTGTCCAGATTAATATTAATACCGACAGAGGCGCTCAATATGTTTTTACGCAAATTTTCATTTTTAAACACTTCTGATTGTTCGAAACTCGATACCGAATTTTCAAATACGTCCTTTTGTCTTAATAAATATGAAAACTGTGGACCCGCCAATATTGTCAGCGCATTTACTGGCTTCACGGCAAAATAAAGCGGAATGTCAATAAAATTTGTTGTTCTGGTCAGACTGTAAGAACTTCCCAACAAATTACCTTGTGCTTTAAATCCTTTTTGAGAAAAAAGGACCTCTGGTTGAACACCTGCATATTGACCCAGTGGAATTGCCATAAAAACGCCTCCAACAAAACCAAATTTTCCGTCCGCTCTGAACTCATCACCTTGTGCGTCATAAACATTTGCATAATTGGCTCCTGCTTTGACACCCATTTGAAATCTATTGCGACCTACATCCTGAGCAAAATTATTTCCGACAAACAGGATGGTAAAAAATAAAAATAAAATAAATTGTTTCATGTGTTTATATTTAGTTTGACACTAAAAAGTGCATGTTTTACAGGCAATACAAAATCAATAATTCTTACTTGTCAAGGGTTTTACCTGATTTATTTTTCGCATCATATGATCTTAAGGTAATTTTTACCACAAAAAGTCATATTATCGAAAACAATTGCCTGCGTTTAATAAATAAAATCTATTGTCTGGTTAAAAATATTATTTTTTGTTTCCGAACTCAGTTATGGCATTACCCAGATTATCCATATCCTTATCAAATTCTGTTTTGAACTTCTCCCAGCCGTCTTTACCGTCTGCTTTGTACTCGTCCATTTTCTTTTTCATATCGCTGTTTTTAAGTTCAAGCTCTTTGATTTTATTTTGATAATCAGCTTTAACTTCTTTTTTCTCTTTTGCGACACGAGCATTAAATTCTGCGATACTCTGTTCATTTGCTGTAATTCTTTCGGAATACATCATTCTGTGTTTTTCAACATCAGCCAGGTAATCGTCTTCGGCTTCCTGAAGATCTTGTTCGGCTTCGACTACATTTTCTTCTGCATTCGTTACCTTTTGTTTTGCACTGTCGCAACTGAACATTACTGTTATAAAACCTGATATTACAATCAGTGCTAATAATTTAAATGATTTCATTTTTTATTATTTTTTCCGCAAATGGCGGCACATTCGTGAATAAATTTTCACTCAATTAATACTACATATTTTGGTATGTATGATTAATTTATTTTTACAAATAAAAATTAAGAGAATAACCTCGGATATAACTACTTTATCTTTCAACAGATATTCCTGTTACATACTGAGCTTTTTAAAATCTTGCTGTAGTAATTACAACATCATAATCAGGATTCAAAACATTTGCATCGTTTTCCGCTGTGATAAATATTTTTATCGGTGTAAAACTTGTCACTGTTTTAAATTCAGCTTTAAGTGTTTTGGAAAAAGTTCCGTTGTCTGTAATAATCTGTCCGATATTTTTTATCACTTTCTGATCCGTTTCCATCCATACAATATACATGGACTTGGCAGGAGACAATCGTGAAGGTTCGGCAAGATTAATCAGTGAAACCTCAATAGTATGGTTCTTATTTTTATCTATTTTTACCTTCACATTGCCTCTGGCAGCAGGTACTTTTGATGATGTCAAAAATGCCTGTTTGTGGGTACATGAAGTAAAAAATAAACCAAAAAATAAAACTGTTGCCAAGACCTTTCCAATATGGAAATTTGGCAATCGAAATGAAAAATTAAAATTGGTCATGATGATTAAATTTAGAATACAAAGGTAAGAATAGCAGCAGATTTAATAGTTACACAATTATAGGATTAATTTATAAAATTTAATTTATTAAATACATAATTATAAAATATTTAAAAAGAAATAAAATCATCATTCTTTCTACAAAACCCAATGTATCTTCAAAATAAAATAACTGTAAATAATTAAAGTCAGATCTGAATACAATCCGTGATTCATCAAATAATAAACTATTCATAACCACTTTTAATGACGGTCTTGATCATTTTGAAACGACCATTAGGTTTGATCAGGTTGGGTGCATGCGCGGGTATTATGATACATTGCCCGATCCTCAAGTGGATTGATTCAAGATTGATCACTATTTCGGCCTGGCCATCAATAACCTGGACAAAAGTATCAAAAGGAGATGTTTTTTCTTTCAATCCTTCACCAGTATCTACAGCCATAAGAGATATATTTCCTGTGTTTTTTTTAATTATTGTTTTGATGACAACAGAATTTGGCACATATTCAATAATTTCTACTGTAACAAAAGCTTTTGATTTTTCAAACTCTGAATTATCCATCTTGATTAAATTATTACACACAATTAAAACAATCAATGTATCGGTTTGCAACAGAAGATTTTTTTTTGCTACCTAAAACCAACTTTACAAATAAAATCCAATACTGTCCAAAGTTATCCGTTAATTTAATCCGTTTTGAAAATATAGCTATATATTCACGATTAACAACCAAACGAATACATTTTTACTTTTGCAACCCAAACATTTGATTCAGTCAGATTTTACAACTTTTCGAAAATCAAACTTAATTTTTACCAAAAGGTAACTACTTTGCTACTTATGAACAATTGGACAATTTATTTCTCAATATACAGCATTTCATACATCAAAACAATTAAAAATAACCACACTTCAAGAGAAAAATAATTACAATGTATTCATATTTATTATGCAGCAAAATAGTCACACTAACCGTTAATCTTCAGACATAATTTTGTTCAGCTCTTCTTTGGATTTACCCAATTTGATTTCAAGCTTTCCCATCATTTCATCCTTTTTACCTTCAACAAATAATAAATCATCATCTGTCAAATTTGCAAAAACTTGTTTAAGTTTTCCTTTTTGTTTGTCCCACAAACCTTTTACTACTTCTTTGTTCATATTTATTGAGTTTGATCTCTTTTCAGAGAATTGTTACAAAATTCATTACAATCTTCTTCATAGATTATTTTAAATTATTCTTTTTCATCAGAGCATACCATGTACAAGGACATTAAAGTCCATTAGTCAATACCAAATAAAGATATTGCTTTGTAATTATTATTTCCAAAACATGAAAATAATGATAAAAATTTAAACAGAACAAGTTACAACTTATTCAAAATTTTTATTCTACAAATTAACTTAGCCTGATAAATTTAAAACAATTTTCCTCCCTGAATTAACCTTAAAAGAATGGCTATTACAGCGATTACTAAAAGTATATGTATAATACCGCCGGCATTATACCCGACAAATCCTATAAGCCAACCGATGATGAGTATGACTGCGATAACATAAAGGAGATTTCCCATTTTTTGGATATTTAATCGTTTATAAAATATTTGTTGTCTTTATTGTCCTTTCACGGACCTGACAGGTCAAAGATAAGGCAGGGACAACCATAAACTTTTACAAAATTATATCCAATATTTACAAAATTTTAATTCGGGTTATTTTCTGTTACTATTTGATGGTTTTGAAGTTATTTTCACAGGTCTTCAAGCTGTATTCTCGATCTATGTTGTTTTAATTTTTTAAAATACGTTGGTGTCAGACCTGTCACTTTTTTAAATTGATTGGACAAGTGCGCCACACTACTGTAGTTTAGCTTATACGATATTTCCGTAAGATTTAATTCATCGTACAGCAATAATTCTTTGACTTTTTCAATCTTATGCGCTATGATAAAATGTTCTATGGTGGTACCTGTAACCTCTGAAAACAATCCGGATAAGTAGGTATAATCCTGTTGAAGTTTTTTACTCAGAAAATCTGAATAATTTATTTCCGGGAGGTGATCAGAATAGTGAACCATTTCCACCACTACATTTTTTATCTTTTCTATAAGCATGGATTTTTTATCATCCATTAAGACAAGGGAAAAAACAAGCAACTTTTTTCGCAAAGCAGCCAATTCTTCTGTAGAAAGGTCTTCAATGACATCTACTTCTCCCAATTCTAAGGACCGGTATTTTATCCCCATCTCTTCCAATGACGTTTTGACAGCCATCTTGCACCTCAGAGAAACCATATATTTGATGTATAACTTCATTTTTAGATATTTGAATCAGATTCTTTTGGAAATAAAATACAAAATACATTAAAAACTTCATTAAAAAATGTAAAATTGACTATATTTTTTCAATAAAAAAGTTTTCCTGATATTTTTTATCAGAAAATTTTAAAAAACACCTGTAAAGGAGGGAAAATAAGGTTTTTTTTTTACACCATCATTTCTTATTCTCTCTTAATACCAAAAAGGTATCGTTTGATTCAAACAAATCTTCCTGCGTATTGTCGCGATTCCATAAATCAAAATTATATATATCTATGTTCACAATTAGTTTTCAACATATTTTACATTAAACCTGTTTTTACGATACCTTCCTTCTTCTTGAATATTTTTTAACGCTTATGTTGGTTATTAATTCTTATTACAAAATCACACCGTCCCGCATTTCGATGACACGATCACTGTTTCGTGCAAATTCATCATCATGGGTAACAGCGATAATGGTCTGACCAAAAGAGGATGTGAGCTCTTTGAAGATATCAAACACAATGGCCGTATTTTTGCTGTCGAGGTTGCCGGTGGGTTCGTCGCACATAATCATCAAAGGATCGTTGATCAGGGCCCTGGCTATAGCGACTCTTTGTTGTTGCCCTCCTGATAATTTACTTGCAGGTTTGAGCGCCTGATCTCTGAGTCCGAGCATATCGAGTTTTTCGTAAGCTTTTGCCTCTATTTCCTGTTGCGAAAATTTTCCTAACCTAAGCGCCGGAATCATAATATTTTTCAGACATGAAAACTCCGGTAGCAGATAGTGAAACTGAAAAACAAATCCGATTTTGTGATTACGGAGAACGGCAAGATCATCCAGGCTTTTACCTGTGACTTTTTCGCCGTCAATCATCAGCGACCCGTCGTATTCTGTATCCATGGTAGACAGAATATAGAGTAAGGT
>JALHOZ010000026.1 GCA_022842725.1 Saprospiraceae bacterium
TATAATTTTTAATGGTTTAATGAAAAGAGCCACAAAAGTAATGATTGTAGTCTTTATAACGACAAAAACACAAAAAAAACAATATGTTGTGTCGAAATTAACGTAAATTTGCATTATGAGTTATTTTTTTATTAAAAAATGAATAAAAAGAACTTTTTTGGATAAATGCACCTTTATTATTCAGATCAGTGATATCACAAGAAAGACTGATATTTTTTAAAAAAGGGTTCTGCTTAAGTTCCTCACAAAAAAAAAATAAACCTTAAAATCTAAAAAACATATATTCGAATCATATCAAAAACGTTTTTTGTCCTTGTCCACAATATATGTATCCACCAAACTTAATGTATCTAATTTTACATGAAATCAATATAAAAAACAATTCTGGTCTGTTCTGTAAAACCAAAATGATTTTTTTTTATTAAAGATTCCATTTGACCGCTAAAAACAAATTAAAAGTAAATAAATGAAAAGTAATGTTTTATTTTTTTTCCTGACATTGTTGATATTTTCTGTCAACAACACCAATGCACAACATTTTATGAGAGGTGTGTGCGGTGTTCATGCTCACGATATGGAAATGATGGATGAATTGTATCCAAATGACGGAAAAGGGCAGCAGCCGGCAGACAGAAACGCTATTATACATATTCCGATTCAGTTTCACATCGTCGGAACCGATGCAGGAACAGGAAGAGTCCCTCCGCATTTGGTATTACGACAGCTTTGTATTTTAAACAGAGACTTTGCAAATACAAATTTCAGATTTTACCTGAATGATGATTTTAATTATATCAACAGTACTGCGATATACAGTAGCCCAAGTTCCAACGGCAATTTGATTCAGGCACGAAAAGTAGCCAGAGCGGTAAATGTTTTTATTACGGACAAAGCAGATGCTACCGGATCGTTGGGCACCGTCCTCGGCTATTACAGTCCTCAGGGAGATTATGTCATCCTGACCAGAAATGAAGTAGTAAAACTTACAAACACGCTGAGCCATGAAGTAGGCCACTTTTTTAACCTTAGACATACTTTTCATGGTTGGGAAAGTGATCCCTGGAATCTGGCAAAACATAATGATACCATTCAAGTCAGATTTACACAAAGTAATTTTGAAATAGAATATGTGAGCAGAACCAATTGTACAACGGCTGCCGATCAGTTGTGTGACACGCCACCGGATTACAATTTCGGTTTTACAAGCAACGGATGTAATTATACTTATCAGGTTTGGGATTTCAACAAAGAAAGAGTGATTCCTCAAAAAGAAAACCAAATGAGTTATTTCTCAAATTGTCCGGAATTTGTATTTACACCGAATCAGGGGGGCAGAATGACCTCAAACTATAATTCATCGGGAAGAAGTTTTCTCAGAAACAATCCCCTGCCAAATCTGGATACAATCGTTGGACCTGTTTCAATCATAACACCTCAGAGTGCCGAACAACTCAATGTTTTTGACGGGGTTCTGATCGATTGGGAAGATGTTCCGAATGCGACACATTACGTTTTGGAAATAAGGTTTGTTTCTGCAACGGAATATCTGGTTTTGGATAAATCTGAGTTTTATGCAACCCAATTGAGGAAAAACACCAATTATATTATTGAAATTACTCCTTTCAGTTATGGTCATTTTTGTGCACCTTCCACTACCCGATCATTCAGAACAGGAAGTCAGTCCATCACGTCTTCAGATGACCTTGTTGGCGGTATCAAATGGAGCGTATATCCGAATCCTGTTTCTTTAGGAATGCCGGTCTTGTTACAAACTGATCAGTCTGAATCAGCCCACATGACGCTTTCATTAACCGATGCAAAAGGACAAATTGTCAAAAAAACCATACAAGAAGTTGCTTCGGGAAAACAAATCGTTCGTTTGGAGACAGATCAGATTACCTCAGGACTTTATTTCCTGCATGCACAAACTGACAAATTGAGTCGCACCTTTAAAATTTCTATTCAATAATTAATTGGTGGAAGTTGTTTGCAAACTTGTCGAATCCCGAACAGATGTAGAAAAGTTTATTCGGTTTCCACATGACCTGTACAAAGGGGATCCATGTTATGTCGCTGAAATGTATCTGGCCCAAAAATCCATGTTTGACAAAAGCCGCTATCCGTTTTTTGTTTACGGAGACACGGCTTTGTTTCTGGCTTACAGGGACGGCAAGATAGTCGGCAGGATAGCAGCCATAAACAATCCCCGATACAACGAATTTCATCAGAGTAATGTAGGTTTTTTTGGATTTTTTGACAGCATCCGGGATCAGGAAGTTGTCAAAAAATTGTTTGCTGAAGTGAGAAAATTCGGAAAAAACAAACAATTTGACAAGATCATAGGCCCCACAAATTATTCCACCAATGAAACTGCAGGAGTTCTTATTGATGGTTTTGACTCTCCACCGGTGATAATGATGACCTACAATTACCCGTATTATGAATCATTGCTTCTTTCTGAAGGTTTGACAAAAGAAATGGACTTACTGGCTTATTTCTTAAAGCCCGAAGAGATAAGCCATAAATCGGTGAGGCTGCTGCCAAACATTGAAAAAAGACTGGCTTCTGAAGGTATTACCATCAAAAAGTTGAGCAAAAAGAATATCCATAAGGAATCAATAAAAATCAGGGAAATTTATCACAAAGCCTGGATAAAAAACTGGGGATTTGTTCCGTTTACCCATGAAGAATTTGATTATTTAAAAAACGATCTTTCTTTGATAATGGATTCTGATTTTACTTTTCTGGCTGAAAAAAACGGCGAACCGGTTGGTTTTTGTATTGCCATTCCCAATGTCAATGAAATTTTGATCAAATATAAAAAAGGGAAACTGTTTCCTTTTGGGTTTTTGGACTTATGGCTCCGTAAAAACAAAACGAAAACCATGCGAATACTTGCCTTGGGCGTTATACCGGAAATGCGAAAAAAAGGCATTGAAGCCGTTTTTTATGCCAAATGTATTTTGGCCGCCCGGGCAAAATCACAAACCGGAGCAGAAGCCTCCTGGATTCTGGAAAATAATTCGGAAATGAATCAGGCATTGATCAATCTTCAGGCAATAAAATACAAAACCTACAGACTGTATTCTTTCACCTTGTAATCCGAAAACAAATCTGATGGTTGATAAATCCGGTTGGGGTAATTCGGTTATCAGGTTAAATCGCCAAAGCCCGGCTGATATCTTTAATCAAATCTTCCACATTTTCTATACCGACCGAGATTCTCACCAATGAATCAGAAATCCCCATTTCTAACCGGTGGTCCGGCGCAATACCCGCATGAGTCATAGACGCAGGATGTTCCGCAAGACTTTCAGTTCCTCCCAAACTAACCGCCAATCTGATCAGCGATAAATTATTTAAAAACCTGAATGCCCCGGATTCTTCCCCTTCGATGTCAAAGGACAACATTGCTCCCGGCGAAAGATATTGTTTTTGGTATATCCGGTACTGAGGATTTTCAGGTGTCAGCAAGCCCAGATAATACACTTTACGCACTTTGGGATGTTGATTGAGAAATGCCGCCACTTTTTCTGCGTTGGCCGTTTGTTGCTCCATTCTGACCTTCAGGGTTTCCAGACTTCGCATGAGCAACCATCCTGTCCACGGCCCTGCCATATTTCCCAAAAAAGTACGTAAGGTCTTAACCCTCAACATCAACTCATGAGAACCAAGAACAGCGCCGGCTATCAAGTCACTATGCCCGCCAATGTATTTGGTAGCCGAATACAATACCAAATCTGCACCATGTGCCAAAGGATGTTGCCATAAAGGCCCCATGTATGTATTATCCACAGCAAGCATCACTTTTTTATCCTTGTCTGACAACGAATCTGCCAATTTTTTGCACTCATCCAAATCCACCAATGTATTGGTGGGGTTTGCCGGTGTTTCAACAAAAATCATAGCCACTTTATCCGAAACTTCTTGGTCCCTGCAAAGTTGAGACATCTCTTCATATGACATCCCCGGCTTAAAACCTATAGGTCGGATACCCATTTTGGGTAAAAAATGTAACAAAAAATGTTCCGTTCCACCATATAAAGGCATGCTATATAATATAACATCACCTGGTTTTAAAAATTCTAAAAAAACGGTGGTGATAGCAGACATGCCACTTTCAAATACGGCACAGGCATCTGCTTTGTCCCAAAGACAAAGTCTGTTTTCGAGGATTTCGAGGTCGGGATTATTCAAACGACTGTAAATTAAACCTGATTTTTCATCAACTCTTTTTTCTCTGAGACCATAGGCCACTTCAAAAAAAGCTTTTCCTTCTTCTGCAGTTTTAAAAACGAATGTCGATGTTTGAAAAATCGGACACTTCAAAGCTCCTTCTGACCACTCCGGTTTGTATCCGTATGACATCATCAGGCTTTCAGGATGGAACTGATTTTTGTTAAATTCGTCTGACATATACCATTAATATTTTCTACAAAATTACAGGGATATATCATAATAATCTATCAATATCAATATAATTAGATACATTATCTATAAATTGCGTAATATTGGCGTTTTATTCTAATATTATCACAACTTCCACCCTTTAACAGAAAAATTTTCCAAATGACAGACGACAAAGACAAAATAATATTGTCAATGCTGAAAAAAAACAGCAAAATGACAATCAAAGAGCTCAGTCAGGCAACACACCTCAGTCCCACACCGGTCTATGAAAGAATACGCAAATTAGAGAATGAAGGGATCATTACAGGTTATACGATAACAGTTGATGATAGAAAATTAGGCAAAAGTCTGACCGTATTTTGCCATATCAGCCTTGATATTCACCATAAACATGTCATTGAGGCCTTCGAAGAAGAAATTGTTTTGTTTGAAGAAGTGCTGGCATGTTACCATCTAACAGGTATTATGGATTATATGTTGCATGTAGTTGTATCTGATATGGATGACTTCCAGAATTTTCTAAAAAACAAACTTGCCGGTGTAAAAAATATTAGAAAAGTTCAAAGCTCGTTTGTATTGAGCAAATTATAACATAAAGACTAATATCTTATAAAACACTGTAAATGTATACATTACACAAAATATACATCCTCACATATAAACATATATCATATATACTAAAAAAAAATATTAAAAAAATTACATATTATGTTTTTTTATAATATGTTTTGTTTTATGTTTGCACCGTCAAAGGACAAATCAACACGAAGTTTTTTATTTTGAGATCCTAGTTTAAGAGTCATAACCAAAAAACGAGAAATTTTCGATCCCCAATGAGGTCATCCCAACAACCGAATCTAAGATGGCTAGGATCAAATACCTTCTCTCCCTCTGAATCTTTATAAACACGTAAAAGTAAGAGTATGGTTATGGCTCTTTTTATTTCCCCTTTTTTTGCACTTAGCCCGTTTTTCCTTCTTTTTTATTGTTCTGCTGACTTCCCGGTCGTGTAGTGAATGTCCGTAAGAGACTATATTTATCATTTTTTCAGATTCCTGTTTCCCTTTCCCGCTACATTTCTTATATTTGACCTTTCATCCATATGTCAGATCATGCAAAAATTATTTATCGTTTTTTCCCTCGGTATCGTTTGCCTTTGGGCCTGCCACAACAACAGGACATCAAATGCATTTCCAAAACCAACAAACGGTGAAACAGAAGTTCGTTTAAACAGTGATGATGCCGGTAATGCAGAAAAACGTCAAAAATGGTTTGACATACTCCACCAGAGTGCGCCCGGCATTTACTGGAAAGATGTGGAAGCCGCAAATGCTTTGCAGAATCTCGAAATAATCAACGCTTTAAGAAAACAAAAAATAAATAACCGAAGTAACGAAGAATGGGTTGCCGGCGATCAGATTTTAGGTGCCTGGTATGAAAGAGGCAGCACCAATCAGGCAGGTAATGTCATCGCTACAGCATATGATACTGAAAAAGACGAAATTTTTGTCGTTTCCGGAGGTGGTTCAATATTTAAAGGCTCCCGGATAGGTTTTGGTTGGGAAGTGATCAACCAGGATCTGAGGTTCTCACCAAATTTTATGGACATCATCCAACTTGAAGACGGTTCCCGAAGACTGATTGCTGCAATCAATAACGCTCCTCACTTTTCAGAGGATGAAGGCAAAACCTGGGAAAAAGCAACAGGCATTCTCGGCCAGGACAATGGCTATCTTTACCATACAGCCAAAAACAGAGACCAACAATTGTTTTTCCTTCAAAAGGCAAGTTATTGGGCGCCCATTTGGTTGTACACCACAAAAGACGGAGGAAAACAATACACAAAAATTAAAAATTTTAATACACATGAAAACAGAAATATTGCCATGTGTATGGATCCTGTCACCCATGACCTCTATGTCATTTCACAAACAGCCGAAGATAAAAGTTCTGTTTTTAAGTACTCTTATCAAACGGAAGAATGGGCTGAAATCACCGTACAAAGCCCTTTGGCATTCGGAACCAACGGCGAAGCCAATCTTCAGGTTTCCAATATCAATGGTCAGGTAAAATTATATGCCTACAACGGCGATCTTCTTTTTCATGTCTCAGAGGATTTTGGCAAAACATGGCAACTTTTATCTACGCTGCCTACCCGACCCTGGTCTGTCTCACTTTTTGTCAGTCCTTCCAATCCAAACCATATGATCTATGGAGAAGTAGATGCTTTCAGAAGCAGAGACGCCGGTAAAACATGGCAAAAAATCAACGGATGGTGGGAATATTACAACAATGTCCAGTCTAAGCTGCACGCTGATATTATGGCTTTAAAAGAATACACTGATTCAGACGGCAATCCTTTTGTTCTGATTTCTAATCATGGTGGTATGAGTATTACCTATGATATGGGCATCAATAATGACAACATCGGTTTGTTTGATCTTAATGTCAGTCAATATTATGATGTTAAATCCTATCCCCCGGATTATAATTATACTTTTGCAGGCTCACAGGACCAGGGATTTCAAAAAGCTTTTATACCTGGCACCAGTCCTGAATCCTTCGTGCAGGTGATCTCCGGTGATTATGGCCACATAGCCTTCACCGAAAACGGATTGCGACTTTGGACAGTTTATCCCGGCGGGTGGGTCACGTACTACCCCACTCCTTTAAGCAGTGGAAATGTGGCATCTTTTGAAGTCAATTCAGAACAGGAAAGTGTGTGGATACCTCCTTTGGTTTCTTCGCCGATACCCTCCGAAAATGCTGTCTATATGGCAGGTGGTAACATAAACGGCGGACCGGGATCTCATTTGATTAAACTTACCTACAACCAAAGCACCAATCAAATCAACGCATCTCAATACCCTTTTAATTTCAGACAAAGTGGCGGAGAATTGAGTGCCATCGCGTTTTCACCTTTTAATCCGGACAAAATATATTGTGCAACCACCAACGGCAGAATTTACACTTCATTCAACGGAGGTCAAAATTTTGCAGCCAGTTCGAGCAATTTGCCTGATGCACAATATCTATATGGTTCCTTTATTTTACCTTCGGCCATTGATTCCAATATCGTGTATATCGCCGGAAGTGGTTATTCCACACCCGGTGTTATGGTGTCCAAAAACGGAGGGAAAACGTTTACAGCCATGAGAACAGGACTACCGAATACGACGGTTTTCGAACTCGCATTTAATGAAGATGAAAGTCTCATTTATGCCGCTACAGAAGCAGGACCTTATGTATATGTCGCCGAAAATGACAGATGGTATCTGCTTTCCGGAAGTAATACGCCCAACCAAACGTTTTGGAGTGTGGAATATTTGCCTGAAATAAAAGTAGCCCGTTTTGGTACGTATGGGAGAGGAATCTGGGATTTTCATTTTAAAGAAAAATTGTCAACCTCACAAACCAATGTTCAAACCGCCGAATTTGACATTTTCCCGAATCCTGCACGGGACAGAATACATGTTATCAAAAAAAATAATCAGCAATCGGTAAACAGCTTCCTGATTTTTAATGTTCAGGGTGAAAGAATGGATGTTCCTGTCATCAAATCTAACAACAGCCAATGGGTAGCTGACATTATGGGTTTACCCGCAGGTATCTATTTTGTCACTGATGGTAATGTCAAACAAGGTCATATTAAAAAATTTATAAAATTGTAGAAAATAATGAGTGAAAACAATGTTTTAGGCGTAGGTTCAAGGGTAAAACATCCCGCTTTTGGTGACGGAGTTGTCATTTCTGTAGACGTTGCTGCGTACAGAGTATGTTTTATCACATTTGGAATCAAATTGGTAGGAAAAGAATATTCAAGTTGGGAAATCATTGAAAAAATAGAATCCTCCGAATCTGTATCTTTTACAGAAGCAGAAAAGTCGCTAATGAAGATATTGCGGACCTGGTCAGATGTAACCGAAATTGTGCATTTGGGTGACCGGTGGAAAAACGGAGTTATGATATTAAAACCGGGTGACGACAGCCTGAAGCCTAAAGATATTCCGATTGATGTGTTTTTTCATAAAATTGTTATGGTAAGGGACAGACTCCGGGTCATGGAACAAAGAATCAACGCAAGCAACCTGACCGATGAAGAAAAAGTCAATCTGCAACAATATATTACAAGAATATATGGTAGTCTGACTACATTCAACGTGCTCTTCAGGAATAAAGAGGATTATTTTGTCGGTGAAAAATCAAACGACTAATCATAAATCAAAAACATGACATTTTTTTCAAGATATTCCGTTTTTTCTTTACTGATGATTTCGGTGATTTTAGGTTCGTGTGTACGGGCAAAAACGGAATTTGCTTCCATACCTTCAGGTCCCTGGCGGGGAGTTCTTTTACTCGACCGGGAGCCGGTAATCACCTATGGAGATGACAGAGATATCAAAAAAAAGTTTGACTTTGACAGCGAACTTCCGTTCCAATTTGAAATAGGTTTTACCGATACCGACAGTATGTTTGTTGATTTTTATAATGGTAAAGAAAAAATCAGAATAACAGATGTTACCTGCGGAAAAGCCACTATATCATCAAAAGACACCATCCGTATTAATTTCCTGGCTTATGACACCTATATTCAGGCAATTTATGAAGATGGGGTTATGGAAGGCAACTGGGTGGTGAATTATAAAGAAAATTACATGATTCCCTTTAAAGCTGTTTTTGGTCAAAATCACCGTTTTGTTCATAAACATGAAAAAGCCGGATTCAAACCGGAAGGCAGGTGGAACTGTACCTTCGAACCCGGAAAAGAAGACGAATTTCCGGCCATCGGAGATTTTACTTCCGATGGAAATGAAGTAAGCGGAACTTTTTTGACTGAAACCGGAGATTTCAGATATTTACATGGTAATATTATAGACAACAAAATGTATTTGTCAGCCTTTGACGGTGCTCATGCATTCCTGATTCAGGCAAAATTCACCCATGCGGACAGTTTATTTGGTTCCTTCAGATCCGGAAAACACTATACCGCAGAGTGGTTAGGACACCGCGACGAAAATGTCACCCTCAAAGATCCGGCATCAATTACCAAAATAGTAAGCACGAAGCCTTTATCCTTTTCGTTTCCGAACCAGGATGGAAAACTTGTTTCTATCAATGATGAGGTTTACAAAAACAAAATAAAACTGATTCAGATCATGGGGAGTTGGTGCCCGAATTGTTATGACGAGGTCAATACACTTAAAAGTTTTTTGAACGATACCAATCAAAAAGATATCAGTTGGATCAGTCTGGCTTATGAAAGATATGATGACAAGGACAAAGTTTTGTCTGTTCTCAGAAATTATAAAACAAAAATGTCCCTCGGACATGAAATATTGTGGGCAGGAAGTTATAAGAAAGAAGAAGCTTCCGCGACCATTCCCCAAATTTCTGAAATTTCATCTTTTCCGACCTTGTTGGTGGTTGATAAAAACAATGTAATCCGTCACGTTCATACAGGTTTTTCAGGTCCGGCCACTAAGGAGTACAAAAAATTTGAAGCAGAACTAAAATCCATTATTCAAAAACTGAAAAATGAAAGTTAAAAAAAATGTCGTTGTAAAAACAGCTTTGGTGACAGGTGCAACATCAGGTATTGGCAAGGCTACCGCCACCCTTTTTGCAAAACATGGTTATAACGTCATCATCACCGGTAGAAGGAAAGAAAAACTAAAAGAACTTTCAACATACCTTACCAAAAAGTATGGAGTGGAAATTTTGGAACTTTGTTTTGATATCAGAAACAACGACGAAGTGACCAAAGCGATTCGGGGACTAAAAAAATCATGGCTTAATATCGATGTATTGGTCAACAACGCAGGTCTGGCCCGTGGATTACACCCGATTCATGAAGGACGTCTCGATGATTGGGAAACCATGATTGACACTAACATTAAAGGTTTATTGTATATTACCCGCCTTGTCAGTCCGATGATGGTTGCCGCCGGTAAAGGCCATATTATCAATGTTTGTTCCACAGCAGGTCATGAAACGTATCCCAATGGAAACGTATATTCAGCTACAAAATTTGCCGTGGATGCTTTGACAAGATCTATGAGGGTTGATTTGTACAAACACGGCATAAAGGTTGGACAGGTATCACCGGGCCACGTTGAGGAAACTGAATTTGCATTGGTACGGTTTGATAAAGATGTCCAAAAATCAAAAATATACGAAGACTTTACCCCTTTGAAAGCCAAAGACGTGGCAGAAGTTATCTATTACATGGCGAGCAGACCAAAACACGTTAATATTCAGGATATTCTGTTGATGTCCTCACAACAGGCCGGAAGTAATTTTATTGACAGAAGCGGCAGGAAGTAAAAACAACTGAACAAAGATGTATAGTTTATTGTTTGGCTTTTTTAACAAATCAAACTTAATTCCGACATGGCTACCATAAGCTTCACATTTGAAGATTCCTCTATTGCTCATAAAACTATATATGACGTTGAGTCAGGTATTTCCATACTGGAAGTGGCCGAAGAAAATGACGTCCATCTGAATCATAATTGCGGCGGCGTTTGTGCTTGCTCTACCTGCCACATTTACGTACAAAAAGGAGAAGAATATCTGGAAGAAATTTCGGATAAAGAAGAAGATTTTATTGACAGAGCTATCAACCCAAGATTGGAATCACGTTTGGGTTGTCAATGTATCATTTTGGAAGATGATGCTGTCATTGAGGTAATGATACCTGATCAGAAACAAATTATAGGACACGAACACTAAAAACAACAACATGTCTTTTGAAAATCTGGATAATATGCCTATTTTCTGGCAGGACCATGAAGATGTCGCCATGAAATTATATGAAAAATTCGGAGACGAATTTACAGAATCTAAAATTTACAGAATCCGTTTCACAGATTTGATGGACTGGATTATGGAAATACCCAATTTTGAAGGGAAAAGAGAAGATTGTAACGAAGCTCATCTCGAACAAATTCAGGCAAAATGGGTCTATGAATGGCGTGACAATCAATAAAAGATGATTAAACACGAAGCTTTTCACAAAATCACCACCTTTATTTTTGATGTAGACGGGGTGTTTACCAATTCTCAGGTCCTGGTCCTGGAAAACGGAGATCTGCTTCGCTCCATGAACACACGCGACGGACAAGCTGTCAAATTGGCTCTGCAGGCAGGCTATAATCTGGGCATCATCACCAAGGGATTGAGTGAAGGGGTTCGTATCAGATTTGAAAACCTCGGAATACCATATATTTTTGACAAGGTTGATCAAAAAACAGACGCTATACACCAATTTTTAGCACGGTGCCCCGTGGCTAAAGAAGAAATCCTCTATGTGGGTGATGATATTCCCGATCTGGCCGTATACCCTATGGTTGGCATCGCTGCCTGTCCGGCGGACGGTTCGTTTGATAATCTCTCGAAAGCAGATTATATTTGCCGGCTTGCCGGTGGTATGGGTTGCGTCAGAGAAGTTATTGAAAAAGTGATGAGAATTCAGGGAAAATGGGATTTTTAACCAACATTTGGCCATTTTTTCTCATTCTCAGACCCAAAAATCTGGCACTGATTGTTTTTACCATGACGGTTTTACAATACGGTGTGATACACCGGATCACAACAGGTTCCCCGGTTCTGGATCTGCAAGGATTTATTCTTTTTGTACTTACTACCCTCCTCATCGCCGGAAGTGGCAATCTGGTCAATGATATTTTTGACAGAGATACCGACAAAATTAATAAACCGGAAAAAACCTATATCCCCCGTTTTATTTCCTTAAAACAAGCTTGGATATATTATCTGTTTTTGGTTTTTACAGGTTTTGGGCTGGCTTTATACATTGCTTTTTCTACCGGCCATCTTGCAGATATGTGGATATATCCGGTGGCTGTTTCCGGTTTGTACTTTTATGCCAAACAATTTAAATCCAGTATTTTAGTAGGAAATGTTTTAGTGAGTGCATTTATTTCCCTGGTTTGGGGCATTCTTTTTTATGTTGAATTTTCGGGTCGAAATGATTCTGTGTATCAAGATCCCCAACACATAACCATCCTTCAAACATTGGGTTTGCCTTATATGTTGTTTGCCTTTTTAATCAATTTGACAAGAGAAATCGTTAAAGACCTGGAAGATTTGGAAGGAGACAAAAAAAACGGCGTTCAAACATATCCGATTAAGTTTGGTGTCAAAAAAACCAAAAACCTGCTTAATCTTCTTACCTTATGTTTGGTTGGCAGCATCGGTTATTGGTTATTTTTTACAAAGATGACAGAAGGTTTTGAAAACAGATTTTTTTACCTGATCTTCATAGTCCTGCCCCTAATTTTGGTGCTGACCAAAACAAGGACTGCAACCTTAAAAAAAGATTATCATTTTTTGAGCTCTGTTCTGAAACTTATCATGGTTTTTGCCTTAATCGGGATGATATTTATAACAAAAAACGGCATTCTCTTATGATAACACGTTGTATTTTAGGTTCTCAGTCACCAAGACGGAAACAATTAATGGAAACTATGGGTTTTCCATTTGAAGTGATGGTTTCAGATGCCGAAGAGGATTTTCCCGCATCCATGCCTGTCCGTGAAGTGGCTTGTTTTGTGGCAACCAAAAAAGCAAAAGTTTTACTACCGCTTATTCCCGATCGTAGTGTCCTGGTAACAGCAGACAGCACCGTAATCTGTGGTGGAAAAATATACAATAAACCGGAAAACCGGGAGGAAGCGATTCAAATGCTGACAGATCTTTCCGGTAAAGAACACGAAGTGGTCACAGGCGTATGGATCGGACATCACAAGGAAGAAATTTCTTTTAGTGAATCAACTTTTGTGACATTTGCTGAATTGTCAACGGAAGAAACTGAATTTTATGTAGACAACTTTAAACCCTATGATAAAGCAGGCGCTTACGGTATTCAGGACTGGATAGGTACTACATCAGTAATTTCCATCAAAGGATCATACACCAATGTTATGGGACTTCCCACCCACGCAGTTTACAATATTCTGAAAAAATATTTCAAATAAATACCCTATACGTAGGGTCTGCTGAAAAAGTCAGCAATGAATCAGATTCAAGGCAAAGGCAAAGAAGATGTATAAAAATACCTCGATTTGCCTTAAACGCAGAAGATGGTTTATTGCTGGCTAACAAAAAATATGTTTAATAAGGAACTTAGATACACGAAATTTGAAGATAATGTTGTAAAAGCATTGCACTTACATACATAAAAATTGAACATAAGATGTTGATTATAAATAATTTTTGTTTTTTTCAGCAGACTCTACATATTTTCTCAAAAAAAAAATGTATTGATACCATCATCCAAATTATTGGGTTGACGATATCAATACACTTATATTAAAGCCGAAAAAAAATTATTTTTTAGCCGGCTTAACTGCTTTTTTAGCAGCAGGTTTTTCAGTTGATTTAACAGCTTTAGGGGCAGGAGCCGCTTTAGGTGTAGCTACCTTTTTTTCTGTTTTGGCAGCCGGTTTTTCAACCTTAACTTCTGTTGCCTTTTTTACAGGTGCAACAGCTGCTTTAGCTACTTTTTTTTCTGTTTTAGCAACCGGTTTTGCAGCAACTTTTTCAGCTGCTACTTTCGTTTTGGTCACTTTCACAGCAACTTCTTTTTTTGCTGTTGTTTTTGTTGCAACCTGTGGCAAAACCAATACACTGTTGTTTACACCTGCAAAAGGAGACGGTGCATAATTGTCTGCATTAAAATCATTTTCCCAAATATTATTGTCAATCAGGTATTTGAATTCATAGGTTCCGGGTGCAAGGTCCAGAGAAACAGAAAATTCTGTTTTTCCTGATTTTAAAGCAATTCCTTTGGAAGGTTCCCAATTGTTGAAATCACCTAAAAGGGCTACGGATTTTTTACCTTGTAAAGCTGCTACAGGTAATGAAAATGTTACTTTGTATATTCCTTTAGCGGAAACATAACTTTTTTTGATGCTCATGATATTATTTTTATATTAAAAATGAATTTTTGATTTTAAACAATTAACAATCAATTCGTTAATTCCTGTTTTCGGTACAAAATTACATAACATTATATATATAAATTAAGCATCATACAAGATTACAAAATAATTAACAATTAATTTTTTTCTTATTTACAAAATAATATTTTGCTAAAAGGAATATGCTTTCAGAAAATCCAATGAATATTTGGTGAAATTATAAACCTTCCCGGTTCCGGATATATGATTCAATGACCGGAGCAAAACACAAATGTTCTTCTTTCAAAACTGCTGTTGCGATGTCTTCAGCGCTCATATCAGCCGTAACTGGTATTTCGGTCTGATGTAATATCCTACCTTTATCATATTCTTCATTGACCAAATGTACGGTACAACCGGAACGGTCGTCTCCCGAATTTTTGACTGCCTCGTGCACAAAATGGCCATACATTCCTTTTCCTCCGTATTTTGGCAAAAGAGAGGGATGGATATTAAAAATTTTGTCCGGATATGTTTTGATCAGATGGTCAGGTATTTTTTTTAAAAAGCCTGCCAAAACCAGGTAGTCAATACAAAACTCTTTGAGTAACGGTGCGATAACAGAGGATTCCTCAAGGGTTTTTCCTGATAAAACCCGGACAGGTATGTTATATTCCTTTCCCAAAGTCACAACTCCGGATTGAGGATTGTTGGTCAAAAACAAAGAAACCGTGATGTTTGCACGATTTTCAAAAAATGTTGTCAGAACTCTGGCATTGGAACCTCCTCCGGATGCAAACACGGCAAGATGGATTTGTTTAATATTTTCAGACTTCATCAATTCTCCAAAGATCTGTAATCGCCTGCTTTTGACTTGTCCATTTTTACCATGGTTTCGATCACTCTTCCCCGCATTCCTCTGTCGGCAATTTTGAAAATTTCAATGATTTCTGTTTTTTTAGCATTTCCAAACATTTGGATAATCATGGAATTCGGATAGGCAATATCAGCCTGCCCCATATTCAGCAAAGAACTCATAATAACTGCTCTGCTTTTGGCATCGTCTTCCGATATTTTATCAAGTCCCATTCTGTGATAATCATAAAAGGCTTCCCGATAAGGTCTGAAAGTGGGATGGGTCATATTTTCAAAAAAATAATATCTGTTGCGTTTATTTCCTGTATCTTTTGTCCATCCTCTGTCAAAAGCAACCCCTGAAGGAAGACCCGTCACTACCTCACGGGCCATATCCAGATAAGGTTCTCCGCCCACCAAACTAAAAGAATCAAAATCTACGGCCAATGTCATATAACAATAAAAAGAAAGGATGGACGAAAGATTATCGTAAAAAGTATTGGTGGTTTTTAATAAGGGTTCAACCCCTGTAAAGGTAAAAGTAACAAATTTATCTATAAAACTAATCATAGGTGAATCATAACCCGAAGCATATACCGGTCTTGAAGTCTGTAGTATAATTTCAGCTTCAAAAGTGGTTGGATTTACTTCATTGGTGATATTCATCTGAATCACACCTTTGATTTTTTCATGACTTTCAAATACCTCTTCTGTCCATCGGGTATTGTTGACAAAATCTCTGATTTGATTTTCCAATCCACTGAAAACAGATTTGTCGACCGTCAGATTGGCCTGAATATCAACTTTTACAGAAAAATCGAGCTCTTGTGAAAAAAGAACATTTAGGTTTAACAACAAAAGGGCAAAAATGAAAATATTTCGGATCATGAACATAAAACGTTGATTTCTACATTGGAATATAACGGGATTTTTTTAAAATTGTTATTGACTCTTCATCTTTAACAAAACTATATCAAGGATATCCCGGGCAACTTCGGTCTTTGGTTTGAGAGAATATTCCTTCATATCGCCAACTTTGTCCAGGATAGTCACTTTATTGGTATCCGTTTGAAAACCCGCCCCGGCGTCATTTAATGAATTTAAAACCAGAAGGTCAAAATGTTTTTTTTGCAATTTTTTCTGTGCGTTTTCGAGTTCATTATTTGTTTCCAAAGCAAAACCCACCGTCAGTTGACCAGATTTTTTTCTTTTTCCCAACTCAGCAGCAATGTCTGTAGTTTTTGTCATTTCCAGAACAAACTCAGTGTCTTGTTTTTTAATTTTTTGATTGCTGATTGTTTTGGGTTTGTAATCCGCCACAGCCGCTGCAAAAACAGCAATATCTGATGTTTCAAAAAGAGACTCGCAAGCCAAAAACATATCGTCGGAAGAATTGACCTTAATTACGGTGATTGATTTTTCTTTGGGTTGTAAAGAAGAAGGTCCGAGTACCAGAAAAACGTCAGCTCCTGCAGCAGCAAAAACATCTGCGATCGCAATGCCCATTTTGCCACTTGATGCGTTACCTATAAACCTTACCGGGTCAATCTGTTCATACGTCGGTCCGGCAGTGATCAGTACTTTTTTTCCTTTCAGGCTTTGTCCTGCAGAAAAATAGTTTTGCAGAAAACCCATAATTTCTTCCGGTTCTGCCATTCTACCTTCTCCGTTTAATCCTGACGCCAACTCTCCTTTTCCCACTGGAATCATATAGTTGCCGTAAGATTGTAATAGGGCAACATTTTTTTTAGTGGATGGATGTTGCCACATGTCCAGATCCATGGCTGGCGCAAAAAAAACAGGACATTTGGCAGATAAGTAGACAGCAAGAAGCATATTGTCCACATTACCGGATGCCATTTTAGACATGGTAGATGCAGTGACCGGCGCAATGATCATCAGATCTGCCCACAGACCCAACTCTACATGATTATTCCATTGATTTGCGTCCGACAATTGGTAAAAAACCGGATTTTTAGAAAGTGTACTGAAGGTCAGCGGTGCCACAAAAGTGGCAGCCGATTCTGTAAGAACAACCTTAACTTCTGCTCCTTCTCTGATCAGCAATCTGCAGAGAAATACCGCTTTGTACGCAGCGATACTGCCACAAACACCAACAATGATTTTTTTATTTCTGAGGTTTGCAAACATGATCTGACATGTTTACTCTTCTGCAGTTTTTTCTCTTTCTTTATATTCAAAAGAAAGTTCATGATTGATAAACTCTTCGGTAGCAATCAAAATCGGATTAGGAAGTCTTTCGTAAAACTTACTGATTTCGATTTGTTCTTTGTTTTCCAAAATTTCTTCTATCGTATCAGAAGTTGAAGCAAATTCTTCCAACTTAGCATGTAATTCCTGTTTCAGATCTGTAGAAATCTCTTCAGCTCTTTTGGTAATCACTGCAAGGGTTTCGTATATGCTGGATGTTGCTTTTGCCAGAGATTTAATATTTCTTGCTTTAACATTGGGATCCAGACCCTGAACTCTTGTTTTAATATCCGACATTATGACAATTTTTTTAATGCTTCTGAAATGACTTTTTTATATGTTCTCAACTCCCCTTTCCTTTTGGATTTGGGATGTTTTTTTTCAAATACTTCTACAAATTTATTAGCTTCCTCGTACCTTTCCTTTTGTTTGTCGATAACACTTTTTTCAGCCAGAAGGATTGAAGATTTTATCATCAAAAAGCGAACTTCCTCCATTTTTTGGGTTTCCGGAAATTCGTTGATAAAGTTTTGGAAAGATGTATTGGCAGATTGAAACTGACCTATTTTGTAATACAACATTCCTTCTTCGTAGGCTTTCAGCTCCAGTTTGGAACGCATCAGGTCCAATAGTTTGGTGGCTTCTTCCGCTCTTTCGGTATATGGATACAGATTAATAAACTGTTCGAAACCCTCCATGGCTTTCAGCGTATAGGTCTGATCCAGCCTGTGGTTGGGAGATAATTTATAATTAGAATAAGCTGCCATATATTCAGCCTCTTCTCTGTTCGTACTATTACCGAAAGTGGAGGCATAATTTTTAAAATACGTGCTTGCCAGAATGTAATCATTTGAGTAATAATGACAATACGCATAATTAAAAAATAACTCTTCTGCTTCCTGTCTTCCCCGATAATACTGGATGACAAGATCATACAAACCTAAGGCACGTTCATATTCTTTTTCTTTATAATATCTTTGTGCTGCTTTATACATCTTCTCAGGATTGTTGCTCGTCCTGATAGTTTCGTATTCAGACTTACACGAAATCAGAAAAAAGGATAAAAATGCTGCGAAAAATACGATTCTGCTCATAAGGGTGCAAAAGTAAGGAATTTCCTGTTATAACGTACAATTTTTTTTAAAAGTTGTACACTTCGAATGAATCAGGCGATTTTTGTCAGAATGTAAGGTAATTTCATTTATTCAAAAAGAAAAATCTGATCTTGTAAGTCTTCATTTTAAAAATAACTGATGAGGATTTTCTCAAATATAATATTTAAATAAAAATCAATTTAGTTTATCATTGAATAGGTTGACATTACCAAAACATCATTTATTTTGAAAGGTAATGTTTTATAAAAATGAACTTTCATTCATTTTCAATAGTCATCCTCTCATCAACAAAAAAATCATTTCCTCATTCGCAAAACATAAATTTGTTAACACGCAATAATGATAACTTATATTCCTAAAACACTCATTATAATCTTAACAAAAAAAATATTATTTCGCGTATCACATTTCATATGCGCTAATATTGCGTTGTGCGACGCACCTGCTTTTGCCTGTATGTCAGACCTTGGGTTTTAAAAATTATTTTTTTTTGCCATGGGCCATGTCTTTCCGGCAAAATTTGTTACTTCCGTGATTTTGCTGTATTTTTGCATCATGTCTGTCCAAACAGTCTTTTTTCCAGCCTGATAAATCTAAACCTATGCCTCAGTTGATCCAAGATTTTGTAGAACAAAACGCAACAAATACCGATAACGAATCTTTTATTCAAAATGTGCTGCAAGACTACCGCACCTGCCTCATCAGCCGTGAAGCCAGCCTTCTGGGAAGAAAAGAAGTATTAACAGGTAAAGCAAAATTTGGTATTCTGGGCGACGGAAAAGAACTTCCGCAAGTAGCGATGGCCCGTGCTTTCAAAAAAGGCGACTGGCGATCAGGCTATTATCGCGATCAAACTTTTATGATGGCCAAAGGTTTGTGTTCGGTGGAAGAATATTTCTATCAATTATATGCAGATGCGGACCACGATGTTTTTTCCGGAGGTCGTCAGATGAACAACCACTTTGCCACGCCTCTTACGGATGAAAACGGAGAATGGCTCAACCTGGCACAAACAGACAATGTCTCTTCAGATATCAGTTGTACCGGTGGTCAAATGGCCCGCGCATTGGGACTTGCCATGGCGTCAAAAAAATACCGTAAATCCGAAATTCCCGGAAGTGAAAAATTTTCAAATAACGGCGATGAAGTAAGTTTTGTCACTATCGGCGACAGTTCTACGTCGGAAGGGGTTTTTTGGGAAACCATCAATGCCGCCGCTGTTATGAAGGTTCCTCTTTTAGTAGCTGTTTGGGACGATGGTTACGGCATCAGTGTTCCTGTTGAAATGCAAACGGTAAAAGGTTCTATTTCCAAAGCATTGTCAGGATTTGAAGTAGATAATAAAGGGAACGGTATTGAAATATACAAGGTAAAAGGTTGGGATTATGCCAATTTATGTGCCACCTTTGAAGCAGCAACAGAAAAAGTCAGAAAAAGCCATATTCCGGCCATTGTACACGTCGAAGAGCTCACCCAACCTCAGGGTCACAGTACCAGTGGTTCGCACGAAAGATACAAGTCCAAAGACCGACTCAATTGGGAAAAAGATTTTGATTGTATCACCAAAATGAGGGAATGGATCCTTCTCAATGACCTGGCAAGTGAAGAAGAACTGGGACAAATAGAATCAGAAGCGCTGGAATTTACCAGAAACGCCCGTGCCAACGCATGGAATACGTATACAGTTTTTATAAAAGAAAAATCAGGCATTCTGGCTGATCTTTACCAAAAAATACCGGATTCTATCAAAACGGAAGCCATCCTTCATCTGGAAGATGATCTTAAAAAAATGGCCCACCCTACTTTCGGGGAGATCGTCCAAAATGCGAGAAGATTAGGAATACAACTGAAACGTTTTTCACAGTTTTCTCTTCCTGAACTTCAGGATTTTCTGTTTCAAAGCAAAAAGATATCCGACAAACGTTACCATACCCACCTTTACAGTCAGACGAAATACAGTGCTCTGGATGTCCCCGTTGTGGCTCCGATCTTTGACGAGTCCGCTTCCGGCATCAACGGTTTTCAGGTGCTGAATCACTATTTTGATCAATTACTGGAAAAAAATCCATTTGTCCTTGCTTTCGGAGAAGATGTGGGTCAGATTGGTGACGTTAATCAGGGATTTGCCGGTCTGCAGGCTAAACACGGCGTCGAAAGGGTTTTTGACACCGGTATCCGCGAATGGACGATCATGGGTCAGGCTATAGGTTCCAGTATGAGAGGGTTTCGTCCCATTGCAGAAATTCAATATCTTGACTATCTGGCTTATGCGTTTTCAGCTCTTTCAGACGATTTGGCAACATTGCGATACAGATCTAATGGAATTCAAAAAGCTCCGGCCATCATCCGAACCAGAGGACACAGACTGGAAGGTATCTGGCATGCCGGTTCTCCGATGGGTATGTTGATGAACAGCATGCAGGGCATCTATTTATGCGTTCCGAGAAACATGACCCAGGCGGTCGGATTTTACAATACCCTGTTGCAATCAGATGATCCGGGTATCGTTATAGAATGTCTGAATGGATACAGGTTGAAGGAATATTTACCTGTCAACGTTCTCGAGTATACACTGCCATTAGGTGTTCCTGAAATTCTTCAGCATGGAAATGACATCACGGTTGTTTCTTACGGATCTTGTCTGAGAGAAGTTCAAAAAGGGTTAGAGTTATTAAAATCTTTCCCGGTTTCAGTAGAATTAATAGATGCGCGCACTTTACTGCCTTTTGATCTCGAGGGTGTTATTGTAGAATCTCTTAAAAAGACCAACAGGCTGCTTTTGGTGGATGAAGACATTCCCGGAGGTGCCACAGCATATATGATGAGAGAAATCCTTGAAACAAGAGGAGGTTACCAATATCTGGATTCCAAACCTGTAACACTTACGGCAAAAGAGCACAGAACTCCTTTTGGTTCTGACGGGGATTATTTTACAAAACCTGGTCCGGAAGATGTTTTTGACACTATCTATCAAATCATGTCAGAAGCAGATCCAAATAGATTTGCCTGACCGGTTGGTAGAAGGAAAATACAGAATAAACAGATTTATTGACACCTTTATCTATTTATTAGGTCAGGCTGCATAATCTTGTGTAACTTAGCCTTTATATTCTTTTTTATGTTGATTTGGCTAAAAATATTTTCAGAAAGTTTCCTTCAGGCAATGGGTGCTTTGATGGCGAATAAACTCAGGACTTTTTTGTCACTCCTGGGAATCATGATTGGTATTTTTTGTATTATTGCCGTAAAAGCTTCCGTAGATTCTCTGGAGAAAACCATTATTTCAGGTTTTAACGAACTGGGTAGTGACGTCATCTATGTGGACAAACGACCCTGGAATGAAGATCCAGGTCAAAATTTCTGGAAGTATGAAAAAAGACCCAATACATCGTATGAAGACTTTGAAGCTATTCAAAAAAAATCTAAACTAAGTAATTCTGCTTCTTTTTGTATTTTTACAGGGGGCAAAACCATTAAGTTTCAGAATAATGCGGTTTCCAATGCCTTCATCATGGGGAGCACGTACGACTACATGGATATTCAGGGATTAAAACTTCAGGAAGGAAGATATTTTACACAGATGGAGTATCAGTCGGGTACTCCAAAAATTATTTTAGGAAACAAATTATACCAGGAACTCTTCGGAGGCCTGGAAGGATTGAATAAAAACGTAAGATTATTTGGTCAAAATTTTCAGGTTATCGGAATTCTGGAACCGGAAGGGGAAGGTGCCTTTAATTTTTTAAACTTTGATGAAATAATTTGGATAAGCTATCCATGTATCAAAAGATTTGTAAACGTAAAAGACAGCAAAAGTACCGGACAATTGCTGAATATCAAAGCCAGTCCGGGTGTTGATCTTGCAGATTTAAAAGGTGAATTGGCATCTATCATTCGGGCATCAAGAGGTATAAAACCATTACAGGACGATAATTTTTCTCTAAACGAGTTATCTCTGCTCACTCAGGTTTTACAAAGTGTGTTTAGTGCGATCAACATTGCCGGTTTGATCATCGGGATTTTTGCCCTGATCGTAGGGATGTTTAGTGTGGCAAATATTATGTTTGTTTCTGTAAAAGAAAGAACAAATATCATTGGGATTAAAAAAGCTTTGGGCGCGAAAAGAAACATTATACTATCGGAATTCCTAATCGAAGCCATCGTTTTATGTGTATTAGGAGGCCTGATAGGAATAATATTTGTTTTTATAGTATTAAAAATATTATCTCAGGTCACACCGTTTGAGATGACCTTATCTGTTTCTAATGTTTTGCAAGGTGTCATTTGGTCAGTGGGCGTAGGAATCGTAGCAGGATTTATACCGGCATATCAGGCATCCAATCTTGACCCGGTAGAAGCTATCCGTGCTTAACCGCTTTGCGGATCAGAACCAGCCTGGCGAGAATATCCTCCAGTTTGTCTAACGGCAACATGTTGGCACCATCAGATTTAGCCTCAGAAGGATTAGGATGTGTTTCAATAAACAAACCATCAGCCCCTACGGCAATTGCTGCTTTGGCGATCGTTTCAATAAATTTAGGTTTTCCACCGGTGATTCCCGAACTTTGATTGGGTTGTTGCAATGAATGGGTACAATCCATGATGACAGGAACATCAAAAGATTGCATCACCGGTATATTTCTGTAATCCACAATCAGATCCTGATACCCGAAAGTATTGCCCCTGTCTGTCAGAAGTATTTTATCATTGCCGGATTCTTTCATTTTATTAACTGCATGAACCATGGATTCTCCGTTAAGAAACTGACCTTTTTTTATGTTAACATATTTTCCGGTGGCTGCTGCGGCCTGAATCAAACTCGTCTGACGGCACAAAAAAGCTGGTATTTGTAATATATCGACATATTCAGCTGCCATAGCGGCTTCACCATCCTGGTGAATATCTGTCACGGTAGGAACCTGAAACGTTTTTCCGATTTTTTTCAGGATTGCCAATGCTTTTGCATCCCCGATTCCCGTAAAGGAATGTATACTGGACCGGTTTGCCTTTCGGTAAGATCCTTTGAAAATATACGGAATGTTGTGTTTTTGACATATTCCGGCTACTTTTTCAGCAATAGACATGCTGGTATATTCAGATTCTATAGCGCACGGACCCGCCATCAAAAAAAACATTTCATGTTGAAAAAAGGAAGAATTTAATTCCATGGCATCTTACTGATTATTTTATTCCACAAAGGTAAGGAAGTATTTTTTGATATTGGTGTCACATTCCAAATAATTCACTTATGCTGATAAATTGCCTACCGGGTGCAAAATTCGTAAAGCAGGTGAATATTAATTGTAGTATTCTTTATTGAGTTTTTACAATTGTAAAAGGTAATATTTCCATAGGGTAAAATCGGCAACAAAAAAAGGAGCCAACTAACCGTTGACTCCCTGATATTTTTTTCAACCAATATATTGGTTGAGCGGAAAAACATGTTGATTATTCCTGTACGAGTTCCAAATCGATTTTTCCTGAAACCTCTTTGTGAAACTGAATCGTAGCGGTGTACGTTCCCATTTCTTTGATTTCTTCAGGAAGAATGATTTTTTTCCTTTCAATATCCAATCCCAATTGTTCTTTTAGTGCCGCAGCAACCTGAACATTAGTCACACTACCGAAAATTTTGCCTGAAGTACCTGCTTTGACGCCGATTTTTAAAGACTGACCTTCTATTTTAGAAGCCAATTCTTTGTATTCTCCCAATCTGGCAATTTCTCTTGCTTCCTCATCGGCGATGATGCCATCCAATTTTTTACGGTTTACCGGATTTGCGTTGATAGCCAATCCTTGAGGAATCAAATAATTTCTACCGTAACCAGGTTTAACTTTCACGATTTCGTGTTTGTCACCCAGTTTTTCAATATCTTTTAAAAGTATTACTTCCATGATTGCCTTCTTTTTTATTTTAACAAATCGGTTACGTAAGGTAAAATAGCCAAATGTCTGGCTCTTTTTACAGCAACTGCTACCAATTTTTGGTACTTTAATGAATTCCCTGTAATTCTTCTTGGCAACAATTTGCCTTGTTCATTTACAAATTGAAGCAAAAAATCAGAATCCTTGTAGTCAATATATTTGATTCCAAATTTTTTGAATCTGCAATACTTTTTTCTTGACTGACCGATGGTCGGATTACTTAAAAATTTTATATCGTCTCTAGATGCCATTTTTTTTTGTTTTTGAATTAAAAATTATTCTTCTTCGTTTGAAACAGGAGCTACTACAGGAGCAGGAGGAGGGGTAACTACAGGTGGTTCTGCAACTACAGGTTTTTCTGCAACTACAGGTTTTTCTGCAACTACTGGGGCAGGTGCCGGTGCTACGGGAGCAACAACATCTCCATCAACTTTTTTCTTCTCCTTCTTCTTGTAAGAAGTAATTTTGCCTGTTCTTCTATCGTCGTTATACTTAACACCATATTTGTCAAGTTTAACACTAAGATGACGAATAATTCTTTCATCACGTCTCAGTGCCAATTCCAATTTGGCAATGATTCCGCCTGTTAAAGAACTGAATTCAATACAATAATAAACGCCTGATGTTCTTTTGTTGATCGGGTAAGCCAACTGCTTTAAACCCATTTCGTTTACATGCACTATCTGACATTCATTGTCCTTTAATAATGATTCGTAAACTTTAGCTGTCGATTTTATTTCATCACCTGACAGAACGGGATCGATGATGAAATTAACTTCATAATGATTCATACGTGAAGTAAATTAATTATAATGTTGGAAAATAAATGTTTTTTGCAAAAAAAAATTACGCATTTGCGTTTGGCGTATATCTTCTTTCTTTGATTTTTGCCTTTTTACCGGTCAAAGCTCTCAGATAATAAAGTTTTGCTCTTCTTACTTTACCTCTCTTCAACACTTCGATTTCGGCGATTGCCGGTGAAGAAAAAGGAATAATCCTTTCCACTCCTACCCCGTTCGAGATTTTTCTGACGGTAAATGTTTTGGTTGCACCTGTACCTTTGATTTGTATAACGTCACCTCTGAATATCTGGATTCTTTCTTTAGAACCTTCAATAATTTTGTAGCTGACTGCTATATTATCGCCGGGTCTAAAAGAAGGAAGTTCTTTTTTGGGTGTCAATTGTTCGTGAACATAATTGATAAGATCCATACGAATTATTATTTATTTTTTGAATTGGAGCGCAAAGATAACATAAATACACATTATATTGTATGTGTAACCTACTTTTTTTTCAGATAATCAGCGAATTAACGTTACCTGACCCTCTTTTTCGACCAATTCTCCGCGGGCAGTGATATATTTTGCCTTAAAAATATACACACCGGATGGACATACCACACCTTCGTTATCAACGTTTCCGTTCCATCCGATCTCTGCGTTTTGTGTAGAAAATATTTTTTCGCCCCACCGGTTCCATACCGAGAGTTCGTATGCGTCTATATTACTAAAATACCCTTTCGGAAAAAATGAATCGTTCAGACCATCACCGTTGGGTGTAAATGCATTCGGAAAAAATACAAGAACAATCGGTGAGATGTCTATAACAACAATCGCCGTATCTGTACATCCCGACATGTGCCTTACAATTTGCCTGACTTCTACCATTCCGGAATCTCTGAACGTAAAGGTTGGATTTTGCAACAGGGAAATGCCGGATTCTCCAAATTCCCATAACCAACCGGAACTTCCTGAGGACTCGTCAATAAATGTAACTGTATTGTTAAAAATGGTCGGCTCATCAGGTGTAAATGAAAAACCTGCTTCCGGTTTATCCAAAATGGTGATCCAGTCCCTGAAAGTCTGTCCGGTCCTGCACCCTATCGGAGAAACAATCTCCAATTCGACCGTATAAAGTCCGACGTTGTCATAAATATGACGCGGACTTATTTCGTTACTGATCTGACCGTCGCCAAATTTCCATGTGATATTGTAGGTTTCATCTATGGGTTGTGACAAGTTTTCAAAAAAGATCTCACCGGGCCTGCAACCGACAAAATTATCCGGTTCCACAATGATTAAACCGGGAACTGGAAAATAGGAAACTGTTTTTTGAATGGTATCTTTACATCCGTCAAGGTCGGTTACCAACAAACGAACATTCTTATTTCCGGGTGTACTAAACAGATATTGATGGTTTTGTAAATCAATATTTTCATCCTCCAAAACCCAGTCCCAGATTTGTACCGGTCCCGATTCACTGAATGACAAATCTGTAAAATCGACTTCTCCTGCCACACAGGTATCATAGTCAAACATAAAATCTGCCTTTATTCCGGGAAATACATTTACAGTTATATCAACGGAATCTTTACAATTATCTGCATTGATCAGGTTTTTATTCAAGATCATTTTGCCCCGGTAGGTGCCATTTTCAGGAAATTCAAACTTCAAATCCCTGGTATTGACGACCGTATTCACTCCCTGAATCTCAAAAATCCAGTCGTAAGACTCAATTTTTTCTTCCAACTCACTCAGATTGATCAATTCTATATTTTTTGTTCCGCACAAATTAATCACACCCGTATCATTATTCCAACCTTCCCCGTCTATAGCCGCTTCTACTGCTCTGGCGCAATTAACCACATTAAACTGAAAATCACGTTGGACAATACTTAATAATTCACCATTTCGAAATTCCTTTATACATACACCCACAACATATTGACCTGAAAAAGTAGGTCTCCCCGTGATAATTCCTGTAATCGGGTTGATATTAACTACCGGATTACCTGCCATGGGTGCAAAAAAACTATAAACGGGCAATCTAAAAGTTACCTGATTAAATGGTGGCGGACAATTAGCCGGATCCGGTGTAACCCCAATACAAGAAAATGCATCGCTTCCGACACCTTCTTTACCCCCGGCTGTCAATGGTGCACAGAACTCATAAACCAATTGATCGCCATCAGCATCGGTACCTCCGTGATCAAAATCTATAAATTCGTTATTACAGATAACCACGGGCGGAAAATCATTAAACGTAGGGCTGCTGTTGCACGAGCTTTGCGCCAAAGGGGTAATAATCACCGTAAAAGCGGCTCCTGTATCTCCCGGATTTACCAGATTTGAAATCGTATTGTTCCTGCAACATCGCTGATAAGCTATCATGTAGGATTCTGTAGCAGAAACCGGAAGCCTGACATCAAATTCATAAATTCCTCTTTCGACCCTCAGGTTGGTAGGAGCTATCAAACAAGGATTAGGATTATTGATGGGTATTACTTCTACATTTTTAACATTTTGCCGGTCAATAGCTGTATAAAACCTCCAGTTATTATTATTACCTGCAAAAATCCCGAACTTGGCATCATTATCAAAGGGAGCACCCATGCTGAGCGCATCTCTGTACATGGTAAATGTAACCCGCAGTAATACATTATCACCAGTTCTGCCCAAACACCTGTAAGTTACATCTCCTCCAACAATGTGCAGTGCCGATCCAAAAAACGGAAGTGACAACAAAAACAACAGGATGTAAATCTTTTTTAACAAAACGTAATAGTTATATGAATAAAGAACACTCTTTTTTGAATTTTGTTATGCCATTACTGATTTTTTGTAAGGAAATGTCACTTAATCAACAAAAAGTATCCTGATTTTTGGATTATTTTCCCTCTGGGTTCTGTAAAATTCAGTTTATACAGATAATTTCCCGCCGGAGAATCCACTTCTCCCCATTTTCCGTCCCATCCGGTTTCCATGTCATTTGACATAAAAATATTGTCTCCCCATCGGTTGTAAATCGACATTTCATAGGATTTTATTCCTTTGAAAAATCCAACAGGCATAAATTCATCGTTGAGACCATCTTTATTGGGTGTGAAAGCATCAGGCATGAACAGTGTTATTAATGGCTCCACATCTATAGTTACATCTGCGGTATCACTACAGCCAAACTGATTGATCGCTACTTGTCTGATGATGTGAATGCCGGTATCTTTCATCGTAAAAACCGGCTCATTTTCAAATGATGCGATGACATTGTCGATATACCACTGACTCGAGACACTACCTTCCGAAACATTGGTGGTAGTCACCTGATTCGAAAAATTTGATAAACTATCCGGACTGGTTAAAAATCCGGCTATGGGATTAGGATGAATCTGAATGACCTTTTCAAATACTTTTTTTGTCACACAACCTATCGGTGAAACTATTTGCAAACTGACATCATACGTCCCAACTTCATCAAATTTTGCTTCAGGCGAAAAGAGATTACTGGTGTCTTTATCCCCAAAAATCCATTGGATTTTATAGGTCTCATCCACAGGTTTTGAAAGATTATTAAATCCAATCGACGCCGGAACACAAGCTTCTGTCTCATCAGGTTGAAGGATTAACAAAGCAGGAACAGGTGACCAATTGATTGTTTGCTCTAAGGTATCTTTGCATAAATTACTGTCTGAAATCTCAAGTTTTACCATATTTACGCCTGTTTTTGGCAACAAAACAACAGGACTTGTTTCTGAAGAAACTAAATTTTCTTCTACAAACCAACCTACAGAAGTAAGCGGACCGGCTCCAACAAAAGAGGTATTGATAAATTGTACCGGACCGGCCACACATGTATCATATTGAAAATCAAAATCAGATTTTACCTCAGGTAAAATATCTACCCGAATGACCAGTGAATCTTTACAACCAACCAGTTTATTTAAAACCAATTTTCCAAAAAAGCTACCTCTGTCAGGGACCAAAGCTCTTGCATTTCTTTGGGTTGAACGGAAAATGGTATCTTTTAGATACAATTCCCAATCGTAAGAATTTATAGCTGTACCCCCAAGAGAAAGATTTTGTAATGTAATATTGCCGGGTTCGCAGGATCTGATGATAAATGTATCATTTTGAATAATATTGGCAGCAATTCTGGGTGTCACCACTCTGGAACATTGCTGAACATTAAACTGAAAATCTCTTTGGGTTGAAGAAAGTAATATACCGTTTCGATATTCCTTGATACATACACCCACCACAAATTGGCCTGTTATGCGCGGTGTTCCTGTAATTAAGCCGGTCTGAGGATGAATACCTACCACAGGATCTCCTGCCATAGGTCTGGAAAAACTAAAACCCGGAAGTAAAAAATTAACGGTTTTAAATGGAGGAAGACAATTAGGAGGAAAAGGTATAACTCCTCTGCAATCGTTTGTATTTAACTGACCACCTGAACTCAGCGGACTGCAAAATTCATATACAATCTGATCATTTTCAGCATCAGTAGCCGAATGATCAAAGGTCAAGGGCTCGTTGACACATAAAATGACCGGCGGAAACCCGGTGAAGGAGGGACTGTTATTACAGGTTTGTTGGGCCAGAGCCGAAATAGTAATGGTAAATGCTGCTCCTGCATCATCAGGATTAAACAAATTAGAGATGGTTGGATTACGACAACATCTCTGATAAGCTATCATATACGTCTGATTGATCACCGGTAGCCAAACGGTAAACTCATATGTACCTTCTTCCACACCCAGATTCGGCGGTACAATAATACATGGATCATCGTTGTTTGGTGGAACTTCTTTTATATCTTTTACATTAACCTGAACTAACCTGACATAATCCCAGACATTATTTCCGATTTCTCTGTAAATACCAAAACGTGCGGAAAAATCAAAATTGGCGCCATTGGATTCGCTGTCCCGATACATTTTACAAATCACCCTGTACTGAACACTGTCATTTGTACTGTTTTTACCCAGACAAATATACCTCATGTCACCTCCGATGATGTGCCGTGTGTGGGCTGTGTTTATTCCATCCAACCCCAAAACGGAAAAAATGGCCCAAAGGACAATTTTATAATATAATATGGTCTTATTCAACTTTACCATACAAATCATAGTCTTCCGCATTTGTAATGGTAGCCGTTACAAAATCACCAATCCTGAAGTAATTTGAACTTGCATCTATCAAGACTTCATTATCTACTTCAGGTGAATCATATTCTGTTCTGCCAATGTAGTATTCACCCTCCTTTCTGTCAATTAACACTTTTAGGGTCTTGCCTACTAAAGACTGATTTTTTTTGAATGAAATATCTTGTTGTATTTCCATGATACGGTTTGCCCGGTTTTGTTTTACTTCCGCTGAAACATTGTCTTCCAAAAGATAGGCCGATGTATCCTCTTCATGAGAATATTGAAAAACACCTACTCTTTCAAACTCCATTTCCTCAACAAATGTACACAATTCTTCAAACTCCTGTTCTGTTTCACCCGGAAAACCAACCAGAAATGTCGTGCGTATTCTAATTTCGGGTACAATTTCTCTGGCAGTTTGTATTAATTTTTTTTGTTCTTCACGTGTAGTTTGCCTTTTCATTCTTTCCAACACCGTATCTGAGGCATGTTGTAATGGAATATCAAGGTAGTTACACACCTTAGGTTGTGCTGCCATTGTATGTAATATTTCCATAGGAAATTTGTTGGGATAAGCATAATGTAACCTGACCCATTCTATGCCTTCGATTTCACATAATGCATCCAATAATTCGGGCAACATTCGTTTTTTGTACAAATCCAATCCGTAATAAGTGAGTTCCTGGGCTATTAAAACCAACTCTTTTACGCCGATTCGTGCCATTTGGCGTGCTTCAGCCACCAATTTTTCGATAGGTTTTGATATATGTTTGCCCCGCATGAGCGGAATGGCACAAAACGAACAGGTTCTGTTGCAGCCTTCACTGATCTTTAAATATACAAAGTGTCCCGGCGTGGTCAATAACTTTTCGCCTACCAGATCATGTTTGTAATCAGCATTCAGTCTTGATAAAAGTCCCGGAAGTTCCATGGTTCCAAAATAGGCATCTACTTCAGGAATTTCAGTCTCCAAATCATCTTTATACCTTTGTGACAGACAACCTGTTACATAAAGTTTTTCGATTTCACCTTTAGATTTTAAATCTGCATATTGGATTATGGTATCTATAGACTCCTGTTTTGCCAGATCGATAAACCCGCAGGTATTAATGACTATAATGTTGGCCGGTTCCACTGACTCATGTGAAACATCCACTCCACTGGCCGACAATTGGCTCATTAACACTTCGGAATCTGCCAGGTTTTTTGAACATCCCAGCGTTATCACATTTACTTTATCCTGTTGAATCTTTTTTGTCTTCATATCTACATCAAAGGACAAAGATATACAAATTTTGTTTAGTGGTCATAGTGGAAATATAACCTTCGCTGAGAGGTAAGGTCCGATCACAGAAGCTTTGGTCTAAGTAATTGATATCTGAAAGATAAGGATTTACATTCACCCGGGTATTAAAAAAACCAGGTAAAAAAAAGCTACATGTAAAATACAAGAAGGGAACATGTATAAAAAAAGGCCTGAAGTAAAACTAACAGGCCTTTTGTATTATTTAAAGTCCGAGAACTTTTCGCATGGTTTCTCCGATATCTGCCGGCGAATGAACAACATGAATTCCACATTCGGCCATAATTTTCATTTTGGCTTCTGCTGTATCGTCGTGTCCTCCGACGATGGCACCGGCATGACCCATTGTACGTCCTTTGGGTGCTGTCTGTCCGGCAATAAAACCCACAACCGGTTTTTTATTTCCTGTTGACAATATATATTTAGCGGCGTTAGCTTCGTAATTACCACCGATTTCACCAATCATGACAATACCGTCCGTTTCGGGGTCTTCCATCAATAATTTTACGGCATCTTTAGTTGGCGTACCTACTATCGGATCACCTCCGATACCTATCGCCGTAGAAATGCCCATTCCTGCTTTTACAATCTGATCAGCAGCTTCATAAGTCAGGGTTCCTGATTTTGAAACCACACCGATCCTGCCTTTTTTAAATACAAAACCCGGCATAATCCCTACTTTGGCTTCATCCGGTGTAATAATTCCCGGACAATTCGGACCAATCAGGGTACAATCATATTTTTCAATGTATGCTTTGGTTTTTACCATGTCCTGTACCGGAATTCCTTCCGTAATACAAACGATAACTTTGATTCCCGCCTCTGCTGCTTCCATGATGGCATCTGCCGCAAATCCAGGTGGAACAAAAATGATACTGGTGTTGGCTTCTGCCTGAACTACAGCATCTCGTACTGTATTAAAAACCGGTTTTCCCAGATGTTCAGTGCCTCCTTTTCCCGGAGTAACGCCACCTACAACATTGGTTCCGTATTCAATCATTTGTTCGGCGTGAAAAGTTCCTTCCTTTCCTGTAAAACCCTGAACTATAATTCTGGAATTTTTATTGACTAATACACTCATGAATATTAACTTAAATGGTCTGATTAATATGAAGGCACAAAACTAATATTTTGTACACTGGTTTTCTAGTAAGCTGCCTGTTAATTTACTTTTTTTCTTTCCTGATGAGCACAATCTCTTCATTGGGCTTGTGCATCAGGTGTTTTTCTCTGGCAAACTTCTCGTGGTCTGACTCCAAATCCTTTTTGTCAAGCTGCGCTTGTTGGATTTTTTCTTCATACGTGGATTTTTCTTCCTCCAGTTTATGTATGATGCCTGTCAGTTTATTGTATGCAAAAACATTGTATCTGTCCAGAAATAAAATCCAGACCAAAAAAAGAATACTAACGACAGAATATTTGTTGATCCACGAAGAAGGAACCCCGATCCAGCGGGATAATTCTTTGACGAATCCTTTGTTTTCTTTTTTCATGACGACCTTATTTGAGATTATAAATTAAACAGTGATTTACCCGGATAGATAGCGGAATCTCCTAATTCTTCTTCTATCCTGAGCAATTGGTTGTATTTTGCAATCCGGTCACTTCTCGAAGCAGAACCCGTTTTGATCTGACCGGTGTTTAAAGCAACTGCCAAATCAGCAATGGTGGTATCTTCTGTTTCTCCGGAACGATGACTCATGACGCTGGTAAATCCGTTTCTGGTGGCGAGATTGACTGCATCAATGGTTTCTGTCAACGAACCGATCTGATTTACTTTAATCAAAATAGAATTGGCGGAATCCGTGTCAATACCTTTTTGCAACCTTTTTGTATTCGTTACAAATAAATCATCTCCTACAATCTGGACCTTGGATCCTATTTCTTTGGTAAGTTTCTGCCATCCGGACCAATCGTCTTCATGCAGACCATCTTCTATAGAAATAATCGGATATCGGTTTACCCAGGTTTTCCAAAATTCCACCATCTCATCAGAATCCATTTTTTTACCTGCTGACTTATGAAAATGGTATAATTTGGTCTCTTCGTCATAAAATTCTGAAGCGGCAGCATCCATAGCGATCACTATATCAATACCCGGACGGTATCCTGCTACTTCAATGGCCTTCAATACCGTTTCGATGGCTTCTTCATTAGACTTAATATTCGGAGCAAATCCGCCTTCGTCACCAACATTTGTGGAGTATCCGTTTTTTTTCAACACATCTTTCAGGTGATGAAAAACTTCGACTCCCATGCGCAAAGCGTCTCCAAACATATCTGCGCCAATCGGCATTATCATAAACTCCTGGAAATCAATACTGTTGTCAGCATGAGATCCTCCATTCAGGATATTCATCATCGGAACCGGCAAAACGTGCGCGTTGACACCTCCGATATATCTGTATAATGGTTGTCGTGATTCTAATGCAGCGGCTTTGGCTACAGCCATAGAAACACCTAAAATCGCATTGGCTCCGAGTTTGGATTTGTTTTCGGTTCCATCCATTTCCAACATGATATCATCAATATATCTTTGTTCGAAAACTTCTTCCCCGATGAGAGCTTCTCTGATTTTATCATCAATATTATTAACAGCATTGAGAACCCCTTTTCCTAAAAATCTGGTTTTGTCGTGGTCTCTGAGTTCTACGGCTTCATATTTGCCGGTAGAAGCTCCGGAAGGAACAGCTGCCCGGCCCATAGCTCCGGATTCCGTCAAAACTTCCACTTCAACTGTCGGATTTCCTCTGGAATCCAAAATCTCTCTTGCTCTGATATCAATAATAGCGCTCATTTTCTAATTATGTTTGGTTTGTTGAATCAATTGAATAAAATCGTCAAATAAATATTTTGAATCATGGGGCCCGGGATTAGATTCAGGGTGATATTGAACAGAAAAACCCGGTGTTTTTTTGAGTCTGATCCCTTCTACGGTGTCATCATTCAGGTTGACATGTGTCAGTTCTACCAAATCGGATTGCAACTTCACATCCTCCATATTGACAGAAAATCCGTGGTTTTGGCTGGTGACCTCACATTTTCCCGTTTGGAGATTTTTAACAGGGTGATTTGCCCCTCTGTGACCATTATTCATTTTGTAGGTATGCATGCCGGAAGCAAGAGCCAATAATTGATGGCCGAGACAAATACCAAATATGGGTTTACCGGATTGTATCATTTGTTTTACTGTCGCTACCGCATAATCCATACTTGCCGGATCACCCGGTCCGTTGGACAAAAAGTATCCGTCTGCCTGAAAAGTTTTGATTTCATCAAAAGAAGTTTTGGCCGGAAAAACCTGAACAAAAGCACCTCTTTCCACCAGACTTCGGAGAATATTTGTTTTGGTACCGTAATCCATAACGGCTACCCTGATTTTTGATTCAGGATCTCCCAGGCTATATGTTTGTTGGGTTGTAACCTTTGAAGCCAATTCCAAACCGTCCATAGAAGGAATATTTTTTAAACGGGCCTTCAATTCTCCAATATCAAATATTTCAGAAGAAATGATACAATTCATGACGCCTTTTTCGCGAACTTTTCGCACAATGGCACGGGTATCCACGTCATAAATGCAGACAACCTTATTTTCTTCAAAATAGGATTGAATATCGTTGTCTGCCATCGGTCTGTTGTAATCTTTGGTAAAATTGCGGCATATCAAACCTTCAATCTGAATTTTTTCAGATTCTGTATCTGAATTTTTTACACCGTAATTACCTATGTGAACATTGGTTGTCAAAAGAATCTGACCATAGTAGGAAGGATCGGTAAATATTTCCTGATATCCTGTCATTCCAGTGTTGAAACAAACTTCTCCACCTGTCGTGCCTTTGATTCCTGCTGCTTTTCCGTGAAAGACAGAACCATCATCAAACACTAAGATGGCTTCTTTAAGGGGAGTTGTATCCATGCCAAAATATTGGTTTATGGAGGGCAAAGATACAAACTATCCTTTCATTTAAAAACTTTACAGGCAATATATTACAAAAAAATAATATTTAAACCCGATAATTTTTTAGTACGTCAAACCGACAAATAAAAGTCTTTCAACCAAACTTTATCTGACCTGAATCCTGATTCCTTTGCTGTGACTTGAAAACTCAGGCGCATACATAGATTGCAGGGTGGCCAAACCGGCGCTGTACGTCCCTTTATGAACTACTTTAAGATCGTATTCTATTATAAAATCTCCTTTGGGTAAATGACTTATAAAAAAGTGACTTGCCAGATCTTTTATATTTTCATAATAAGACAAACCTCCCTGATATTTATGACTGCTCAATGTATTCGAAGGTTCAAATCCTGAAGGTCTGCTGTCTTTCAAATGAACGTAATCCATACTTCTGTCTGAAACGATCCGCAATCTGACTCTCAATTTATCCCCCGGCTTCAAAAGCGTATTATCGTTAACTTCTTCAATGACTTGTCCTTTTGCCGTTTCTTTGATGACATAAAACTGTTTAAAAACCTTCAACGGATTTCCCGTTTCAGCTTTGATTTTGTCTGAATCCTCAAAATACTGATAATAAACTGATCCCCATGATGTCGATGTATTCGGATTGTTGACTGAAACATTGCCCAAAGATTTGTCCAATGTTTTTTCCTTCCAATCTTTTTTGACATATCCTGTTCCGGATTGGGTTTGATCAAAAATGACTTTTCCGCCAGCTAAAGTAATCAAAACCGGCTCTTTTTCTTCTACCCATTTTATGAGTCCTCCTTTCTCACCTTCCATCAGCAAGCCGTAAATTGCTGCCGCCGTAGATTTTGTGGTTGACCAATGATTGCTTTGTTTATTTTTCAGTAACCATAACTTCATTTGATCAATTGAGGTGGAAGGTGCTTGGCTCTCGCTATAAAACTCAATCATTCTGCTTTGTCTTTCTATGGGCAATTCGTCCCATCGGTATCCATTGCCAACATTCCAGTATTTGCCAAGTTCATCTTTGTAAAAAGACCTTTCTTCAAATGATTTGTATATTTTCTGAGCTGTCTGATCACCTTTTCTTTGCATTATGATCCCAATAAGAATCTGTGTGTAGAGGTTTTGTTTTAACCACTCTTCTTTGGCTTTTTTGAAATAATAATCGTACACTTCTTGATTTTCAGCAGGCAGGGCAATCTCAGGAAAAAACGACCTGATATATAAATAATGAATACCGAGACTGTTTACCGGAACCGGTACTTTGGAAGAGGATAAACTACTTTTTTGTTTTTTATAATATTCGTTGGTCTCAGCATCTATATAAGCCAGAGCTTTTGTGATCAGTTCTGATACTTCGGCATTGTCAGAAGATAAAGCACCGGATTTTATCATTTGACCCAGGGTTTCCACCACATTTTGTGTGACATACAAATCTGCCCGGCCATTGACAAACCAGGGAAAAGCTCCGTCAGACATTTGCCTTTCTTTCAGCTTTTTAAACGTTTGGTCCAACTCATTTTTTAAGGTATTGCTCTCAAAAAGTAAGGCTATGTTTCGTTTTTGTTCTGCTTCTGCCAATCCCTGAATCACCCAGGGTGTTTCTTCGGCCAATGCAGATTTTAATTCCTGATTGGTAAAAAGTTTGGAAGCAAGAGCATCTTTTTCTACCGATCTCCACCGGTCAAAAACAGCATAAATTTTAGGATTTGTTTGAGCAATTTTTGATGATATCACATTGGCAAAATATCTGTTGACAATCTGATCCGTACATTCATAACCTTGCTCAACAAGATACGGCAATGACTGAATCACATACCAAACCGGATGGCTGGTATATTCTATGGTAAATTTATGGTCAATTTTGGTCTTTGAAACATTTTCTTTAAATGTTTTGAATTCAAAATTTTTGGACTGGTTTCCGTGAACATATAATGGCAACGATTCAGTCACCAAAATTTTATTGTTCAACACAGGGATGATGTTTTCTTCGCCATCACTGTGACCGTCAGTTTCTGCCCATACTGTCCATGCCAGTGAACCAAAATAGTCCTCCGGAACCAAAATTTCCCACTCAAATAAAGAAGAGGCATTTGCTGAAAGGATGGTGGTGGATAATATCGGTGTTTTTACAAATTCTGCGGTAACATCTTTACCGGACACAATATCTGTTAATTTACACTGAATCGTTGCTGTCAAAGGTGTGTCTTCTGTATTGACGACTTTGGATGTCAACGTCATTTTGTCTGAGGTTCTGACAAATCTCGGAGCATTCGGAAATACCATTACCTTTTTGTATGTCGTCACAAACCTTTCGTCGTATCCTGTCTGCATCTCCTGAGAATGAGCAAATGTCATCAGTTTCCATCTCGTTAGTGCTTCATTCATCGTAAAGGAAACCCTGACATTTCCCTGGTCATCTGTTTTGATCTGCGGAAAAAAGAAAACGGTTTCATTTAGATTTTTACGGATAGAAGGTGGGGATGATGGTTTTTCCTTAGTGGATTCAATATTGCCACCATTTGTTAAAACTACGTTTTCTTCGTTTGTGTCGGAACTAAATTCAGTGTTCATCTCCGGGGCCTGAGCGGACGACTTTGAAAGCCTTTCTTCCTGACCATAGCTACGCTGAACCATCACCGGTGGACCGTACATGTATTGATAAATCTGAATTCCTGCGATAGAAGGATATTCATAAGATGTACCTCCTTCATAAATGACCTGATTCCAGTCATAATGAAGATAGGTTCCGTCAGCTCTTGTAAAACCAAAACCCGAAATATTTAACCGGCTGTAGTCTTTATTGTAATAAGAATTTCTCCACTGATTCGATTCAAAAACATCGAGTGAGGCATCATACATGGTCATCAGAATTTCTGCCATCACCGCTTCTTTTTTGGATCCTGAAATAACCAAACTATATGATTCTTTTTCACCGGGATATATCTTGTTTCGGAAACTTTCAAAACGAATATCCAATTCTTTATTGGTGTAAGGTACATCCAAAAATAAGGACTCCGTAAAATACCGGTTATGGTAGACATATGTCACGAGCAGTTGTAAACCACCCCGGTGTTTTTCTTCAACAGGAAAGGAAAAATGAAAACTTTTTTTAACGGAAGGATTGGTTTTGGCAATTATTTTTCCCTCTTTTTCGATCAAAATCTGAGTAAAAACGACATCACAGGATGCTCCCAAATCAAGCTCAATCGTTTGACCAGGCTCATAAGATTTTTTATTGACCATGATGTGAAGTGGTTTTGTTTTTGGAAAACTTCCTTTTTCAACATCCGTAATTATATGGTACGTTACTGTTTGGGCTTCTTTTCCAAAATCATCTTTGGCAGTCAAGGTTATTTTATAAACACCTTCCATACGAAAGACATCTTCAGAAAAGGGACTTTCAGTTGAAAAACTTCCTTCAAAAATCTTTTTTTCTACTTTCCAACGGTCAAAACGGGAAACGGGCAATTCAGGTAAAATGATCTTTTTTTCAAATGACTCCTGAACATAAAAAGTTCTGTCCTGCGAATCCCAATATGGTTCTGAAATACATTTAGCCGGTTCCTGAAGTTTTTCAATCCTGATATTTCCTGTACCTTTTTGTTTGACTCCGGAAAGATTTTTGATACTTACCAAAAACGGTTGTAAGTCTTTGATATCCTGTTGTTCTCCCAGATTATTTTCAACCGTAACACCTGTGTAGCCTATAGAAATACTGCTCTCAGCGGATTGTGTTTCACCGGTGATGTCCGTGGCACTGACTTCTATCCGGTAATCGTAAACCGGCATCTCAGAAGCTTCAAGTTGTACATCCGGAACAGCCTTAAAAACAAAATCATATTTACCTTCAGCATCACTTATCATGTCACCGGTAGCAATAACCTGCTCATTTCCATTATACGAAGGCATCGGTCTCCACCATCCGTAATGAATAAACCGAACACCGCGGACGACTTTCCACTGAATCGAAGCACCATCCACAACGTTGCCGGCATAGTTTTTCACCATACCTGAGACTTTGACATCTTCATTTAGAATATAATTTTGGGAAAATGTATCCACCAAAACCTCAAAATCCGGACGTTTATATTCTTCCACCCTGATGGATTTTTGACCTGACGCACCTTTTTTATTCTGAATGTTGACACTGAACTGTCCCGTAAGTCCACCCGCCGGCAAGGCAAAAGAACCGGTCACTGATCCAAAATCATTCGTCGTAAGTGACATTTTTGAAACTTCCTGATAATTGGCATCAAAAAGGGTAATGTCGAGTGACGTGTTTTTAAGAATGTCATAAGAACTTTTTCCGTCTGTGGACAAAGCCAACGCTTTAAAATAAATGATCTGTCCGGGACGGTATATCCCTCTGTCTGTAAATATCTCGACAAAAGAATATTTGTTTTCATTGTCAATATCCTTGTACTGATATTGATCCTGGGCCAAATCCAGCTTGTCTTTTCCGGATGTGACGACCACCTGTACCCTGCGGTTGTCCGCTACCGGAAATACGGCATACCCCTGTTCGTTGGTACTTTTTTCCTCAACCAGATTTCTCGACACATTGCGGTTTCTGTTTCTTGATTCTACCGTATACAACGAGACGCGGGCATTTTTGACAGGTTTGCCGGAGTATCTGTTGACGACTCTGTAAACCATCGATTGATTCTCTTTATAAGCTGTGTACGCTATATCTGAAACATGGAATACGCTGTATTGTACCAATGGAATTGCACCTTGTTTTGAAGGTTCGGTAATTTCCACCAGATACTTTCCGAAGGGAAGTTGAGGCAATGTACCTTCGAGTTTTTGTGTTTCAAATTGTTGTTTGACGGGAAGGTTCCATTTTTTGTCGTATGACAAAACTGATCCTGTTTTCAGTCTTTCGTAATAACTTTGATTGTCGGTGTCCTGTGTCAGGAAACCTTCATTTTTCAGGGTATATATTTTTATTTTTACAGAAGAAACGTTTCTGTAATCAATCGCAAAACGGGGAGATTCTTTAGCAGAAAACACCTGCTCGGTGGTAAGGCTTATTTCCGATCTTTCGATGATTTCCAATGTGTTTTTACATGCATTGGCCCCGGGAGAATCCGGATATAAAGACATGGCCTTTTTACATAACAAGATGGCTTTATCATACATTTTATTTTTGTAGTATAATTCAGCCAGACTGTGGTACATTAACGTGACATAAGCGTCATTTTCATAGATGCTGATCATTTTCTGCAATGTTTCCTCATAGGTTTTGTCCTTATTTTCAATCACTACATTTTCATAAAAAAAAGACAATCTACTTTTGTCATAATCTGCCAAAGACCTGATAGAAAATTTTTGAGCGTAGGCCAACATCTTTTGATAGCCACCGATAATCAGGTACATCGGATCATCTTTTTTTGAAGCATCCAATGGTATAGACATAAAACCATCGGCTGTGCCTATATATTTGGCATCATTCAAAACATATTTGTCGTTAAGAGCTAAAGAAACCGAAGATTTATTTTCAATGAGATAAGACATATATCTGTCCCACAATAAAGTATACATCGTAGGCCGGATCTGTTTGTCGGCGTTTTCGGAGAGATTGAGCACCGTGGCATAATCCATGATCGGTTGGTCAAGATTTTCGCCCCGGATACTGTAGCTGTAGAGGTTTATGATCTTCCGGTAAAAATCTTCACTGCCCCAGGATAAAAAATCTAAAGAATCAACATCTGATGTGGCAGTTCTTTGCGCGATTTCATATCGGTTACTTTGAAAATATTGATCATACATTTCTGCCAGATAAGAGGCAACTATCTGTGATGCCGGTGAGGACAATGATTTTTTTTCATTTTCCATCCAAACCAATACGACTTTTAATCCGTTTTCATCCGTTTCAATGGTAAGTTCTGATTTGGTTTTGACAGCTTTTACCAAATGGTCGGATTTATTTTCAGTTTTGGCAGCTTCGTAGATCAGTTCGACCTCTTTCAACGCACTTTTGGGCAAGCCCTGCTCTTTAAATTCTGCTACTTTTTTCCAGGCGGCGTCAAAATCAAATGTAGAATTTTGAGGATTTGAAGTTATCAAACTCATCATAATGCTCATAAACCAAACGATTGTCTTCATGTGAAATGTTTATATGTTAACCAATGACATGACTTTTCATCATCATCATGTGCAACTATAAGATGTATTTATAAAAAAAAAGGTACTAAATAAAACGTTAAAACGGCAAAATGCGTATAATTTTTTATTTACAACCCAAAACTAAATCCGTTTTTTAATTTTTCTTCGTACGCTTCTTTGTCAAAATAATATAATTTGGCCGGTCTGTGGGAAACGTCTTTTTGGGTTTCTCCGGTGGCTTTTAAAATCTCAAGGTTGCCAAGTTTTCTTCTGAAATTTCTTTTATCCATTTCAAAACCAAGTACACTTTCATATAAAGTTTGTAATTGATTTAATGTAAAAACAGAAGGTAACAAAGCAAAACCAATCGGGTGTTCCCTCAGGTTTCTTTTCAAACGATCCAGACTGGTATCCATAATGAGTTTATGATCGAAAGCCAGCTCAGTAATATCTTTTACATTTTTCCATTGTAGGCCCAGGTTGTCTTTTTCCAATAAAAAATCATCATTTTCTATTTTGATCAAAGAATAATAGGAAACCGTAATCACACGACTCAAAGGGTGACGTTTCAAATCGGAAAACACCTGTACCTGTTCGAGATAAATATCATCCAGACCAGTCCTTGTCGACAAAACCCGGTGGGCAGCTTCATCTGTAGTCTCATCAGGGTGAACGATATCACCCAACAAAGAGAGTCGGTTTTCGAAAGGCGGCATATCACAAGGAATCAATAATATTTTTAATCCTGAGTGATCATAACCAAAAATAACACAATCAACGGACACTGCCGTCTTGTATTCATGATGTATCTGGTCCAACCAGGTATTTATATTCCCTTGAACGCCAAACTTGTGCATGTGTTAATTGTTTACAAAGCCGTAAAGTTATCACTTTTACACATATAGTACAAATAACACTATGGGTATTTCATTATATGAATTCAAACTTTTTGATCAGGCAATAGTAAGTCGCCCTTTTTTAGGATTGTGATGGTTTTATTTTCAGAATAAATGATGTAAAACAACGCATTTATACAACCACAAAAAGAAGCAGAAACAATCTTCTCCTTCAATGACCTATCGGAGGTTTGAAACAATACAGATAGCTTTCATCATATAAAAAACAATTCTTTGCAATCATGTATTAAAATTGTTAGCTGTATCTTTGTTCTTTTTCTTCCTTTCGGGAAAAACAAACCAATGACACTATTTCATATTATATCCATACCGGAAGATACGGAAATCCCCAAAAAATGTAATAATCCTTTCGGTATCAAACATGCAGATCTTACTCAAAAGGTCGTGGCAACATGTATGGATGAACTTGAAAAATCAGATTTGGGACATGACTTTGGGTTGGAAGGGTCCGGAGGTTTGGGAAAAATGTTTGGAGTCCTTATCGGAAAAAATAAGTCAGGAGCATTGGGATATCTGAAAGCTTTTTCGGGAAAACTTGAGTCCGGTACAAATATTCCCGGTTTTGTGCCACCGGTTTTTGACACCTTTGAACCCGGTGGTTTGTACAAAACCAAAGAAGAAGAAATCAACTCCATCAACAAAAAAATCCATGAACTTGAGACTTCGCCTTCCTTTAAATTGGCTGTAGAACATCTTGAAGAAAAGAAAAAAGATATGGAGCATCAAATACTATCTTTAAAGATGTCGCACACTTTGGCTAAGGAAGAAAGAAAAAAAATGCGTCAACATCTTCTTGCAGAATCAACTGACTATTCGAAAGCAATCTTAGATAAACTTGATGCTGAAAGTGCCCGTCATCATTTCGAATATAAAGATATGTTGAAAAAATATAAAAAAATGGTGGACGACGCCCAAAAAGAAATGGACAGGCTTTTGTCTGAAATCAATGAACTCAAAACCGAGCGTAAAAAAAAATCAGGACTCCTGCAATTAGAGTTGTTTGGCCAATATAGTTTTTTAAACTTTGAAGGTAAAACAAAAAATCTGGCAACCATTTTTTCAGTGGATGAAACACAACCACCTCCCTCAGGTGCCGGCGAATGTACGGCCCCAAAATTACTACAGTACGCCATCCAACATGATATCACACCCATAGGTATTGCGGAATTCTGGTGGGGAAAATCTCCTGCCTCAGAAATACGTATACACAAACATTTTTATCCGGCCTGCCGTTCAAAATGTCACCCTATTCTTCAACATATGTTGGTTGGGCTTGATGTGGAAGACTCCGCTTTAGTTTATGCTGAAAATAAAAATGAAGGTTTGGAAATCCTTTTCGAAGACGAATGGTTGGTGATTATCCATAAACCGGCTAATTTTTTAAGCGTTCCAGGAAAATCAATCACTGATTCCGTATTAACCAGGTTGAAAAAAAAATATCCCGAAGCCACCGGTCCCCTTTTGGTACACCGGTTGGATATGTCTACTTCGGGCATATTATTGGCGGCCAAAACCAAAGAAATACACAGTACTTTGCAAAAGCAGTTTCAGGACAGAAAAATAACAAAAAGATATGTAGCCATTCTGAACGGAATTCCTGCTTCAGAAAGCGGTAAAATTGATTTGCCATTGCGGGTGGACCTGGAAGATCGTCCCAGACAACTTGTATGTCATGAACATGGCAAACCCTCGTTGACCCATTTCAAAGTGATAAAAAAATCAACCGATGAATGCCGCATTCACTTTTTTCCGGTGACCGGCAGAACCCATCAGCTCAGAGTTCACGCTGCCCATGCCGAAGGTTTGGGAATAGCTATCAAAGGAGACGATTTGTACGGCTTGCCCAATGATCGGTTGTACCTGCACGCCGAACAAATCACATTCACCCACCCTATAACAGGAAAAACGAAAACCATAACCTGTAATGCTCCTTTTTAAAGTTTTTATTAAAGAATTGCGGGACTTTTTACTTTCAATAATCCAATCAATTCATTTATAAAACCAACTAAAAAAATTTGATACTTTTACCACTTGAAAAGCAAGAGGTCTTTACAATATGGTTTTTGATAACATTTTAAGAAGATATATTTTTTTCAACATGATTAGAAAAATGTATCTTCTTTTTATGTTGATGTTTGGATTTTCGTCCGTTCTTTTGTCTCAACATCAGGAAAAACCATATTATCATTTTGGTGAAAATCTGAATTTTACTTCTTCCTTTGGTTATACTATTTATTCCACAGAAGACCTCAATGACTACCATATCAGATATTTTGATAATCAGGTCACCATGAGTCTGAACAAATATTTTTCTGCCGGATTACATTACAACTATATTTTTATCAGTGATGTTGATAAAAAAAAATACACATTTTTCAGAGCCGGACCTATCATCAGATATTACGATATCTCAAAAGACAATAAGTGGTTTTTACATGTTGATGCCATGCTGGATTACGGTAATTTTGTCATTGAAATAAATGAAGATTTAAACAAAAGAGAAACTCTGTATCTTGGCCTGAAATTGATGGGTGAATACAATATATTTTCAAATTGCAACATCCTTTTGGGACATAAAATCATCAGGCAGCTGGAAAAAGCTGGTTATGGTCTGGAAAATTACACTTTTGCCGGATTGTCATTTCGGTTTTATACCGGCAAAAAGAAATAAACACGTTTACAGCACCTGACTTTAATTTTACAGATGTAATCTGTCCTTTCTGGCTAAAAGAGTGGTTTCGTCTTCTACCCTATCAGGGTCCGGTACACAACAATCTACCGGACAAACAGCAGCACATTGCGGCTCTTCGTGAAAACCGACACATTCGGTACATTTATCCGGCACGATAAAGTAGTAGTCATCACTTACCGGTTTTTGTTTGGCATTAGCATCCACCTGACTGCCGTCCTCCAATGTATACATTCCTTTTACGCCGGTACCGTCTTTGATTGCCCAATCAACCCCTCCTTCATAAATAGCATTATTCGGACATTCCGGCTCGCACGCTCCGCAATTGATACATTCCTCAGTAATAATGATGGCCATAATATATATTTTTCAGACTTTTTGTCTTTGAGGGTGCAAAATTACATATAAATGACATCTAAACAAAGATGAATACACATCTTTGTCGTTGGATTAACAATTATTAAACAATCCGGTTAAAAATTTTAAGATTCAAATCCCTTTATTTTACAAATAAAAAATCTGTTGTATCTTTGACTATTATATCAGAATCAAAATAAAAAATAACCATGATTATAAACCTGAAAATGAAGTTACAAAAGGGTATTTATCTGACCACCTTCTTCAGTATTATTTCTTTATGTGCTCTAAATGGTCAACAAATAATAGACAGTAGGTGCGGTTATGATTTTATGATGGAAACCTATGAGCAACAATATCCGGGTTTCAAAACTGCCGTAACCCATTCTTTTGAAAAAATGAAAAAATCAGAAGAAAGTCCGTTTTTAAGAAATGAAATATTGACCATAGATGTTGTTTTTCATATTGTGTGGAAAGAAAATGCAGAAAATCTTCATGATTCCGTTATATTCAATCAATTGGATATTCTGAATAAAGATTACCGGTTGTTGAATGACAACCGTGATGAAATCAGAGAGCTTTTTAAAGACAGACAAGCCGATGCAAGGATTGAATTTAAACTAAAAGAAATTGTACGGGTAAAAACCAATGCTAATTTTGCTTTAAGCCTTACCGGACTTCCTGATAACGTTAAAAATGGAAGTAATGGCGGAAGTAATGCAATATCTCCTGACAAAACATTAAATATATGGATTTGTCACATTCGGCCTATTCCTTTTATCGGGGGACAAATTCTGGGATATGCATATCCTCCGGCAGGTTTGGACAACTGGCCTGCAGGCAGCAATGCACCTTCTGCGGGACTGGATGGAGTTGTTTTAGATTTCAGGGTTACAGGCAGCAATAATCCGAACAAACTCACCGTCCAGGGCATGGAGTACACATCATTGGGCAGAACATGTGTCCACGAAGTTGGTCATTATCTGGGTTTAAGACACATCTGGGGAGATGGTGGCGGTATTTTCGGAGGTTCAAGTTGTAATGCTGACGACGGCATTGAAGACACGCCAAACCAAGGTTCTGAGACAGGTTTTGGCTGTGACAAAAACAATAATACCTGCATTGATACACAGAATGATTTGCCGGACATGATTGAAAATTATATGGATTATTCTGACGAACGATGTCAGAATATCTTCACGAAAGATCAGGTGTCTCACATGAGAAAAGTATTATTCAACCAAAGAAATGGCTTGATAGAAGGACAGGTATCCGCAAAGGACATTGCTAAAAATACCTCGTTTCGCGTATTTCCGAATCCAGTTACCGACCAATCTGTTCTCCATTTTGAGGAAAATAAAACCGGAACCATTCAACTTCTTGATGGAGTTGGAAAGGTAGTCTTCAGTCAGAATATCACAGAACTACGTCATTATGTTTTACCCACAGATGTTTTAAAATCCGGACTGTATCATCTGATTTTTTGGGATCAAAACGGCAAAATTTCTACCGGTCCTTTGATCAAACATTAATTTTTCATGTAAGGAAAAATCCCGAATAAAGATTTTTATTTACATCTTGACAATTTTTTTGACCACATATTGATTCTTCCGGGAAATTCTCAAGAAGTAGATGCCTGAAACAAGATCGGCAGGCCACTCAACTACATATTGATTATTTAACAGTATCGGATTCACTTTAATGGTTTGACCGAACAAGTCATATAATTCAAATGTAATTGTTGCTGATCCGGTAAGATTAGCAACGCTGAATGAAGTAACTGATGGGTTGGGAATAATGGAAATTTCTGCATCGATGTTTACATTTCCCACAGAAGTGCGACAAGGAGATTCAAATAACACAGGATCAGAAAACACCGGTTCCAGATTGCCGCAGTCTGCCGCCATCGTCAAAATATAAATCTGACACGAATCGAGCCCCGTTAATAAAAATGGATTGTCAGAAACAAGCAGGGTATCGTAATCCGCTTCATTCACCTTTTTGTATAATACTATGTAAAAAATGGCATCATTTGTCGGTGTAAACGAAACCGAAACATTTTGTCGATCTACAGAATCTACCTTTATACCGCCTGCAAACAAACAGGATGGTGATTTTTCTATGCGAATACAATAATCCTCAATTTCACCATATTCAAAATCAGCATCATCACAAGGTACATTGTGGCTTTGGAAAGCCATGATAACCCGCATTCTGGTAACGCCCTCCAAAGCATCAGTAGGAATGGTCACCTCTGTATTGACACCGTTGGTTGATGATGTCCTTCCTGTCAAAACCTTTTCATGGTTTTCAAAAACAGCATTCTGGTTGTAATCAATATACACACTATATTCTTCCGTAAACGGACTTTCTGAAAATCCGGGTAGTACCCTGAGATTATACGTGCTGTCAGTAATATAGGCGGGTACAACTCCTCCGAGGTAATTACCGTAACCATCGTTATTGACGCCTGATTTATTAAAAAAATCTCCAAACCTTACTTCATCGATCCACTCATCCCGGGTTATTTTTTTGGAAAAAGAACAAAAAGATGTCGAAGTACACGAGCCACAAGGCGTGGTGACAATGATGTTTTCTACGACCGGTGCAAAGGTTTCATATTTTTGACAAGACGTTGCAACGGAAAAAGAAAACCAACTGCATGTGTCAATACCGGTCAGAGTCAGTGAGGGTTGCCATAAAACTGTATCTCTTCCGTTTCCTGACAGATCTGTAAAAGTCACTGAATGTAACACATCATCCAAAGATTCATGATTCCATTTGATGGAAAGATTTCCGTTTTCATAGCTCTGTGTAAACTGGGATGGTGCCTGACAACAACCACCGGAAAAAAAATATTTGGAATAGGAAAATTTCTGCAGCGAACCACATTGATAACCTATCTGCAATTCATATTCTTTACAATATGCCAAACCGGATATCAATTTTCCATTGGTATAATCCTGATAATACACCCAATCCAAACTTTCTGTATCTCTCATTCTGACAGCAAAAACACCGGTTGCATTGTCATTCACCCAAAAAACCCGCAAACTGTCAGCATCAGTCTCCATGGTTAGTCCTGCCGGAGGGGCACAGGTTTCACAAAGGGCTTCCATATTCCGGACTGCAAGATTGGTATTTAGCCTGCCTTCTGTAGTCGAAATATTGACCAGTGAAGTGTTAGGCACCGTTCCGTGCAACAACATATCTTTGACCAACAATGCGGCCTCTGAAGGATTAGTTTTCATGAGATTATGAATCTCAACACAAGGAACAGCATACATCAAAGCTACCGTTCCTGCAACGTGAGGTGTTGCTCCCGAAGTGCCGCCGAATGCAGCATAATCTGTCCGTGACAACGTATAGGTCTGGTGACCATAAGCACCCAAATCGATTGATTTTCTGCCGTAAGCTGCGCCGGTAATTTTTTGATCTGAGCGGTTGATGTTTGTTACGGACAATAAATATTCACTCGGACAAGAGGTAGGCATGTCACCTGAAACATCAACATCCAGATTTTCATTTGCAGTTGCGCCGCAATTCAAAACACCAACACTTCCCAACAAATCATACATCTCGCACCAAAATGGTGCATCTTCAGCAAAAAGTTCATTTATCCCCCAGGATGCATTGGTCACAACCACAAAAGCACCTTTTTGACCATTGGTCTCATTATAAAGTTTGCGCATGGTATAGACATAGGCATAGGAAGCCAGCGCATTGGCTTCGGTTGCGGAACCATAATTCACAAACATGATTTTGGTATTCCAATTGACACCGGTCACCCCGATTCCATTGTTGCCTTTGGCGCCTACAATACCACAAACAGGTGTTCCGTGACTGCCACCTGTCGACAAATCATCGTTGTTGGTCACAATATTCCATCCCTGATAGTCATCTATATATCCATTTCCATCATCGTCGATACCATTTCCTGCGATTTCTCGGTGATTGACCCAGAGATTGGGCTTCAGATCCGGATGATTGAGATTGACTCCTTCATCAATGACACATATTACAATGGTATCTCCTCCTGACGTCAATCCGCCGGTGGTTACATCCCAGGCCAGGTCCGCATCCAGATCGGCATTTGCCACACCCCCTACCCCGTTATTAATATATTGCCATTGTTGAAAAAAATTTGGATCATTCGGAACTGCACGTTCTTCCAGTTTTCTGTTTTTCTGAAAATACTCCACAGAAGGATCATTTTTGAAAAGTTGCTCATAAAATAAAGCTTCTTCAGGATTGACGCTCACATGATCCCACACTTTTTGGTCGGCTAAAATAAATTTATGACTGCTTTGAATTGCAGATTTTTGAGAGAAATTGTTTTTATAAAATGTCAGAGCCGCAGATTTTGACTTCCACTGAACAATGTATTCACCCGGAACAATTTCCTGAGCAGACAGACCTAAATGAGAAATAAAAAATAAAATGCTCAAAAAGAAAACGATTAAGGTTTTATTCATGCTGAAATGTATTACTAAAACAAATGTAGGTTTATTTGTATATATGAACAAAAAAATATTGAATTAAAACGTCCTGAAGACAATTACACACATTAAAAAAGTGGAAAACCTATGAAAAAGTCAGGTAAAACCATTAAAAAAGGAAAAAAATACAACAAATTATCATTTTTTTTAATGCGTTATATAACATAATATCAACATTGTACGTATATTTGTATTTTGTAATATATATTACTCAATTCAAGACCAGTTTTATGATCATGAAAACACATGTATACGGTATTCTGATGGTTATTTTCGGTATAACTTCAATATCAGCACAAAAGTCTTTGTACAAAGCAAAACTCCAGTTTGACACCGGTTCTTATACAGACGCTAAAAATGTACTTTTGGATTATTTGGCAGAAGTCCCTTCAGATCCGGAGGCTCATGTATTGTTGGCAAAATGTTATTTTTCTTTAGGATTATTTACAGAATGTAATCAAAGATTGGAAAAAATTGTTCACCTGAACGATTGTCCTGTCGAAGCATTCGAAATCTACGGAAAATCATTAAAACAAGTAGGTCGTATGGCTGAAGCCAAAGATAATTTTTTAAAGTTGGCATCTGCTGATCCGGCAAAAAGCAAACGATTGGCCGAAAGTGTGGATTTTGCCATAGCAACCATGGAAAAAGGTTCTAAGTTTGACATCATATCTTTACCATACAACAGTTCCTCTCATGATTTTGGTTTGACATTTTATCAAAATGTACCTGTATTCACATCTTTCAGAACTGACATTTTGATGGATGAAATTCAAAAAATATCCAATCAACACGAAGGTGTTCAAAAAAGTTATTTTTATACGAATAAAAAACATCATTTTATCAAAGGCCTGAATAACAAACTGGATCACATCGGTCCGCTTAGTTTTTCTTCCAATGGCGAATATTGTACGTTAATAGAATCTGCAATGACCGCTGATTGTCATATAACCTGTGATAAAAACAGCAGTGTACTCTATTTGGCTAAAATAAATAAAACAGGAGAAATTGTTGAATACAAGTCATTTGTTCACAATGAGGTGGGTTCGTCAATTCATAGCGCACACATAGCATATGACGGTAAGGCCATTTACTTTTCATCTAACAGACCGGGAGGATACGGAGGTTTTGATCTATATGTCAGTTACCTGAAAAACGGACTCTGGACTCTTCCTGTCAATCTTGGCTCAGAAGTAAACACCACCGGCAATGAAATCACTCCGTATTACAACAATGGAGAAATGTTATTTGCTTCAGATACACATCCGGGATTAGGAGGTTATGATATCTTTTCTACCCGTGTGGTTCAGGGTCAATGGACTGAAGTCACCAATTCCGGGCATGGTATCAACTCAATTGGAGACGACTATTTCCCGGTTAAAAACAGTAAAGAAGACATTTTTATCACTTCCAATCGGTTAGGAGGAAGAGGTGGAAATGACATCTATAAAGCCATTCAGATTTCAGGTAATGAAGAACCTTTGTTGTCAGCAGTTGAAGTAAATATTGTTCCGCCTGCTGTTTCTCTGGCCAGTCTTGAAGAAACCCACGCTCAAAAACCAACATCCGCAACAAAAAATGTAAGTTTTCAGGAAAATACTTCATTGATACGCTCGGACGTTCAAACAAAATCGGTATTTATTATGCCGGAATTTGACCGCAATGTCGTCGGAAGTACTGAAGCTGAATTTTCTTTGAGTGGTGCCAGAAGGATTGCTCTCGGAAATGTAGCTCCGGTAGGTGAAGTTTTTTTTATACAATTGGCCTCAACAAGTCATCTCGAACCCAATTTGTCAAAATATGCAAATTTGGTACAATTCGGGGATATTTACAAAATGCAGGTGAATAAGGTAATAAAAATTCGTTTGGGATATTTCACAGAGCGTAAAGATGCAGAAGAAGCACTAAAAAACGTTCGGCAAAATGGATTTAAAGATGCCTTTATTGTTAAAGAATCATTGGTTCATTCCAATATGGAATTGCTTCTTTCAAAGTCTGAAGATAACATCATTGCAGAACGCGGAAACGATCAGGTGAATACTAAAAAAGAACAAACAGCCGTCTACGGTCTGGGAGGGAAATACAAGGTACGCCTCGCTTCTTATGAAGACCCTATTTGGTTTGACATCAACAAAATAAAAGATCTCGGCAGAATCGAACAATGGACCAAAGGTAGCTGGACCATCTTTGTACTTGCAGGATATAATAATATAGAAGAGGCAAAAGATGCTCAGATCCAGGCACTTAATCGCGGTTTCAAAACTGCGGAAGTAGTCATAGATACCGGAGGAATTCTGGAAAGATTAAAAGAAAATTAATTCGTTAAAAAAGTTCGTTGAGTTTTCAACGAGCTTTTTTTTTATATATTCCACAAATCAAAGTCTTTAAACATATTCAAAAGAAATGAATTTTGTTTCTTTTTCATTTGTAATCGCCAATTTTTCAGACTGCAACATCGTGTAATTTTTATTAAGGTAAAATAAACCAATTTTCTTTATTGATATGTGACATTTTTTAAAAAAATGTCATTCAATATTTGATTTTATTTTCAATTACTTTCTCACATCCTCCTTCATTTTAAAAAAAATGAAAAATAAGTTATTCAGGAATCATTACTTTTGTCATTCAATAAATGCAACACTTATGTCAATCCAAATAAAAGAAATGGTGCTTTTTTATTTTGTATGTACATTTATATTTTTAAGCTGTACCGGCAACCCGCCGGAAACAGTCCCTGAAACCAATGTAACTTACTACCAGGACACTCAATTTGTTATGGGTGCCGATTTGTCTTATGTAAATGCATTAAGTGATGCAGGAGTGATCTACAGAGATTCCAATGGTGTTCAAAAAAACCCTTACACAATCTTTAAGGATTTGGGTACTAATTTGGTTCGGGTCAGAAAATGGCACACTCCTTCATGGCAAACTTCTTTGTATGGTGGTATAAAATATCATGAAGCTCAGGATGTAACAAAAACAATACGGGAATCCAAAAAAGCGGGGATGAAAGTTCTCCTGGATTTGCATTACAGTGACAATTGGGCTGATCCACACAAACAGGAAACACCCAAAGCATGGCAAGGTCTGACTTTATCCGTTTTAAGTGATTCTGTATATCAATATACCCTCAACTATCTCCAATATCTGTCAGCTCAAAACCTGGTCCCCGAATACATTCAGATTGGAAATGAAAATAATGGAGGTATGTGTTATCCGATCGGAAAAATCAATAACAATCAATATAAAAACTTCTGTATGCTGCTTGCTGCAGGTTCTAAAGCTGTGCGTGATTTTTCAGCACAATCTCAAATAAAACCCAAAATCATTATTCACGTTGCACAATTTCAGGATGCAACATGGTGGACCGATGGTGTTTTGAGTTCAGGAGTATCTGTCGATTATGACATTTTGGGTGTATCTCATTATTATAAATGGTCAGAAGTAAATGAATTTTCCGGAATTACTGCTGCGGTTAAAAACCTGATCAATAAAACCAAAAAAGATGTTTGGGTAGTAGAAACCGCATTCCCCTGGACTACAAATTCAAAAGATAGTTATGGCAATATTCTGTCTGCCGAAAATATCCCGCAAGGTTATACCACGACCAGAGAAAGTCAAAACAAATACCTGGAGGATCTGACACAAGCAATCATCGATGGTGGAGGCAAAGGCATCATTTATTGGGAACCGGCCTGGGTGTCATCATCTCTCAAAGACCAATGGAATACCGGATCAAGTTGGGAAAATGCAACATTTTTTGACTTTCAAAATAAAGCGCATTCTTCATTAAAATATATGACCAAAAAATATTTGTTTTGATTTGATGTTATTTTAAAATAACCCACTACTTAGATATCGGTCACCTCTGTCACAACAAATAAAAACAATTACCCCTTGTTCCAGGGTGGATGCCAGTTTAATTGCGCAAAAAGCGGCTCCCCCGGAACTCATACCGCTAAAAATCCCTTCTTCTCTGGCTAATCTCCGGGTGGTAAGGATGGCATCTTCCTGTGAAACATCCAAAACAAGATCAACCCTGTTTGGGTCATAAATTTGAGGCACATACCCCGGCTCCCATCGTCTGATACCGGGTATCGCAGAACCTTCAGTGGGTTGACAACCTACAATCTGAATTTCCGGATTTTGTTCTTTGAGAAACATAGATGTACCCATAATCGTTCCTGTGGTTCCCATACTGCTCACAAAGTGGGTTACTTTTTGTGCTGTATCTCTCCAGATTTCAGGACCTGTTGACTTATAATGAGCCAGATAATTATCCGGGTTGGCAAATTGATTCAACATAAAGTAACTATCCTTTTGAGATTGTTGGTCGGCATAATCCCGACAAGCCTCAATGGTTTCCAACAAAACAACTTTAGCTCCAAAAGCCTCCATCGTTAATATTCTTTCTTTGGTCGCATTTGATGGCATGACCAATTCGATAGGTATCCCGTACATTGTTGCGATCATTGCCAGTGCTATTCCTGTATTTCCGCTGGTAGCCTCGACCAGACTGACATCGGGATGAATTTCTCCTCTTTCTACTGCAGAACGGATCATATTGAGTGCCGCACGATCTTTTACACTTCCACCAGGATTTTGTCCTTCAAGTTTTGCGTAAATAGTAACGTTTGGATTCGGATTCAATTTTTTAAGCGCAATCAAAGGCGTATTTCCGACAATGTCAATGACTTGAGCCATGAGAAACTTTATTTAATTTTTTAACAAGCTTGTTTTCAGCAGTATGATACACTTTTGTACCGTCCGGGACGGAAGTTGTCAACCACACATTACCTCCGATAATACAATCTCTGCCGATAATGGTATCACCACCCAAAATAGTAGCACCGGAATAAATCACGGTATGATCCCCTACTGTAGGATGTCTTTTTACACCAGAAAGTTTTTTATTGACACTGAGAGCTCCAAGCGTCACACCCTGATATATTTTGACGTGATCACCCACTTTTGTGGTTTCACCGATGACAACGCCGGTGCCGTGATCAATAAAAAATGATTTTCCGATTTCAGCTCCCGGATGTATGTCGATACCAGTTTTTGAATGGGCAAATTCACTTAATATCCTTGGAATCAATGAAACACCGAAAGTGTACAATTGATGAGCAATACGATAAATAAAAATTGCAAAATAGCCCGGGTAGGCTCTCACAATCTCATAAGTTGATTTTGCGGCAGGATCCCCGTTATAAAAAGCTTCCAGGTCCGATTGCAATGTGTTGTATATTTCAGGAAGCGATTTCATAAAATGTGCCGCTATTTCAGCACAATTTTCCGGCACACAACCTGAGGTTTTGGTCAATAAGAGTTTTAATCCGTCACCGGTTTTGTATAAGGCTTCTTGTATACTTTCTCTGTCAGACAATCTGGATTCCGTTACTTCAGGTAGTAATACTTTCTGAAGCTGTAAAACCCACTCATGGATTTGTTCTGATGAAGGAACTTCATGAGTGATGGTGTGTTTTTCTAACAACTTATTGATAAAATCCTGATCAGAATCCATACATATTATTCTATTCCTCACGTAACAATTTAATAACGATAAAGATTATGTTTTCATTACTATGAAATATTTTCATTTTGTTTTAAATGGCTGCAGCCTGACAGAATGTATCAAGTGTCTGAATCAACGGAAGCTTTAGGAATCTATAATTTCAACTTAAAAGGCAAAGTTTTTTTTGAAAAGAGTAATATTCCAAAATCGCAATATCATAATGTCAGGATTTATCCGGAGATATTTTGATAAATGATAAAATTACAGCAATAAGAATAAAAAACGCCCCGAAATACACCATATTCCCGGGAACTTCACCGAGTAAAAAGTAGCCAAAAATAATAGCAGAAACAGGCTGTCCACTGACCATAAGACCAACTTCACCAGCTGAAAAGTGTTTCAGGCTCTTCATCATCAACATATGACCCAAAGAAGTAGTTAGCAGCCCCAAAAGAAGCAAAGGAACCCATTGTTCGGCCATAGCATCAAAAGTTTCCCGCCAGGCAAAAGGAAATAGCAAACATGAAGCTATCAATACCTGATTAAAATATGTATTTAATGGAGTATATCTTTCCAAAATATTTTTTGACAAAATATTCCTTACAGCCAAAAAAGTTCCTGCGAGAAGGCCCCAGATAATGCCCCAAAAATATTGATAATGGACATCAAACTGAGGGTTTAACAACCAAACGCCCAATACGACCAAAACACCTGAAAAAATATACATTTTGTCGGGAAATTTCCTTTTGATCAATGATTCTATAAATAAAGTTTGTAAAGGATATGTAAAAACAGAAACTGCAGCTACGGCAACTGTTCCGTACTTTAAAGAATAAAAAAACAAAACCCAGTGAATGGTCATGATCACTCCTGTAAGGACAAGAGATTTGTCCCTGAATTTTAGCTCTATTTTTTCATTTCCAAAAAAAATATTTAGCACATATAAAGAAACCACTCCGATACAAGAACGAATAAAAATGACAAACGGTGGGTCAAGGTTTGCTAACCTTCCGAGAGGTCCGCTCAAACTGATAAAAAGTGTTGCAAAAACAACCAATAAATAGGGTACAAAAGCTCGGTATCGGGTCACGCAAAAAAATTAAGCGGGACAGAAAAACCTGTCCCGCCTTTGTTACTATTTTAAACCTGTTCTTTCTAATAAAGGCTGAATGCTGGGTTCTGCACCTCTGAACCTTCTGTACAACTCCATGGCATCTGCAGTTCCGCCTCTTTCAAGGATGTTTTTCCTGAAGGACTGTGCTGTTTCCTGGTCAAATATTCCTTTTTGTTTGAAAACAGAAAATGCATCACTATCCAAAACTTCGGACCAGATATAACTGTAATACCCTGCGGAATACCCACCACTGAATATGTGCCCGAAATAGGTACTGCTGTGTCTCGGGATAATTCCGGCGATCAGACCGGCTTTTTTCATTTTTTCCTCTTCAAATTGTACCGGATCTCCTTCCCAATTTTCTGTCATCATGTGGTAATCCAGGTCAAGAATGGAAGAAGCCAGATATTCACCTTTTGAAAATCCCTGACCATAATTGGCTGCATTTTTAATTTTTGTCACCAAAGCCGCAGGTAAAACTTCGCCGGTTTTGTGGTGTTTGGCAAACATTTGTAAAACTTCAGGTTGCGTCGGCCAGTTTTCCATGATCATTGATGGCAATTCTACAAAGTCAGTAGGAACATTTGTCCCGGCCTGTGAAGCATAATTGGTATTGGACAATAAACCGTGGAGCGCATGACCAAATTCATGAAAATAGGTAGATACTTCATCAAATGTCAACAATGCCGGAGCATCGCCTGTGGCTTTTGTAAAGTTGCATACAATAGAAATTACCGGAGGAACTCTTTTTCCGTCTTTCATTTTCTGGTCACTGAACGAGGTCATCCATGCTCCTCCCCTTTTGCTTTCACGAGGGTGAAAATCCATATATAAAATACCTACCAAACTTCCGTCTTTTTCGGTTACTTCATATGCCGTGGCCTCCGGGTGATAGGTGGGAAGATCTTTCCTCTCTTTAAATTTCAGTCCCCATAATTTTTCTACAGTACCAAAAACTCCCTGATGAACCTGTTCCATCGGAAAATATTGTTTTACTTCATTTTCGTCCAGGTCATATTTTTCCTTTCTGATTTTTTCTGCATAATACCTCCAATCGTAAGGAGCTACTTCAAATTTTCCACCTTCCTTTTTGATGTAGGCATTAATTTCAGCAGCTTCCTTTTTTGCTTTATCCATCGTAGGTTTCCACAATTGATTCAGTAAACTCTGAACATTTGTCGGTGTTTTGGCCATTCTTTCTTCCAATACATAATGAGCATGGGATTCATAACCCAATAATTTTGCCCTTTGAAGACGAAGATTAACAATTCTTTTGATGTTTTCTTTGTTGTCGTTGCCATTGCCGTTTCTACCTCTTTTGCGGTAAGCATCCCACATTGTCTGACGCAACTCACGATTATCAGCATATTGTAAAAATGGCATGACGCTCGGATTTTGCAGGGTAAACAAATATTGTCCTTCCTTGCCGGCTTCTTTTGCCGCTTCTGCTGCTCCGGCGATAGCATCATCAGGTAATCCTGAAAGTTTGGTTTTGTCATCAACAAAAAGTTTAAACTCATTGACGTCATTTTGAACATTCTGACCAAACTTTACTGTCAATCCTGATAATTCTTCATTGATTTTTGAAATGGTTTCCTTTTGTTCTTTATTCAAAAGAGCTCCGTTTCTTACAAAACTTTTGTATGTGTCAGTGAGCAGTTTGTTTTGTTCCTCTGACAATTTAAGTGTACTTTTCTGATCGTAAATTGATTTTACGCGGGTAAACAATTTTTCATTTAACGAAATATAGTCATAATGTTTGGCCAGCACAGGAGCCATATCAGATTCAACCTGTTTGATGGTATCGTTGGTGTGGGCACCTGAAAGATTATAAAATATATTAGACACTCGGTTCAACAAAACGCCTGCTTTGTCCAAAGCCTCGATGGTGTTTTGAAAATCAGGTGCTGCTGATTGATTTGCTATAGCGTCGATTTCTGTTTTATGTTCAGCCATGGCTGCTTCAAAAGCAGGTTGAAAATGATTATTTTTGATTTTATCGAATGGCGGAACACCGTAAGGTGTGTCAAATTCCTGCAATAACGGATTGTCCGTTTGTACTGAAGAAGGCTTCATTTCCTTGTTTTTGCATGAGATAATGGTTATTGATACAAATAACAATAACATACATAATTTGTCAAACATATTTTTTTGAATTTTTGAACCTCAAAGATAGTAAAACGGCATATTTTTTAGCTTTGACCCGGTCAATTTTTAGACAAACAAACCATATTTAGGTATAAAATAAAATTCCACTCCTAAATTTTCTTACATCACCTGTTTGATTTCCGGATTTTATTAGCCTTAAGCAAAAAAGGAACCCGGTTAATTCGAAGTATGTTCCATCCTTTTATTGCTGTATTTTATATATTTATGACTTCTGTGATATGTAAACAAATGTTGTAAAAACGTTGGATGTCCCGATTCCACAAACTATCTCTTAAATTGTCAGGGATTGAAATATAGATTCCAAAAACATTACGTATATACATATTAGATTATATAAAAATATTTGGCACGATATTTGAAATATTACTAATATATGAGTTTTGGTTATTAAATTGAGTAATGCCCGTGTTTCGTCTCACGGGCTTTTTTTTTGCCCTTTTCGGAAATCAGAACGGAAAATTGACGGCTATCTGAATATTTCCGACCCCTTGATTTACAATCTCCCTCCATGAATACCAATTTCTGTCCAGAAAACGATCTCTGTACGGGCTTCGTATCTTATATCCTGTATCAAAACGAATATTAAAAAAGACAAAATTCAAACGAATTCCATAACCCGCAGCTATGGCCATCTGATTTAAAAAATCAGCACTAATATGTGCATCCGGTAAATCTTCGCTTTTCCTGAGATTCCAGACATTACCGGCATCGACAAATAAAGCTCCGTCTACAAATAAAAACAAATTAAATCTGTATTCAATATTTGTTTCAAATTTCAGATCACCCTGTTGAATAAAAATATTAAGATCGGAAGGTGCTTCAAGTTTGTGGGGAAGTATGTACCCTCCAGGGCCTAACTGACGGATATTCCATGCACGCATACTGTTCGGACCTCCCAAGCCAAATTGTTTTATAAATGGGACTACCCTGTTTTTATCAAAAGGTACAGCAGCTCCTACATTAAACCGGAATGCAATACTTGATTTTTTGGAGTATTCCCGGTTATATCGGAAATCAAATTCATACTTAACATATTTGGCAAAATCGATTTTTTTATCACCGGGCAATGTGATATGCCAGTCTTCATTTTTGTTGAGAATGGCATTATATGCCCGGTTTACCAAATCCACTTCCAATCCTGAAAGTTCCAGTTTATTAATCACCACAAAAGACCTTCCTTTCCTGTTTTTGGCACCATTAAAAATATGGGTAAAATCTCTGAAAAAAATTCCCGTTCCCAGCACGTCCCTGAATTGCAAAAATATGATAGGCAGGATTCTGCTTGTGTCCAAAAAATTATATTGATCAAAATTGACACCCATCGGGCGAAAAATATATTTATGGCCTTTGGGTGATGAATATTCATAACCAAAAGCAGCATTTAATGAATTGAAGCCATAAAAATTAAAAAAGTCCAGTGATGTAAAACCCAAAGAAATATTAGTTTTGGCTTCATCATCAAAATTTTTGTAAAAACGATCAGGAATCAAACCTAT
>JALHOZ010000027.1 GCA_022842725.1 Saprospiraceae bacterium
TCACTTTGATCCGGAATTAGTGGTTCACTTTACTCCGGAATTAGTGGTTCACTTTACTCCGGAATTAGTGGTTCACTTTACTCCGGAATTAGTGGTTCACTTTACTCCGGAATACTCACTCTAATACGGAAGTGATATCGGAAAGATTTAATGTTGAGTCAGGTGAATGGGAAAGCATTAGGTGGAATCGAAAAAAGAAGGATTATGAAGTAGTACAATGGAATTCACAATTAAATAAAAACGAAGTCGTGAAGTGGAATCCAGAAACTAGAACATATGAAAAGGTATTAGAAAAATAATCGGAAAGCTTGGTAATAAATTAATTAAAATTCTATAAATGAAAATTATAGTTAATTAATGTACCCTGAAAGTTAATATTTTAATATTAGAGATTATGGACACTTTTATTTATATGAATAATTATCTGTGTTCAATAATCTGGATATTTTGGATAAATCAATTACTACGGAATTTCTTAAAAATCATTTCTACTTTATCAATACCACTTTGTGCTGAAAAACTTCACCATCAACTGATATAACCACTTGATATACGCCACCAGACAAATGTTCGCATGAAAGTGAAGGCGTGCTTCTAGATTCTTCTTTGGTAACATTTTGGGTTTCAGTCAACTTATTACCCAACATATCAAACAGTGTCATGGTAAGGTTTTCGAATAAACCCTCCACTTTACAAAAAATCAAACCATTGGTAGGATTGGGGTATATGCTCGTTGTAATTCCTGATGAATGTTGAACTGAAACCTTAGCGATATCCGAATAGGTCTGTTTGCCGTCAAAATCAACTTGTTCAAGTTGATACTGGTAGATACCGGATCGGAGAATATCTTTATCAAGATACAGGTAATCAACAGGTTTGTCCGAGTTGCCTGCTCCATCTATCTTTCCAATTGATTTGAAAGTTTCGTTTTGAAAACTTCTTAGTAAAACAAAATAGGCATTATTTCTTTCAGCCTGTGTTGTCCATATTACTTCATTATATTGATTCTCTTTGTCATAGAAAGCATCAAAATCTGAAAGTTCTACAGGTAAAGGAGAAGCGGCCACAAAATTCAGTGGAATAGTTAAACCCAATAAACCACCATGATAAAGTAGCTGAATTCTCAAAGGCAAGACCGAGTCATCTATCAACTGAGGATGTGTATACGCCATTTCCATTGTATTATGAGAAATAATCTGCGGTTGGCCAAGAATTCCGTAACGCACCGGATCGGACGCCATTTGCCCGTTTGTAACTATTTGTCCTTGTTTATTGGTTATCCTGAATCCCATACCTGTAATAAAGGATGCTTTTAATGTAAAAACTGTATTTGTTGAACCATCGGCTGTGACAATAACCGGAGGATTGGCCCCGTAGACATTCGTGTTATTATAAAATACTTCACGTCTTGTACCGCCTCCCGAAATAGGTAAAACAGTCGACCCTGTGAAAGACTGAATGTAAGGGGGCACCAAAACTGTTTGCTGTGAATTTGGATTTTGTACAGTTACCGAAGTATTGTACAAGGAATATATTCCCTCGCAATTGGCTTCATATACCCTGACCCAATAGACTGTATTTGGTTTTAAACCTGTGACGGTTACAGAGTTTCCATTTCCGTTATAAATCACTTGCTCTCCGGAGCCGGAATAAACAGAATTGGCAGTTGGATCTGTACCATTGGCCGGTGCCATAAATTGATTTAAGGTATTGATTTTAACAACCCTTCTTGTTCCGTTTCCATTTGACCAGTTGACGGTGAATTGTTGGGTGGAGACGAAAGAGAAGGAGAGGGTTTGGGCTTGTGATGTTGGAGCTATACAGTCTTCTGCTATTTTGCTAGTTGGATTTTCTAAGGCAGGTGACTTTAAATATTTTGGAGTTTCACAAGAATATTCAAATATTCTAAAATGATATTGAACTCCTCTTGATAAGTTTCTTACTGTAACATTTGAACCGGCCCCATTATAAATAACAAATTCATCTGGACCTAAAATGCTTCCACTACCAAAATTTGAATTAGCGTAGTAATACTGGCCATCAATTGGAACTCCGTTAACTGGAGAATTGGCTTTTGCTACCACGATTCTATTGGTTCCATCACCATTCTCCCATTGTAAAGTCATTTGAGAAGAGGAAACGTATGAGAATGAGATATTAGATGCTTGTATCGTTGAAATGGGATTTTTCGAAATGGTAACAGGCTTTGAGGTGGATGTACATCCATTTTGATCAAATATAGTTACAAAATAGACTCCGGGCTCTGATACCACAATTTCCTGAATTGTATCTCCGGTTGACCACATATATTTTTCCGTAATTGGAGCAGATAATATTATTGATTCTTCACCACAAAATGAAACATTATCTAAAGGGTATATAGAAAATTGATTGAAAGCACTTGTACAACCTCCTACCACAAAATATATAGTATCAGTTAAACCATTATATTCTATCACTCCAAATGTTTCACCAATATTTTTCCCGATAAACGCATCTTTTTCTTGATCAAAATACACGATATTTGAGTTGTCTACCTTTGTAATGATTTTATCACTAAAGTGATTTAATCCTGTTGAAAAAGTCTCAAAGACACAAAAATATTCAGGATAAAACTCTTCGTTTATATCAAGAAACTTGATATCAGGATCGACTATGAATTCTGTTATTCTCTCTGACACAATTATATTTATAGATAATGTATCATAAACAAGTATTACACTATCATGTTTGCTATAAAATCCTTTAAGTATAACTCTTTGCAAATCTAAGTAATTGGAATTTATATCTACAGGAAAATTAAATACACCTGTTAAATTCAAATTTTTAGCCTGATTTCTAACAATATATGTTTCACCTTGAAATTCAAGCTCTAAATAATTTAGACCTACTGTATCTTTTAGATCAATAGTAACGTTCATTTCATCATCTACATTAAATGAACTATTAAATGAAGGTCCAACAATTTTGAATTTATTATTATCTCTACGAATTGAAAGTAATAATTGAGTGCTTTCATCTTGGTAATTTATATCTTCTGAAGATCGAATATCAATATTTTCTTCATCCTTAAAATTTGGAGTTGACGGAATTGATCCAAATTTTGAACTTAAAATAGGTGAATTCAATAAGTCTAACACTTTATTTCCTATTTGTGTACTATTAGTTTCTCTATTATTTAGGACTGCATGTACTTTGCCATCAGAAATTGTAGTATTTATTGGTAATTGGTCTGTGTTTGAAGAAGCGAGTTGGCTTGGCACTGACACAATAAAATCGCTATCACTTAGAAAAAAACTAATATTCAGGGCATCCAAAAGTCCTTCAGTTGCTTTCATGAATTGTTCTACAGGATCATAAAATTTTAAAGCTATCGTTCCAACTTCAAAGAAGTCAAAAATTCCTTGTTTTAAAGTTTTATCAATAGACGATATTTTTCCTATTGAAGTTACAATTGAGCTTAACCCTTTAAATTGAGAAATTGTATTGGTAAATTCTAAAGGTAATGTTGGATCATATGGCAATAATGATTTCCCCTCTAACATGTCACCAGCAATTAAATGTGACCTAAGCAATGTTTCAGGATAAATTATTCCTCCTTTTGATTTGTCAATCTGCATGTTGGATAAGGCGTCTGTTATAGTAAATGTGCTAGGTATTAATCGTGAATCTTTTTTAATTATCGAATTAATAAATTTTATGTCTTGTGATTTTGGGTTGAAAAAATTTTGAAAATCAACGTATCCTCCAATAGTCCCTCTTTCAAGATAGTTTAACCCTTCTACATGACGCTTGGAAATATCAGCCCATGGAGTTCCATTATGTGGTGTACCTATTGTAATAAATTTATTTATAAATCCATTTTCATAATTTTTATATGGTTCATCAGAATGATTACCTCTTCTAAAATATAAATTTGAATGGTCGGCTAATGCCGCTCTTGGTATCAAGCCTCCCATACTGTGCCCTATATAATCAACCCGATTACATGCATATCCTGCATTTCTCATTTTTAATATCACCCTTGCAAATGTTCCATTTATTCCATATGGGTCTCCGGTAAGAAAATTTTGAGCATTTTTACTAATACTTGTACCGGAATTGTATTTCAATAAATCAACAATTTTAAATCTTCTACCATCTTGCTTAAAATTGGAGGTAGAATGTGCAAAATCAAAGAATGTGTTTTCATCACCCCCAATGCCATGTACCATCATTAATGGCGGTCTAACAATAGTTAGTTTTTTAATAAATATTTCGGTTGGGGCATCAACATAATTTATTGTAAATGTAGCATCTACTGTCCTTTCACCTTCATTGATATCATTTGGATTATTCCCAACATAATCATCTGGTGCTACATACCAAAAGTAATAATTTTGTTTATTAAGCGTATTATCATTAGCGCTTAAAGTTGTAATATTGTTTGCTTCTAGTGAATAAACATTTGGCTCGATGGCTACTTTCACTTTTCCTAATAGCTTTGAATTTCCAGGATTATTCAAATCATTCAATGATACTGAAACGTTACTTATTTGACTACCAATTGTTTGATTTATTTTAGATAAATTCATAATGATTCTAGCTGTTCCGTCTGCTGCAATACCTTTTGGAGCAGTTCTTAAAATAGTTGTAGGATAGCTCTTGTCCCATTCTAAAGTAACTTTGATGTTAGATGAAATATTATTTACAACATTAAATTTTGCAGAAATATCCTGATTTTCAGGATAGAAGTTATCTTGAACTCGAATTTTGAAATTTTCTCCAATTGAGCTTAACTTTATTGTAAATGAAAGTAGGACTGGTTTGTTTACGAATTCTTGTCCATTTATTGTTTCAATTTTTTGCCAATTAATCCCTCCATTTTCAGATACAAAAATTGAATAACTATATTTCCGCTTACTACCAATCATAGAATATTGTGATCCTTTAATCATTTGATCTTGAAATTCTACTTCTATATCTTCATTTATTGTGGTACTGAATGGAGTTTTTAATCCAGTAAGTCTCAAATTTAAAAAAGAATTATTTAAGATTGGATTTAATAAAAATGTTTGAGAACTTGAAGTTTTAGTTTTAATGTCAATTCCTTGTACCGTATATCTTCCGGGGATTAAATGTGTGTTCGTTTGATAATCATAAATAAATTCGCCGGAGCTGTTTATACTAATATCATTAATTTCCTGAAAATAACCAGAAGTACTTGAAATTATAAGTTTTGCTTTTTCGTTTTGAGTAAATTTTTTTCCTAGAATAGAAACCACCTCCCCGAAGTTTACATTTGCGGAGTTTAATGTTATTTTAGGTTTTGTTAATGGTGGGTTATTACTCACAGTTAATAGAGCGATATTACTTTCAGCAGATTTTGTTCCATTACAGTTAGAAATTTGACAAGAATACCCGTTTCCGTTATCTGCTAAAGTAAGAGGAGGAGTTGTATAGGTTTGCTCAGTTGCAATCGGAATATCGATTCCATTTTTTCTCCATTGATATGTGAAAGGTGGAGTGCCGGTGGTGGTAACAGAAAATGTTGCTGTGTTCCCTACTATTGCTGTTTGATTTGAAGGGGGTGATGTAATCGAAACGGGTACACAATTGCTTGTAACCGTAAGAACTGCGCTATTACTAGTAGCATTATTGGTTCCATTACAATTGGTTACAAAACAATTATAGTTACTTCCATTATCGGAAAGGTCTAGTGGAGGTGTGGTATATGTTGCATTTGTTGCATTTGGAATATCCATTCCATTTTTTCTCCATTGGTATGTATAAGGAGGAGTTCCAGAGGTAGTAACTTCTAGGTTTATTGTAGAACCAATAGAAAATGTTTGATTTTGAGGATGGGATATAACGGAGATTGGCATGCATTCTGTATTTAAATGGGAAAGGTCAAATCTCCAAACGCCTTTACTACTGGAATAGTCTCCACTCCTTGAACAATATAAGTAATTTTCGTAAATTTCTAAATCTGTAACGTGCATTCTTGGAGAACCGCCGATTTGAAAAAAAATTGGTTCTGGAAAACCGATGCTCATTGACTCCCAATTAATGCCAAAATTTCTTGAATAAAATATTTCTCCATTGTTAATGCCTGCTATTAATATATTCTCATGTTCAATAAAATCATTCACAAAAATAAATCTATTTGTTGGGGTATTGATGTTTATGTTCAAAACAAGATTCCAATTTTCTCCATTATTATCTGAATAATAGATTCCATTTTCTGTGCCAATAAATAATCTGTTATTAAAATTATAAATGGAATGAGCGTTAATATTTAATAATCCACTATTTACGAAATTCCAAGAATCTCCGTTATCATTTGAACGCAATATACCCTTATTAGTAGCACTAAATAGAAATCCATCAAGTTCAACAAATTGTCTAGTGTAAGTTGAATTATTTGAAAAATTTGTTATTTGATTCCAATTAGCTCCATTATCAGATGACTTGAAAATATTACTACCACCAACAATTAAATTACTATTTTTATAATGTAATGCTTCGGCACTAAAATTAAAAATTTTATTCCAAGTATTGTTTGTATGGTTTTTTTTAAATAAACCATATCCGCTAGCTGCATAAAATGTATTATCGAAGTAATAGAGTTTTAGGGCATCACCAGGTTTAAATCCTAGGTTTACTTCAGTAAAATTATTTTCGACTTCATTATATTCGAATATTCCTGAATATGTGCTTGCGAAAATTTTATTTGGCATGGATTTGACAGAATAAGCTTCTACAGTTGCATAAGGAAATTCTAATCCATGATTGCTTTGTTTCCAAGTATTGTCGTCATATATAACAATACCTCCAATCTTACTACCAATAAAAAGTTTATCTTTCCTTAAAATTGAATTTATTGGAAATCCTGAAAAATTATCCACTAGACGTTCCCATATATTTGTAATGTTATTATAGTTAAATATACCTTGTGGTGATCCTGCTATGAGCTCAAAATTTGTTGAGTATAAAGAAGTGACACCTTCAAGTCCATTATTTTGTATTAACCAACTTTCACCAAGATTGTCTGAAATTAAAATTGAAAAACTTGATGCAACAAATATTCGATTATTGAAGTAGGCCATACTTGTAAATATCTCTCCAGAAGAAAATACAGTAAACCAGCTTTCACCTCCGTTAGTAGATTTCAATATTTTACCAAGGCCAGTACTAGCAAAAAGATTTGATCCAATTGATAATATTGATACCACTCTAGATTCATTTGAAGTTCTCGTCCAGTTAACTCCTTCATCAGAAGAAACAAATATTCCTTCCTGGCCACAAATTATTAACTTGTTATCATATTTTATAATATTATTTAATAATATTATATTGTAATTAGTAATTGGTATTAAATTCCAATTCCGACCAAAATCATCAGATTTGTATAATTTCCCTTGTGACAAAATATAAAGAGTATTATCAACTTCAACGAGATTCTCTACCCAAGGAATTTCACTACAATTTTGCCAGCTTAATCCTTCATTTATCGATTTGAATACACCGCCTCCAAATGTTCCAATATAAATAGTGTCCTCTATTGAACATATCCCATTTATATTTGGGCCATATGGACCATTTAATTTCTCCCATTGTGCTGTAGATGGAAAAGATAATCCGATATAAATCAGAATGAATATTAAGGTTATTTTAATCTTTGGTGTTCTATTTGTTTTGGGGATAGACGTAACTAACATTTTCATTTTATTTGCTTTAAAAATTTTAGACCAAATGAATTTTTATTTTTAGATTGGTAAAAAAGTGACCAATATCATCAAAAAACACAAGATGATTTTTTCTTGAAACTTGATTTCGTGACTATTCTTTTGTAAGGGTAAAAAATGAGTATTTTCCATAAAAAATATATTTTGGTTTTTTGAAATATTTTACATCCTGATATTAATATGACTATATATGATTCTTTTTATACTGTAATTTCTGCAATAAATATTAATGTTCGATATGCAATAGTACGAAATATTATTCTAAATATCAGTCATTTTTTAAAAATATTTTACCCTTAAATTGTATTACAGAAATATATAATCTAAAATAGTGATGGTTTTTTTGATTGAGAAAAGCGTAAAAATGATGGGCTTTTGATCAGAATATGAGATAAGATTTGCAATATTTATACTTTGCGTATCTTGAGGAGTAGTTTATAGTTCCGGAATATTGAAGACATCAAACATCGTCATTTTTGTTCATTCGTTTGTGCTTTTAACAAACAGCTAGTTGATCGCGTCAAATGATGCAGCAATGAGCAGTGATAAGGATAGTTTATCTAAAAAACGGATTGTCTTTCAACCTTACAGCATTTTCCTCTTCTGATATTTTGATATACTTCATAAAAGATTTTTCAGTTTTATGGCCTGTTATTTTCATAATTGCAATTGTATCTGCGCCAGATAAATAAAGTAAGGTGGCACCCGTTCTTCTTGCAGTATGGCACGTTACCTTTTCATTTTTTGGTACATAATTAATTTCGGTTTTAGAACCTTTAATTGTTTTAATAGGCACTCTTTCTGTTATTCCAGCCTTTAAGCATACTTCCTTTATATACTTGTTCAATTTTTGTTCATGTATAGAAGGAAGAATATAATCATATTTTTCAAGAATTGATTTTACTAAAGGTTTTATTGGTACTTGTACTTTTGCGGTTGTTTTTAATGTAAATAAATTAAAGAAAATTCCATTTTCATTGATAACTATATGTTCTTTTGTTAACCTTCTAAAATCTGAAACCCTTAACGTTGTATAACAGCCTATTAAGAATAAGTCCCTGGCCTTGTCCAGGTGTGGTGTTGCCGTTAAATCTAAATCGAATATCATGTCCAGTTCTGATTGAGTTAAATAAACATTGTCCGCTTCAGAGGCTAATGTCTTAAACCATTTTTGTCTAAAGCAATCATTAGTGTGAATATTTTCTTCATAAGCTCTTGAAAGAACTGCTTTTAAACACTTAACTTGTTTCCCTATTGAATTTGTTAAATAGTCTTTGTCTGAAAAATATTTTAGAAATGCATCATAAAATTCTCTATCTATATGATTAAAATTAAGATTCCTTTTAATGATTGTTTGGTACAAATCAAATTGGGTTTTGAATTCTTTATACACTTTTGCAGATGACTTACGATATTGTTTTCTTACTCCCCCACTGGTTGTAAAAGTGATATCGCCACTATACAGCCCCTTAATGAAATTCTCAATATATTCATTCAGCGTCACTGATTTTTCCAAAGGTTCAGAAGGTGTTTTCTGTACACTATTGAAGATAGAGTTAAGGTGAACTTTAAGTTCATCAAATGAAATAGCTTGTTTAAGAAACTCTTTATTGTGAATATAACTTTGGATTTCATCTTCCACATTCTTAATCCTTTGGTTGATATTTGCAAGTTCATTTTCCACATTATAATTCTCAATACTGTATTTCTTGATTATTTCCTTGAATGGTATAGCAACTTTACTTTTTGAGTTAATTGGTCTCATTGTATCCGCATCCCACAATTCAGGAATGATGGTTTTATCATCCCCTAGTGAGTACATAAATCGTTTTCCCTGATAATAAAACATACACCGGATAGATGTTTTAAAATCGGCATTCTGGTCCTTTAATTTGAATTGAATGTTGATCATGGTGTATCCTAATTGAGTGGTTTACGAATGGGGTGTGGTGTCGGGTGCGGTCAGAGGTGCGGTATTTCCTTTATCTTAATTAACTCTATTTTATAAAAAATAGTTCCATTGTGTTGATTTATAATTGATTATTATATAATGAAAATTAATGATATAAAATATTTGACGTCCCGTCCAGTCCGCAAAGGCTTCAAGTTTACTTGAAGCCTTTTTTTATTTAATTACTATTAAAATTGACTAATTGTGTATTTCGTATACATTATCTACTGTCCGACACAAGACCTTTATTACAAAGGCTACACGGAAAATCTTTTCAGGAGGCTAATGGAACATAATGAAGGACTTTCCCGGTATACTTCAACCAAAGGACTATGGACGTTGGTTTATCAAAAAATGTTTGAAACAAAACGGGAAGCTTTGATTGAAGAAAAACGAATAAAAAAACTTAATCGGGAGTCAGTATTAAGGTTGATAGCAAATCAAAATATGGAGGATTGATGCCATATGATTCAGAAAAATTATGCTGGTTAGAATACATCTCGTCGTAAACGACGAGACGGGTTCGGGTTTAGTCCGCAAAGGTTTCAAGGTTACAAGAAACCTTTTTTTATGTATCCCCCGATAATCGAAGTGTGAGACTTCGATAAGATACATCAATAAATTACAATTTATATGGGTGAATTTTACGACTTCCCGGAATTTGCACCACTTATTTTGTCCAAGCTTTCAGCTTGGCAGGCTCAATTTTTGCAACTTTAGGCAAAAATCCCGCCAAAATGAATTACCGTATTAACTTAACCACGGATTTCATCCTTGGCTACTAACATTTTATCCCGTTAGAGCAAATTACACCAACGGGACATTACTTGCGAAGTGGTGAAATGCACCACCCTTAGATAACTTTTTTATGTTAGCAAATTAACGTTCATTTTTATTGTTTCCGTAAAAAAAACCGTTTTTTTGAAGAATATAACAATACAAACTCCTTGATATTTATTACATACCCGAAATGTCAGAGGTGCTTTGTTCGTTGGTTTTTTTGTCTTCAGGAACAACCAGAATGATTCCTGAAAATCCAATTAATAAAGCAAATAGGCTCAACGCCGCCCATAGTTTATTGTTGGGAAAAACGCTCAGCCCGGGAGGGACGGTAACTTTGGTTTTTTCGCCTTCATCAACCAGGGTTTCGCGGAGTTTCATGAGGAGATTGGTTTTTTCAAGAGAACTGTCGCCTGTATAGTTGTCCAATTCTTTTTTGCTGGCCATCAGATTTCTGTACCAAAATGATACGTCTTCATCAGGTGTTTTCCACAATAAAGATGTGTATCCTTCCGTAAGATGGTTTTGTTGGAGATAGTTGATGACGTAGTTCAGTTCTTCCTTCGCAAGATCCAAAGTATTGGCATCTCCGGCTCTTTTCAGGTGGCCGGTCACATTTTGTTTGAGTATAACACTTTTGTAGGCCCTGAATCCCAGGATTGAAACTGAAATGGTTATCAGCAAAACGCCGATAAAAATTTTGTTCATTGATTTCATTTTTGATTTGATTTTAATGTTAGTTCAAAAATAGGATTTGATTTTACAATCACCTTTTTATTTCGACCAAAGGATAAAAATTGTCGGCAACCGGTACTTTACCCATGGCATTCGATGGCAAGAATTTTTTTATAAAAAATTATGATTTACCCAACATCTCAAATACTTCTTCCATCCAATCAAAGTTTTTAAGACCGGTCTTTTCTTCCGCACTGCCATGAAATACCAACCCAACGGGGGTGACAACATTCAGGATAGCTTCCACATCACTACTGTTTTGCCAGGGGAGGTCCAGAAAACAGGTATAAGATAAACATAGTCGGGTCAGTATGTCCATATCTTCGGTTAGTATGTCGGCAACAGATTTTTGAGAACTCAAAACCAGGAATTGTCCGGCTGCTATTTCAATATTATTCCAATCACTTAGGTTAACTTCACGGAATATGGTCAGATCATCATATTTTTTGGGGATTGATGTTGTTTTCGGACCTATATGAATACTACGTATACCGGTTTCCTGAAGGTAAAAATCCATTTTATCTTCATCGGGTTCAACATAAGTCTCCAATACATAGGAAGGTCCTTCGAGCCAGGAAACGATTTCTTTGATACGTGGCAGGTCACAAAAGTGGGGCAGGGTTTCGTCCATACAAAATCCGATAAAGTCTGCTCCGGCAGCTGCATAAAACCGGGCGTCTGTCAGATTAAAAACACCGCTGATTTTTACCATTATATCCGTACTCATATTGTATTTTTGTGCAAAAGTAAGGATTTCATGAAGGAAGACCATTATTTTCAAAGGGTTTATGATGTCACTTGTCTGATTCCCGAGGGCAGGGTCTCGACTTATGGGGCAATTGCTGATTTTTTAGCTCTCGGATCTGCACGAATGGTAGGGTGGGCCTTAAACAATCTCAAAGAAGAACGAGCTTATGTTCCTGCGCACCGGGTTGTAAACCGCAAGGGTTTTCTTTCAGGAAAAAACTTTTTTCAGCCGCCACAACTCATGATCGACAGATTGGAAAAAGAGGGGATAAAGATCGAAGACGACACAGTGGTCGATTTTGCCAATGTGTTTTGGCACCCAAGAGAGCTGGAAGCTGCTTTTTAATACCGGATATCCCAAAACGGGTTTCGCCTTCCGGCGATGCTTAAGGCAATGTGTTTTTTCTTTTTACTGTTGTATTCCTGATAAGAAATGTTTTTACCCTTTTGTTTTTTGGGGATGGGAAGGGGTAGGTTGTCCTCTTTGAGTTCCACTTTGGTTGCTACAATGTGGATGTCGTCAGTGTTGTAGTTCAATTCAAGAATCGTACCTGGCAAACCTCCGTAACCTTCGGGACCACCTGAAAATTTGATTTTGTCTGTAAACCATGCGGTGATTACAATATCATACACTGTATCGCGGGTTTCTGCTTTCATACATACATTTCCGGCAACTTCTTTGAGTTCATTGAGGATTTTCCATTTGACACGCGGAATGTCCTCTTGTATCAGATATAATTTTCCCAACAATTCTCTTTGATCAGAAGTGGTACGGGTTTCATAGTTCCTGACAAACATATCTTCATCCTCTCCCCAGGAATAACCGTAATTATCTTCTTTTTCTTTGATTTTGTAAACGCTACCGGTTGGGTTGAAGGTCAAAAGATAATCTGTTCCTTGGTTATCCTGATCGTCAGAGCCCCAGGTGAGCTGGATTCTGTCTTTTTCTTCAGTGGATAAATAAGGCATTTTTGAGGTAACGTTAACCCAATAATATTTTTTATTGTAGGTAACAGACCCTCCCTGACAATTTCCTTTCGAAACAAAAAAAGACAATAGTACAAACAAAATTATTTTTTGGATCATGACCGTTTTTTTATACATTATAAATGACCTTATGTTTACCAATGATTGTTTTTTGCAACGGAAGATTTCATGCCTTTGAGATTGTAAGAAAACGAAAGCATCACATATCTTGCAAGTGTTGGGGTCCTTGAGTCAAAAACCCGTGAGACAGAGGTACTTTGGTTGATTAGAATACTTTGGTTCAGGGCATCGTACAGGGATAGACGGATTTCTCCTTTATTGCCTTTCAGGATTTGTTTGTACACAGAAAAATTGATAATCGGAATATTCTGAGCTATACCGAATCTGTCATTTTTGAAAATGGAATACCTCATGGTACCATTGATGAACCATCCTTTTCCGAAGTTTTGAGTGAGGTCCAGATTGTAATTCTGATTGACAATATTTTGATTTTGTGACACATTGATGTTGTATTCAGCAGACGAAAAAGACAGGTTGCTGCTTAGGTAAACGGCAGTCTTTTCGGTGGGTGTAAAATCAATATTTATGGATGGCGACCATCTTTCATTCAGGGTTTCATTGAGCAAATTATTGACAAAAGCAAATGAATTTCCGGAAGAAAAATTGACATTGGTACGCATCTTCAGTTTGTTTCTTATGACGGGAAAACTTACCCCAACATTGGTCCAGAACTGAGTTCCGCCATCATAATTGACCGGGCGTGAGCGAGTGACCAGATTTTGGTCTACCTGTTGTTCGGTGATGATCTGGTCTTCATAATAGGTATACCGGACTGAAGCGTTAATACGAATACCGTCAGCTGGCCACGAATGGTTAAACCACATACCTGCGCGGTGGTTTAGTGTAGGGACCAGATCGGGATTTCCTTCCGTGATATACAAAGGATTTGAAAAATCCACTACCGGCAACAGGTTGTCAATCGTTGGTTCGGATACACTGATTTCGTAGTCAGCATTGATATACGTGTTTCGCGTGATATTTCCGCTGTATTCTGCATAAGGTAGCCATCTGTAAAAACTGTTGTCTGCCTGTCCGTTTAATATAGAAATGTCCGGAGACCGGAAATTGCCGGAAAGATTAAAAGCCTGATACGCCCCTCCGATAGTTACATTGTTATTTTTGTGAGAATAAGTAAGAGATGTTCCTGTGCGTTGATTGACGATTTTGTTGTCATAAATCCGACTCAGAAGATTATTTCTAAGGAGAATTTCACTGTTTTCCTGTTGATCATCGGTGATCCGCGTGCCGTTTTCCTGTCGCAAACTGTAATTATAAAACACTTTCCAGAAGATTTTTTTAGAAAGCGGTTCGCTGAACATTACATTCGATTTAAGGACAAATTTATCGAGGGTATCTTTATTGAATTGTTTTATAATCAGACTGCTGTCGAGGGTTCCGCCATCATTATAAAAAAAGTTGTCCGAAAATCTTTGTTGATCATCCTGAATATCCGTTTTCAAATAAGAGGCATTAAAACCGACAGATCTTCCTGCTTTTTTGAATTTTTTGCGCAATAAAACGGAAGTGTTGAGCAATCTTCCGGCGAGGTCTGAGGTATTGTTAAACATGCTGTTGCTTGTCAGAATCTGACTGTTTTTCAACAAAGTATTCTCACCGTTCTGATCATTTTGAGTCCTTACCAAAGCGATATCTGCTGTGACAATTGCTGTAAAAAGGCTGTCAAAATCATGTTGATATTTTGTTTCTGCGCGATGATTGATACTGCCCCGGGTGTCATTGTTGTATCGGGCATTATCCAGATTAAAATCAGTAAGAAAAGTTCTTGTGTCGCTGAATGTTTCTTTTTCATTGCCGGTATTTTGAAAAAAATATCGACCTGAAAACTTATCTTTTTTCTTGTCAAAATTGTAATTGACACCGGAGATAATATTGGTGGGAAATCCTCCGGAATTACCTGTAAAAAAGGCATTGCTGACTTTGTTTTCCAGGTCAGAACTTCCGGAACCACCAAAATACCTAGTAAAACCACTCCCGAAACCATAATCATAATCATCGTCATCATCCCAGCTGCTGGAGCCCATAAAATCCTGATAATCGTCCCATGACAATCCGTTTCTTCCGGTATTATTGGCAATTCCGACAAAAGAAACCTGATTGGTTTTATCAAACTTATTGTAGTTGGCTTTGAGTTCTCCGCGGGTGATCGACCCGCCGCCGATTGTCGCTTTTCCGAATCCCCCTTTTTTAAATTCCTCTTTGAGTTCTACGTTCATTGTTTTTTCATCACTGCCTGTTGACTTGCCGGTGAGTAGTGCCTCTTCATCTTTTTTGTCAAAAACCTGAACTTTGGAGACCCCTTCAGCGGGCAGGTTTTTGATAGCAAACTTTGGGTCTTCGCTAAAAAATGTTTTGCCGTCTACGGTGAGTCTGGTGACATCTTTGCCATCAGACTGTATGGCTCCGTCCTGGCTGAGTTCGAGGCCGGGCAGACGCTTCAGCAACTCTTCGAGGGTAGCACCCTGCGGCACTTTAAACTGACTGATGTCGTATTCAACGGTGTCACCGCGGAGTCTGAGAGGTGCTTTAGCTTCTTTGATCACCACTTCCATCAGTTGAATGTCCATTTCTGCCATGGGAATTTTGCCAAGGTCAATGACCGGTTTGTTTTGGTAGGACAGAGGGACGGTTTTGGGAATATATCCGATATAGGTTGCTTTGATGATGGTTTTGGTATCGGTAATGGATTTGAATTCAAATTCCCCTTTATTGTCTGTAAGGGTGTATTCTATCAGTAAAGAATCGGCGTCCATCAGCATGACGGTAGCGGCGATGAGAGGAAGACCGGATGTGTCTGTGAGGATTCCTGTTACATTATATTTTTGAGCAAAAGCAGAAGTAAAAAATGAAAGGAATAAAAAAATGTATATGTTTTTCTGCATAGAAAATATGTTGGATTCGAAATGTTTGAAATTTATCAGGTAAAAACGAATTTCGGCAGGAAATATTATATTTTGTAATATGAAGGTTAAAAATAACTTTTTTGTTTTCCACAGGCAAACAAATGAAGAAAAGAAATGTGAGATGTAAATTTTTATTTCAGGGTTTTATTCGAATGTAATATGATGTTGTCTTATTTTTGCCAATTACTAAAGTTTGATTATCTTTGTTTAATTATTTTAGTACCACTATATGAAATTAAAAATTCCGATAGTACTGATATTGTTTTTATGGACGAATTCTGTTCTTTCCGGACAGGTTCAGATAAAGTTTGATACCATATATTGTATAGGTAACACCTTGCAACAAGTACGGGACAACATTACGGTTGTTAAATTTGACAATTATGACGACATCAGTTATAAGTTTCAGTTTAAGATCAACAGAATTAAAGTTCCGGAAAATGCTGATATTATTTTTTTTGACGAACATTCACATTATGACAGAAATATTGAAAGTTGTAATGGTTATCCATTTGCGGGCGGTACCATTGAAAAAAATGCTTCATGTACTTCTATATTTGGTTTGTATGATATTTGGAATGACGAATTTACTGATCTTCCCTGGATTATTTCCGGAGATTTGTACAGATTTCCCGGTTGTGACAGCTTATTGACCAGGGTAATTGTTAAAATAGACAAACCTAAAAACCATGATTCCGGTGTACCTGTAAATGCTGTTTGGACATACAAACCCTCTGTAAATTCGGGAAGTAATCAGTTATGGAGTGTGTATGTTGTGCGTGATACATTAATTGATTCAGAAGCATTTTCAGTAATTGCCATTGACAAAGGAGCAGGTCCAATACAAGAAAGTGCCATTCCGGTCATGCTAAAGGATGGTGTTTGGTATTTTTATGAAAATGGTCAAATACGACCCTTTTTGGGTAAAAGTTTGTATGATTATAACACCCGACAAATGAAATACTTCCTGCCTTCAGTTTTTCCGCATTATGATATTACATCTGATCAGGGAAATACCATTCCTGATACCACGTTGTATACAGGGATTCACGAAAGATGGGAAGAATATTATTGGTTATCTGATGGCAGATATTATGATATTTCTGATTTTAAACCGAAAGGAAATCATAATCATCATTGGAAAGGATTAATCCGCGAACTTGCTTCTCAAAACGGATTTTTTGGAGCTTTTAATGATTTTGAGCCTAATGAAGAAAACGGAATATTGATTTCGTATGATAATTATCAGTTTACGCATCACTACACCGATTTATATTGTGGTTTTATTTCCAATGTTGATGATGAAAAAACAGAAAGTGATATCAATATATTTCCAAATCCTGCGGACCAATATTTTACTTTTACAGGAATTGAAGAAACGGAATCTTTATATCTTTTTGATATTTATGGTAATTATGTCCTCGAGTTTTTTCCTGGCCAAAAAACGTTGGACATTTCTAATCTGTCAGCTGGTGTGTATATAGTGTCATTTTTATTAAAAAATAAAAAAACTTTACAAAAAAGATTGATTGTTACGAAATAGAGAAAATACAGATCAAAATATGTGAGGCTTTTTAAACGTAATATTATTTCAAAAACTCCTGAATATATTTATTGACTTCACCGGATTTTTCAAACATTACAAAATGTCCTGCTTTTTTAATCATTTTCAGGTTGACATCCGGCAATTGTGCTACTCCCTGTTGAGCATATTTTTTGGTTGGCCCTCCATTGAGAAACCGGTTTGGAATGAGGTTGTCATTTTCTCCAAAAATACATAAGGTCGGTTGTTTTACCATAGGCAAAAAATCGAAAACGGGTTGATCGACCATAGCGTTTACACCTTGGGTGATGTGGTAACAATAATCTGTAAAATCTTTGGTAGTCCTTATCCAAATTCTGTCATCGACCATAAACGTCGCATCGTCGGGCATATCATAAAAATTGTAGGCATAGTTGACTCGTATTTGTTCTACCGTGGTAAGTCTTACTCCGTCTACTGTCATGACATCGCGGAACCATTGTTTTTCGCCTTTGCTGAAGGTTTCAAATCCCGCAGGAGCTATGAGAATGAGTTTTGACACGAGATCAGGATATTGTAACGCCGTAGTGATGGCAATCTGGCCACCCATCGAGTGACCTGCCAAAACCACTTTGTTGATGTTGAGTTTTTGGCAGATTCCGGCAATGGTGTTGGCAAAAAATTCCATAGAAACCTCATAGTTTCCCTTTGAAGATTTTCCATAGCCTGGCAGATCAATAGCGATACAACGGTAATGGTCTTTTAAAACTTCCAGATTTTTTTTCCAGGCAGGAATATAAGATGCCAAACCATGGATAAACAAAATGGTTTCTTTGCCTTTGCCCTGATCAGAATATACGATTTCTATGCCATTATCCAGCCTGACTTTACTGACCGGAATCTCGTAATTGAGATCTGCCATGGTTTGTTTTTGTTGTGCTTTTCCCGTCAAGGGTATACAAAAAATTAAAAAAAATATTATGTTGAGTTTCATTATTTTACATTTAGAACATTAACCATTTGAGACAAATAAAACCAAGCCAGGGATTGACGGGTCTTTCCTGTACGCCGCCATTGGTAACCCGTGAATCGTAAAAATCTCCCAGTCCCATATAGGCTGCATGGGCTTCTACCGTAAGAAATGCGCCGAAATCATAACCCAGTTTTCCGTTGATTTCCCAACCCATAAAATTGCCGCCTCCCGATGGAGCAATGGTTGAAAACCCACCGGCACCACCGATTTTGGAATGTAGTTTGTTGGGAATCAGGTCTTTGGCAAAATTGATTGTTCCACCGGCAATACCGTAACCCAGATTAGAAATATCGGTCACGGCTGCAACAAAACGATTTACAACGTTACCATGAGGAAAAAGCAGGTAGCCGCCATGACCTATAAAGATACCACCGGGACTTCCCCAGGTATTGGATGTGATGACGCCGCTGTATTTTTGGTCGCTGATGCCGTTTTCATCACCGGATGTAAATAAAAAGTCTGCTGTGACGACATCTCCTGTGGTCTGGCCGTAACGATATCCGGCTCTCAAATTGGCAGCAAGACCTCCGATACTGACTGATCGGGTGTATTTTGTGTCGCCGGTGCGCAATTGGCGGATACTGCCGAAATTATAATTCAGAAAGCCGGAGGCAAACCAACGGTCGAGCATCATTTCTTCATTTCTGGAAAAATAGGTACCCAGCCAGAAAACATCTCCTTTGTGTTGTTCTGCACCTATCGGAAACCGGAATGCACCATTATACGTTGTCAGCGGACTGGCAAATCCTTGTCCGAGGATACTTACGCCGCCTTTGCCGTTGGAACGGTCCTGGACATAATAAAGGGAGGCTCCGACGTTCCATTTTGGAGCAATATTGTACTGATGATTGAGTTCGAAAAACGTCACATCATCATTTAATTCTACGTTGTTTTCATACAATTTATAAAAGCCGGCTTTACTTTTGTGGTAATCTGTCTGTCTGCGCACGCTTATGCCTACGCCATCTGTACCGAAATATGCCAGTCGGTATCCTGTAGTTGTAAATTTGTCAAAGTACGTTCTGTACAAGTCATGAGGACTGTCAAACATACGTTGAAGACCAACATTGATGGTCCAGTTTTTGGCGGGGATAAATTCTACTTCGAGATTTTGGGTTTGCAGGTTGACCTGATCTGCGGCTATCGCCGAACCAAAATTTCCGCCTGTACCGTAAGCGACATCTCCCCATGTCCAGTCAATTTCGAATGAAGCTCTCAGGGTAGCTTTTCCGTCAAAAATGGATGGTGAATACACAAAAAAGGGAATGGCTCTTTGTTCAGCGTATAAAGCGGTAAACTCATTGGATGTTGTTGTGGTATTGGAGCCAAACAAACGACCGACAATCTGCCCTTTGAGGAAATCATTTTCAGGTGCCATATTCATAGCAACATTCTGCTGATAAAAATAGACAAAAGCCTGAAATTGTTTGTTGGCTTTGGTGGGTAAGACCTTGTCAAAACCGGAGAATCCATCTTTACCTGATTCCTGAGCTCTAGAAATTTGAATATTTCCAACCCAAAACAATAAAATAAAAATAATGCTGAAAGTCGAAGCCGATGATTGAAATACCATTTCCAATTTGATTGAAAGATAAAAGTAAAAAGAGTCTTAATGTAAGAAAAACGGAAGAAGTTTGAACCTCCTTCCGTTTTTACAGATTAAAACTGAAGATTAATTCAGTCTTACATAATTTTGAATGTTGATGATACCGAAAGCACCTCCTGAAGTACTACCGAATCCTCCGGCAGGTGTTGGTGGCGTTACGCCCTGAATGGTTGGTTCAGTCTGAGCAACTTCATACTTCATGCTTTTGTCATCTGCGGCAACTTCAAAAATTCCTGCAGCTGTCAATGCAGTAGGGGCGCTTTGATTCAACGTAATGTTGTAAATGTTTCCTGTGTTTGATTTTGACTGCGTATACGTTCCGGTCAATACCACTTTTACGCCGCCTTTCCACTGATCAACCGTGTAGGTATTGTTGGTTTTAAACTCTGCAATAATGGAGTCTGCAAATGTCGCCAAAATAGGTGCAACAGGAAATGACTTCCATTTACCCTGAACTCCCTCGCGGCAAGCCGTACAAACACCACCGCAATCCACTCCTGTCTCATCCTGGTTTTTAATACCATCGCTGCAGGTTCCTTTGTCATCTTCTTTTCCACAACCTACAAACAGGAAGGAAGCGAAGATCATCATCAATCCGAATAATTTTACTGATTTCATTTTAAAAAATTTTAATGTTTTATGAATGGTTTAATAAATTTTTAATGCTTTTTTGTCTATTTTTCCACTATCGGTTCGGGGTAATGATTCCAAATAGACAAAATGTTTGGGTATCTTAAATTTTGCAAGATTTTCCAGGCAAAAAGATTTGATTTTTTCTTCAGCGACCGGTGCATTCAGGACCAAAAAAGCTTTGCCGACCTCACCCCATTTGTCATCTTTGACGCCGGTCACAGCACAATCTTTTACTTCGGGTATCTGCCTTAAAACCCGTTCGATTTCGGCGGGATATACGTTTTCGCCTCCGCTGATAAACATGTTTTTTAATCTGTCGACAATATAGAGGTATTTGTCCTCATCCTCACGAACGATATCTCCGGTTTTAAACCACAGACCATCTTCAGAAAAAGCATTTTTTCCTGCTTCCTCATTGTGCCAGTATCCTGGGGTTACCATGGGCCCCTGCAGCCACAATTCGCCGCTTTGGTTAACATCGGCATCTTTTCCTTCTTCGTTGACAATCCGATGTCTGACATAAAAATTAGGTCTGCCTATGCTTCCGATTTTCCGGATAGCGTCATCCTGGTGAAGTGAAGTCAGATTAGGTCCCACTTCAGTCATACCGTATCCTTGTCTGATTGCTACCCCTTTTTCTGCATATTTGCGGATGAGCGGGATGGGCATGGATTCGCCACCAACAATCATATAATCCAGGCAGCTGATATCTGTTTTTTCAAAACTATTTTCCATCGCCATCATGGACAACATCGTCGGGACACCCATAAAGATGGTGCAACGTAGGGAAGAAAGTTTTTCCAAAACGATTTCAGGTTCGAATTTTCTGCAAACATAGGTGTAAGCGCCATGATGTAAAAAAGGCAACAAAAGCACATTCCATCCGCCGGTATGAAAAGGCGGCATGACATTGATGGTGCGGCTTTCAGATGTCAGTTTGAGAGAAATAGATGTATTGACACTATTCCAGAAAGCCATTTTGTGTGTGTATCGTACACCTTTGGGTTTTCCTGTGGTTCCTGATGTGTAGATGATAAAAAGGCTGTCGTCTTCATTTACGGGTTGGGTTACATCGACATCAGACCATGTTGCTTGTGATGTAAATGTTGAAAATTCGAGATTTTTGTCGTTTTCCGGTATAAGATGCTGAAAATGATTTTCATATAATATTAAGGAAGGATCGGCATCGGCCATGATTTCCGCAACTTCATTGACTGAAAGTCTGTAGTTGAGCGGAACCATAATGATACCTGATTTTTGAATCGCAGAAAACAGGGCTATCAAAGGGATAGAATATTCTGCCAGGACGACAATACGGTCTCCTTTGTGGATATGGTATTTTTGATTCAGCAAATTGACAAAACCATTTGCCATTTGATTTAATTGCCGATAAGTACAAGTTTGTCCCGACTCATGTTCTTCAAGAGCTGTTTTGTCAGGGCTGTAAAGTGCCCATCTGCTGATCCAATCCTGTTGCCAAACCTTCATACGATAATGCTTACATTTTAAATAGTGATGCTCCGAAAGCAAGGCCGCCTCCGGACCCGACAAAACAAACGATGTCGCCTTTTTTGATTTTTCCCTGTTGATTCCACTCGTCAAAAGCCATGGGAATACATGCAGAACCGGTATATCCGTAGTGATGCATGATGGTTGCTGCCTTTTCACGGGGAACACCAAGGATATCCATCGTTTGGAAGATCGAATTTATGTTGATTTGCGTTAAAAAGTAGTGATCTATCTCATTTGGCGTGATGTTTTGATTACGACACATTTCAAAAATTATTTGGCTCCACACTTCGGGATTGATGTGGGTCGGAATTTTCTGAACAAATTTCAGCTGGTGGTCATGATTACGGATGACCTCTTCGGTTATTGGCAAATGACTTCCACCGCCATAGATACCCATCCAGCCATTATATTCTCCTTTGGTTGCCAGTTTATTTTGGAGGCATCCTGAACCGTCTTCTGAAACACCAACGACTACAGCCCCGGCACCATCGGCAAACAGAGTTACGGTTTTTTTGTCAGCCATATTCAGATATTTGCTCATGGTGTAGGCGCCTACAACGAGAATGTGTTTGTATTTTTCGTCAGAGGTGATGTATTTGGTAGCTACGTCGAGTGCTGTTACAAATCCGGCACAGGCTGTATTGATATCAAAAGTTCCGGCATTGACCAAAGCCATCCTGTCCTGGATGACAGAAGCGGTGGATGGCGAGATATATTCAGGTGTATCGGTAGCTACAATCAGCAAATCGATATCTGCAGGTTGCAGATTTGCGTTTTTTAAAGCGTTTTGGCAGGCATTTTCCACCAGATTTGCGGTACTTTCATTTTCAGTACACCATCGCCTTTCGTATATTTGAACATGTTCTTTCAGCCAGGTATCGACATCTTCACCAAGTAATTCATTAAAAAACTGATTGGGCACGATGCGGGAAGGCAAAGCAGATCCTGAAGATAAAATTGCAGCTTTACGCGAAAAGGATGTTGAATGATCATTCATGAGAAACCGATGGGATATTTTCTTTTTTGGAATACATAAAATATAGAATGGTGCCGACAACAAAAGAGGCTATAATAGCCAATGCGGCTGCAACAGCAGGATTTTTGACATTACCGGAAGTGTAAGGAGTCAAAGAGCCATAATACACGCTGAAATGAACAATACAGGCTGTAATAACCGCACCGATAGCCGCTTGTTTGGGCGTATGTTTAAAATAAATACCGAATAATACGGGAATAAATGCCGCCGAAAAATAAGCGTAGACACCATTTTGAGCGAGAATTCCGACACTGAGATTCGGATACAACAATTGATATCTGCTGGCAAAAATGGCTATTACGGCCAGTCCGATGACGACCAATCTGTTGATGGTTTTTTGTTGATGGTCAGATTTTACAGTTCCAGAAAAGGGAAGAATCAGGTCGTTGGTAATGGTCGTTGACAGGGATTGGACAATACCTTCCAAAGTTGACAAACCTGCTGAAATCAATCCCAAAACAACCAGAATACCAACGCCAACGGTAAATTTTTTGACCACATAAGCTGTCAGGATGCCGTCCATCTTTAAAGGTAAACCGTCGTTCATCAGATCGGGAAATAAAAAGCGGGCGTAAAAACCGGCAAAAAGAACCATAAAAAATAAAGTTTCCACGATGATAGCAATCGTAAGATATGTGTTGACATCATCATCGTGTTTCAACATCAGCGAACGGGTAATGATGTGCGGCTGGCATACGATCGCAATACCGACAATAAAATTGCATATAACGACTTCAAAAAAATCCCGGAATAAAGGGCTGCTGTCGTTGTAGATCAAAGTCATTTTAGGATCAATGGCAGATACTTTTGTCCAAAAACCATCTATTCCGGCTTCAAAGTGATCGCTACCTGAAAAAATCAGAATGACAGCAACAATAATCATCAAAATTGCCTGAATGGTGTTGGTATAGACCATAGAATTGGCACCACCAAACATTGTATATCCGAAAACAAATATTACCAGACCAACGAGAACGTAGATTTCGTTAGCGGCCAATGCTCCGGCAATCACTTTTGTCAACCCGACACAAATCAATACAATAAATGTAATCAATAAAAGAGAAATCACTGCCATCAGATAGGTAAAAAACCTGCTGTTGTAACGTGTTCCCATCCATTGTGCCAGGGTCAGCGCTTTAATGGAAGTTCCGTATTTCCTGAAGCTTTTGCTCAACACTATCAGAGAAATGAACAATCCCAAAGGAAGCACCACGGACATGGCTACAAAAGCACTCAGACCGTACAATGCCACAAATCCCGGATTGATGATAAAGGTAGCTGCTGAAGTAATGCTGGCAGCCAAAGAAAGACCAACTACCCAGGGAGAAAAACCTTTACCCAGAGCAAAGTCTTTCATGTCTTTGGTTTTTGTGGCTCCGCGGTATACAAAAAACAAAGTAATACCGGCGTAAAGAATCAACAATATAGTAGTGGCCTGGACAAAATTCATGATCTGTTTGTAAGGAATTTTGGATTTTAATGCCAATATTATAGATATCTTTCTTAGTAAGGTATCCAAAAAATATAATAAATGAATGGGATTTATTCAGATTAAATTTATTATATAATTGAATATCAGTGTATTAAAATAAAATAATGAGATAGGATAATTATTTTTATTTTTGCAGAATGGTAACAATTTAATAAGCAGACCCGCGATTACTCTCTATTTTTGTGCCTTAAACATGTATTTATTCATTTTTAAAATATCATCATGTACACATTAGACGGAAAAGTGGCTATAGTCACAGGAGGATCTTCAGGTTTAGGTAAGGCAACAATTTTAAAATTTGCATCAATGGGTGCAATCGTTGTCAATTGGGATGTCAATCAGGAAAGAGGAGAAATATTAAGTAGTGAGTTGACAGACAAAGGAGTGGTCAATTCTTTTTATCAGGTTAATACTGCTGATGCGGCATCTGTTTTGGCTGCAGCTTCAGAGGTTGCAAAAAAGTATGGTAAAATCGACATTCTGGTCAATAATGCCGGTATCACAAGAGATGCCACTTTGCTTAAGATGACGGATGAACAATGGCAACAAGTCATCAATATCAATCTCACCGGGGTGTTCAACTGTACAAAAAGTGTTGCACCTTTTATGGTTGAAAAAGGATATGGCAGGATCATCAGTATTTCTTCTGTTGTAGGATTGTTTGGAAATTTCGGGCAGACCAATTATGCAGCAGCAAAAGCCGGTGTGATTGCGATGACTCAAACCTGGGCTAAAGAATTGGGTAGAAAAGGTATCAATGCCAATGCTGTGGCTCCCGGATTCATACATACAGAGATACTGGATGCCATGCCGGAAGAAGTATTGGAAAAAATGAAGTCAAAAGTTCCGTTACAACGGTTAGGAAAACCCGAAGATGTGGCCAATCTCAATGCTTTTCTGGCATCAGATCAGGCGGATTATATCAACGGAGCTGTATTGAGTGTTGATGGAGGAATCACTTTATAAATATTGTATTGAAAAATAATTTGTCTAAATTTTCGAAATTTGTTTCTACTTTATTGCCGTTGGAAGGTGATTTTTTGTGGAATGCCCATCGATTTGAAGATGAAGAAAAAATTTCTATACTGGAAAAAATCGTTTGTTCAGTAAAATCCTCAGATCAGTCTGCAGATTTTGATGAAAACATTGACAAACGAAAATACAGTTATGTCAAAGGCTGGAGCGAACAGATTCTTGCCGGACTAGATGTCGATAAAATCCTTGAAAAGTTATTGACCTGGGAAAAACTGATTATGACCGACAGCTTGTCATTGGGAGATGAAAAAGAGCTTTTGAAATTTATACAGAAAACAGATTCTTCTGACTTTAATTTCATCAAAGTGTATGACATAGCCAGATCTTACCGGCATTATCTGCAGATCAGACTCAGGCACAAGGACTATCAAAGTATTCATGTCTTTTTGTCAAAAAACAGGACTGATTATGAATTTTCAAAATTGGTAAATGACAAATTACATGAAACGACCCATGACATTATCATGGGGTATAATCAGGTCGTAAAGGTAACGTATACTGATTCTTTTCCATGGTTGACATCCTTATTGTATAATGATAATCTCGATGGTTACAACAGGTTGTTGGCCTGGATACGAATCGTTTTTATAGCGCATAATACAAGGAGTTACGAGAGATTGAATGAAATGTTTCCCTATGTGGAGGGGTTAGTGACATCCGGTAAGTTGTATTCCAGAAGGATAGTCACCAACTTTTACAGCCAGTATGTATTGTTTTATGCATCGATGCATGATTTTGAAAAAGCGGCTTACTTCGGATATTTGTCTATTAAAGAAAAAAACAATGATTATTTATATTATGTGAATACATTGGCTGCGGTTTTGCTTCGTGGTGGTAAAGCTGAAAAAGCTCTGATTTTGTTGAAAGAATCATCGACAACTGCCAAAACGGCCATCAATTATCACAACAAACTGAGGCATATGGCGTATACATTGTTTGCGCTGATCGATCTGGGTATGGCACAACAAGCTGAAAATTCAGGGTTTGTGTTTCTTATGGCTTATAAAAAGGAGATTTTTGAGCATAGATGGCATGTGTTTTTTCATGCATATCTCAAAGCCATGATTGTAAATGGGAATTACAGAGGTTTGCTGAAAACTATCCAACAGTACAAATTGCTGGAAAGGGATGATTCTGATAAAGAAAATCTGCATTATTCCCCTTTGATTCCGTGGATGTTTGCTCTTTCTTTACATAAAACAGGCGAGTTGTCATTGGAACAGGTGAAAGATCGTTTTGAAACACTGAAACTCAAAGGACAATTGATACACCATAGTCTTCATATCTCAGATATGGAAGACATCGCAAGAATTGTTTTAGGTAAAAATTTTGAGAAGTTAAAATAAGTCTGATTACAAATGTTTCAGAGCTTCTCTTTTGGTAAGATTTGAGAGTTCAGGTTGTGTTTCTACAAAATGAATCACAGCAGAAGGATTGGTTTTTGCATATTCCCTCAATGCCCATCCGGAAGCTTTATTGATAAAAAACTCTTTGCTTCCCAAATGTTGGAGAATGTATTTTTTTAAGAGGTCGAAATCTGTTTTTTCTTTGTATTTAAGTTGGAAAAGGATAGCGGTACGGTTCAGCCACATATTTTTATCGGTACTCCATTTGTCAATGTGGTTTTTTATGAGCGAAGGTTGAAGAAGTACCAAATGGCCAATAATGTGCGCTGCCAGAAAATCAACAGTATCCCACCAGGATTTTTGTATAATCAGCGAATGAACCCATTCAATATCAGATGGCAGAAGTTGTTTTTTATATTTTTTGAGATAGTCCATTGCCAGATATTGGTACTCTCTTTCATTTTCAAGCCACAATGCGGAGATCATATCTCTGTCCAAAGAATTGATTTGAAGTTTTGACGTGATTTCTTTACTTATTTCGACTCTTTCCGGAGAAGAAATGCCCAAAAAAGGGAAAAGATGTTTCATATAAGCTTCCATACCAACAGATTTCTGAGGATTCTGATGGGTATTAAGTAGAGCTTTTATATGAAAAATATTTTGGGATGTCATATTTTTTAATTCAATCCAAAGGTATAGTTTTTTAAAAAAACAAAGGATATAAATATTTAAAAAAACACTTTTTTGTTTCATGAAAATCGAAGTATCAGGAGATGAATTATTTATTACTTACATATTGTATATGTTTATAATAAAATATGTATAATGCAGATAATGAATTATATATATAATATATTAAAAAAATGTTTAATTTATAGTACTTTGATATTGAAAAAAAATATTACTTTCGTGATTCAAAAGTGTTTTCCGCCTGAGTTTTTATTTTTTTTTAATTTGTAATGGATAGGGGTATCAACGTTATTTATTGTCATTGCTATACATGGTAAGACATGAATTTTTTCATATCCATCAATTAACTACGACAAAAAAACCCGAAATTATTTTTTGTCGTTTATTCCGGATTTCGGAAAGTAACATTGATGTTTGAAAAAATGACCTATATTAAACCGTATGATACATATTTTTTAACCCGTTAATCCAGAAGCAACATGAACGTATAATCACCCTTACCCGATAATCATATGCAACATAACCCATGTTCAGCATACTACCCGCCTGTATTGTATATAGGTCTTTTTTTCTGGCTTACCTTATTTCCACATAAGGTTGGCTCTACGCCTTTTGAAACTGCTAACATTAAAACCACCTCTGTATTACTTCCCCCTGCAAATTTAACACAAACTTATACCATTCCCGGCTCCTATACCTTTACCGTTCCGGAAGGGGTCACCAGTATCACCGTTCAGACATGGGGTGGCGGTGGACGGGGAGGATCGAGAACCACCAGTACTGATGGAACAGGTGGTGGTGGTGGTGGTGCTTTTTCCCAACATACTTTTTCAGTCATACCTGGCAATAGTTATGTTGTCTTTGTAGGATCAGGAAGTGCCAGTAATACCGCTCCCGGTGAAGACTCATGGGTTTCTTTAACGAATGTTTCAGGAGCCAGTGTTTTGGCTAAAGGTGGTAACTCGGTTGCATCCAACAGTAACACAGGTGCTACGGGTGGTAGCGCTGCTTCCGGTATAGGAAGTATAAAATATTCAGGGGGAAATGGTGCCAACAGAGTAAGTTCGACTTCATCAGGTGGCGGAGGATCATCGGCGGGTACAGGTGCCAATGGAAATAACGCTTCGGGAACAACAGCAGGTTCTGCACCAAGTGGTGGTGGAAGTGGTGGTGCAGGAAGAACGTCCGTAGGAAGTGGTAATGCAGGTTTGTTTCCAGGAGGAGGAGGTGGAGGTGCTGTCAGAGGATCTACCGGTAGTCCAAGTGGCGGTACCGGAGGTCATGGTCGTGTCATCATATCTTATTCCTATAATGTTGATGCAGGTCCTGATCAATCTCAATGTAATAATTCATTGTTTTTTGTTAATACCGCAACACCTCCGACTGGTTATACATCAACCTGGTCTGTAGTATCCGGCACCGGATTTATTTATGACAATTCAAGATTGAAGACGAGTATTATTGTTCCTGCGGGATTTTCTGCCACAGTAAGACTTACAATGACAAACGGAACAGTGACCGCTACAGATGATTTGGTTTTAACCAATACAACATCTTGTACGCCGACTTGTACAGATCCTCTAAATGAAAACGGCAATCTTGAATTATCAGGAACGATTACATCATATAACCTGAGTTTTCAGGGTACACCGGCAGCTATCATTTATCAAAATACCAATCCAATCGGATTGAGTGAGGCTTATGGTAGTGCCACACCTAATACAACATCTTTTACCGGCGCTTACCATCTCAATAAAACAGGCAGTAACGGCAATCCCAGAAGCGGTTCAAAGTTTGTCTATATGGCAGGTAACGGGTTTTGTTTGTCTGCCCTGAAAACAGGTGCAACATTACATTGCGGCAGAACCTACAGAGTTTCAGTTTGGATAGCAGCTTTTACCAACGGCTCAACACAAGGTAATTCTCCCTTTTTTCTTGAATTTTTCGGTGGCGGAAATAATATGCCGGGAATCAGTATTGCCCATCAGGCGATAGCTCCTGCCAGTACATCCTGGAATAATCTGAATTGGCAACGGTATTCTTTCGATTTTACGGTACCGTCACAAGGATATCAATGGGGTGACTTTGTTTTTACTACATTAAGCAATACCAATGGTATAGTAATAGATGATATGTGTATTGAAGAAGTATTCAGTGGGGCCAAGGCAATTGCTGGTCCGGATATCTTTGGATGCACCAGCACCATGAGTCTTTCTGGCAATACTCCGGCATCCGGTTTTTCAGGGTCATGGAGTGTGCTTTCGGGTACAGCTTCTATTGCTAGTCCCACGTCTCCAACATCTAATGTAACCATAACATCAGGAAATGCTGCCAAGCTAAGATGGACAGTTTCTTCGACATCCGGAGCTTCAACCATTATGGCTCTGGACCCTAAAAGAGAAGGTGGTTTTGAAAATTGCTGTTCTGCTTCCGATAATGGTTGGACAACTGTAAATCATACCACCAATCAATGGCATGTCGGAACGGCCTCAGGTCCGACTTCGGGTAACAGAGCAGCATACATTTCCAATAACTCAGGAACATCTCATGCTTACACCATGACTACGGCGCAAACTTCACATTTATACAGAGATTTAGTCATTGCTCCCGGAGCATCCAATATCCAGTTGACTTTTAAATGGAAGGGACAGGGAGAAAGCGGACAGGATCGTTTGCTGGTTTACACTGCTCCGACTAATATAACTCCTTCGGCCGGAACACCAGCCTCAAGTTCTACTTCATTATCGGGAGCAACTTTGGTAAGTGCAACCAATCTCCATTTATCTGCAAATTATCAAACGGTTAATATTACTTTACCAAATTCACTTGCAGGAACAACCTTCAGGTTGATTTTTACCTGGCAAAATAATGCATCTTTAGGTGTAAACCCGCCTGTTTCATTAGATGAAGTGGGCGTTTATTATGATCTCGCAGCATGTTCAAGTTTGGATGAAGTCAATATTGGTTTTGCTCCGGCAAGTAGTTTGACTGTAAATAATGCGTCCGTCTGTCCGGGTGAAAGCACTGTTCTGACAGCGACAGGGTGTTCAGGCGGAAGCCTTTTATGGAGTACAGGTTCAACACAACCTTCCATTACAGTCAATCCAACTTCTACGACTTCCTATTCGGTAACCTGCACACCTGCGGCTTCAACAAATATCTTGCAAAATCCCGGACTTGAGTCAGCTACCAATATGCAAAACTGGGACAATTGGGGGAATGCCTCTGTTACTACGAATGCTGCTGATGTATTTCAGGGGTCAAAAGCTCTTATGGTCAATACTATCGGACAATCATGGGGAGCAGCAGCACAAGGTTTTTCAGTGACAGCCGGAAGAAGGTATAAAGTTCGTGTTTATGCCAAGACGACCAATACCAATGTGCTACCGGTTATCAGATATGAATTTTATGGTGGCAGTACCTTTCTGGAAAACCAAAACGGAGCTTTGGTAACCTCGAATAATTATCAATTGTATGAATTTGAAGCGGTTTCTCCGCCTAATGCAACCTGGATGACTGTAATCGCAGAAACAGGTCAGGGAGGGCAATTTTTTCTGGACAACTGGGAAGTAGTCAGTACTTCAACCTGTAATGCTGTGCAGACGGCTACGGTTACTGTGTTGCCAAGTCAGAATATTACTCTTTCCAATATTAATGTTGGAAATTGTATTAATCACCCCTTGCAGGATGTAGCCCAGGTAACCGTTCAGGTAGCATGGAATGCAGCGCCTTCCAATGATTATCTGGGAGTAACCATCAACAACAAGACGGAATACATACACGTGGGAGGTGGCGCTACATCACCTCAGACCCTTACGTTTTTTGTTCCGGCCAATGGTGCAACCAATATACCCATTACAGCACGTTGGTTTTTTAATCCGAATTTCGGGTGTCCGAATAGTACTACATTTAATGCACCGATTGCTTGTTCAAACAATATGCTTTCCTGTGATATCCTGTACCTATGCGGATTGGACAAACCGGCAGACGGTGATGCTTTTGATCACGGATTGATTGAATATATCATGGCAAATAATTCGGGTAATCTCCTTCCTGCCCTTGTCAAAGACAATGGCACCAGTAATGATTTTTACGATCCGAACAACCCAAATACTGCCATTACGGTGAATTTGGATGACTATGACCTGGTTATTATTTCTCCGACCACACAAGGATATGTATCTGCAAGATTGAGGGATATGTTGCTGCCATTCAGAGGAAGTATCCTGAATATGAACTATTTATTGCAACAAGGACTTGAAATGACAAATGGAGAAGGGTATTTTGCCTGGGGAAATTCAGCATTTACAAATGCTACACAATCCATTTCCATATATAATTATGATAATATCAACCCAAGTTTTGCATTGGTTAAAACAGGAGGTACAACCAAATCTCAGGCTACCAGATCTCTTTGGTTTAATGCCGGAGATGCCAACGGACTGACCAATGCCATGTCTTACAATTATAGAGCACATTCTATTCCGGGTGTTTCTACAACTCATGGCTTCAGACAATATCTCGGATTACACATGAATGGTTTATATGCAAATTCCCAGAACGGGGGTTCAATTCCTGCACCTGTTTCCAGTTATTTTCACCCGGCCAAACATCTTACCCCGGAGATGAAAATCATCCTTGATCAGACGTTAAGAAATTCAGGTATTTGCCAAACAGAAATTTGTACCAATTCCACTGATGATGATGCAGACAATCTGACCGATTGTAATGATCCGGATTGCTGGAAAATCAATAACAGAGAATTTGACAATGGCAATACAGGTTGGGACTTATTTAATCAAAATGGTTCAGCTTCGACAAGAACCATAGATAATACCTCTCTACTCTCAGGAAAAAATTCAGCAAGAATCAACATATCAACGGCTACAGGAACCAATTGGCATATTCAGTTTCTTCAATCAAATATATTGCTTGAAGCAGGTAAATCCTATCAGGTATCCTTTATGGCAAGAGCTTCCGCCAACAGAGTAGTCACCGTTTTTACAGATTTAGGTGTAAGTCCTTTTAATACTTATTTCAGTCAGAATGTTAACCTTACCACTGCCTCTCAAACCTTTACATTTACCTACACCCAAAATGCTACAACTTCTTTAGGAAGAGTTGGATTCAATCTGGGTCAATCCAATCAAACTGTATGGATTGATAATGTAGTGTTCAGAGAAATATGTCTTATTCCTGAAATTTGTGACAATGGAATCGACGACAATGGAAACGGACTTTCGGATTGCAGCGACCCGAATTGTCCATGCTGCAATACTTTAACATCAGGTGGCATTGTCTCGGGAAATCAGATTAATTGTCAAAACTATAACCCTGGTTTAATAAGCAGCACTTCGCCGGCATCCGGAAGTGCAGGTACTATTGTATATCAATGGGAATATAGCAATGATGAAATAAATTGGGTGGAAATCCCCGGCGCAACAAGCCTGACCTTTGATCCCGGAATGATATACCAAACCACTTATTACAGAAGAAAAGCAAGACTGAATACCTGTAATCTTTGGGGTGTATTCAGCAATACTGTGGTAAAACAAAATCTTGGTTTTGACAATTTTCAGATTCTGACACTTAACAACACAACCTTTAACGGAGGAACTCATGTTCATGCACCCATGGCTGTAGGTGGAAATTTGATTATAAATACCGGTGGTACTGTTGCTGAAGTAAACAATGACAATACGGGTACCTATATTTTTCCAGGTGATGGAAGCATTTCTACAGGTATAATGGTCAGAGGAGGAATTAATTTTACTTCAGGATCAGTACGATTATTATCTAACAGATATATGCATATTGGAAACAGCACCAATCTTGAATCCGGAGACAATGGAACTAATAGTGCGACAAGAGTTTATCCTGCTGGTACTAATTACAACCATACCCTCAGAATTGAAGGAACAATAGATCAGACTCCTGCTCCTGCGGTTTTTCAAAATGTTGCTTACGACTTTGAAGCTTTGTTTGATTTATATCACAACAGTAGTATAGATTTGGGAGCCAGAACCAATAATGTTCAGTTATTCAATACGTCCAATGTTGCCATTACCAATAACAATGTAACTTTCGGACAGGCTGTCAGAATTAATACTTTAAATACAGGGTATAATTACCTGAATCTTACAACGACTTCCTTAAATAACATTACTGAAATGAATTTTAACGGAAGTGGCGTTCCTTCTTCAACTAAAATTCTGGTTATCAACGTTTTGGTTAATTCTAACTTTACCTGGAACAATTCCAATATGCCGGGTTTGTCAGCTCCAACCACTGCACCTTTCATGATCTGGAATTTTTACGGACCCACAACCAATACGGTTACCATCAACAATAGTTCTTTGATATTCGGAACCATTTTTGCGCCGAATCAAAACGTTTTAAAAGTAGGTCAGAATGACATTGAAGGATCCGTAATTGCCAAATCATTTACTGTCGGAAACGGACAGCTACACGATTTTATGTTTGCCAATTTTTGTGATATTCTGGACTGTGTTGAAAGTGTTGATGTAAGTATTACCGGACCTGCTGATATTTGTTCAGGAGCAACCGGAACCCTGACTGCAAGCGGTGGTCAAAGTTATTTATGGAATACCGGCGCCACATCAGCTACTATAAATATCACAACTTCAGGCACATACACTGTTACAGTGACGAGTGATGTCGGATGTACGGGTACTGCCAGTCGGGTGGTTAATGTATTAAGCAATCCAACAGCACCAATAGTCGGAACGATAACGCAACCAACCTGTACTGTTAATACAGGAAGTGTGATACTCAATGGATTGCCATCAACCGGAACCTGGACCTTAACCAGAACTCCGGGAGGAACAACCTATACAGGTACTGGTACAAGCTTTACGGTAACCAGTCTTCCCGCATCAACTATGTACACTTTTACAGTAACAAACCTGAATAATTGTGTTTCCCCATCTTCTGCAAATGTTACCATTAACGCCCCGATTTTACCGCCGGTAATTGGTGGCGCCACATCCGGATGCACCGGTCTGACCGTAAATATTACACCAAATTCATTGGGGTCGTGGGCCAGCAGCAATATTGGTATAGCTACTATAACCAATACCGGTGTTGTTACCGGTGTTTCAGCAGGAAGTGTGACTTTGACATATACAAGGACATCAGATGGTTGTGTAAACAGTACACCATTCACTGTTCATGCTACTCCTGCCGCTCCTGTAATTGGAACGATTACACAACCCACATGTACAACTACAACAGGAAGTGTAGCATTAAGCGGACTACCGGCTACAGGTTCATGGACAATCACCAGAAATCCCGGAGGTACAACGTATACGGGTTCAGGCACAACTTTTAATGTAACCGGACTTCCGTCAAACACAACCTATACCTTTACTATTACTAATTCAGTTAATTGTACATCGGTTTCATCATCAAATGTAGTAATAAATGCTGTTCCTGCCAATCCTGTATTAGGAGGTGCCAATTCTGTTTGTATAGGAACAACAGCCAATGTAACACCAAATACCTTAGGATCGTGGTCCAGCAGTAATACTGGTATAGCTACTATAACCAATGCCGGTGTTGTTACCGGTGTTTCGGCAGGAAGTGTAACATTGACTTATACAAGAACTGCTGATGGTTGTTCAAATAATATACCCTTTACAGTACATTCAAATCCAACGGCACCGGTCACAGGAACTGTCACCCAGCCAACGTGCACAGTCCCTACCGGAAGTGTGGTATTGAGTGGTCTTCCTGCCACAGGCAGTTGGACCATCACCAGAACACCCGGAGCCATAACATACACCGGATCAGGAACTTCCTTCGCAGTAACAGGTCTGCCAGCCAATACAACCTACACTTTTACTGTGACCAACAGTAATTTGTGTACTTCTTCAGCTTCAGCGAATGTGGTCGTCAATGCGATTCCGGCAAATCCTGTCATCGGAGGTTCTTCATCACTTTGTGTTGGTTCGACAGCTAATGTTACCCCTTCTACAAGTGGTAGTTGGTCAAGCAGTAACAATGCTATTGCTACCGTAACCAATGCAGGTGTTGTCACCGGTGTATCAGCAGGTTCGGTAACATTAACCTACACAAGAACATCTGATGGATGTAGCAATACAAGACCTTTTACGGTTCATGCCAATCCAACTGCTCCATTGGTAGGTACTATAACTCAGCCTACCTGTATTTTGACAACCGGAAGTGTCGTTTTAAACGGTCTGCCTTCTGCAGGTTCCTGGACTATTGTCCGAACTCCGGGAGGAAATACTTATACAGGTTCAGGAACATCATTTACAGTGACCGACCTTCCTGTTAATACAACGTATACATTTACAGTGACTAATGTAAATATCTGTACCTCTCCTGCTTCAACAAATGTGGTCATTAATCCTATTCCTTCAAATCCGGTGATCGGTGGCCCAACATCTGTATGTGTTGGTGTAACGACCAATATTACTCCGGGAACATCCGGAACCTGGGTGAGCAGCAATACTGCCATTGCTACTGTAACCAATGCAGGTCTTGTCACAGGAATAGCAGCAGGGTCAGTGACGTTATCTTATACGAGAACAGCAGATGGCTGTTCTGCTTCCATTCCATTTAATGTCCATGCCAACCCTTCAGCTCCCGTAATTGGTTCCATAACCCAACCTTCCTGTATTTTGACAACAGGCAGTGTTTTCTTAAATGGCTTGCCATCTTCAGGTTCATGGACCATTACCCGAACTCCGGGAGGAATTACATATACAGGTTCAGGAACTTCCTATACAGTGACAGGTCTCCCTGCCAATACAACCTATACTTTTACGGTAACCAACAGTAATTCATGTACTTCACCTTCTTCAGCAAATGTTGTTATCAATCCGATTCCTACAAACCCGGTCATCGGTGGTACAACATCTGTTTGTGTCGGTTTGACAACAAATGTTACTCCAAGCACATCGGGAACATGGATAAGTAGTAATACATCAATTGCAACGATTACAAACGCCGGAACAGTTTCAGCTATTGCTGCGGGTTCGGTGACATTGACCTATACAAGAACAGCAGATGGATGTTCTAATGCGACTCCTTTTACTGTCCATTCAAATCCGACACCACCAGTTGTTGGTACCATTTCACAACCAACGTGTACTACCCCTACAGGAAGTGTGGTATTAAACGGTTTGCCATCTTCCGGTAGCTGGACCATCACCAGAAGCCCGGGAGGGACAACATACACGGGTACAGGCACAAGTTTTACTGTAACAGGACTTCCGGCAAATGCAGGCTATACTTTTACGGTGACAAACAGCAATACATGTGCTTCGATTGCTTCTTCAAATGTTGCCGTTAACGCAATACCGGGTAATCCGGTTTTAGGTGGGGCCGCAGTTGTTTGTGTTGGTTCTACAGCTAATGTAACCCCTGCCACGGGCGGCACATGGGCAAGCAGCAACAATGCAGTAGCTACAATATCCAATGCAGGATTGGTCACAGGCGTAACTTCAGGAAGTGTGACTTTGACGTATACCAGGACCATCGACGGATGTAGCAATAGTACAAATTTTGTGGTTAATGCTTTGCCGGTAGCCAATATCTCCGGTGATAACTATATATGTACGGGGCTAAGTACGACATTGACTGCATCCGGTGGCACAACTTATTTATGGCAATCAGGCCAAACCGCTCCAACAATTTCTGTGAGTCCTGTGTCAGCAACTACGTATGTGGTTTCAGTAACAGATACAAACGGATGTACAAATACAACAAATTATCTTGTCCAACTTTATCCGGTTTTTACCGTCAATGCCACTTCACCAACCCAAAATATCTGTGCCGGTCAGGATTTGGTATTAAACGCTTCTATGACAAACGGCGTTTTAAGAGAAACATACACCGGAATTTCAGGGACATTAGTCAGTAATCTGACATCTCATATTTCATATCCTTCCGCCCCGAATGTCAGAGAAATAAGACCAAATACTATAGGGCCAAATGGTGTAGGTGAAAATTACGGCACCAGAGTGCGTTATTATTTTACGCCACAGGTTTCAGGTGATCACCAATTTGTCATTTACGGAGATGATGAAACGATACTTTATTGGTCCGGTTCAGATGCGACCAGTCCTTTGAGCGTCTTGGCCAATGTTCCCGGTTGGACAAATGAAGGAGAATTAACCAGATTTGCATCTCAAACGAGCGCACTGGTAAATTTGACAGCAGGCCAACAATATTATTTTGAATTATTGCATAAAGAAGGTGGAGGAGGTGATCACTATGGAATCCTTTATAAATTGGCTGCAGATCCCGGATTTACTAATATACCTGAAAGTACAATTTCTCCGGTTAAATTATCCTGGACTGGTCCAAACAGTTACACATCAACTAATGTAAACAATGTCATCTCAAATACGACAACATCCCATGGAGGCACATATACTTTGAATGGAACAGATCTGTTCGGTTGTCAGGTAATATCCAATGTAAATATTACAGTGAATGCCAATCCAACAGAACCTGTTGTTGGTACCATCACCCAACCAACCTGTACCACCCCGACAGGAAGTGTGATATTAAGCAGTCTTCCTTCTACGGGAAGCTGGACAATCACCAGAACACCTGGTGGAATTACTTATACAGGAACAGGCACGAGCTATACAGTGACAGGTCTTCCGGTAAATTCAACTTATACCTTTACTGTGACCAACAGTAATACGTGTACTTCACCCGCTTCGGCAAATGTAACGATCAATGCAATCCCTTCAAATCCAACTTTAGGAGGAGCTTCAGCTGTATGTGTTGGTTCGACGGCCAATGTAACCCCTGCCACTGCAGGAACCTGGTCAAGCAGCAATACTTCTGTTGCTACGATTACAAATGTTGGATTGGTCACAGGAGTTGCCGCAGGATCTGTGACATTAACCTATACAAGAACAAGCGATGGATGCAGTAATACGGTACCCATGACCATTCATAATAATCCAACTGCACCAATAATTGGTACTATCACTCAGCCAACGTGTGCTACACCATCAGGTTCCGTGATTTTATCCGGTCTTCCATCCTCAGGAAGCTGGACCATCACCAGAAGTCCCGGATCAAATACTTATTCCGGCACAGGCACAACCTTTACAGTGACAGGTCTTCCCGCAAATACTTCTTACACATTTACAGTTGTAAATGTTAATAATTGTATATCTCCTTCTTCAGTCAGTGTGGCAATAAATGCTATTCCCGGAGCACCTGTTTTGGGAGGAACATTGGCAATATGTCAGGGAGGAACGACAAATGTAACTCCTTCTTCAAACGGAACATGGACGAGTAGTAATGCATCCATTGCTTCTGTTACTAATGGAGGAGTTGTCACTGCAAATGCTGAAGGTGCAGTAACACTTACCTATACAAGAACTTCAGATGGTTGCAGCAATACGCTACCATTTACCGTATATGCCAATCCTTCAGCACCTGTTGTAGGTACCATCACCCAACCAACGTGTATTACCCCGACAGGAAGTGTTGTTTTAAGCGGACTTCCGGTCTCAGGAAGCTGGACTATCACCAGAACTCCCGGCGGAACGACGTATTCCGGAACAGGAACTTCCTATACTGTAACCGGTCTCCCGGTCAATACAACTTATACTTTTACGGTCACTAACAGTAATTCTTGTGCTTCACCATCGTCAACAAACGTTGCAATCAATGCAATTCCTACAAACCCTGTTACAGGTGGTGCAAGCTCAGTTTGTGTGGGTTCAACTGCAAATGTAACGCCGGCTACAGCCGGCACATGGACAAGCAGCAACACTGCCATCGCTACGATAACCAACGGAGGTGTAGCCACAGGTGTATCAGCCGGCTCGGTAACCTTAACCTATATCAGAACAAGCGATGGCTGCAGTAATACCCGACCATTTACCGTGAATGCAAATCCAACAGCTCCGGTTGTTGGTGTTGTAACCCAGCCGACATGTACTACCCCAACAGGAAGTGTGGTATTAAGCGGTCTTCCATCTACAGGAAGCTGGACCATCACCAGAACGCCGGGCGGTACAACTTATTCCGGATCAGGAACATCTTATTCGGTTACAGGTCTTCCTGTAAATACAACTTATACTTTTACTGTCACTAATAGTAATACATGTACTTCTCCTTCTTCAACAAATGTGGTTATTAATGCCATTCCGACCAACCCTGTTACAGGTGGCGCATCATCTGTTTGTGTTGGTTCAACAGCCAATGTTACCCCTGCCACTGCCGGTACATGGACAAGCAGTAACACTGCCTTCGCCACAATAACCAATGGAGGTGTAGTTACAGGTGTATCCGCCGGCTCGGTGACCTTAACGTACACGAGAACAAGTGATGGATGCAGCAACACACGTCCATTTACTATACATGCCAATCCTACCGCGCCGGTTGTAGGTACTGTTACCCAACCAACATGTACGACTCCGACTGGAAGTGTGGTATTAAGTGGTCTTCCATCTACAGGTAGCTGGACGATCACCAGGACTCCGGGTGGAACAACTTATACAGGTTCAGGAACATCTTATTCGGTTACAGGTCTTCCTTTTAATACAACTTATACTTTCACTGTCACTAACAGTAATTCATGCACATCACCATCATCGACAAATGTAGCCATTAATCCGATTCCGGCCAATCCGGTTACCGGTGGAGCGACATCTGTTTGTATAGGTACAACTGCGAATGTAACGCCAGCTGCAGCAGGTACCTGGTCAAGCAGTAATACAGGGATAGCTACTATAACCAATGGTGGCGTGGTCACAGGTGTATCTGCCGGTTCCGTGACTTTGACCTATACAAGAACAAGTGACGGATGTAGCAATACACTTCCTTTTACTGTGAATGCCAACCCAACCATTCCGGTTTTGGTTACGATTACACAGCCTACATGTATTACGCCAACAGGTAGTGTGTTATTAAATGGTCTTCCCTCCACAGGAAGCTGGACCATCACCAGAACACCGGGTGGAACAACTTATTCCGGATCCGGAACTTCTTTTAATGTAACCGGTCTTCCAGTCAATACAACCTATACTTTTACAGTCACCAACAGTAATTTATGTACCTCACCGGCTTCAGCAAATGTAGTCATTAACCCGATTCCAACCAACCCTGTCACAGGAGGTGAAGTTTCAGTGTGTGCCGGCTCCACAGCCAATGTTGATCCTTCAACAGATGGTGCCTGGACAAGCAGTAATACATCAATAGCAACAATTACCAATGCAGGCCAGGTAACAGGAATCACCGCAGGTTCGGTAATTTTAACTTATACAAGAACTTCAGACGGTTGCTCCAATACGTTACCATTTACAGTTTATGGTAATCCTTCAGCACCAATCATCGGAACCATCACCCAGCCTACATGTATTGTCACGACAGGTAGTGTTGCATTGAGTGGTTTACCCGGAGCAGGAGTCTGGACAGTCACAGTTATGCCCGGAGGATCAACTTATATAAATTCAGGAAATACACTTACAATTACCGGGTTAACGGCTAATACAAGCTATTCATTTATTGTAACCAATGCCAATAATTGTACTTCAATTTCTTCAGCAAACGCTGTCATCAATGCTATTCCTTCAAATCCTGTTTTGGGAGGTGAAAATTCAGTGTGTGCCGGCTTAACCGCCAATGTTAATCCTTCTACAAATGGTTTTTGGAACAGTAGCAATCCTTCAGTCGCTACAATAACCAACACGGGTTTGGTAACAGGAATCACTGCAGGTTCTGTTACATTGACATATACCAGAAATTCTGATGGCTGTAGTAATACGCTGCCTTTTACGGTTCATGCGATTCCTACTTCGCCATTGGTAGAAATGATTACCCAACCTACATGTATTATAACAACCGGAAGTGTTGAATTAAATGATTTGCCCGGGTCAGGCTCGTGGACACTTATCAGAACGCCGGGAGGTACCACATATAACGGTACTGGTACCACTTATACCGTCACGGGTCTTCCTGCGAATACAAATTATACGTTTACACTTGTAAATGCCAATAATTGTACTTCTTTACCTTCTGCAAATATCGTTATAAATGATATTCCTTCTGACCCTGTTTTGGGAGGAGAATCATTTGTTTGTTTGGGCTCTGATGCGAATGTCACTCCAAATACTTTAGGATCATGGACCAGTAGTAACAATGTTGTTGCATCAATAACAAATGATGGTCTTGTCACAGGTGTGTCTGCAGGTTCCGTTATTCTTACCTATACACGAACCTCAGATGGATGTTTTGAAACCATGCCATTTACAGTTTATGAAAATCCTTCACCACCACTTACCGGACAAGTAATTCAGCCAACCTGTACAACACCAACAGGAAGTTTGATTTTAAGTGGTCTTCCTTCGTCAGGTAATTGGATGATTACCGGTTACCCGGGTGGAAGTACCTTCACTTCAAGTGGAAGCACATTCAATATTTCCGGTTTATTGCCGGATGATATCTATACATTTGTTGTAACTGACGATAGAAACTGTATTTCTCAGGCATCGGCAACAGTTGTAATTGATCCTGTGCCTTCAAATCCGATTCCGGGTGGCGATACAACAATATGCGTAGGTAGTATTGCAAACGTTACACCTTCATCGGGCGGCGTTTGGACGAGTAGCAACCAGACTGTTGCAACAATTACAAATGAAGGTTTAGTTACCGGTATTTCTGCAGGTTCTGTAACATTAACGTATACACGAACAATTGACGGTTGTAGTAATGTGATGTCATTTAATGTAAATGCAAATCCACCATCTCCTATGGTTGGTACATTGACACAACCAACTTGTTATGTTCCATTTGGAAGTGTCCAATTGAATGGTCTTCCATCTTCAGGTTCCTGGACTCTGACACGTACTCCCGGCAATGTTACTTACTCAGGCACAGGAATATCTTATGTAGTAGATTCTCTGGCACCTGACGCTACTTATACATTCAATATTACCAACGATAATGGTTGTATATCTTCATTATCTAACCAGGTTGTCATAAATGCCATTCCCGGAAATCCAAATGTTGGTGGGCCGACTTCCATATGTATCGGAACAACAACAAATGTTACGCCATCAAGCGGTGGCACCTGGGTCAGCAGTAATAATTCACGGGCCACTGTGTCCAATGAAGGATTAGTAACGGCTCTCAGTGCAGGCGTTACCACTTTGACCTATACCCGCACATCGGATGGCTGTAGCAATTCTTTGCCATTAACCATCAATGTTAATCCAACGCCACCAATAGTCGGAATTACTACACAACCGACTTGTATCACACCAACAGGAAGTGTGGATTTCAGCGGATTACCTTCGACCGGGGCATGGACAATGACCAGAACTCCGGGAAATGTCACCTATAATAGTACCGGAACCAACTACACAGTTTCTGGTTTGGCTCCTAATACTACGTATTCCTTTGTCGTCAGAAACCAAAATAATTGTACATCGATTTCTTCAAATAATGTGGTTATCGATCCGATCCCGTCAAATCCGGTTCCCGGTGGTGCTACTTCCGTATGTATAGGTTCTACCGCTAATGTTACACCTTCTTCCAACGGAACATGGACATCAAGTAATCCTTCCATGGCTTCCATTACCAATTCCGGTGTTGTGACCGGCATTGCCGCAGGTTCTGTTACATTGACATACGTAAGAACTTCAGATGGTTGTTCCGGTAATACTCCTTTTTCAGTATTTACAAATCCGACAATACCGGTTGCAGGAACTGTAACCCAACCAACCTGTATTAACCCTACAGGAAGTGTGGTACTACAAGGTTTGCCTTCGACAGGATCATGGACAGTCATTAGAAATCCTGGTGGAGTTACCTATTCCGGTTCGGGAACAACATACACCGTAACAGGATTGCCACCAAATGGTTCCTACTCGTTTGCGGTAACAAACAACAATTTATGTACTTCTTTATATTCAAATAATATAGTGATTCAACCGATTCCATCCAATCCTGTTTTGGGAGGTCCGGATTTGGTTTGTGTAGGTAATACAGCTACGATGACACCGTCATCCAACGGAACCTGGAACAGTAGTAATCCATCTGTTGCAACGATAACAAATACCGGATTAGTCAATGGAGTTTCGTCAGGAAATGTAGTATTTACGTATACGAGAACGATAGACGGATGCAGCAACAATAAACCTTTTATTGTGTATGACAATCCGACTGCTCCGGTCATTGGCAGTATTATCCAACCTAATTGTTTGACTATGACGGGTAGTGTGATGTTGAATAACCTTCCTCTCACCGGTTCATGGACTATAACAAGAACGCCGGGAGGAATAACCTATACCGGATCAGGAAGTTCTTATCAAGTAACAGGTCTTCCTCCTTCAGGAAACTATACTTTTACAGTAACTACAAACACAAATTGTATTTCTCCGGCATCGAATCAGGTGGTAATAAACGGAATTCCGTCCAACCCCGGGATTGTCATAGATTATGACGGATCTTTATGTATTACAGACAATAAACAATTGATAGGCATTCCTTCCGGTGGATTAGCTCCATATTCTTTCCAATGGACAGGACCTCTTGGATTTTCATCCATAAACGATACAGTTCTGGTCACTCAAAATGGCAATTACTCAGTAACGGTTACGGATTCAAATTTTTGCAAAGCAACAACAAACGGTTTTGTGTATGCCAGATACGAACCATTTATCGTTACGATTGGTACTACTATATGTGAGGGAGATGAAGTAGATCTTGATGTTTCTTCAACATCTGCTGTTTCTTTCCTTTGGAGTGCCAATGCAGGAGGAGCGACTACCAGAGATGTTACCGTGACACCAGCTTATCCTTCAGCAACGTATTTTGTTACGGTTACCAATGATTTGGGCTGTACGTCTGTACCGGAAATCAATATTTTGGTTAATCCCAAACCTGAAGTGGCTGTGAGCGGTCCGGATGAAATTTGTGTGGGACAAAACAGTCAGCTTACACCTGTGACAGGTGGGGTTTGGGTAAGTACCAATCCGTCAGTAGCTTATATTTCACCTTCCGGGCAAGTGACCGGACTTAGCCCGGGGACATCTTCCTTTATTTTTACGGAAAATGTTTTTGGTTGCAGTTCCGACGCGTCAATACCTATTTTGGTAAACCCCAAACCAATAGTAAGCTTTACGGGATTGAACCCGATTTGTATCGGTGATTCTACAACATTGACTCCTTCATCCGAAGGGACATGGAGCAGCAGCAATCCGGTTATTGCCACTATTACTGATTCTGGTGTCGCCACAGGACTAAGTGCAGGTTTTGTTACCTTTATATACACGAACAACAGTACCAATTGTTCTTCAAATGCCTCGGTGCCATTACAGGTACAATCCCTTCCGGTTGTAACCATTTCAGGACCTGAAACGGCCTGTATCGGAACTAATGCTTCATTTTCAGTAAATCATATCGGGGGAACGTGGTCAACCAGCAATCCTCTGACAGCTACCATTAATAATTCAGGAACTTTAACTACGATTGATACCGGTCTCGTCACTGTCTACTATACTTTTGTTTCCGGTGTTTGTGAAGGTATTGTTTCAAAAGAATTCAGGATTTTTGAGTTGCCATCTGTACAGTTTGCGGGTCCTGCTGAAATTTGTGTTGGACAAACCACGAGTCTTACCCCTTCAGAAGGTGGAGTGTGGACAAGTTCCAATCCACTTATTGCTACCATTACACCGCAGGGATTGGTTTCCGGCTTAACCAGCGGATATGCAGCTTTTACCTTTGTACACGATTCAACAGGTTGTATTTCAGAGACATCCGGAACGTTGACCGTTTTTGCAAAACCAAGTATTAACTTAAACGGTCCTGCAGGAATTTGTGTGGGTGGAACCAGTCAGTTTTTACCTTTCACAGGCGGTGTTTGGCAAACCAATAATCCATTTGTTGCCAATATAACCAATGGAGGTGTTGTCACCGGTGTTGGTCCCGGAACAGCCACATTTTCATTTATTCATAATGAAACCGGTTGTGTTTCAGATACCAGTGTAATCATTCAGGTCGGATCAGCACCGACGGCCACCATAGATTTTCAGGGAAGTGTTTGTGTTGAAAATAATAAAACCATTCGCGTCCAACCTACAGGGGGAGCGGCGCCGTATTCTTATTCCTGGATAGGACCTTTGGGTTTTACCGGAAACACTCAGGTGATCAATGTTGTCAACAATGGTACCTACTTTGTAACCATTACAGATAATTTTGGTTGCAGAGCCAATGTTTCAGGTTTTGTACATCAACGTTTTGACCCGGTTGTGGTAAATCTGCAAACTCAGGTTTGTGATGGCCAGACAACCAATCTATCAGTCAATGCATCCTCTGCTACAGCTTTCCAATGGTCTTCAAATGCCGGCAGTGCAGTTACGCCATCCGTCACTGTAAGGCCTGTACTTCCTTCTTCAACTTATTTTGTGACAGTAACCAATAATCTGGGTTGCGTGGCGGTAGCTCAAGCTAACATTCTGGTAAATCCCAAACCGGTTGTAAATATCAGTGGTCCATCCGTTCTATGTGTTGGTCAGACGTCAAATCTTTTACCCAACAGTGGAGGAACATGGGTTTCTTTGAATCCGACCAGGGCATCAATCACAAATACCGGAGTCGTAACAGCATTTCAACCCGGAACTGCAAGATTTTTATTTACACAGGTTTCTACAGGTTGTGTTTCTGATACTACAGGCGTAATAACCATAAATCCAAATACGACAACAAGTCTGTCAGGCGTATCCGAACTTTGTATTGGTCAGCAAACAAATCTGCTTCCAAATTCAGGCGGAACATGGACGGCTTTACATCCAACTCTTGCCACCATTACTTCAAATGGTACCGTTACCGCTATAGCTCAGGGAAATGCACAATTCAGATTCACCAATACTTTTGGTTGTGTGACACCTGTCAATCTAAGTATAAGAGTAAACAGTATTCCTTCTATTGTTTTAGATGGCCCTCAACAGGTTTGTGTAGGATCTGTCACTGCTCTTCTTCCTTCTTCCGGAGGAACATGGGTATCATCTAATCCATTGGTAGCTTCTGTCACCAATGGTGGAATCGTCACGGGAATTTCTTCGGGTTCTGCCAGATTTTTATTTACCAATAATCTCACCGGATGCAGATCTGATTCTTCAGCTATCATTACTGTGGTGGCCGGCTCGCCGGTTTCAGTAACAGGCCCGACCTCTGTTTGTGCCGGAGCAACGACTACTTTATCTCCTTCTTTCGGAGGAAGTTGGGTTAGTCAGAATCCTTCTGTCGCCACGGTAAACAGTAGTGGTGTTGTCACTGGTATTAATGCAGGAACGGTTACTTTTATTTTTACTTCAGCAATAACAGGTTGTCCTTCATTGCCTACTTTGCCAATCACCGTAAATCCAAGACCAACCGTTTCTATAACCGGAAACAATAATATTTGTATCGGACAGACTACGACCTTGCAACCAACTTCCGGAGGCACATGGGCTTCTTCCAATTTGGCTGTAGCCAATATTACTTCTTCCGGTGTTGTCACAGGACTGGCTTCCGGTTTGGTCAATTTTACATTTACCAGTGCTGCAACGGGATGTGTTTCTTTACCTTCAGGTAATATAAATGTGCAACCTAAACCGGTTATTTCGGTTACCAATACCAATATTTGTATAGGCGCTACAACAAATCTTCAACCATCAACAGGGGGAAGTTGGATATCGCTGCAACCTCTCATTGCTTCGGTAAATACCGGAGGAGTTGTCACCGGGATTTCTACCGGAACGGCACAATTCAGATTTACGGATGCCTTGACAGGTTGTGTTTCTGACCCTACACCGGTTCATAATGTTTCTCCCAAACCAATTGTTTCTGTTACGGGAACAACAGAATTTTGCCAGGGAATCAACACACAATTAAGTCCTGTTTCAGGAGGCAGCTGGATGAGTTTGAATCCGTCTGTTGCAACAGTAAATAATACCGGATTAGTCACAGGAATTTCTGCCGGAACAGCCAGATTTGTTTTTACATCAAATCAGGGTTGTAGTTCAGATCCGACACAACAAATCATTATCAATCCTAAACCATTAACGGTTTTTGTAGGCGGAACAGAAATATGTGTCGGGTCTACCACACAATTGTCGCCGGGAACGGGTGGATCCTGGATTTCTGCAAGAAATAATATTGCTTCGATTACAGATAATGGACTGGTGACGGGATTGGCTCCGGGTACGACAAATTTTGTTTTTGTCAGTGGAGCAACCGGGTGTGTCTCAGATTCTACCATCAATGTTTTTGTAAATCCTGCTCCTACACCGGGCAGGTTGGGATCAGGTACGGTTTGTATCGGACAAACGGTTCAATTGACTCCAACAGCAGGAGGAACATGGACATCTCTGTCTCCAGGAGTAGCTATCGTTTCGAGTTCGGGTTTGGTGACCGGAATTGGCAGCGGTGTGGCTTCATTCAGATTTACCGTAAGTAATACTGCCTGTGAAGTTGTATATAATAGCGGGGCTACAGTATTGGATAGACCTGTAGTTACACTGCTTGGAAATTCATCAATTTGTGTTGGCGGAACTACTCAGTTATCACCTAATTCAGGAGGCACCTGGTCAGTTACACCGCCATCCATTGCAAGTATAGATGCCGCCGGAATTGTGACCGGAATAACTCAGGGAGTTGTAACCTTTACCTTTACACAAACATCCACAGGATGTATATCATCCGCTTCAACTCCTGTGACAGTCGTTGCCAGACCTTCAGTAGCCATCAATGGACCTTCTGTCATTTGTATCAATGGAACCACTCAGTTAATACCTGCCGCCGGGGGCAGTTGGACTTCAGGAAATCCAGCTATAGCTACTGTAAGCTCCGGTGGTCTTGTTACCGGAATTTCTGCAGGAAGCACGTCATTTATTTATACAAACGCTGAGACCGGATGTACATCTGCCGCAACATCCAATGTGACCGTTCAACCCGCAGCAAATATTTCCGTTTCCGGGACATCAGAAGTTTGTTCAGGATATAATACGACCTTGTCAGCATCCTCAGCAGGAACATGGTTCAGTACAAGATCTGATATTGCAAAAACTTCTGCCAATGGTTTGGTCACAGGATTGGCACCGGGCAAAGTATCCTTTTATTTTGTAGATGCGGCCACAAGTTGTGCTACCTATCTTCCGGATAACGCCATTACCGTAAGAAACTATATCGACCCGGACATCAATGTCACTATGGTCAATACTTCTCTTTCAGGAAATGTAAAAACCAACGATGAGGTACCTGAAGGAACAACATATCCCGGCACCGTATTTCTTGTGTCAAGACCGACAGGAAGTTCTTCTTCTATTCAGGTCAACGGCAACGGAAGTTATACGTTTACAGCTAATATGGCAGGCTTGTACACCTATGATGTAATGGTCTGTCTTCCGGGTGCAGGTGTAAACTGCCCGGTTTCGAGACTTGCGATTCAGGTAGTTAATCCCAATACTGAAAGTCATAATATTGTTTCTAATCTTGACTTGATGTATATGATGGAGAATCAACCGGGTATGCTTTATGCCAAAGAAAATGATAAATGTATTTCAGGTCTTGCATGCGATATAGTCACTGACAGAATGAGTGTAATGACGCAGGCAAAAAAAGGAACAGGTTTGTTTATGCCGGACGGTAGTGTGCTTTATACCCCGCAATCCAATTTTGTGGGCACAGATACCCTCCGATATCAGGTATGTGCCTCAGACAATATGTCCAATTGCCGTACAGCACAACAAATTATTACGGTGATGGCTTCTAATGCCAACCGAGCTATTGCAGCCGGAGATGACTTTTTCTTTGTGAATAAGGGAAACAGTTTGCCACCTTCCAATGTGTTAAACAATGACCGTGAAACAAGCGGAAGTTTCCTTAGTGTTATGGCAGAAGGAACGATATCGAATCCAATTGTTATACAAGCCGGTTCTTATTATATCGATGCATCCGGAAATCTTAGCTTTACACCTAATGCAACATTTGCCGGAACGGTTGACATCATATATACAGTTTGCAATAACGTCAATGAATGTGTAAAAGCAACTGCCCACGTTTTGGTTCTTGATAATATGAGACTTAGAATCAGAGCTTACCTCGAAGGTGCTTTGATGGAAAATAATGATATAAGAGGTACGGAAAACAGACCATTGATGAGAGATAATCTCAGATTGAGTCCGTATACAGGTCAAAATCATATTCCGGCTATTGATCCTTATACACATCCTATGGAGTTTTTTGATTTGTCCTTTATATACGAACATACTTCAGGTTCCGAAGCGCAAAGATTTACCGAAATTCCCGATCCTGCTACAGTATTTGCTGTTACAGGCCAGAATGCTATCGTAGATTGGATATTTATAGAAGTCAGGTCTCCGAAAGATTATACCGAATTATTGAGCACACGTTCTGCCCTGATACAAAGAGATGGAGATATTGTCGATCTGGATGGTATCAGTCCTGTTGAAATTCCGGGCGTAAGATTAGATAGTGCTTACGTTGTTGTAAAACATCGAAATCACCTGGGAGTCATGTCTCTCAAACAGGCTACCAGTGGTTTGATAGATTTTACCTTACCATCAACACCAACTTTTAGTTTTGGAACAAGCAGAAACGATGGATATAATCATGTAAACCTGGGCCAGAAACCGGATGTCGCAGACGGCGTTATGGCTTTGTGGGGTGGTGATTTTGATTCAAATGGAAAAGTAAAATTTGTGAATCCCGAGGACGATCAGAATATTATGTTTTTTGATGTATTGACGTTTCCAACCAATTTTGAATTTATCGCAAACTATAACTTCACTTATGGTTACCATCAGGGTGACTATAATCTGAACGGTAAAACAAAATATGACAACCCGGATGATGACAAAAATATGTTGTTCTACCAGGTGCTGTTTCATCCTTTGAACACCAATTATATTTCGAATTTTAATTTTATCATAGAGCAGGTTCCACCCAAAAAATAACAAGGTTGTCGCATTCCAACATTCAGATTTTCTCTAAGCAAGTGGTAAAAAAAACGTTTGTTTAGAAATCCGGAATTCATGATTGTTTTTCAGGAAATAGATTCTTTGTTTTGGTAAAAAATATTTGACCATACCCTCACCCGAAAAAACTTTTCGGTTCATCCTGCTTTTGAAATAACCGGCATATCCGTTTACTTTTTGTGAAGTAGTCCATTTTGATGGGTGCACGAATAAAAAATCGTTTACTTTTGTGTCATAATAAATATTTTGCCAAAAAGGTCAGGATAAAAAGGTAACCATGGATAATATACTCATCATTGATAATTATGATTCATTTACGTATAACCTTGTACAGCTGGTAAAAAAAGTCAGCAAAAAAGATGTGGTGGTGGTGTCTAATGACAGATTTGACCTCAATGATATATCAAATTACAGCCACATTATTTTATCTCCCGGTCCCGGTCTGCCCGATGAAGCAGGCCTTACCAAAGAAGTCATCCGAAAGTACGGTCCTTCAAAAAAAATCCTGGGTGTTTGTCTTGGACTACAAGCCATTGGGGAAGTGTATGGAGCCTCATTAATGAATCTGAAAAAAGTATACCACGGCATCAAATCCACCCTTAAAGTGGTTGACCCTGATGATCCGGTTTTTAAAAATGTTTCACCAAATTTTGAAGCCGGCAGATACCATTCGTGGGTGATAAACAAAAAAACCTTGCCAGAGGATCTTTTGATTACCGCTCTGGATGAAGACGGCGAAATTATGGCCATCCGGCATCGGCAATACGATGTCTACGGCGTACAATTCCACCCTGAATCCATTATGACTCCGGAAGGACTTGTGATGATGGAAAATTTTTTATCTTTGTAGAATATTAAAAACCCTTTTAACAAAGTATCAAACTTTTACAACATAAGAACAAATAATCATTTTTTTGGTCTGATAACAACGCACAAAAAGTAAAAATAACAGATTATCATGAATAAGCTTAAAAATATCCATCCCGGTGAAGTTCTCGATGAAGAATTTCTCAAACCCATGGAGATCACTGCTTATAAATTATCTTTGGCAATCGGAGTACCGCAGACCAGAACAAGCCAAATCATAAAAGGGCGCAGAAGAATAACAGCTGATACCGCTTTGAGGCTCGCAAAATATTTTGGTACGTCTCCCGGTTTTTGGCTCGGTCTGCAAAACGATTATGATATTGAAGAAGAAAAATCGAATATCAAAAGTGAATTGGAACAGATTCAATCTTTCCGTTGATATTTTTTAGCAACTGCTATGGTGAAAAAATAAGTAAGATAAAAAGTATTTCACACTAAGTTCGAAATTAGCAAGAAAAACGGTCTGTCCTGATTACAGAATATTTGTGATTTGATGACAGTTCCTATTTAATGATTTTACATACTTTTTTCAGTCTGTCATCCAGAATCAACTGATTTAGCTGGTTTATGATATCAGTAAAAGCAGATCGTTTTCCACAATCACAAAGTTCTGATATCGGGTTTTTATCCTTTATTTGCAACATCATTTCTTTGGTGGAAGGAGGTGTGGATAACTTACTGTATTCCTCATAGGTCAAAGATAAAAATGCTGTGTTTTGATGGATACCTTTTTTGTCCAGGAAATATCCTTTTTCCAACATATCCGGCAACAATAATTTGCCATCCACCATCAGGTCTTTCGGATGTGGGTACGAAATTATCATACTTTTGTCTTGCGATAAAATTACGGGTACTTTATCCTGATAAAACGAATTGGCTTTGTATACCATTACACCGGGTTCTGTCGTAAAAACCGGTTGGAATTTTTTATTTTCTTGTTTTCCTGTCGTTTCGTTTTGTTTTTTGGAAGGAGAACAAGCCATAAAAAATACGATTACTAAAAAAATTATTTCTTTTAATGACATACCACTACTTTTTTAGCATATCTGACCGTTCCGTCGGAATAATATACCATATACATGCCATCCGGTAAATCACTTACCGGAATTTGCCATCTGCCTTCATTTTGAGATAGATTATAGATTTGAACTGATTCGCCTTTCATATTTTGTAAGGTTATTGTTCCGGTACTGCTTTGCTGAGCTACTTGAACATGAAGGACATCACTGACAGGATTCGGGTAAACAAACATCTTGGTTATGCCGTGGACATCTTCTGCTGCAACCAAAGGCGTTCTGGTTATATTTATTTCAAGTAAATAGGTGCCCGTCACTCCTTCAAAAAATGGAACTACATGAAAATATAAGGTTTGGGCTCCTGTGATTTCTACAGACTGCAACATGACATCATCTATGGTCTCAGACCAGTTCGTACCATTTGTGCTGACTGAAAACATGACATCAGCGGTGTATTCTTTGCCGTTATCGCTATTATAAGCATCGTGCAATCTTGCCGTGACCACATACTTATATCCTGCCAGGAATTCTGCTTTGTAATAATCAAAATCATTTACAACGTGATTGTTGGACCCTTCTGTACCAAAGACCGCTGTATGATTAGAAAATACCAAAGGCATACTATATGCGGTTTGTATGGTGTTATTAGGTTCGTAGGCATCAGGTTGCAGCGCAGCTTCTTTTACAATGACATAAACAGGGTTGGGATAATAAGAAGAACCAGCCAGAGACCATTCCGCATTTACAGGTTTGTATTGTATGGCCAAAAAATAGGTTCCCGGAGGAGCTTCCAGATTCTGAGTTTCAAATTGAAGGTAAGGTGCCAGATAATAAGAGCCCGGAGACAATCCATGAGACTCGTACAACGTACCAAAATTGGCTACCCAGTTTCCATTCAAGTCGTATAAATCTGCAGAATACCAACCTTTAAAGATGGCAAAACCGTCATTGACAACATTTACAACCACTTTGGCACTTTTTCCCTGAACAAGATCATTTACTCCGGGCGTGACGGTCATGTCCGTGTACAATTCGATATCGGCCGCAAAATATACTCTGTGGGAAACAAAATTGACGTTTGTTCCGTTATCCGCTACTCTTTGCCATTCATTGGCACCTTGCGGTTTGTAATATATTCCTACATAATAATTTCCGGGCAACATGCTCAATAAACCGGTATTTGAAAATACCAGACTGGTTGGAAAACTACTGTTTCCCGTTAAGGTAAGGTTTGTTTTAATTTCTACATAATCAATAAAATTCCAGCTATCGTCAAAAACGGCTGCACAAAAATCACCATTAAATAATCCTCCGCCACTGTTCAGAATATTGGTTTTTACCGTAAATTCATGACCAAACGTCATCGGAGAAGGTGTTACTTTTACTTTTTCATTCAGTTTTAAACTATATGTTTGTGTTGTGGCAACAGGTTCAATTCCGGTAATCATTTGCTGATTGGAGACAAAATTGTAGGTCGACCCCGGATTTAGTGAAGTCAGGGTAAAATAACCGTCATAAGCACCACCCCAACCCCAGTTAAAGTGAAAAAACTGGTTGTTGTCATAACCATCACATACAAAAGCATGCCCGACTGTCTGACTAAACCCTGCGTATATTACAGGCCTGTTTTGGTCAAGTTCTGTTTTTAACAGGTTAATCCAATGAGCGTCTGTGTAGTTTTTCTTTTCAATTCCTTTCAGGGTAGGTTTATATCCGAAATACTTTTTTAAAGCACCTTCAGCACTATTTTCAATCTGACCATTGTAAGATATTACATAAGCATTACTTCCTTGTGGGGAATAATTCATGTCCATAGAAACACCTACATGATACATCAAAGTGGCAACAGCGTTGTTGGTACTACTCACTACATCAGGCATAGATGCCCATTGATAGGTTGTATTGCCAAAATTTGCTGACAAGGTACCATAATTTGTATGATTATAGGAATGGAATCCGCTCCCTTTGGCAGGATGATTCCAATATTTCATCACCTGAGCCGTTGCGGTTGCTGTACATCCTGTAGGAGACCCACCGGGACACATCGCATTGTAAAAAGGTGATTGGTTCCACTTTGTTTTTAGCAGCGGTTCTACTGCCAATCTTACAGCCGTTCTTTCAATATTGTCACTCAGATACTTTTGCCATTCTGCTCTTATGACTTCATTGCCGGCTATCTTGTTGGTAATGACATAAGAAATTTCTTTTTTATACATTTCCAACCATTTTTTTACATGTACCGGAATATTATTATAATCAAAATTACTTTCTGATGAATATCCTAAAAGCGGAAATACATCGTCATCTCCTGCTATCAAAACAAATCCTGCAGGTTCTGTTTCAAAAACATAAAATAACACCGGCGAACTTTGATCTGTCCTGATTTGTTTTTCTTCGTGCCGGTAAACTATTCGGGTTTCTTTTTGAAAAATAACATGACTTTTTATAAAATTTTGAGCCACTTTTTCTGCAAAAAATACATCAATTGGTTTCGCCAGCGAAATGTGGACTAAAAAAAATATTAAACTGAATAAAATACTATACTTTTTCATGTTATAAATTTTATTCTCCAAATTTCAGATATTTTATAAATTTTAAAAATGATTCAAGTCACGGAATAATATGATATTCAGAAAGTCAAAAAAAAAAACAGGCATCACATATCTGTAATACCTGTTTCGTTCTCTCGCTAAAAATCAGAAAATAATTTTTTTATAAGGTGCCTCTTCTTGCTTGTTCGGCTTCAATACTCTCAAACAAAGCCTGAAAGTTACCTTTACCAAAGGACTTGGCTCCTTTGCGTTGTATGATTTCAAAAAACAGAGTTGGCCTGTCTTCCACGGGTCGGGTAAAAATCTGAAGCAGATATCCATCTTCATCCCTGTCTACCATGATACCTAAGGATTTAAGTTTTTCGAGCTCTTCAGCAATCTCACCAACACGCTCGGCGACCGTGTCGTAGTAGGTTCCGGGAACGTACAAAAACTCAACACCTCTTTTTCTCATTTCACTGATGGTGAAAACAATGTCATCTGTAGCGACAGCTATGTGCTGGCATCCCGGTCCACCATAAAAATCGAGATATTCTTCGATCTGGGATTTTTTGATACCTGCTGCCGGTTCATTGATCGGAAATTTTATCCTGCCATTTCCATTCGTCATCACCTTACTCATCAGGGCTGTATACTGCGTCGAAATATCTTTGTCGTCAAAGGTCACCAGATTGGCAAAACCCATCACATTGGCATAAAAATCTGCCCATTTGTTCATCTCGCCCAGGTCTACATTACCCACCATGTGGTCGATGTATTTTAATCCTGTTGCCGGTGGATTGTAGTCGGATTCCCATTTTTCAAAACCGGGAAGGAATATACCGTTATATTTTTTTCGTTCGACAAACATGTGGATGGTATCACCATAGGTTTTGATTGCAGCTTTGATGACAATACCGTCTTTGTCTTCAAAAACGGTAGGTTCCATGACACCTTCCGCACCTCTTTTGGTGGTTTCGTCATAAGCGCTTTGTGCATCATCCACCCAAAGGGCAATAACTTTGACACCATCGCCATGTCTTCGGATGTGATCGGAAATCTCGCTGTCCGGATTAAAAGGTGTCGTCAGAACAAGGCGGATTTTGTCCTGAACCACTACATACGAACAAAACTCCCGGTTTCCGGTCTCCAATCCGCAATAAGCCAGAGATTGAAAACCAAAAGCGGTTTTGTAAAAATGTGCCGCTTGTTTGGCATTGCCGACGTACAACTCTACGTAGTCTGTTCCATTGATCGGAAGGAAGTCCTGCGCTTTGTCAAATATTTTTTCGATACCATAGTTATAATTTTGAACGTCTGTTAAATTTTTGGTTTCCATAATGGATGGTTTTTAAATTTCAGGAATATTTTAAATTTCAGATTACATCAAGGCCGGTTCTTCGAGCCAGGATTTGTAATAATCTTTCACCTCGATGCCCATGGCTTCTTCGGTGACCAATACCGGTTGAAAAGGGTCAATCATGACAGCCAGTTCTTTGGTCTCTTTTTGACCAATACTGCGCTCTATCGCTCCGGGATGCGGTCCGTGCGGGATACCACCGGGATGTAAAGTGATCTGACCTTTCTGAATATTGTTTCGGCTCATAAAATCACCATCGACGTAGTACAATAATTCGTCGCTGTCGATGTTGCTGTGGTGATAAGGTGCCGGTATGGCATCCGGATGATAGTCATACAATCTGGGAACAAACGAACAAATCACAAAATGGGCATTTTCAAAGGTCTGGTGAATCGGCGGCGGCATATGGATTCTGCCGGTGATCGGTTCAAAATTAAAAATGCTGAAAATATAAGGATAGTGATATCCGTCCCAGCCTATGACATCAAAGGGATGATTGGCATATACATAAGGGAAAATGAACCCTTTTTTCTTGATAAAAATATCAAATTCTCCCGCCTCATTATGTGTTTTGAGATTGACAGGTCTTTTGATGTCGCGTTCACAAAACGGTGAATGTTCGAGCAACTGACCGAATTCATTGCGATATCTTTTGGGTGTAAATATCGGACTGAAAGACTCGACATACAGCCATAGATTGTCTTCCGTTTCAAAATCGACCTGGTACACCGTTCCCCGGGGAATGATGATATAGTCTCCGTATTTGAAAGGCAAATCTCCGTACATGGTCCTTACCACACCATTGCCTTTATGCACAAAAATCATTTCGTCAGCATCGGCATTTTTGAAAAAGTAAGGCGTGGATTTTTGCGGAGCTGCCATTCCGATGTGCATGGCATCATTGACAAAAAGGGTTTTCCTGCTTTTGATATAATCCTTTTCCGGTTGAATGTTGAAACCCATAAAACTCATGGCTTCCAATCCGTTTTGAACGGCTATTTTGGGCTGTACGGAATACGGTTTGTCTTTTTGTTTGACCTTCGTAGGTGGAAAAACGTGATAAACGAGAGAAGAAAGTCCGGAAAATCCCTGCGTGCCGACGAGCTCTTCCTGATATAGGGCACCGGAAGGTTGTCTGAAGACCACGTGTCTTTTTTCCGGAAGGTGGCCAAGTTGGTGATAAAAAGGCATAGATTGATGTTTTTAAACCACACATACTTATGTGCGACCCAAAGGTAAAGACCCGCAGGGTAGTAAATAATGACCTGAATCATATACGTTCAGGAGATTAATCATTAGGGTACTAACGATTAATCTGACCGGACCATGTTGAAAGGAAAAAAAAGAGTGCTGTTTACAGGTGTATTTTATGTATCTTTTAAACGATAAGATATAAAATTTTACTGATAAATTTTGAGTATAAAATTAATTATCACTGAATCGTTACACAAAAGCAAGGTTTTGAATATGATCGTCATACCCCTTGATTCATCAATCTACAATCTGACCACCTTATGGGTCATAACAGGTTTTAAACCTGCCGTATCGGCGACGGTAACATAATACATTCCTGGAGCTAAACCTGATACATCAATGTCATTTTCTTTATCGTTCTGATTTTTTAGAACAAAGATCAATTTTCCTGTAATATCCCGTATTGAAATTTCCGGTACTGTCCCATTTTCGGTGTGTATATACAACCTGTCGGAAGCAGGATTTGGATAGACATGACTCCAGACAGGTATTATATTCGTATTATTTGTAGATGTTGAAATACCCAGATCTTTTTCATCTACAGAACAATAATGTGAATACCAAAATTCAAGATTATTTTTTTTCATTCTGATTTGACTTGCAACGGCAATTGAACCATTATCCATAAAATGAGCATCTCTGATTATAAATCTAAAATCTCCATTATATTTCAAACGGTTATATTTTAAAAAAGAACCTTTTTTTGTTACAATGTTTGTTTTGGGTTCAATTTCGATGACATCCCAATAATCTAATGAGTCTTCTCCATAAGAATAATATTGAGCCAAACAATAAGCTTTGTTTTGTTTTACACCAATAGGAATGATAATACCATATATTGTATCCTGCACAGCCAAATAATTAAATTTACCCAATTGTTCTCCGTTTTTATCGGTCCACAACATCCAGGTAAATGCTCTGGCTGGTTGATAGTTATTGGGTGCCATTAATTGTGTTAAAAAAATTTGTTCCTGTTTAAATATCAATTCTGGTTGGTACGTAAATAAATTCTGTTGAGGCCTGGCAAAAACATCTGTGACTTCCATGGTTTTGGACGCATACACACTATCTATATTACGGATATTATACCAATGTAAAAAAGCTTTTTTAGGTGAATTAAACGAATTACCTCGGTCTCTTGTACCTGTAAGTATGATCATGGTATCTTTATTAAAGAGGGTATTTGTCCAGGGACGGTAGGCATCTGATAAATCCGGATTTAATTCAAGTAAAGTTGATGGATTTTTTACAATATTCAAATCATCATCGACCTTGTTAAATTCAAAAAAATCTTTGGTGATGCCATTGTTATTTTCAGAACGGTATAACAAACTAAAATATCTACCTTCTTCTTGTCTGTGCAATCTTGCGCCGCCGTCATTAAAACGTGCATGATCAAAAAGCGTAGTATCCGTACCGTATTTGAACGTAATGTTTTGCCCGGTTTTGTCATCAATGGTATGGATCGCCGGCGTACCAATAAAAGGAAAGTTATTTGAGTTGTTTCTGATGGTGGTATCCCGGTGCCTCAAGGTAATAATTTCGATACTATCGTCTGTGTTAAAGCCTAAATAGGGTCGGGGTCTTTCAAAATTTTTTACACCGGTATGCTGATTGTGCTGATGTACCCATACTTCTTCGCCACTGTATTTATTCAGCTTTGTCAACCGAAAACCATCCCAACCCGAATATCCGTTCAATGAGGTGGCTGTATGTTCTAATATATAAAAAAAATCACCTTTTTCTACTGTTTTTTCAATAAATCTGTTTCCATAAGGGGTATCCTCTGGTGTCCTTGGATTTTGTGGAAAATAATAATCATAAGTATAATACTGCCACTTGGGTTTTGTTATTTCAAATGGGGGGATATCAGATAAGGTTTGACAAATGGATGTGAGCGGATATAAAAATATATACAAAAGAATGAATAAATTTATTTTCATGATTACATTGTATTTAATGATAGGAAATTGGGTGCAACAGAGTTGCACCCAATAAAGAATTATTGACATTCGTTAATACATGGTGAGGTGTATGGTCCTTCACAACTTTCTACCTGAAACTGATAATTGCAAC